>CAIJOY010000026.1 GCA_903822425.1 uncultured Actinomycetes bacterium | reverse complement strand
CGTGAGTAGGGCCCAGCCATCAGGTAGCGAATCAAGATAACGACTCGACCACAGAGCCTTAAGAGCTAGTGCGGCTCCTAAAAGCGTCGTCAGCCCTAAAACATCAGTTAACAGGGATCTCGTTCTCTCTGGCATCTTAGAGCCAACGCCTACTCCGATTGATGCGCCAAAAATTATTGCCACGATATTGATTACGGTTCCGATTCCAAGAAACATTTAAGCAAACCTGATAACAGAAATTAGTCCCACGCATAAGCAATAAATTGCAAAGGGATAGAGAGTGCGGGTTTTAAACCAACGAATCAAAAAAGTTACCGAAGCGTAGGTACACATGAAGGAGGTGAGCGAACCAGCCAAAATTGGGCCTGCCAGATGGGAATTCTTTGCGGTGAAAAGTTCAGGTAACTTCAGGATTGAAGCACCCAAAATGACCGGTAGAGCAAGTAAAAATGCAAAATCCGAAGCGGTGCGATGAGATAACCCGCGCATCAAACCCGCACTCATTGAAATTCCAAAACGACTAATACCCGCCAGGAGTGCCAATGATTGGGCTAGCCCAATAGAGAAGGAGATCGGAATAGATACTTTTCCTTCAATCTCTCGATCTTCCGTTTCCACTGAAGATGCATTTGCAACCGATTTAGATTTACGTTCAGCCACGATGAGTAGTAGGCCGTTGAGGAAAAGAAAACAGGCAGAGAAAATGGGCTTAGAAAACATTTCACGTAAGCTTTTCTCAAAAATATATCCGAGCACAGCAACGGGAATTGTTGCTATTACTATGCGCCAAAACACACGACTCTCCAAAGTGGATTTACGACGAAATGGCGACACACTGGTGAGGCCAGCACCGATCAAACCGATCCATCGATACCGGAAAACCCAAAACAAAGCTAACGCACTGGCAAAATGCAGCGCAATCGTCACGGTCAGATAAGGAGAGTTTGGGTTGGTAGTGAATTCACTCCAACTGCCTCCTATCCAAGCAGGGACTAGCACCGCATGTCCCAAACTCGACACTGGAAAAAGTTCTGTCACGCCCTGGATAAAACCAGTGAAAATACCTTGCAGATAAGAAATCTCCATAGAAGAACAATCCTATCGGATGAGAAAACAGAAAAAAGGCAATTACTGTTGTAGCCTCTGACAATGTCAACACCGTCATCTGAATCCTCTGCATCACAACCTCCTCGAGCACCTTTTACGGCCGCAATGGCACAGTGGCTACGACCACATCGGACTGTACCTATCACCCCTTGGCATGGTATGCACCGATGGGATGTGAGTTTTTCGCGAGTTCTTATCCTGATTTCTGGACTGGCCCTGTTCGGATTCGGTGAAGCTCTTTTGGTTCAGTCACATTTAGGAAACTCACCGTGGACTGTATTTGCTCAAGGAGTTTCTTTGAAAACTAATATGTCCCTAGGCTGGTCATCATTTGTTATCAGTTGCTTTGTTCTACTGTTGTGGATTCCCCTCAAAGAACGACCAGGATTTGGCACTATTTCCAATATCGTCGTCATCGCAATTGCCCTACAACTTGGAGTGGATAGATTTCCTGCGCAAAAAACTTTCGTGGGCGGTTTGATCTTCGCAATTTTAGGTGTTGCTCTGGTGGGTATCGCATCGAGCATTTACATCACGTGCGGTTTAGGGCCTGGTCCTAGAGATGGACTCATGACCGGTATTCACCAACGAACTGGCATTCGGGTGGGCCGCGTGCGCCTAATTAACGAAGCACTTGTATTGACCATTGGAGCCCTTTTAGGGGGCACCGTGGGGCTAGGAACAGCGTTATTTGCTGCCTTTATCGGTCAAAGTGTTGCCATTTCTTTTGGAATTATGGCTCGCCTTACCCATCGGTAACAAAACCTGCGAGATAGCGTCTTCTCACCTCCCCCGGTCTGTGAGCCGTAATTTCACACGGGGTCGCAAACACCCCCGATAACAAAATCAGAAGGGTTAACCATGCTCGATAGTTATTTCAAAATATCTCAAAGGGGCTCTACGGTCGGCCGTGAAATTCGTGGCGGCATTGTCACGTTCTTTACGATGGCCTACATCGTTGCACTCAATCCGATTATCTTGGCATATTCGGCTGATGCCAACGGCAAATACCTTTTCGGTGGCGATCATCCAGAACCAACGATGGTGGCAGCTACCACAGCACTTGTGGCCGGAGTACTGACACTCTTGATGGGCGCTTTTGCTAACTATCCCCTTGCCTTGGCAACAGGTCTTGGGCTCAATACATTCGTTGCTGTTGGAATTGCGTCAAAAATGAGTTGGGCAGCTGCGATGGGTTTGATAGTCCTAGAAGGTCTCATCATTCTGGTTTTAGTATTGACCGGCTTTCGTGTTGCAGTCTTTAAAGCTGTCCCACCACAATTAAAAATTGCAATTTCAGTTGGAATTGGATTATTCATCGCCCTGATCGGTCTGGTGGATGCTGGTTTCGTTCGCAAGACTTTAACAGGGCCTGTTCCAGTTGGTCTTGGCGTCAACGGAAATCTTGTCGGCTGGCCATCAGTAGTATTCGTTCTTGGTTTATTGCTAATCATCGTTTTGATGGTTCGCCACGTCAAAGGCGCCATTCTAATAGGTATTACAGGCGCAACTGTCTTTGCCATCGTTATCCAAAAGGCTTATCACATCGCAAAGGGTTTCACCGACAATGGTCCTGCTAATCCCCCAACAATTGTGGATGGTGGATGGGGACTCAATGTTCCAAATATTCCTTCACCTATTGTTGCTACCCCAAAATTCAAATTCACTGGACAGTTCGACCTGTTCGGTGCATTTGGTTTAAGCAACGTCACAATTATTGCAGCTATATTGCTCCTCTTTACGCTCTTACTTTCTGACTTTTTTGATACCGTCGGAACAGTCACTGCGATTGGTTATGAAGCTGGCTTGGCCGATAAAGAAGGCAATGTTCCTAACATTAACAAAATTCTTATCGTAGATTCTGTGGCTGCTGCCGCAGGAGGAGCTGCTGGTATTTCATCCAATACTTCCTACATTGAATCGGCTGCAGGAGTTGGCGAAGGTGCCCGCACTGGACTTGCTTCAGTTGTTACTGGAATCTGTTTCCTTTTGACAACTTTCCTTGCTCCCCTAGTCGCTGTGATTCCTTATGAAGCCGCGACACCTGCACTCATTGTCGTTGGGTTCCTGATGATGACTCAAATCAAATCCATCGATTGGGACGATCTAGGAATTGCAATTCCCGCGTTCCTGACGATCATCTTGATGCCATTTACCTACAACATTTCAGTAGGTATAGGCGCAGGTTTCATCACTCATGTTCTGATTCGATTGGTGCAAGGTCGCCGCAAAGAGCTACATCCTTTGTTGATCCTGGTGTCAGTTCTGTTCGTCGTGTATTTCCTATCTTCACCACTTACAACCTGGTTCGCATAGGAAAAAGATCTAAAAAAAACGCGGGGAACAATATGTTCCCCGCGTTTTTCCTTGCACGCTATGCATACAATATCCAGCATTTCACGACACAGCGCGAGCAAAAAATCTTTCACCTTCTTTAGCTACGTTAATGGATAGTCCGAATACCGCGCTTATGTGTTCGCTGGTAATCACCTCATTGACCGGACCAGAGACCGCGACCACGCCGTCCTTTAAAAGCAAGGCATGGGTTGTTCCCACTGGAATTTCTTCTATATGGTGAGTAATTAAGATAGTCACGGGTGCATGAACATCAGCAGAGAATTCTGCAAACCGTCTCAAAATATCCTCACGACCGCCCAAATCTAAACCAGCTGCCGGTTCATCTAGCAATAACACTTCTGGATCGGCCATCAGCGCTCGGCAAATTTGTACTCTTTTGCGTTCCCCTTCACTTAAACTTGAGAAAAGCCTGTCGCCTAAATCTCGCACGCCAAAGGTCGTGAGTAACGCCACTGCCCGAGATTCATCCCAGAGGTCATAACTTTCATTCCATCTGCCCAATACCGCGTAAGCCGCGGTAAGCACAACATCTCGCACCAATTCATCTTCTGGAATATTCTCAGCCAGCAACGAACTGCAAAAACCTATTCTCGGACGCAACTCAAACACATCAACTTTGCCCATACTCTCACCCAATATTTCAACAGAGCCATCAGAAGGAAAACTCATGGCCGCCAAAAGTTTGAGCAATGTAGATTTACCGGCCCCATTGGGCCCAAGAATTACCCACCGTTCGCCTTCTTTTACGGAGAAATTAATGGGTCCTAAAATCGTGCGCGATCCTCGATTGACCGTCACGTTTTCAACGCTAAGTACTTTTCTCCCAGTCATAAGTAAGGCAAAAGATACTGCCTAGAACCCGCCATAGACGTCATTCAGGGTAGCCTGCACCAGTGTCCAATCAATCTACCAAGGGTGATCTTCCCTACACGGGGTTAATTCTGCTTTCTGGCATCGATACCCCTGGAATTACAGAAGCACTTTTCTCAACTCTCGCTCCTTTCGCGGTCACAGTTTTGGATGTAGAACAGGTAGTGATTCGAGAACGGGTGATTCTTACCGTCATGATTTCCTTAAATAAGGCACATGCATCTGCAATAGAGGCAGACCTTGAAAAATGCGCACTATCTCTAGGTGTTGATATAGCAACCTCTTTTTCCCAAGAACCAACCGTTTCTATTGCTGCAAAAACAAGTCTTTTGCACGTGGTGGCTATGAGTTCGGATTTCAAACCAGCCGCCCTTTCAGCAATTGCTGGTGCACTCGCTGAGCATGGTGGCAATATCGAACGTATTTTCAGAACCGCTTCCTACCCATTAACTGCTATCGAATTTGTTGTATCTGGTGTTGCACAAAATATCGCACAAGCAGCTTTGGCTTCTATAAGTGGGAGTAATCGCTTGGATATAGCAGTACAGCCGGGTGGTTTAATGCGTTGGGCAAAAAAACTAGTTTTAATGGATATGGATTCCACTCTCATTCAACAAGAAGTTATTGAACTACTTGCTCAAAAAGCTGGCGTCGAAGAAGAAGTGAAGATCATTACCCAGGCAGCAATGCGGGGTGAAATGGATTTCGAAAAAGCGCTACGTGCGCGTGTACTTTTACTTAAAGGATTAGATGCAAGTGTTTTGGAACTGGTTAGAACAGAAATCGTGTTGACGCCAGGGGCCCGAACCTTGCTAAGAACCCTAGCCAGATTAGGTCATACTGTCGGAGTCGTTTCAGGGGGTTTCATCGAAGTGATCGAGCCCATCATGAAAGAGTTGGGGATTGAATATTATGCGGCAAATAGTTTAGAGATAGCCGAAGGTAAACTCACCGGAGAATTGATTGGTCCCATCATTGATCGCGCCGCGAAAGCGCGCATGCTCCAAGAAGTTGCCACAAAAATTGGAGTTCAAATGGCACAAACCATCGCCATAGGCGATGGAGCAAATGATTTGGACATGATTGCCGCCGCGGGGTTAGGGATCGCTTTCAATGCCAAACCAGTAGTTCAGGCCGCTGCTGATAGTTCAGTGACGCATCCCTATCTTGACTCAGTTCTATATTTAATGGGAATCGCGCGTGAAGATATTGAAGAAGCGGACGGTCAAAGCCTGCACGCGTGAATATCAGTTACCAGAATGCCTCGAGCTCCTATGGCCCACAACTCATCCATTAACTGATTTGTATCTTTGCGTAACACCATAACCCGTATCGCTACCCACCCTGCTTTTTGCAACGGCGAAATCGTCGGCGATTCGAGTCCCGGCGTAATAGCGCAAGCTTTCTCTACTAAAGATTCAGGAGCGTCGTAATCAAGAAGAACATATTGTCGGGCTATCACAACACCCTGCAGCCTGCGAACCAAGGTATCAAGACCTAGAGGAAGGGCAACGTCTTTTCTTGCAACCAGAATAGCTTCACTGGTTAAGATTTCCTCGCCAAAAACTTTCAATCCAGCCTGGCGCAAAGTATTTCCGGTACTCACCACATCTGCAATTACGTCAGCGACGCCAAGACGAACACTACTTTCTACCGCGCCATCTAATCGAACCACCGACGCCGAGATGCCACAATTGCGCAGATACTCCTGCACGATTCCTGGATACGCTGTTGCGATACGTTTACCCTCAATATCTTTGAGCGCGTATTCTTTGGTGTGCGGACCAGCGAATCGAAAGCTGGATTTACCAAAATCTAATTCCATTATTTCAGTCGCGTTCGCTCCTGAATCAACTAACAGATCACGACCAGTGATGCCAGCTTCTAGTTCGCCCGATCCCACGTACAAAGCAATATCCCGTGGTCGCAAATAATAGAATTCAACGTCGTTTGCTGGATCAATCAGAACTAAATCACGCGTATCACTGCGTTGGCGATAACCAGCTTCACGCAGTACTTGCACTGAGCTTTCAGCAAGTGAGCCCTTATTTGGAACGGCGATTTTCAGCATCTTTGCCTACAGATAACGGTAAACATCGGTGCAGGAGATCCCGCGAGCGAGCATAAGTACTTGCACGTGATACAACAGTTGACTGATTTCTGTCGCCAGGGCTTCATCGCTTTCATGTTCAGATGCCATCCATACTTCTCCGGCTTCCTCTAGAACCTTTTTCCCGATTTCATGAACTCCGGCATCGAGGGAGGCAACAGTTCTGGAACCTGGTGGGCGCAGCCGAGCCGTCTCCTCTAGTTGTGCCCATAACTGATCAAAATTCTTCATGAGGGCACTTTAGACCGAAACCAGCACAGCAGGTCGACCTATTTAATCGTTGATGAGTCAGTCTTGCTGATACGCAGCCAAGAAATGAATCCCCATATGACAAAAGGCAGATAAATCGCGTACAAAGTGCCGGTTGGGTAATACCCATTGACGAATGCAAATGGAACACCGACTGCATCTACCGCTATCCATACCAACCAGAATTCCACGAAACCGCGACTCATTCCGTAGGTAGCTAAAGCTGTACCTGTAAAAATCCACGTATCTACTCGTAGCCATGCGCCGGATTCACCCAGTGCTTTAAAAATATAGAAAGATCCCATGTAGAAGAGCGCAACCGCGGGAATTAATAGAAACTTCTCCCGCGACGTGGTCCACCTTGGACGAACGGCTGGTTGCGTGCTATCCGATGAACGCAGTTGTGCCCATTTAATCCATCCATAAATGCTGACCATAATCAATAAAAGGTTACGTCCGGCTTGGCCATAGAAATTAGCAGTGTTTGTATCGGTGTTAAACACCGCACCGAGAAAAACCGTAAACAAAAGACCATCGCCAATGATTCCTATCGGCCATGCACTTACCAAACGACGCATTCCCAATACTGCGCTAGATAAACCAAAAGTACCTCCAATGATTTCACGCCAATAAATGGCTTTGGAACCAAAGTGGATTTGTTCATTAAGTAACCAATTGATAACTGACATTTTCTCCCTTTCCTAGAAATGCAAAAAGGGGGGCAAAGCACTCAAAGCAAGCTAGGCCAAAGCCCATCTTGCGTTGTGTCCCTTTATCCAGACTGTGACTGTCGGTTGTGGAATTTCACCTCATCAACCGACCACTGGATGTGGTCGGGTCGCGGACTATAACCGCCGGTTCGGATTTGCACCGACCCCCGGAACAACGTGTTCAGTCTGCCACAGAAACTGCCAATGCGCGCAAGGAAGCAACCATGGCCGCTGGGTCTTGGGCGCCAAAGACCGCACTGCCTGCAACAAAGGTATCTGCGCCAGCTTGTGTGGCACGCTCTATTGTTTCTACGCTAATTCCGCCATCCACTTGCAACCAGATGGGACGATCACCGATCATTTTTCGCATATGAGAAATCTTCGGCAACATTTCATTCATGAAAGACTGCCCTCCGAAACCGGGTTCCACTGTCATGATCAAAAACATGTCAACTAAATCGATATGTTGGGCATACTGAGCAATCTCAGTTCCAGGTTTGAGCGCCAACCCAGCACGAGCACCCAAACTTCGGAGAGTTTTAAGCGTGCTTGCGATATTTTGAGTTGCCTCTGCGTGGATCGTAACGCTTGCACAGCCAATCTCGGCATACTGAGGTCCGATTCGATCCGCATCATTAACCATCAGATGAGCATCCACGGGAAGGGTGCTCTGGCTAACAATTTTGGAAGCAGTTGCAAAATCGAAGGTGAAGTTCGGAACAAAAAGATTATCCATAATATCCAGATGCACAAGGTCTGAAACTTCCGAGATTCGTTGAATCTCTGCCGACAAATCAGAAAAATCGGCATTCAATATGCTGGGAGTAATACGTATATCGCGTGACATGACGCCGACTTTATCTTATTGGCTATGCAATTTTCTGGAATAATGCCAAAAACATAGCGTCTGTCCCATGCTTATGAGTCCACAACTGCATGCACCCATTAACAATCGCATCATCTAGCCCAGGGGGAAGAAAGGAATTCACAGGCATCTGCACGATTTCTGGATGTCGTTTCAGAGCAGAAGCAACCTGCACTTTAGTCTCAGCCATATGCGGCGAGCAGGTCACATAAGCGATCACGCCATTGATCTCACAAACCTCTATCGCGCTATCGAGCAAAGCACTTTGCAAAGTAATCAATTCGGATAGATCTGATGCTTTACGTCGCCATCGCACCTCTGGTCGCCGGCGAAGTGCCCCTATGCCAGTGCAAGGAACATCTGCAATGATTGCATCATAGAAAAGACCATGTTCGGCGAAGGTACGACCATCCCCCACCCAGAGCTCAGTTTCTACAACAACTTGTTTCACTAAATCCGCTCTCACTTGCGAAACCTCATTCGTGCTGAAATGGGCGCCTAATTCAGCTGCAATACTCGATAGCAAAGCGGCTTTGCCGCCCGGGCCAGCACATAGATCGAGCCAGTTTTTCTTTTCTTGCGCACTTTTAGAAAACACAGTCGCGACAATCTGCGAACCTTCATCTTGCACTCCAGCCATACGCGACCTGATCAAGGAAATTTCACTGGGTATTTCCATAGAGCTGGCGCCGTAGGGTGAATACTTTGTCGCCTCGCCACCAAGGTCGAGTAGATCCTGCACTGTGGATCTCCCGGGCCAAGAAACTAATGTTGGCGAGGCTGGGAGATTGTTGGCTTCAAGAACGAGTTCTACTTCATCCTCGTTTCGCAACAAATCAAAGTACGCGGAGACAATCCATTCTGGATGCGAGTATTTGATTGCCAAGCGCTCTACCGGATCTGCAATGGTCAGTAAGGGTTCTAGCCATTGAGATAGCGATTTAGTACTCACTTTGCGCAAGAGTGCATTGACATAGCTTGCTTTTGAATCACCTACGACTTGTCGTGCTACTTCTACCGTGGAACTCACAGCCGCATGATCTGGTACGCGCATGCTAAAAAGTTGATGTAATCCGAGCCGAGATACGTCCACAATCCCTGTTTCAACTTCCGACCAGGGACGATCACTCACTTGTGCAAGAATCCAGTCATACAAACCCTGCATACGCAAAGTTCCATACACTAATTCAGTAGCAAAACCCCTATCTCGTGCGTCTAAGGCACTCTCACTCAGTCGTTTGGGCAAGAGCAGGTTAGAAAAGGCACCTGCGCGATTTACTTCTTGAAGAACTTCATACGCCAGAACCCGCGAGGCTTCGGGCCGTGCTTTACGGAAACTTTTCGCTCCCGCTTTTGCGCTTCCTGTGGCCCTTTCATTCAAAACGATCACCAGGTTGCCAGCGTGCTCCATTGAACCACTCACTAGCATTCATCGTGCGTTTACCAGACGGAGTTACGCGGATAACTTCGAGGCAACTACTGGAACATCCAACCAATACCTTTCCAGCATGCATAACCAATTCACCGGGTTCTAATTGCAATTCGCCTGCGAAAACTTGACACTCATTTATTCCGATCGAAACATCTCGCCACGTACTCCAAGCACCTGGTTCAGGAGTAAATGCCCTCACAGTTGCGTGTATTCGTTCTGCACTATCGGTCCAATGGATCGCTGCTTCTGTCTTGGAGAATTTAGGCGCATAACTTATTCCAAAAGAACTTTGTGGAATGGGTGGATCGCCAGCTTCAATCATCTGTAAGGCTTGCCCCAGAACGGTTGTTGCCTTTGATGCTAAACGATCAAGAAGATCGCCCGAAGTTTCATTTTCAAGTATCGACATCTCTTGCTGTGCATAGATAGGACCAGTATCCATGCCAGCTTCCAATTTGAAAACAGTAACACCAGTTTTCGTATCCCCATGAAGTATCCCTCGTTGTACAGGAGCTGCTCCCCTCCATTGAGGTAACAAGGAAAAATGAACATTTACAAAACCATGAGTAGGTATATTGAGAATATTTAGAGGCAGAAGAACCCCATACGCTACCGTGACAACACAATCGATATCAGACAAGAGCGGTGCAAGTTCTGCGGAGTGCTCCGGTGTAACACAGGAGATGTTGTGATCTAGCGCCCATTGCTTCACTGGAGAGGCACTTGCGCTTTGTCCGCGTCCAGATTTTCGATCAGGCTGAGAAATAACTAGCACCATTTCATGTTCACTGCGTAATAGCCAATCCAATACAGGAAGGGCAACTCTCGGAGTTCCTGCAACAGCTATACGCACTAAAGACCTATACCGAAAGTATTGTGCGGGGAGAGCTTAACGATTGGTTCTGTACCAGAATCCTGAGCTAGACCAAACCATTGCGACTGGCGAATTTCCTTCATGGCTAGTTTTCTGTTCTCTGGCGAAAGTCGGTCAATAAAAAGCACCCCGTTGAGATGATCGGTTTCGTGCTGTAAAGCCCGTGCCAGTAATTCACTGCCTTCAATATTCACCGGTTCACCGAACATATTCCAACCTTTGGCAACCACGCGCATCGAACGCGGCGTGGAATAAGATAAATCTGGAAATGATAAGCACCCCTCTTCTCCTTCCTGCATATCATCACTCAGGTCTAAGGTCGGATTAATTAAATGACCTAATGCATCATCAATATCCCAGACGAAAACTCTTAACGGGACGCCTATCTGTGGGGCCGCCAAACCAGCACCCGGAGCATCGTGCATCGTTTCAATAAGGTCTGCCACTAGAACGCGTAATTCTTTATCAAAGTCCACAACTTCGTTTGAAGGGGTCAGCAAAACTGGATCCCCGAAAAGTCGTATGGGCTGAATCGGCATGTGCTTACTCTATCAACTAGAAAAGCGAATACGGATCTACTCGCATGATCATCAGGTCTTTACGCGAAATACCGCGCCTGCGTTGTAGCTCGTGCAAAAAAGAGACGCAACTTTCACCATCTTCCAAAGGAATCGATATCGTCATTTGTGATCTTCCTTTCGCAATTTCCCGGGGGGTGCTTAGCCGTGCGTTCGCAGAAATTCGTTCATCTTTTTGGGCCTGAATAAGGCCATCATGCACAGCCATGATTTCCTTATTCTCCAACTCGATAGCAATAAATCGTCTGTACGGGGGCAGTTGGATTTCCTCACGTTCTGCAAGTTCGCGACGAATCATTGTCGCAGGGTTCCATCTAGTTAAGGCGTTCACTATGGGATGTGTATCATCAATCATCAAGAAAATTTCACCGTGGGTAGACACTAACGAGCATGCAGAGAAGATTTGATCCCGCACTCTTTCTGTTGAACGCAAATCGCTATGTCCAAAAAAGCGCAAACCTTCGGTAACAATTACCGCGGAATATCCACCTTCAACCGGCGGCTGAGCTCCCATAGTCGCCACAACCAAAGATGCTGCTTCTGGAACAATTTGTATGATGTGATCCCCGGATGAATTCACAACTGCGTGCCCGGAAAAAGATCGTCCGATTTCTTCAGTAAAACGATCAATTCCACGCGATGCAATATAGATTCTCGATCCTTGACATTCATGACATCGCCAATCCGGAAACTCATCAGCGCATACGACACACTTAGGTGGCAGTGAGGCACCAGATTGCATAAGACGACCACCACAATGACACACGGCCACGTTTTTACATAGTGCACAAAGCACAGCGTTTCCATATCCCTTGGAAGGAACCAGAAATAACACAGAACCCGTCTTCAGAGCTTTTCGAACAACACTAAAAGCCTGGGAACTAAGCAATTCGCCTCGTTGTTGTGGAGTTGCCTTAACCTTCATTGCGCGATTCGAAAGAATCAGAGAAAGCCAGCCGCGGTCAATCAATCGACTAAGGTCCAAAGATGGGCTGTAGCCTACAAAAATAAGATTCATCGCAGATTGTCCTGATCGCATCACGGCAACATCCCTCACATTCCACCCTGGAGAACGCGGTTCAAAAAGGTGTGAAGAATTCTCTTCTGAAATAATGATGGTGGCGCCTTCAGATAACGGCGTAAAAATGGACCCACGCAGTCCTAAACCTATACGCGCGAACCCTTTCGTCATTCGTAAAAAATCACGATAACGCTCAGATCGCGAATTGTGCCCATCCAAACGCGCAAGATAACTTACCGGGACTATTTCGAGTAAAGATTCCATCATCCGTTGCAAACTCTTTTCGTCAGGCAAAATGACCAACACTTGACCTAACTGACTCCGAGACAAAGCCAGCTCACTGAGTGCAACCTCCTGTCGGATATAAGGAGGCAAAGACCAAAATGCACGTACCTGACTACTTCGCAACTCCTTGGGTGCTGTAATTGTAAAGTTCCAACTGAAATTAACTTCTGAAGTACCGTAGAGATCCTTTTCCGCCGAAGCAACCCTAGGTGGAATCGCACTACGCAAAACATCAAATGGTGAGCCCGCCCATCTTTTGGCAACCGCTGCAACAAGGTTCAACGATTCTTGAGTAGCAACTGGATGTGGAGAGAGTATTTGCGTAATGCTCTTGAGGCCAGCAACATTTGGCGCACTTGGCAAGCGTTCAAGAATTATTCCTTCTCGTGATGAATTGCCAAATGGAACGTGAACCCGTACACCCAGTTGTGCCGATTGATCGAAACTTTGTGGTACCCAATAATCAAATGGCGTATCTAAATGGAATGCACCTGTATCCACCCAAACTCGAGCTACAGGTAGATGTGTAGAAATTGCTAGAGCTGGTGCAGGACCAACTTGCGCACGCAGTTTCAGCGGGCGTGGATTAGCCACGCTCGATCATCTCTAAGATGCGGCCGCGCGTAATGCATCTACGCGATTTGTTGCTTCCCAGGTAAATTCAGGAAGTTCGCGTCCGAAGTGGCCATAAGCACTAGTCAATGAATAGATTGGCCGCAGAAGATTCAGATCTCGGATGATTGCTGCAGGTCGTAAATCAAAAGTAGCCAGAACCGCATCTTGAATTTTCGACACGGAAATCGTTTCGGTTCCGAAAGTTTCCACAAACAAACCTACCGGCTGGGCTTTACCGATGGCATAGGCAACCTGCACTTCGCAACGCCGAGCCCACCCTGCCGCAACGACGTTCTTTGCGACCCATCGCATGGCGTAAGCCGCTGAACGATCTACTTTAGATGGATCTTTACCGCTAAATGCGCCACCGCCATGTCGAGCCATTCCACCATATGTGTCAACAATAATTTTACGACCTGTGAGCCCAGCATCACCCATTGGGCCGCCAATAACGAAACGACCAGTAGGGTTGATAAGAATTTTCAAATCTTTACGTGGTAAATCAATCGCTGCGAGAATCGGATCAATCACCTCACGGATTATCTCTGGCGTCATTGTTTTAACAACGTCTACTTCTTCAGCATGTTGGCTAGAAATCACAACAGTGTTCAAAGCAACTGCTCGATCTCCGTCGTATTCGATCGTGACCTGTGTTTTCCCGTCTGGACGTAGGTATGGCAACTTCCCATTTTTTCGCACCAAAGATAATTGCTGCGCCAATTTATGCGCTAACGAAATCGGTAAAGGCATCAATTCTTTAGTGTCATCGCAGGCATATCCAAACATCAATCCTTGATCTCCCGCGCCTTGTAAATCCAATGGATCAACGGAGGAAGCCACTCGGTTTTCGTAGGCATCATTAACGCCTTGAGCGATATCCTGAGATTGTTGCCCAACAGAAATTGAAACTCCACACGTGTTGCCGTCAAATCCTTTTGTCGAAGAGTCATAACCAATATTGAGAACTGTGTCTCGCACAATACCCATTACATCGGCATAACCTTCGGTGGTAACTTCACCCGCAACATGCACTTGCCCGGTCGTAATCAAAGTTTCTACCGCAACTCGACTGGCTTTATCTTGGGAAATCAAACTATCCAATATCGCATCTGAAATCTGATCAGCGATCTTGTCAGGATGACCTTCTGTTACTGACTCTGAAGTAAATAAGCGCTTAGACATTGGGCAAACCTAACCGATAAACAGCCTTATCGAGTAATTCATGAGCTAGCGTGTCCTTAGTGACCTCACTAACCTCACTTTCGACCCCATCCTTATCAACAAAATGTCCATGTGTTAGTTCGCTTCCAAAAATAGCCCCGTCACTCACATTATTGACATAAATCAGATCTAAGCCTTTGGCTAGAAGCTTGTTGGAAGCATTGGCAATCAAATTCTCAGTCTCGGCTGCAAAACCCACGATTATTTGCCCAGATTTTCGCAACAAAGCAACAGAGGCCAGAAGATCTGGATTAGCTAAAAGCTGAATTTCTTCCAATTCAGATTTCTTAATTTTTGTAGAACTCACCACTTTAGGACGCGCATCCGCAACTGCTGCAGTCATCACTAAAATGTCACTGTGGGGAAATTTAGCTAGAAGCAAATCATGCATCTGTGCTGCTGTCTCAACCGGAGTAATTTCAACCCCCGGGATAGCAATTTCATGCGAGTTGGCAGCAATTAACTGAACTTTAGCTCCACGTGCTGCCGCCGCACGAGCAATTGCATAGCCTTGAATACCTGATGAGCGATTTCCTATAAAACGAACTGGATCTATAGGTTCGCGCGTACCTCCTGCTGTTACTAAGACTGTGCGTCCAGATAAATCAGCGCTGCGGCCAACAACTTCTTCAAACTTTTCCACAATTGCGACAGTCTCTGGAAAGCGCCCTTGACCCGAATCTGAACCGGTGAGTCGACCCGTTTCAGGTTCCATCACTGCAAAACCACGTTCCCTAAGAATTCTCACGTTTTCTATTGTGGCTGAATTGTTCCACATTTGGGGATGCATTGCAGGAACAATAAGTTTCGGGGCTGTACTGGCTAAAACTATATTAGTTAAAAGATCATCGGCTCGGCCATGAACTATGCGCGCAATCAAATCTGCGGTTGCTGGAGCAATCAACACATAATCTGCGTTCTGCGCATAACTTATATGTGTAACTGCAGGAACGTTTTCCCACACCTGGGTGTAGACAGGTCTTCCTGAAAGGGCCTCCCAGGTGGCGCTTCCCACGAAATTCAGCGCAGCTGGAGTTGGAACAACCGTCACTACATATCCACTGTCTTGCAGTCTGCGGAGAAGATCACATGCCTTATATGCAGCGATGCCTCCCCCGACGCCTAAAAGAACTTCTCGGCGAGAGGAAGACATCGTTGTAAATGAAATAAATTAAGCGGTTGGTTCGAGATTCTCGATAGTGAGCAAGCCTTCATTGATCTCACGAAGTGCGATCGACAATGGCTTCTCGTGCACATGTGTTTCAACAAGTGGTCCAACGTACTCAAGTAAACCTTCACCCAATTGTGAATAGTAAGCATTGATCTGGCGCGCACGCTTAGCTGCATAGAGAACGAGGCTGTATTTGGAGCCACTCTTATCTAAGAGTTCATCGATAGGTGGATTAGTAATGCCGTCCATTGAGCGGTCCATGTAGCCTCCAGAAAAGCCTTTAGTGAGTTGCTAAGGATACCAGCCGCTCGACCACGTTCTCGACCTCATCATTTATGAGAACTAAATCGAAGTTTTTAGCTGCAGCCATCTCGTTCTGGGCCAGTTCTAAGCGTTGACTACGTCTTTCTGGACTATCTGAACCTCTTCCTTCTAGCCGTGAGACCAGATGTTCCCAACTGGGAGGCTGAAGGAAAACCAATATCGCTTCTGGGCTATGTGCCTTCACCTGCGCTGCGCCATCAACTTCGATTTCCAGAAGAACATTTCTTCCCATTTTCAGGGCGTTTTCAACTCCTTGGCGAGGGGTTCCGTATTTTGCTCCAGCGAAATTAGCCCATTCCAAAAATTCATCTCTCTGGATTTTGAGATCAAATTCATTTTCGGAGAGAAAAAAATAATCCTCACCCTCTTTTTCATTCATGCGTGGGGCTCTTGTCGTAGTCGAAACACTCACCCAAAAATCACTGACTTCGCGCAATCGCGAAGCAACAGTACTTTTACCCACTCCGCCGGGCCCAGATAAAACAATCAACTTACCTCTTCCTCTTATGGGAGAAGAAGCTGTGAACTCTTGCAGCAAATTTTGCAGTTGCCGCATCCCTAATCCTTGGATCCGGCGAGGTTGTGAAATCCCAAGCCGTTCCATCAGCGCTACAGCTCGAATTTTTCCAACTCCTGGAATAGATTCCAAAAGTTCGCTGACGCGCATTTTAGCTATTGCTGAATCTTGACGAGAGAGTTCCACGACCTCTTGAATCGAGATCGTCCCTTGTTTTATTTGATTCTTCACCAGCGCTCTGGAACGGCGAGAGGCAGCTGCTTTCTCTAAGGCAAGTCTGCGTTCCTCGGCAGTAAGGATTGGAGGCTGCTTCATGTGAGCAATCTACCTTCCGCCAAGGAGTTAGCTCACTTCCTGCGCGATCTCATCGGCCGCATCACGCATGGCTTTGGCTCCCTGGCTCCACGCGCCAGTAATTGGACGTCCGATCACCAGATACGTTGCGCCTGCTTGTACTGCTTGCTTGGGACCCATCGTACGATTTTGATCATCAGCACCTGCCTGATGAGCACGACGAATACCAGGGGTAATGATCGAAATTTCTGGTCCAACCGCTGCTCGGATAGCGTGTGTTTCAAGGGGTGAACACACAATAGCCCGAGCCCCTGCATGTTGGGCTAAGAGTGCAAGAGTGACAGCGCTTTCTAATGGATCTTTCTTAAAACCAACTTCAGAAAGTGCCTCTGGAGTGAGCGAAGTTAAAACAGTGACTGCTGTGATTTCGATATCAGGTGCCTGCTCCACCGCTGCTGCAATCATTGCACGCCCACCGCTTGCATGAACAGTCAAAAACCGAGGAGTGAGAGATTTAACTTGAGAAATCGCGTGCGAAACAGTGTTGGGAATGTCGTGCAGTTTAAGGTCCAAGAAAAGGAATGCATCAGAACTTCTTTGTAGTTTGCGGACTCCTTCGCTCCCAAAAGCTAAGAAAAATTCAAGACCCAACTTATATCCCGCAATAAAGTCTGATGTAGTTTCTATCCATTTCTGCGCTAATTCAATATCTGGAGTGTCTACAGCAAGAATGATCGGTGCTTTATTCGACATCTGCCAGCTCATCACGGTGTGCGAACCCAACGGCTTCATGCAAAGACCCAAACCCTTTTGCTTTCAGTAATCCTAAAAGTTCGTTCTGTATCATCAGGACCGCGCTCGGATTCGAGAAACTCGCCGTTCCGACCGACACTCCCTGGGCTCCAGCCAGGATCATTTCTAATGCATCCCTACCGCTTCGCACTCCGCCCATTCCCAATATTGGTACCGACGGTAGAGCAGCATGTACTTGATAAATCGCTCGTACCGCTACTGGACGAATGGCTGGACCAGAAAGTCCTCCAGTTTTACCACCCAAATGTGGCCGCATAGTGTCAGTATTTATTACCATTCCTAACAAAGTGTTAATTAAAGCCAAAGCATCAGCTCCAGCTTCAACAACCGCTTTGGCAATGCTGGCAATATCTGTCACATCCGGTGAAAGTTTGGCGATGATTGGAAGATCGCCCCCGAGGGTTCTGCGGACGCCGTCGATTACAGCGCGAGAGGCTTGTGGATCACAAGCAAAAACTTGTCCGCGGTTTTCCACATTGGGACATGAAATATTTACTTCAACAGCAGAAATACCACCAATAGAACGCAACCGCCTCGCTAACACGGCGTATTCATCAACCGTTTCTCCTGCAATCGAAACGATGACTCGTGCACCATTTTCTACCAGCCACGGAACATCATTGGCTAAAAAATGATCAATCCCAGGGCCTTGCAAACCGATCGAATTCAACATGCCGCTGGGGGTTTCAGCCATACGCGGTGTAGGTCTTCCGGTACGAGCCTTAAGCATGATCGATTTGGTCACCACAGCACCGATGTCACTGAGTGGGAAGAATTGCGATAACTCGCGACCAGAACTTGCGCAACCACTAGCGGTAAAAAGCGGTGACGGAAACCAGGCAGTACCTAACGTGGTTGAGAAATCAAAGTCCTGTGTCATGAACTTTGACCTACACTTGCCCATTGAACTCGTGCGCCATCCATGACAGGACCATCGATACACGAGCGGAGCATGGAAATTGTGCCATCATCTTTCAAAACAGGAAGAACGCACGTCATACAAATACCAACACCGCAGGCCATGGATTCCTCCACTGCACATTGATGGATCACCTCATGTGTTTGAGCAATAGTAGAGATCGCTGCAAGCATGCCCATGGGGCCACAAGAATAAATAACATCTACTTCACCGAGTTCGCATAATTGCGCAAGTGGGTCTATAACTTTGCCCATGATTCCAGTACTTCCATCTTCTGTATAAATCTTGAGGGAACTTACAGATCGCTTACCTTCCAAAGGGGCATATATCTTGGCTGATGTACTCGCTCCTAGAATCATGTCGACACGGCAACCACGTGATTTGAGTACTTCAGCAAGACCAAACAACGGAGCTGACCCGTACCCTCCTCCTATTAGTAGCGCTTGCACTGGAGTGGTGGGTATTCCAAAAGGTGTGCCTAAAGGTGCAACTAAATCTACGGTGGCACCTTCGGGTTGTGAACAGAGCCAACGGCTTCCAGAACCATGCGGCGCGACGATGAGTTCCAAAGTACCACCGTATTCTCCGCGATCAGATGTGCGCGATATTGCAAATGCTCTGCGCAAAATCAGCGATGAATTTTCTCCCCCGACGCTCATAACTACAAAATTTCCAGGACGGCAGTGTTTCACTACCGCTCCCACATTGAGAAGAATTTGATGATACTGGCCAACGCGTTTGTTACTAAGGATCGTTGAAGAGATTTGCTCTGCTTTGGAATTGATGTAACTCATGATTGAGCCAACCAATCTTGTAAAGGTGAGACTTCTAGTTCGCTGCGTTGCAAAGCTTGGATACCGGCTACTGCAGCACTAAAACCCGCTGTAGTAGTGATGCACGGAATGGAACGTTGAACGGCCGCCGTGCGAATTAACCATCCATCTTGACGAGTGCCTCGCCCCACCGGTGTGTTGATAACCAAATCCACGCTAGCCGATGAGATCAGATCCACAGCAGTACGTTCGCCAAATGGACCCACTCCTTCAGAGTTCTTGCGCACTAATCCACATACAACGCCATGATCTCCTAGGAATTTTGCCGTTCCGGCAGTTGCAATAAGAGTGAATCCTAGTGAAAGAAGAAGTCGGGCAGGTTCAATTCCCTTCTCCTTGTCTTTGTCAGCAAGTGAAATAAAGACTTTTCCAGATTTAGGCAAGGGCCCAAAAGCACTTATTTGGCTTTTGGCATAACTTTCTCCAAAGGTGCTAGCAATACCCATGACTTCACCTGTAGAGCGCATTTCAGGCCCAAGAACCGCGTCAACACCGCGACCATCACTGCGGCGAAAACGATTCCATGGCAGAACTGCCTCCTTCACGGAAATTCCTTTAGCAACCCCATCGCCTAAAGCAGGCAGAAGCGATTCACCGCGCAATTGCGCGATCGTTGCTCCCACTGCAATACGCGCTGCCGCCTTAGCAAGTGAAACTCCAGTGGCTTTACTGACAAAAGGAACAGTGCGAGATGCTCGCGGATTTGCTTCTAATACATACAGGACCCCTTCAGCAAGAGCAAACTGTATGTTTATCAATCCCCTGACCCCAACTGCATTGGCAATTTTTTGCGTGGCATCGCGGATGCTTGCTAATTGATCACGAGAAATCGTCATAGAAGGCAGCACACAAGCGCTATCACCCGAGTGGATTCCTGCTTCTTCAATGTGCTCCATTACTCCACCTAGAAAAAGTTCAACACCATCATAAAGTGCATCGACGTCAATTTCGATTGCAGAATCTAAAAAACGATCTACAAGTACCGGATGATCTGGTGTGATATCTGTTGCTCTTTGGATAAATCCAGCAAGGGATGCGTCATCATAAACAATCTCCATTCCGCGCCCACCCAGAACAAAACTTGGGCGAACAAGCACCGGATATTCGATTCTATGAGCGATTTCTAAAGCTTCCTGCGAAGAAGCAGCCATACCGAATTCTGGAGCTTTCAAATTCTGTTCATGCAATATATTGCCAAATGCGCCACGTTCTTCAGCTAAGTGAATTGCTTCAGGGCTCGTTCCCAAAATAGTGACGCCAGCTTGTTTGAGCGGTCCAGCAATTCCTAATGGAGTTTGTCCGCCAAGTTGGGTGATCACTCCTAACACTGGACCCGCAAGGGTTTCTGCATGCACCACTTCAAGAACGTCTTCAAGGGTCAATGGTTCAAAATAGAGGCGATCACTGGTGTCATAATCGGTTGAAACTGTCTCAGGATTGCAGTTAATCATCACCGTTTCATACCCGGCTTTGCGTAATTCAAAAGCAGCGTGAACACAGGAGTAATCAAATTCAATTCCCTGTCCAATTCGATTGGGACCACTACCAAGAATAATCACAGCCGGTTTCGTGCGCGCTTGTACTTCAGTTTCATCTTCATAACTGGAATAGTGATAAGGGGTGAAAGCGGCAAACTCAGCTGCGCATGTATCCACAGTTTTATATACAGGACGGATATTTCTCACGTGACGCTGACGTCTGACATCCTCTTGCGATATCCCTCTTAAATCTCCAATTTGCTGATCCGAGAAGCCCATGTGCTTGGCTGCGCGCAATAACTCATCCGTCAATTCACCTGGTAGTGCGATTTTGGATGCCGCCTCGTTGATCATGTGAATTTGTGACAAGAACCAACGATCAATCTTTGTCGCTTCATATACCTCTTCGATGGAAGCTCCAAACCACAAACCTTGTTGTACTTCCTGCAATCTATATTCGGTGGGCACTCGCATCGCCTGCAACAGGGCGCGTTTCTGACTTTCAGGACGTTCTTGTGGCCATCTAAATGGAGCTTCTTTCCTCTCCAACGAACGTAACGCTTTTTGCAATGCTTCAGCGAAAGATCGCCCTATGGCCATTGCTTCACCGACGCTTTTCATGGTGGTGGTTAGGCGGGGGTCAGCATCAGGAAATTTTTCAAAAGCAAAACGAGGAACTTTAACGACCACATAATCAAGAGTGGGTTCGAAGGATGCCGGTGTTACTTGTGTAATGTCGTTTTGGATCTCATCCAGGGTATAGCCAATGGCTAATTTGGTAGCAATTTTAGCGATAGGAAAGCCTGTGGCCTTGGATGCCAAAGCACTGGATCGAGACACTCGTGGATTCATCTCGATAACTATTATGCGGCCCGAATCTGGATTCACCGCAAACTGAATATTGCACCCGCCCGTATCAACCCCAACTTCACGAATAATAAGAAGGGATAGATCACGTAACTTCTGATATTCAACATCGGTCAGCGTCATCGCAGGTGCCACCGTGATGGAGTCCCCTGTATGCACGCCCATAGGATCAATATTTTCTATACTGCAAACAATTACCGCGTTATCCTTGCGATCTCGCATCACTTCGAGTTCGTACTCTTTCCACCCAATAATAGATTCCTCTAATAAAATTTCAGCTGTTGGACTGTGTCGCAACCCGGCCCCAGCAATTTGTCGCAGCTCTAGCTCATTGAACGCAATACCAGAACCTAAACCACCCATAGTGAAAGATGGCCGAATAACTACAGGATAATTTAAGTGCACTGCCCCCTGCACGCACTCCTCGAGTGTGTGACAAATGATGGATCGCGCCGACTCGCCTCCTACTTTGGCCACGATGCCTCGAAAGAGTTCACGATTTTCGCCTCGTTCGATAGCTTTCACATCTGCGCCAATGAGTTTGACGTTGTAACGCTCAAGAGTCCCCGCGGCATGCAACCCCATCGCGGCGTTGAGTGCTGTTTGTCCACCCAAAGTAGCCAAGATTGCATCCGGTTTTTCGCGAGCAATAATTCGTTCGATAAATTCTTGGGTTATCGGTTCGATATATGTTGCGTCGGCAAATTCAGGATCCGTCATAATGGTGGCAGGATTTGAATTTACAAGAATTACCCGAATTCCTTCTTCTCGTAACACGCGACATGCTTGAGTACCGGAATAATCAAATTCACAGGCTTGCCCGATGACAATCGGACCCGATCCGATCACCAAAACACTCTTAATCGATTTATCTAACGGCACTAGTGCACCACCGATCGAGATTTCATCAGATCTACGAACTCATCGAACAAATATGAAGCATCGTGCGGACCCGCAGCTGCTTCTGGGTGATATTGAACGCTGAAAGCTGCAACATCAATCATGCGTAGACCCTCTACTACTCCATCATTGAGACTCACGTGGCTGACTTCGCCAATCCCGTACACGGTAGTAAAAACACCTTCAGTAGGTGCTTCAAGTGCAAAACCATGATTATGGGCTGTGATCTCAACTTTGGCAGATTTTCTATCTATAACCGGTTGATTGATACCTCGATGGCCGAAGGATAATTTGTATGTTGAAAAACCCAATGCACGCCCTAATAATTGGTGTCCAAAACAGATCCCAAAGATTGGTATATGTGCGGCTAAAACTTCGCGGATCACCCCAACCACTGAATCCATTGTGGAAGGATCCCCAGGACCGTTTGAGAGAAAAACGCCATCAGGTTTGAGTTCTAAAAGTTGAGCGAAAGTTACGTCATGCGGTAGAACATGTACTTCAACACCGCGCTGTGAGAGTGCACGAGGAGTGGCAGCCTTTATTCCTAAATCGATCGCGGCAACTGTAAAAATCTTTTGCCCAATCGCCGGCACAATGTATGTAGATCGCGTGGAAACATCCGCTACTAAATTTGCACCGACCATGGTCGGACTCTTGCGCACAGCAATAACCATCTCTTCACGAGTCAAATTCTGATCTGAAAAAATTCCAACACGCATTGCACCACGATCCCTCAGATGTCGTGTCAATGCGCGTGTGTCAACTCCACTAATTCCTACAACCGATTGCGCTATGAGCGCATCTTCTAACGCAGATCTACTTCTCCAATTACTGGTGATGGGCGATGGATTTCTGACTACAAAACCCGACACCCAAATCTTAGAACTTTCTTCGTCTTCTACATTCATTCCAGTATTTCCGATATGCGGAGCGGTCATCACAACAACTTGTTTGTGATAAGAAGGATCCGTCAGCGTTTCTTGATACCCGGTCATTCCAGTGGCAAAAACAGCTTCGCCAAAAGTTGTTCCTACTGCACCCCAAGAATTACCTTCAAAAATTCGTCCATCGTCCAAGACCAAGAAAGCTTTAGGCATTTTTTGGCCATTCAACAATGCGTGATTGTGAGACTGTCATGTTGCCTTTATAAAATGTATATCGAATCACACCAGGTAATTGCATTCCGTGAAATGGCGTATTACGGCTCCTGGATTGCACTAAATCCTTATCCACCCGCCACGTTGCGCTCGGATCAACAACTACGATGTTGGCTACATTACCTACACTGATGCTTTGACCTTGATCAGCGTAACCACCAATTTTTGCGGGTGCGGTGCTCATTCGGTCAATCAGATCCGTCCATGACATTAAGCCACTATCAACCATCGTTAACTGCACAATAGAGTAGGCCGTTTCAAGACCTAACATTCCAAATGCCGCCTCTTGCCATTCGCACTCTTTGGATTCCGAGGGATGAGGCGCATGATCGGTTGCGACAATATCGATTGTCCCATCCGCTAATCCTTGTCTTAGCGCTAACACGTCAACCTGAGTACGTAACGGTGGATTAACTTTGAAAACCGGATTATAAGAAATTGCTTCTTCATCTGTCAGAAGAAGGTGATGTGGAGTTACTTCAGCTGTCACATCAATACCACGAGCTTTTGCCCAACGTATTAAGTCAACTCCCCCAGCTGTTGTTAGATGACATATATGAATCCGGGAGGAAACGTGACCGGCAAGTAAAATATCGCGAGCAATAATGGCTTCTTCAGCCACTGCTGGCCAACCTTTTAGCCCCAAACCTGAGGACACTACGCCTTCATTCATTTGAGCCCCATGGGTTAAAGCAGGATCTTGCGCATGCTGAGCGATGACACCATTAAATTGCTTCACATATTCAAGGGCTCGCCGCATAACCATGGGATCTGCAACGCAATTGCCATCATCGCTAAATATTCTTACTTTGGCCGCAGATTCGGCCATAGCGCCGAGCTCAGCCAATTGTTTTCCAGCGATACCTTGTGTCACCGCGCCGATTGGGAAAACGTCACAATAACCAGCTTCTTGACCCAAACGTAGAACTTGTTCTACCACCCCTGCCGTATCAGCTACTGGGAAAGTATTTGCCATAGCTGAAACGGCTGTGTAGCCACCTTTAGCAGCAGATTGTGAACCAGAGCGGATAGTTTCAGATTCTTCTCGTCCAGGTTCACGAAGATGCGTGTGTAAATCCACGAACCCCGGCAGAACTCGACAACCTTGTGCGTCGATTCGAATCGCCTGAGAATTTTCAATTCCGATGCCGATCTTCGCGATCACACCATTTTCAAGCAGTAAATCCGCTGTACTTCCATCTGGCAAAGTTGCTTGTGAAATCAGATAGGAATTCATGCGTTCACCAGAGACTGAGCAAAAGGTGATTCTGAAGCGCCAGCTAGCATGAGGTAGAGCACTGCCATTCTTACACTCACGCCGTTAGTCACTTGTTCCACGATGACCGACCGAGCGCTGTCAGCACAATCAGCGGTGATTTCTAATCCGCGGTTCATAGGACCAGGATGCATGATGATTGAATCCTTCTTCATCTGGTTTAGCCGATCACGATTGAGACCAAAATAGTGAGAATACTCGCGGGCAGTTGGGAAAAAATAATCTGCCATGCGTTCTTGTTGCACCCGAAGCATCATGACGGCATCAACGACAGGTATCACCGCATCCAGGTCATAAGAAACCTGAGCAGGCCAACTCTCTACCCCCACGGGCAACAATGTTGGCGGGGCAACCAACGTGACTTGTGCACCCAATAAAGATAGAAGAATCACGTTTGATCGAGCAACACGAGAGTGCAAGATATCCCCAACTATTGCGATCGAAAGTCCCTTCAAATCCCCAGTCCCAGACGCTAAATGTTTGCGCAGTGTAAATGCATCGAGCAATGCTTGGGTGGGGTGTTCATGAGTACCATCTCCCGCATTGATCACTGAACCGTTCATCCACTGTGAATCAGCTAACCATTGAGCAGATCCCGACGCGGAGTGTCGAATTATTACAGCATCAGCACCCATGGCTTGCAAAGTTTGTGCCGTATCTTTGAGAGATTCGCCTTTACTCACACTTGAACCTTTAGCTGAAAAATTAATAACATCAGCGGAAAGTCTTTTGGCGGCTGCCTCAAAGGAAATTCGGGTTCTTGTGGAATCTTCCAAGAATAGATTCACAATCGTGCGTCCTCGCAACGTCGGGAGTTTCTTCACTGAACTGCTGGACACGCGCGCCATTTCTTGGGCCGTATCTAAAATCAAGATCGCTTCACTGTAAGAAAGATCCTTCGTCGAAAGCAGATGTCTCATTTTCAACGCTCCTCACGTTCAAGGAGAACTTCATCAATTCCATCGGCCTCGATCACATGAACCTTGATTGTTTGATCCTGGGAGGTAGGTAAATTCTTCCCGACATAATCCGCTCTAATCGGTAGCTGTCGATGTCCACGATCGATGAGAACCGCCAACTGAACACTGCCAGGCCGACCAATTTCACCGATGGCATCAAGTGCAGCGCGAATGGTGCGCCCTGAGAAAAGGACGTCATCAATCAAAATCACATCTCGCCCGTCTAAACCACACGGTGGAATCACAGTGGGCGTTAATGCGCGCGGAGGTTGCATTCGTAAATCATCACGGTGCAAGGTGATATCTAGCGTTCCTACTGGGATCTCTTTGTTTTCAATGCCGGTCATGATTTCCCCAACTCGGCGTGCTAAATGCGCTCCGCGGGTGGGAATTCCTAAGATAACAATGGAATCAGATCCGCTATTTCTCTCCAAAATTTCGTGAGAGATGCGAGTTAATGCGCGGGAGATATCTACCGCAGACAAGGCAATACTCATCAAGGCTCCTTCCCCGCCTCGCAGGACGGGTCTTAAAGGATTTTCTTAGCCGTGAGCCTAGCACGGGAAGGGATTGTGTGGACAACTCACACTTCGTGTCCGCACGCCTCCATACCATCCTCGTATGCCTCTTTCACCTGCGTACACATCTCCGACAATCCAAGAAATATCCAGCCGGATTCGCAGCCTCCGTAGATCCCGCGGCTTAACTCTGGCACAGGTAGAACTTATGTCTGAAGGACGCATTAAGGCTGTGGTTTTGGGATCCTATGAACGGGGAGATCGCGCAATAAGTTTGCAACGAATTTTAGAAATAGCCGAACTTTATGCAGTACCAGTTACCGCCTTGCTTTCTGAAAACGTTTTCATCTCGGATCACATACAACCCAATGAATCTTTTATGATCGACCTTCGCAGAGTTAGATCGTTGTCCCAAAGATCTGCGCAATGCCAAATATTGGCAAATTTTGCGATGTGGATTATCGTCCAACGCTCAGATTGGAATGGAGAAGTTCTATCTTTGCGCAACACTGATCTTTCTCTCGTGGCTTTGAGTATGAACTCAACGCACAACGACGTCCTTCAGTGGTTGCGTGAAGAAAAAATAACTTTTACAGCGCCAAATCCGCTTTAATCGATGCAATTCTGCCTAAAACGCCGTGAATATAGTGCGTGGAATCTTCCGTTGATAGTTCTTTAGCCATGGTCAGAGCTTCGTCGATGGCAACAGCATCCGGTACGAGTTCAGACCATAATATTTCAAAAATTGCGATGCGTAAAATGCTGCGATCCACTGCTGGTAGGCGATCCATGTCCCATCCTTGAGCATAGGTTGAAATTAACTCATCAATCTTGCGACGATGATCAATAACACCTTCGACTAATTCGCGTGTGTACTCCCTCATCGGCCTAGCATCTTGACCATCGACTTCTTCAAGCTTTCTCGCGAGCAAATCAGCAGGAGAAGTCCCACGAATATCTGTTTCAAAGAGAATATCCAAGGATTGCTTTCGTGCCTTACTGCGTGCTGACACTAGTTGGCGCGCCCCAAATATGAACCGTCGCGAGTATCTACAAGAATAACTTCATCTTGCTTGATAAAAAGTGGAACTTGAATATCAATTCCAGTTTCCAGCGTTGCAGGCTTGGTGCCTCCAGAGGAACGATCTCCTTGCAACCCCGGCTCGGTGTAGGTGATCTTCAAGGGGACCGATGCAGCTAATTCAATGTACAAAGGGTTGCCCTCATGAACCGCAACAATTGCATCTGTATTTTCAAGCATGTAATTAATCGCATCGCCTACGGTTTCTGCAGATATAGACATTTGATCATAAGTTTTCTTGTCCATGAATACTGAGTCTTCACCATCACGGTAGAGATATTGCATTTCGCGTTTTTCAAGGATGGCAACATCGATTTTGATTCCTGCGTTGAACGTACGGTCAATAACTTTGCCGTTCATAACGGATTTCAATTTGGTGCGAACGAATGCTGGACCTTTACCCGGTTTAACATGTTGAAACTCAACAACATTCCACAGTTGGCCTTCGATATCCAGGGTCATTCCGTTTTTCAAATCATTTGTTGTTGCCACGAACAGTCCAATCCTCGGTCAAAATATTACGAATGTCGCGCAATATTGTGAAACATCTAGACGCATAGGATACCCGTACCTGTACCCTTATTTTTTCATCAATCCTTGTAAGGCTTCTAAGGCTAAAAGGTAGGAATTCGGACCAAATCCCGCAATAGTTCCTGTGGCCACCCCCGAGATCACTGACGTGTGGCGAAATTCCTCCCGAGACATCGGGTTGGAAAGATGTACTTCAATAAGAGGTGCCGTGAGCATCTGTGCAGCATCTCTGATCGCATATGAATAATGTGTGAAAGCCGCTGGATTAAAGATCACCGGAGTACGTGCATCTGCAGCTTCGTGGAGCCAACCAATGATTTCGGCTTCGGTATCGCTTTGACGAATCTCACAAGTAAAGCCTCGTGCCACCGCTGATTGCTCAATGAAAGCCACTAATTCCGGATAGGTAGCATTGCCGTAGATTCCCGAATCGCGCAAATCTAAACGGGCAAGATTTGGACCATTGATAACCAGTATCTTCATGGGTTAAGCCTCTCATAAGCCATAGCCAACTCCTCATTGCTGACATCTTCTATTCGCAGTGTTGAACCCACGGCGTCGATTCCCACAAACCGAATAGCTCTTCCCCTAGATTTTTTATCCAACGAAATGGATTCCAAAATCTTGGGCCAAGCCTTCAATGGATAGGAAACGGGAAGTCCGAGACTTTGTAAAATCTTCCGATGTTGATCCACTAACTCTTGTGAAAGCAGGCCACGTTGGTGTGATAACTCCGCAGCATAAACCATTCCTATCGCAACGGCTTCTCCATGACGTAATTGGAAATGACTCTCCAATTCCACGGCATGTCCCACCGTATGCCCGTAGTTGAGAATTTCCCTCTCAAAACTTTCTTTGAAATCTCTTCCAACTACCGAAGCCTTCACTGTCACCGAGCGGGTAATTAAATCGATCGTTTTTGTTCGATCTTTGCGAATCTCAGGAGTATTGGTATTGGAACACAGTGTCAGGATTTGCGGATCTGAAATAAAACCACACTTGACCACCTCAGCCAATCCCGCAGCAAAATCACGGTCACTCAGCGATTCAAGCCAATCAAGGTCAATCAACACTTCAAGCGGTGAATGGAATGCACCGATCAAATTCTTTCCAAAGGAACTATTCATCCCAGTTTTACCACCAATTGCGGCATCCACCATTCCCGCAAGAGTTGTTGGAATCGCCACCCATTCAATACCTCGCAACCATGTAGCCGCTGCAAAACCGGCTATATCAGTTGTCGACCCACCACCAATCGCGATCAGAAGATCTGAGCGTGTGAAACCACCTGCACCCAACCATTCCCACAATGCAGACAAAGTTTGCGGGCTTTTACCTTCTTCACCATCTGCGACTTCGAAAATATGTAGATTCGCTGCTCCAACATCAATAGTTTCTACGAAATCTCGTAGTGACGCTGCAACGACAATGGCCACCCTGGATCGGTCTCGAGTAATCCTGGATACTTCTTGGCTCCAGTTACAGTCTATGAGCACTTGGTAGCTTCGTTCTGCTTTAATTTCAATTCTTTGCACGTTGCCCCACTTCCTGCACAAGTTCGGAAACGATTGCTGTCACAGATTTATCTTCCACATTAAAAGCAATAGTCGCTAAAGATTCATACACCGGCCGCCGTTTATCCATAAGAGATTGCCACTGCTGACGTGGATTGTTGAGCAAAAGAGGCCTATCCCTATTGAATCCAATTCTTGGTGCAGCCACGGCTAGTGAAACATCCAGGAAAATAATTGTGCAGCCGGTACTGCTTAATTTTCTCTGCACGGCTGGAGAAAGCACCGCGCCTCCCCCTAAAGATAAAACGCCGGAGAAGCTATCTACTGCTTCTAGGCAGATCGCTTCTTCTACTTGTCGAAAGTACGGTTCACCGTTATCGATAAAAATCTCTGCAATGCTTTTTTGCAGTTGCGATTCGATCAGTTTATCTGTGTCTTGAAAACCCATCGCCAAGCTTTTCGCCAAAGCTTTGCCAATACTTGTTTTTCCTGCTCCAGGTGGCCCAATCAGGGCGATATCAATGCTCATAAACCTATTGAAAACGAAGGTTCGCCATATAAGATTCGAAATTTCTGCGCGTTTCCTGCACGCTATCTCCACCGAATTTTTCAAGAACCGTTTCTGCCAGAACTAAACAGATCATCGCCTCGGCCACAATTGCTGCCGCCGGTACGGCACATACATCAGAACGTTGATTGATCGCTTTTGCAGGTAAACCAGTTGCAACATCAACTGTATCTAGGGCTTTAGGTACCGTAGAAATAGGTTTCATCGCGGCACGAACTCGTAGAATTTCGCCGTTCGACATTCCGCCTTCAGTTCCACCTGCACGACCCGTGCGCCTTTGTAGCGAACCATCTGGACCGTGTTCAATCTCATCATGGGCTACCGAACCTCGTCGCGTAGCAGAAACAAACCCATCACCCAGTTCAACACCTTTAATCGCTTGAATTCCCATCACTGCCCCAGCTAATCGAGCGTCTAATCGACGGTCAGAGTGCACATGAGAACCTAATCCCGGCGGAACATCAAACGCTAAAACCTCGACCACTCCACCGAGAGTATCGCCATCAGCATGGGCTGCATCAATCTCAGCAACCATTGCCGCACTAGTTTGGGGATTTGCACATCTGACTGGATCGCTATCAATGCGATCGCCATCGGAACTTGTGGGAAGAGGGGTCGCATCGGGTACACGAATTGCACCAATTGATATGACGTGACTCAGGACAGTGATTCCAACACTTTGTTGCAGAAACCTACGAGCTACTGCGCCTAGTGCTACCCGTGAAGCGGTCTCTCTAGCGCTTGCTCTTTCGAGCACAGGGCGAGCATCATCAAAATCATATTTTTGCATTCCAACCAAATCGGCATGTCCAGGCCGCGGACGAGTTAAAGGTGCGTTGCGCGCTAAACCTTCTAAATCTGCATCATCAATAGGGTCAGCTGACATAACTCGTTCCCATTTACTCCATTCAGAGTTGGCAATCTGAATGGAAATAGGGCCACCTTGAGTCAAACCTAAACGAATTCCACCAAGAATGGTGACCTTATCTGCTTCAAAATTTTGACGAGCGCCTCTGCCATAACCCAACCTTCGGCGTGACAAATCCTTATCTATATCTGCGGTTGTAATCACCACCGATGCAGGGATTCCTTCGATGATTGCAGAGAGGGCTTGGCCGTGAGATTCACCAGCAGTTAACCAACGCACTCCCCTATTGTGGCAGAGAAGACCATATCGGCGCAGCCAAATACGTGAGGGTTCCTAAAAAAATGGCTGGCGCAAAAGCAATAGAGATCGTAAGGGATCGGCGAAAAACCATCGCACCAAGGGCATGTATAGCCCCAAAACTCCACAGACTAAATGTCCAAATAATGCTTTCCCTCAGAGTAGTAAACGCCAGGCCAAATCCTAAGACAGCGACAAGTTTCACGTCTCCAGCTCCTATTGCCTTCTTGCTCCAGGTGTGCGCGAACAGGTAGACAAGGAAAATTGCTGATCCGCCTACAAGTGCCTTACCCAATTTTCCTGATACGACAACTATTACGCATTCGCAGAAAAAGAGGGTCACTAACATCGAATTTGGAATACGACGTTGCCGTAGATCCAGCGGCACAGAATATAGAGCGAATATCACAACCACGAGAAACCCAAAAGCATCTAGCATGTTCACACACTAGAGACAGAGAAAAAATCTTTCGCATACTGCAAAAAGCCTGTGGATTAAGAGTTGAGCGAGGCCAATCCCACACGTCTGAGCAATGGATACAGTTCTTGAGATCGGATATCGCAACCGGCGAATATTCTCATTTGTGCTAAACCTTGGAAAAGCAGTAAATCTAATCCATCGATTACTTTGCCACCTGCTTCCCCCCATTTTGCAGAAAGCTTGGTGGGCCAAGGGTTGTAGAGCGACTCGAAATATGTTCCATGAACACCCTCCTGCATCTGAGAAGCAAACTGATCTGCCACTGATGCCGGCGTTGTATTGATAATGAGTTCGGTTTTGGGCAATTGGCTCAACCAGTTATGAAATTGAATCTCACTCCTTGGCGCAGCATTACGCATGGACGACGCGCGATGCACAGACCGATGTACAACGTGCATCGACATTCCTGAACGATCGCATGCGTATGCAGCCGCACGGGCGGTTGCTCCCGAACCTATAATTGTTACCGAATCAAAATTTTCCACATTGTGAAATTTCAAAGCCTCATGGAATCCTTCAACATCCGTGGTCAAAGCTTGCCAGCCAGCCACAGAACGCACCAATGTGTTTGCTGATTGAATTTGTAGAGCAACTGCGTCCACCGCATCTGCGACTTCTAGGATTTCTTCCTTAAGAGGCATGGTGAGTGAGAAGCCAGTCCACGTGTCATCTCGCGCGGCTATGAATTGCGCTAACTGGCCGGAGGCAACTTCCACAGCAGAATACTCAGCGGGTAATTCTAAAAATTCATACGCCGTATTGTGAAGTAAAGGAGAAAGGGAATGTGCTATCGGAGAACCCAAAACCGCTGCACGAATCATTTTTGAACCCCGAACATTCCGGCTTTGAGATTGTTTTCAAACTCGGCTTTCCATCGTAAAAATTCCTTGTCAGAATCCGTGAAACGAGTATCCCCTGGCGCAACCGTAATGAAAAAAATCCAATTGCCGCCTTCAGGATTCATTGCCGCATCCATCGCAGCTCGACCAGGATTTCCGATGGGACCGGGTGGAAGTCCATAATGCAGGTAGGTGTTATAGGCAGAAACAATCTTCGTGGAATCTAAACTGAGAAAGATTTTACCCCGCACTTTCTTGATAAATTGCACTGTCGTATCAAATTGAAGCGGCATAGATTTCTGAAGCCGATTTCTAACCACCTGCGAGATTTTGGCGAAATCCTTCTCGTCCCCTTCTGCTTGGACCAAAGAAGCTATCGTTAACAATTGCATCGGAGTGAAATCTTTAGTACCCGCTCCAATGCCTGAGTTCCCTATCTCTTGGCTGAACCTGTCGACCATAGACTGCATGGCTTGGAGTGCGCTCGTCCCTTTTGCAAAACTGTACTGTGCTGGAAAAAAATAACCTTCTGTGCCTGTAATACCCGAAGGAAGTAGGATTTTTTTCAGGGCTAATGCGATTTCATTTTTCGAAAAACCTTGCTGCTCCAACTGTGAGAAAACTTCAGAACTCCACGCACCTTCGTTTATCTTGATCAAATTAGGAATTCTGTTTGCGTCCAATAATTGAGAAAGTGCTTCTTTGGCTGGTATCGCTAGTTGGATCCTATGAGCACCGGGGGCGATTTGCGATGATCGAGAATCGGCAACTGCCACCCTAAAAAATGCATCAAAAGACCGAACGACTCCTTGCGCAAAAAGAATTTGAGCGATTTGAGAACCAGTAGTGCCTGAAGGGATCTCGATCACAACCTCGCTTTTTGTCCCTCCGACTGGAAAATCCGGAGCTAATGCAGGACCTGATCGGGTTAGAAAGATTCCGTAAGTCATACCCATTAAAATGAGCGCACTCAATATGAGGCGACGAAAATCTTGTTTACTCATCTGCATCTCATCGTTGAGCACTCTTTTCAATCTGCAATGCAAATTCCAAAATTGCAACTGCCGATGCTGCGTCTATCATCGATTTTGATGTCCGAGCATCCACACCTGCTTCATGGAGTTGGCGTTGAGAAGAAACAGTAGATAAACGTTCATCGATCATACGGACCTCCAACTTGCTACGTTGGCGAAGCTGGGAGGCAAATTCCTCGCTCTTGTGGGTAGATTCACTCGGAGTCCCCGACAAGTGCACCGGCCTGCCCACATAGAGGGCGATCGGTTCATGCTCACTCAAGAGCACATCAATCTGTGCCCACAATCCTAGATCATGAGTTTGTAGAGTCGTTAATGGCGTTGCAAGAATCCCTTCACGATCACAGACCGCCACTCCAATGCGCACATCCCCATAATCAAAAGCTAAACGTCTGCCCATGAGCATAGTTATTCACCAGCGATTGCAATGGTAATTGCGAGCAAGGCTGCATCTATCTTGGAAACATCTATCCCGCCGCCTTGCGCGAAATCATCTTTGCCGCCGCCTCCTCCACCCAAAATCGTTGAGCCCAGTTTTACGAGAACTCCAGCTTTGAGGCCACCGGTGCGTGCCAGCTCACTTGTAGCAATTACTAAAATTGGTTTACCTTGGTTCACACTTACTAATGCCACTACGCTCTTAGGTGAGCGATTACGCAAATCCAAGGCAAGGGTGCGTAAATCATCTCCGGAGATTTCATCTGCTAGTTGCGCAGAAATCACGGTAACACCAGCAATTTGTTTACTCGATTTGGCGATATTTTCGATTTGACCTAACGCTTGGGCAGATCGCACACCAGATAGCTCTTTCTCTGCATCGCGAAGCTTGGCAACAAGATCTGAAATTCTCTCTGGAAGTTCCTCTATTCGAGCACCCTTGATGATATCGGTCAAAGAATTCAATAAAAGATGTTCTCGTGCTAGGAATCGATAAGCATCGGCGCCAACCAGGGCTTCTACTCGTCGCACACCCGCACCAATGGAAGATTCACCCAATAACTTAACGACTCCTAGTGCACCTACTCTTTCAACATGCGTGCCGCCACACAGTTCACGCGCCCAGTCACCCACGCTCACCACTCGTACTTGGTCTCCGTATTTTTCGCCAAATAAAGCCATAGCCCCGATCTTCTTGGCATCGGCCTGACTCATCACTTCAGCACTCACTTGCCAATTCTCCAGAAGCAGAGAGTTCACGCGGCTTTCAACATCATTGAGGATAGTTTGCGACACTGCCCCCGTTGCAGGGAAATCGAACCTAAATCGCCCTGGAGAGTTTTCGGACCCAGCTTGCGTAGCAGTTTCGCCTAAAATTTCACGAAAAGCTTTATGAACCATATGTGTTGCGGTGTGCGCACGAGAAATCGCATTGCGGCGTTCTCCATCAATCACGGCAAGGCTTGCAACCCCGACGTCAACATTGCCCGATGCCACGCGACCACGATGAACAAAGATTCCAGGAACCGGGGTTTGCACATCATCAATTTCAATACGTGTGCCATCGCCAAGGGTAATTGACCCGCCATCGGCTAGCTGGCCTCCGCCTTCTGAATAGAAAGGGGTGCGATCCAAAATTATCTCAACTTCGCTATCTGCATGAGCACTTTGCACAGATATTCCATCAACGAGAATGCCTTGAATTTTGGCTTCGCCTTGCACGTTCAGATAACCAATAAACTCATTCTTGCCCACACGGTCGGCAATTTTGCGATATTCAGTGAGGTCGGTATGGCCACTTTTTTTCGCCTTAGAGTCTGCTTTGGCGCGAGTACGTTGCTCATTCATCAAACGTCGGAAACCTTCTGCATCCACTTGCAAACCTTGTTCTTGCGCCATTTCAAGGGTCAAGTCGTATGGAAAACCATATGTGTCATGCAGTTTGAAAACCGCATCTCCCGATAAAACCTTACCTTTCTCCTTCTTAATTTGCGCAGATGCACTATCAAAAATCTGTGTGCCGCTCTTGAGCGTTTGCAAGAAGGTTTCCTCTTCGGATGCAGCCACGGATAAAATTCTCTTCCGATCTTGTTCCAATTCTGGATACTGGCTACCCATAGCTCCGATCGATGCCGTAATGAGTTCTGCCATGATCGGTTCATGCGAGCCCAACAAGCGCATGTTCCGGATTGTGCGTCGCATCATTCTGCGAAGCACGTACCCGCGACCTTCATTCCCTGGTGTTACCCCGTCGCCAATAAGCATTGCTGCAGTGCGCGCATGATCTGCGATTACCCGTAAATAAACATCAGCCTGCTTCTCTTTCCCATATTTCACCTGAGTTAACGCTGATGCTCGATCCAAAATCTGCTTAGTAGTATCAATTTCATAGATATTTTCAACCCCTTGCAACAAAGCTGCTGTGCGTTCTAGCCCAAGTCCGGTATCAATGCTCTTTGCCGGTAATTCACCGACAATTGGGAAATCATCTTTGCCTCCACCGGCACCTCGTTCGTTCTGCATGAACACCAAGTTCCACACTTCTAGATAACGATCTTCATCGGCAATCGGGCCGCCCTCTTTTCCATAAGCTGGGCCTCGATCAAAATAAATTTCAGAACATGGACCACATGGGCCAGGTACACCCATAGACCAATAGTTATCAGCCATACCCCGGCGTTGGATTCGTTCCTTAGGCACGCCAATCTTCTTATGCCAAATATCGGCAGCTTCGTCATCATCCAAATAAACGGTCACCCATAAACGATCTTCCGGGAAACCATATCCGCCATCATTGAGCGGGCGCGTAAGAAGTTCCCATGCTAATGCGATAGCACCTTCTTTAAAATAATCTCCAAAGGAAAAATTGCCGCACATCTGGAAAAAGGATGCGTGTCTGGTTGTCTTGCCAACTTCATCGATATCCAAGGTACGCACACATTTTTGCACTGATGTCGCCCGTTTGTAAGGTGGTTTTACTTCACCAAGAAAAAAGGGTTTGAACGGAACCATTCCAGCATTTACTAAAAGTAAGTTTGGGTCATCGGCAATTAAGGAAGCAGACGGAACCACCGTATGTTTTAGTCCTTGACGATTGTCTGTTTCAAAAAAGCGTAGCCAACGAGCGCGTACTTCTGCAGATTCCACAGCCTATTTCTATTCTGACTTCTTCTTACGAGTACGTCCTTTAGACATCTGCGTGGCACTGAGCAAAAGACTTAAAGCCTTAACTGCGGGTCCACCCTTATCAAGAAACGAGGAAGTAACGCCGTTTACTTTGTCGGTAACTTCTTCAACGTTTTTAGTTATGCGATTGAGACTTTGCAAAGGTCCATTAACTAAGGAAACCGTGGTTGTAACTTCCCCAAGCAAAGGGGCTGTTTCGGCTGTCATCGTTTTGAGTGAGAGTTTTGCTTCATCAATAAGACGTCCAAAACGGATAACGGCATAACTTATTGCCACAGCAATAACCAACAGAGCGCAAGCCGCAATAATCGTGGCGATTCCACCTGGGCCCATTTATTGCTCCTCCGTAATCCAAGTAAAGACGTTCGTTCACAATGAAGCACGCCCTATTGGGCAATCCTACCTGAAGGTATTGCGCTTGGCGTTAACCAATTCTTGGGATTTGAAGATCTGGTGAGCGATGTTCATCATGTGCCACCAAAGCAGCGCTGTGATAAGCCTCGATTTTGACGAGGAAATCTGCCTCTTTGTATGGTCTGCCATCAATGATTGAACCTTGCACGCCATCTATCACTGCCGCTACATCCTCGCCGGAAAGGGTTTTATGAGTTTCTAGGGCGTGGGCTAAAGATAGGACTTCATTGCGATTGGCTTTAATAATCTCTTCAGCTTTGCTCAATAAACCAGAGAGATTATCTTCAATTCGATCTGAAAGCGCTCGTCTGATCTCTTTCGCCGATTCATCTTTGCCGCGACCGCCTCCTGGCGCCCCCACTTCAAAGCGTCGGTTCGTTGCATGGGATGAAACGGTCGAACCCATTCCCCAATGGCCTTCCATCAAACTTGCAATTGTCGTAGCACTTTCTAAGTCTCCTGAAACACCGGAGGAATTATCTCCGTTGAAAAAATATCGCTCACCGGCTAAGGAAGCAAGGGAAACCAGGATGTCTGATTGATATTCGCTGCGCCAGCGCGTGAACTGATCATCCGGCGGGATACTTGCAACCATACCGAGATAGTCAGATCCCTTCTCAATAGTTGCTAAATCAATGGCCATATGTTGGCGAACTCGATGAGCAACAACTGCGTGACAGGCCTCATGCACCGCGACTGCATGACGTTCACGTTCAATATATTCAACATCTTCAGAGGGGCCGAGTTCCTTCAATTGTTTGGCTTTGATCACATCCGGCCAGGTGATCGAGGTGCGAGCATTTCGAATCGCAGTAATGAGTGCTTCATTAATAGTGTCCTTGATTGTGGCACCTGTGGCATAGGGAGTGATCGTTGCCAACTTATCAATTTCGTCGCTAGAGAGTGAGTGCGAAACTTTTGCTAAATATCCCTCATAAGTGCGCACGCGCCCAGCTTTACTGGGATAACCAACGCGATACATACGATCAATTCGACCTGGACGTAAAAGTGCCTCATCGAGGGCTTCAGGCATATTGGTAGCCATGACAACTAAAATACGATATTTCGGTGGATTTTTAGGGCGCATCCCTAAAGTTCGCCGAACGATACGATTAAAGAAACCTCGAGGTTTTTTAAGTCCCGATAGTTCAGTCAGGAGCGCTTGTAGCGTTCCCATTCCTCCCCCGCCACCTCCACCACCTGCTGCACCACCAACCACGAAATTTTCACGCACAAGCATGGAAGCAGTTGATGGAGCAAGGTAGGAACCACCATGGCATTGATCACCAAAAATGGCAGGAGTAGAAGAACTTCTTTGCTGTCCGCCTGAGGAAATTGCACCACGGTTGCCTAAAGAATCTGCCTCGTCAAAAAACACAACAACTCCGCCGTATCGCAACGCCAGTTTGCGGAGCTTGCGAAAGAGCGACTTAACTTTCAAAACACCTACTCCAAAAAACATATTTGTAAACGCACCCGGATCCACAAAAACGAAAGGTTTGCCCGTCTCGCCCGCAATAGATTCAGCCATTAATGTCTTACCAGTTCCGGGAGGGCCCCATAACAAAATCCCACCGGGGACGTATCCACCATGTTTTTCAATCTCTTCCGGTTTCTCCAAAAACATGAGGTTCTCGCGGATGCGATTGAGCACATGATCTTGACCCCACACATCAGTGAAACGCGTGCGAATATCATCGGGAAAATATGTATCTACGCCGCCTCTGCTGAGAAACCAGAACATCGCTCCGAATTGAATAATAATAAAGAAAACCGCAAACAAAAGCTGACCCAACATGGGAAGAGCACTCCATAATGCTTTAGGTGCCAAAAACAGCGCCCGAATTGGAGTCTCTTTGTAAACCGCTCCTAACACCACTGCCAAAAGGAAAACCATAAGTGCAGCTTTAATGACACGAGATAAACGGTATCGAGTCCAATCACTGAGTTTATGTAGAACTCTGTCCACGGTAGAGAAATACTTCTGCCAAATACCGTGATACGGCGCGGCTATTTCCGAGGCAAGAAAATGGATCTGTCGAAGGATTTCGATAATTCCTAGAACTAGAAGCCACCCTTTAGATTTACCAATCTCATGAGCGGCATCAGAAAAACTTATGATGGGGTTATCAGCCATATCTGCCCATACAAGAACCAGGAACACGACTACAAAGAGGATCAAGAACTTTGTGCGGTCGTAGATGCTCAGATGAACGCGTGTCTTGCGGTCGCTATCCCTTTCACGACTGTTCTTGATATCCAAAGTGCTCATTTCGCTCCCCTTACCGTGAATGAATCAGAAATCTTCGTCATTTCCACTTTGTTCTTCGCATAGCAAGCATCAGAACATCGAATAATGAATATATAGATGGTTTGTCTATCAGTGGAAACCATCGCTGTTTGATCTACAGTTTGCGCACGACCATTCTTAGTAAAAGAAAAGATCGTACGCACCCCGCGGGCACTTTTCTCTGCAACTTCATAGTCATCTATGATAGAAAATTCGGGGGTAGCGGCGTTTGGATTAGTTACCCAATCTGTAATCGGAACAATCAGATCGCGTAACGTGTTATACGAAACAGCGTTTATTTCATCAGGAAATAGAGACCGAACTCTCGCAAAAGCAATAGGTGAGTCTGTGGGTTCAAAATTAAAAACCTCTTTTGGACCAATTTTAGGATCTGTGGAATACCCTACTTGCCATTTCACTAAGGCTAATTTTTCTGCAGCACCTGCCGTAGTTGAAGTTGCTTCGTGAGCGTTAAGAGATTTCGATGATATTTGATGCCAGGAGTTAGGTAATGCAAAGTACACACCTTCAGCCTTAGAAAACCCATACTGCTGAGAAGGTCCCGCGCATCCGGTAAGAATGAGGCTTAAAACGAAGACCAAACTTACAGCGCGCAAACGATGCATCTATTACTTCTCCGATTTCGCAGACGTTGCGTCAATCCCTGATTCACGACGTTGAACTGCAGTGATAGGTGTTGGGGCCCCAGTTAATGGATCTCCGCCGCTTGCAGTTTTTGGGAATGCAATTACTTCGCGAATTGAATCCGAACCTGTAAGCAAAGCACAGATCCGATCCAAGCCTAAAGCAATTCCTCCATGCGGAGGTGGGCCATAGTTAAAGGCTTCCAACAAGAATCCGAACTTGCTCATAGCCTCTTCATCACTCAGGCCAATGACGTTAAATACATCCTTTTGCATTGCGCGATCGTGAATACGAATTGAACCGCCACCGAGTTCAGTACCGTTCAAAACAATGTCATAGGCATAAGCCAAAGCGCTAGCCGGATCTTTTGCAAATGTTGCTGCAAATTCTGGTTTGGGTCCTGTGAAGGGATGATGCACCGCAGTCCAACCACCGTTATCGGTTGGCTCAAACATTGGCGCATCTACTACCCATAAAAATTCCCAAGCTTTTTGATCGATGAGATCGCATCGTTTCCCGATCTCGATACGAACGGCCCCTAAGAGATTTTGTGAAGCTACCTTCTCCCCCGCCGCAAAGAAAATCGCATCTCCTGGCATGGCCGAAGCCGCACCACAAATGCCAGCCACCTCTTTTTCTGTCAGGTTCTTAGCAACTGGCCCGCCCAAAGTTCCATCTGGATTAACTAAGACATATGCCAGGCCTTTAGCTCCACGAGCCTTTGCCCAGTCTTGCCATGCATCCAGTTCGCGACGCGCAGAAGAGGCGCCACCAGGCATAACTACCGCACCGACGTACGGTGCTTGGAAAACTCTGAATTGCGTATCAGAAAAGAAATTCGTGAGATCTGTGAGCTCATTTGCAAAACGCAGATCTGGCTTATCTGAACCATAGCGATCCATTGCATCTGCATAGGTCATGCGTTTGATCGGCAATGCAATATCGAACCCTGCTACTTCTTTCCAGACAGCAACTAAGATTTTTTCTGCGATCGCAAGAATGTCCTCTTGGTCTATGAAGGACATCTCTATATCCAGCTGGGTGAATTCTGGCTGACGGTCAGCCCTAAAATCCTCATCTCTAAAACACCGTGCTATTTGATAATACTTTTCCATACCAGCAACCATTAAAAGTTGCTTAAAAAGTTGAGGTGACTGAGGCAGCGCATACCAGCTGCCTGGTTGCAATCTAACCGGCACTAAGAAGTCGCGCGCACCCTCTGGTGTCGATCGTGTGAGATAAGGAGTTTCAATATCCAAGAATTCTTGAGCATCCATGACTTTACGGATGACCGAAGTTACTTTGGCGCGCACGCGTAGATTGTGAGCGGGTTTCTCACGCCGAAGGTCTAAATACCGATAACGCAAGCGCACTTCTTCATTGATATCAGCATCATCGCCACTATCTACAGGAAATGGTAGAGCTAAAGCTTCGCTCAGGACGACAACCTCAGTAGCTATAACTTCAATCTCTCCTGTAGCAAGTGCTGCATTAGCATTGCCTGCAGGTCTGGAAACAACTTCTCCAGTAATTTTCAAACACCATTCCGCTCGCAGTGCTCCAGCAATTGCTTCATCTTTGATGACAACTTGCACTGAACCAGATGCATCACGCAGATCGATAAAGGCAACCCCTCCGTGATCTCGGCGACGAGATACCCATCCAGCCAAGGTCACAGTGGTTGCTGCATCTGATTGACGCAATGAACCAGCAGTACGAGTTCTCAACATTGAAGGCTCCAGACCATTATTTCGCTAGCGCCAAGGAAAGGGCTTGCGGCAAGGAGGTCAGAGTAACCGAGGAAGTGGATCCCGTACTCATTTGCTTGAGCTCTACAGTTGCACTGGCAATTTCTGCATCGCCCAATACGACAACGTACGCCGCTCCACTCTTATCTGCACTCTTCATGGCACCTTTTAGGGCTCTGTCCCCAAAAGCGATTTCGACACTATGACCAAATTTACGTACTTCTGCCGCCAATAAAAGCGCGCGGGATTTCGCGTCCTCCCCTAGAGGTATTAAAAATAAATCCGATGTGAATTCATCTCCTTTGAGCAAACCTTCTGCTTCCACTGCTAGTAAGGCGCGATCCACGCCTAGGCCAAATCCAATCCCAGTAATGTCTTGACCACCAATTTCCTTCATAAGACCGTCATATCGTCCACCTCCGCCAATACCAGATTGGGCCCCAAGGAGATCATGAACAAATTCGAAAGTGGTACCTGTGTAGTAATCCAAGCCACGCACCATTCGAGGGTTAATCTGGAAATCAATCCCCATGTGGGTTAAATATCTTTGAACGGCTGCGAAATTTTCTTGGGATTCTTGCGACAAATAATCCAGCAAAAGTGGAGCTTTCGCCATGAAAGCTCGTATTTCTTCACGCTTGTCATCAAAAAGTCGAAGAGGGTTGATCTCTGCCCGAGCTTGGGTAGCTTCATCTAATTTTAAGCCAGCGATATATTTCACCAGATCGATACGGTGTGCCGCTCGTGATGCTAGATCGCCCAAAGATGTAATTTCTAAGTGATACTGCTTAAGACCTAAAGATTTAAATCCATTATCCGCAATTGCGATAACTTCAGCATCTAAAGCTGGATCATCCGAACCAACAGCTTCTATACCCACAGAATAAAACTGACGGTAACGGCCCGCTTGAGGACGTTCGGCCCGGAAAAATGCACCCGAATAAAAAATTTTTACAGGCAATGATTTTCTATCTAAACCATGTTCGATAACAGCTCGAAGTGCACCGACTGTTCCTTCAGGACGCAGGGTAATAGAGCGGCCACCACGATCTTGGAAGGTATACATCTCTTTGCTAACAACATCAGTTGATGCGCCAACACCCCTCGTGAAAAGTTCGGTGTCTTCAAAGACAGGCAATTCCAATAGTTGATAACCAGCCAAACGAGCAGGTGCAATCAGACTTTCGCGCACCCATTCAAAAGCCCTTGACCTCGGAGGAAAATATTCACTGACACCCTTGGGCGCTTGGAATTTCATAAACCACGTCCAGCGTTCTTGAAATACGGATTCACAACGCGTTCACGACCAATGGTAGTTTCTGGTCCGTGCCCCGGGAGAACGCGCATGTCATCGGCAAGTGGCCAAAGCTTTTTACGCAACGTGTTCTCCATATCTTTGGGTGAACCCGAAGGCAGATCAGTTCTGCCTATAGATCCTGCAAATAGAACATCTCCGCTGACTAAAACTGATTCATCACTCTGTGAAGGAAAACTAAAAACAACAGAGCCGCGAGTATGTCCGGGCGCATGAATCGCTGAGAAATTCATCCCAGCAATCTCCAACAAATCTCCATTGCGCAATTCTCTTACATCGGAGGGTTCTACAAAGTTACTTTCGCCTAATGTCGCAGCAAACTCAGCGCTCAGAGCCCTCTCTGGGTGTTCTAACAAAGCACGATCTTCCGAGTGGATATAAGCAGGGATTCCATAGCCTTCACACAGTGGTCGGACCGAGAATGTGTGATCCAAATGGCCATGAGTCACTAAAATGGCAACAGGTTTTAAGCGATGCCGATCCAGAATTTCTTGAACTTGCCAAGAAACATCTGGCATTCCCGGATCGATAATGACGCACTCGTGGCCTGGGGCAGAAGCAATAACCCAACAATTAGTCGCAAATGCGGGGGCCGCGAAGCTATCAACGAGCATAATTTCGCCTCCATTTCCACCTGATAGGCAGACAGGGTACCTTTTCCCTACGAAGTATCCCTCAAGGAATTGGGCCCCCTGCTCATTCCAACGCACTTGGATAGCGAAGGTCAGCAATGACCTACCGCGCTGAAAGGACATGACATGACCGAGGTAATTCCAACACCATCTGCAGCATCAGCACTGATCGGAGATCCCGCTCAATTTGGACGAGTGGGCGATGATGGAACGGTATATGTCACAACACCTGAAGGCGAAAAGGCAGTCGGATCCTATCCAGGTAAAACTTCAGAAGAAGCGCTCGCATACTTTGTCCGTAAATTTGAAGCACTTGCATCAGAAGTTGCTTTACTTGCCGCCCGTATTCGCAGTGGTGCGATGGTCCCATCCGATGCACAAATTGCCGTCACTCGCCTGCGCCATCAAGTAAAGGATCTCAACGGGGTGGGCGATCTTGCTGCACTCGCTAGCGCTGTTGAACAAATACCGGTTCTAGTTGAAGATCACAGAGGGGCTTATGAAGCCAAGAAAGAGGCTGAAAACCAGGCTAAAGAAGCACACCGAGCTCAGGTATTGATCGAAAAAGAAAAATTAGTTGTTGAAGCCGAATCACTTGCCCTATCTGAAAGTTGGAAAACTACGGGTGATCGTCTCAAAACGCTTTTGGATGAATGGAAAGTTGCTCCAAGATTGGATAAGAAAAGCGATGCTGACCTTTGGAAGCGTTTTTCTACCTCCCGTAACAAATTCGATAAACGTCGGCGCACACATTTTGCAGCCCTAGATGCAGAGCAAAGCAAAGTTGCTTCAGCAAAGATAGAGCTAGTCACAGAAGCCGAAAAGTTAGCGACTTCGACAGATTGGGTGGCTACAGCACGCCGCTTCAAAGCCCTGATGGATCTTTGGAAAGCCACAGGTCGCGGTAAGAAAGGAGATGATGCCAAACTATGGAATCGTTTCAAAGCGGCTCAAGATCAATTTTTCACCGCTAAAAATGCGGATCTAGCCAAGCGTGATGAAACTATGACATCAAATCTTGCAAAACGTGAAGCGATGATTATCGAAATTGAAGCACTTCTTCCTATAAGCAACCTCGAGGAAGCCAAGAAAGCTTTCCGCGAATTAGCCCGCCAATGGGAGCGCATCGGAATGACGCAACGCGAGAAACGTGCCGCCTTTGATGCCCGTTTTAATGCTGTTGAAAAAGAGATTAAATCTGCCGAAGAGGACCGTTGGCGCAAAACTGACCCAGCTGCTAAAGCTCGCGCGATTGAAGTTGTTCGACAACTCACCGAAGCGGTGGAAAACTACGAAAAGATCGCCGCTAAGGCTGATGCAACAGGTAATGCCAAAAAAGCCACTGAAGCGCGCGAATCGGCTTCTGCTCGACGGGTATGGCTGGCCGAGGCAGAAAAGGGTTTAGCCGAATTCGCTAACTAATTATTAGTCGTGCGCGAAACATCATAAACGCCTTCGATCTGACGCACGGCGCTCAGCACAGCATCCAAGTGCGTTGCATCTGCCATCTCAAAGGTAAAGCGGGATATCGCTGTCCGATCCTTTGATGTACTCACTGCAGCACTCAAAATATTGACGTGTTGATCAGACAAGGTACGAGTCACATCCGATAACAATCGAGAACGATCCAACGCTTCTACTTGAATGTTCACTAAAAATACGCTTGATGCTCCTGCAAGCCAAGTAACATGAACCATTCGATCACTTTGATGTTCTTTGAGATCATGGGCGTTACTGCAATCCTCGCGGTGTACCGACACCCCGCTACCACGAGTGATAAATCCTGTAATCGCATCCCCCGGAACAGGTGTGCAACAACGCGCCAATTTCACAAGAACATCATCGATGCCAGCTACTTCGACTGCACTACTTGATCGTCGCGTAGTAGGTGATCCAGTTGCAAGCATGGCTTTATCCATCGTTAATTCAGGATGTGAATCCTCTGCTGCCATTGTCGCCGTCAATTTTTCTACAATCGAAACCGCAGATACATGACCATCCCCTACTGCTGCATAAAGAGCCGATATTTCGGGATATCGAAGTTCATGTGATAGCTCCAGCAGAGATTGACCAGCGAAAATCTTCTGCAGTGGCAATCCCGCTTTTCTCATCTGACGGGCAATCGATTCCCGACCAGCATCGACTGCCTCTTCGCGTCGTTCTTTAGTAAACCAAGCTTTGATTTTGGAGCGCGCTCTTGGGCTCTTCACAAAATTAAGCCAATCTCTACTGGGGTGTGCATTTTCATTCTTATTTGTTAGGACTTCAATCACGTCACCGTTTATCAGCACAGATTCCAGTGGCACTAAACGACCATTGACTTTCGCGCCAACACATCTACTTCCAACTTCTGTATGCACCGCATAGGCAAAATCCACCGGAGTTGATCCCGCAGGCAGAGCGATGACATTGCCTTTGGGAGTGAAAACGAATACTTCTGGACTACCTAGATCAAAACGAAGTGATTCAAGAAACTCACTTGGATCTTCAGTTTCCTTCTGCCATTCATGCAACTGTCGCAACCAGAGCATTTCCGGGGAATTCTTGCTATCTGCACCCTCCTTGTATTTCCAGTGGGCTGCGATTCCAAATTCTGCTCGTGAGTGCATTTCAAATGTTCTGATCTGAATTTCGATCGCTTTTCCTGTAGGCCCAATCACAGTCGTATGCAAAGATTGATACAGATTGAATTTCGGCATTGCAATGTAATCCTTGAATCGTCCAGGTACTGGACTCCATCGTGCGTGGATGGCCCCTAGCACTCCGTAACAATCGCGCACATCATTGACTAAAACACGAATCCCAACCAAATCATAGATATCGTTGAAATCGCGCCCACGAACAACCATTTTTTGATACACACTATAAAAATGTTTCTGGCGTCCGGTAACCGTTGCTTGAATGCCATCGGTCTTTAAATCGGCCTCAACTAAAGCAATTACTTCAGAGCTCAAAGCTTCTCGTGAAGGGTCTCGTTCTGCTACTAACCTTGCAATCTCTTGAAATTTTTTCGGTTCTAGAACTTCAAAAGATAGGTCTTCTAGTTCCCATTTGATCGCGTTCATTCCAAGTCGATGTGCCAACGGCGCGTAAATGTCCAAGGTTTCTCGGGCTTTGCGTTCAGCAGAATCTGGATCAACAAATTTCCATGTACGGGCATTATGCAAACGATCTGCCAATTTGATCACAAGCACTCGGATGTCTCGCGACATTGCAACAACCATTTTACGAACCGTTTCGGCCTCCGCCGTTGGCCCATACGATAATTTATCCAGCTTGGTAACACCATCGACTAGATTTGCTACTTCCGAACCAAAATCCTTCTTTAACTGCGTTAACGAGTATGTCGTGTCTTCAATTGTGTCATGCAATAAAGCTGCAATCACTGTTTGCGAATCCAACCCTAAATCAGCCAAAATTTGAGCAACAGCCACAGGGTGGGTGATATATGCATCACCAGATTTTCGCATTTGACCGGAATGCGCATCGCGAGCAACTTCGAATGCCGATTCGATTTCTGTGTAAGAAGAAGCCGGGTGATGCTCAGCCACCGAGGCCAAGACTGGCGAGATCATTGTGCTCACCTTAACAAGCCTACTTCAGCGGCCCGAGTATTCGCTCAAGAAATTTAACGTCGTCTGTTGCGTTTAGGCTGATTGCGCGGGCCACGTTTTTCGGTGGCCACAACAGCAGATGCTGGCTCAGTGACTTTATTGGCAACTGTGCTCCGTGTTGAAACGCGCTTTGCGAGAGCTTTCATCGCAGGCTCGCGTTCACGCAAAACTGCTAGGAGCGGGGTTGCAATGAAGATCGATGAGTATGTACCGGTTGCTAAACCGATAAAGAGCGCAAGAGAAAGATCCTTAAGGGTTCCAGCACCGAGTAAACCAGCACCTACAAACAGAATGGATCCAACAGGTAAAAGTGCGATGAGGGAAGTATTAAATGAGCGAACCAGTGTCTGATTCACAGCCAAGTTGGCAGCTTGCGAGTAGGTGCTCTTGGAGGTACTCGTAATCGTCCGAGTGTTTTCACGCACTTTATCGAACACAACGACCGTGTCATAAAGGGAGTAACCCAAGATTGTCAAAAACCCGATGACCGTTGCCGGCGTTACATCAAAACCGACCAACGCATAAATTCCAACGGTAATGAAGACGTCATGAATGACGGCAACAATTGCTGCGATTGCCATTTTCGGTTCAAAAGCCATTGCCAGATAGAGGAGAACCACAATTAAGAATCCAAAGAGGCCATAGAGCGCTTTGCGTGTGATCTCTTTACCCCAAGATGGTCCGACGATCTGCGTATCAATGGTCTCAACCTTGATAGAGAACTTTGCCGCTAATGCATCTTGGATTTGATTAGATTGAACTGAAGATAATGCTCCCGTTTGAACTCTCAGACGATCAGTTCCAACTTTTTGAATGATAATTTCCCCAGGTACGCCAGTTGCGGTTACCGCTGCACGTGCTTGCTCCACCGAAGCTCCAGCAAGTTTCACAGTGAAAGCTGATCCACCCTTAAATTCAATTCCTAGGTGTAGGCCCTGAACCGAAAGCGCAATTGCTGAGGCGATAATGAGTACGCCAGAAAAGGCATACCAACGTCGGCGTTTACCAATGAAATCAACAGATGTCTCGCCACGATACAAACGTCCGCCTAAACCAGAAAATTTACCCATGGCTTACGCCTCCTTCGTTTGTGTCGATAGCGGGGGTGTTAGTACACCCAAGCTTTTTGCAGAGAAACCAGACAAAGGGTGACCTGAACTATAGAAGTGCAAATGCGCCAACACAGTCACGATTGGTTTCGTGAAAATGAAGACAACAAAGAGATCGATCAAAGTGGTAAGCCCGAGTGTGAATGCGAACCCGCGTACGCCACCGACGGCGAAGAGATAGAGCAACGCCGCTGCAATAATCGAAACAAAGTCAGCAACGATGATCGTTCGTCGAGCGCGAATCCAGCCCGTTTCAACTGCAGAGCGCAACGAACGCCCTTCACGGACTTCATCTCGAATACGTTCGAAGTACACGATGAAAGAGTCCGCAGTAATTCCAATTGCCACAATTGCACCAGCAATACCAGCTAACGTAAGTGTGAATCCGATCCATTTACCTAAAAGCAGGAACAAGAGGTAAGTGATAGATCCAGCTACCAACAAGGATCCGACAGAAACAACACCGAGTCCTCTGTAGTACAAGAGTGAATAAAGAAGAACTAAACCAAGGCCCAAGAACCCAGCGAGTAAACCTGCGCGTAGTTGGTCTGCCCCCAGTGTTGGTGAAATTTGTTGCACTTCACCTCGGTCAAAAGCTAGAGGAAGCGCTCCATATTTAAGAACGTTTGCCAGGTCTGTTGCTTCTACTTGAGTGAAACTACCTGTGATCTGGGCACTTCCAGAAGTGATGGCTTCGTTGATACGAGGTGCCGACACCACTAGGCCATCCAAAACAATTGCAACTTCATTCATGGGTGCTGACAGCGAAGTTACTCGAGTAGTCAGGCCCCCAAATGCTTTTGTTCCGTCATTGTCAAAAGTCAAAAGTACATACCAACCACTACCAGAAGTTTGATTAATCGCGGCAGAAGCCTTGGAAACTTGGCGACCTAAGACTTCTGCTGGTCCCAAAATATATTTGCTTGTGCCGGCGCGATCACAAGCAACAATTGGGTCGGTAGCAACATCTGAACCGGTACCTTGACGATTAACAGGGTCGGTACAGTCAATTGCAGAATACTTATCTGTTACAGCTTTTGTTACCGCGTCTACTGATGTGCTCGTTGTGGTTGCAGTGCTCGTATCCCCCGGTGCTCCGGCCACGAGTACTTGTCGAAAACGTAGTTCAGCAGTTTGGCCAACAAGATCCACCACTCGTCGTCCAGTATCTCCAGGGACGGAGATTACGATTTGACGATTTGTGCCGCTGCCTTGGGCCGTTACTTCACTTTCGGCAACACCTAATGAGTTCACGCGTTGGCGAATAATTGAAACTGCTTGATCTATTGCAGCGTTAGATACTGTGCCGCTTTCACCTGGAGATAAACGCGGTTGCAAAGTCACACTCGTGCCACCGCGCAGATCTAAACCGAGTTTGATGCTCTTGGCACCTTGCACGAAAACAGCGGCCAATAATGCGATTAAGACAAGGGCCATAATCGCAAGGGTGCGACCTGGGCGCGCTGCTGTCTTAGTTGTACGTGATGAGGTGGACATGAGAGATGAGTCTAGGCATCAATGGCAGGCGTGTCGAAAAGGGTGGCTGTTGCCGCGGTCACAGAAGCGTCAGGTTCGTGGCCTACGTGGCGCCAACCTTGGGCCGTCGCGATTCTGCCCCGAGGAGTCCGAGCCATAAAGCCATTTCGTACGAGAAAAGGCTCTGCAACTGCTTCAACTGTTTCGGTTTCCTCTCCCACCGCAATCGCTAAGGTGGAAAGGCCAACTGGTCCCCCATTGAATCGTTCAACTAAAGCCACCAAGACGGCACGATCCAATCGATCAAGACCAAGTTCATCAACTTCATACATTTCTAATGCTGCACGAGCGTGGTCTCTCGTGAGTTCGGCAGCCCCTCGGACTTGAGCAAAATCGCGTACTCGTCTGAGCAAACGATTGGCTATACGTGGTGTTCCGCGGGAGCGTCCGGCAATTTCGGCAATTGCGGCGCCATCTATCTTTAATCCTAAAAGTTTAGAACTGCGTTCCAATACTTCGGCTATTTCATCTACTTCATAAAAATCCAAGTGAGCAGTAAATCCAAAACGATCCCGCAGCGGACTGGGAAGCAAACCAGCACGCGTGGTTGCCCCCACTAAAGTAAAATGAGGAAGTTGCAGCGGAATTGCCGTAGCACCGGGACCTTTACCAACCACCACATCAACCCGGAAATCCTCCATCGCCAAATACAGAAGTTCTTCGGCCGGACGAGGCAACCGATGGATCTCATCAAGGAAAAGAATCTCACCTTCAACAAGTGAGGATAAAATTGCCGCCAAATCTCCAGCGTGTGTAATCGCAGGTCCGCTAGTAATACGTATGGGCGTATCCATTTCACTAGCTAAAATTAACGCCAGCGTTGTTTTTCCTAAACCTGGAGGGCCAGAGAGCAAAATATGATCTGCTGGAGAATTGCGATGGCGAGCAGCTGTTAATAAAACATCGATTTGTTCCCGAACGCGATGTTGGCCGATAAATTCACCGAGAACTTTAGGACGCAGGGCATTTTCCGCTGCTGAATCTGAATTCTTTATAGTGGGCGCAACAAGGCGATCCTTATCTTCAGTGCTCATTTACGACCACCTTGCAAAACCACTTTCAGAAGGTCTGAAATTCCCATTGCTGCCGGATCTTTTTCGTCTGCTCGCAGTTGTGAGACTACCGATCCAATGGCACCATCTGCTTCTTTGGCGCTGAAACCTAACCCCATCAAAGCACTCGTGAGTTGTTCACGCCATGGCGCATGTTCACCGACCATTGAACTTGAGGGAGAAATTTCACTCATCTTGCCCTTAAGTTCAAGAATCAAACGTTGTGCGCCTTTATGTCCGATCCCAGGAACGCGTTCTATGGTGGATGCATTTTCCTGAGCCACTGCCGAAGCGAGATCTTCAGGCGTCAATACCGCCAAAATAGACATTGCTACTTTCGGACCGATTCCTGACACCGTTTGAACTAATTCAAAAAGCGAACGTGACTCTTCATCCAGAAACCCGAAAAGTGTCAGTGAATCTTCTCGTACCACTAACGCAGTAAAAAATTGTGCGTCATTGCCCACACTCAACTTAGAACTTGTATGTGGGGTAATTGTCACCGAAAGGCCAACCCCGCCCACATCAATAATGGCTCGATCAATACGTAAATTACGGATTCGCCCGTAGAGCAATGAAATCATCGCGTCCGCAAACTCTTGAGCCGTGATTTTTCAGCTGCAACTGCCGTAGCAAGTCGAGAAGTACTATTGCCTCGCCATAGATGACAAATCGCCAATGCCAAAGCGTCTGTGCTATCAACAGGTTTGGGAATTGTTTCCAAATTAAGCAATCTACGTACCATCTCTGCAACTTGATTTTTGTTTGCACGACCGGCACCAGTGACCGCCGCTTTAACTTCACTAGGAGTGTGCATCGCCACAGGAATCCCAGATTTCGCAGCTACCAGTAATGCGATACCAGCTGCTTGGGCCGTACCCATAACGGTGCGCACATTATGTTGCGAAAATACACGTTCAACCGCGATGACATCTGGGGAATGCAAATTTACCCAGTTTTGTAATTGCGTCTCTAATTCCATTAATCGTTGTTCGAGAGGCATCGTCGAGGCAGTTAAAATGACACCGACCCCAATCAAGGAAAGTGGAGCGCCAACCGCACCTTCTATGACGCCCACACCACATCGCGTCAGACCTGGATCCACTCCGAGGACTCTCATGCAAATTAGCCTAGGCTCGCCATCACTTCATCGGAGACGTCAAAATTTCCATAAACATTTTGGACATCATCAAGTTCTTCAATTGCTTCAATAAGCGCAAACACTTTCTGCGCACCCTCAACATCTAATGGGATAGACATGGATGGTAAAAACGATGTTTCAGCAGACTCGTATTCAATCCCGGCACTTTGCAGTGATGTTCGAACAGCTACCAGATCGCTGGCTTCACTCACTATCTCGAAAGAATCTCCAAGATCGTTAACCTCTTCAGCTCCTGCTTCAAGAACAGCTTCTAGGATCTTTTCTTCAGTAATTCCGCCATCTTTGCTTGCAATCACCACACCTTTACGACTAAATAAATACGAAACAGACCCTGGATCTCCCATACTGCCCCCGTTACGTGTTACGGCAACGCGCACTTCCGAAGCGGCACGATTTCGATTATCGGACAAACATTCAATCAAGATTGCAACACCATTAGGTCCATAACCTTCGTACATAATGGTTTGCCAGTCGGCAGCACCAGATTCAAGCCCAGCTCCACGTTTTACAGCACGCTCAATATTGTCGGCAGGCATAGAATTTTTCTTGGCTTTGGCTATTGCGTCAAAAAGAGTTGGGTTTCCCACTACATCAGGGCCTCCGTTGCGAGCAGCTACTTCGATGGCCTTGATAAATTTGGCAAATGATTTGGCGCGACGAGAATCGATAATTGCCTTCTTGTGCTTGGTTGTCGCCCACTTGGAATGGCCAGACATTTACACCCCACCCATACTCGTTTGAAAAACTATTGCTTCTGCACCGCGCACTTTACTTGATTCGCGTAGCCGACCTGCACACCTGCTCGAGGAAATAACGATGAATTCGATGATCCCCAGTCAATTCGGGATGAAAGGAGGTAGCTAAAATTGTGCCTTGACGCACTGCGACTGGATGCTCGCGACCATCGCTGCCTTGTATTGATGCCAGTACCTCCACTCCCTGGCCAACTTGCTCAACCCACGGGGCGCGAATAAAGACAGCCTTGAGGGGGGCCGGAGTTACACCTTTAACCGAGAGATCACTTTCGAATGAATCCACCTGTCGACCAAATGCATTCCTGCGAACGGTGATATCTAGACCCCCGAATGTTCTTTGTCCATCCACTGCATCCAATACCCGATCAGCTAGGAGAATCATCCCGGCGCAAGAACCATAGACAGGCAATCCATCGCGAATACGATCGCGGATAAGTTCAAAAACATCAAAAACTTGAGCAAGTAGCGCGATGGTTGTCGATTCTCCCCCAGGAAGAATGAGCGCATCAATTGCCGCGATCTCTGCAGAGCGCCTCACGATTACTGGATCTGCCCCGCATTCTTGCAATGCCAGAACATGCTCGCGCACATCACCTTGCAGCGCTAAAACTCCAACTTTCAAATTTTCCTACCAACCGCGATCGGCTAAACGATGAGGCACTGGGATGTCAGCAACGTTGATCCCAACCATCGCATCTCCCAAGCCGCGAGATGCATCCGCGATAATTTTCGGATCATCAAAAAATGTTGTTGCTTTTACACATGCAGCAGCGCGACGAGCCGGATCTCCTGATTTAAAGATTCCGGAGCCAATAAATACGCCGTCCGCACCCATATGCATCATCATCGCTGCATCTGCTGGTGTTGCAATTCCACCGGCAGTGAAAAGAACAACTGGAAGTTTGCCGTTTTGAGCAACTTCTTTTACCAATTCAAAAGGAGCTTGCATCTCTTTGGCCGCCACGTAGAGCTCATCTTCGCGCATTGAAGTTAGGCGGCGAATTTCTCCACCAATCTCGCGCATATGAGTTACTGCGTTTGAGACATCGCCCGTTCCTGCTTCGCCCTTAGAACGGATCATCGCAGCGCCTTCGTTAATCCGTCGAAGTGCTTCGCCAAGATTAGTAGCACCACAAACGAAGGGGACTGTGAAATTCCATTTATTAATATGGTTTTTGTAGTCAGCCGGCGTTAACACTTCAGACTCGTCGATATAGTCAACACCTAAACTTTGCAAAATCTGCGCTTCAACAAAATGGCCGATACGCGCTTTAGCCATAACAGGAATGGATACGGCTGCTTTTATTTTTTCAATCATGTCCGGATCAGACATGCGAGCAACTCCACCTTGTGCGCGGATATCTGCTGGAACACGCTCCAGGGCCATAACCGCTACAGCGCCAGCGTCTTGAGCAATCTTGGCTTGTTCAGCGTTGACGACATCCATAATGACGCCGCCTTTAAGCATTTCTGCCATGCCGCGCTTTACTCTGCCGGTGCCTGTTGTTTCAGCCATGAAAACTCCCTGTTAGTTCGTGAGTGCACATCCTACTTTGTCGGCGTCGAACTTGCAGACGCAACGGGATAGGTGAACTCAGGCGCAGAATCGGTTAAAGCCACCCATACCTGGCCTGGAGCAAAGGTGATTGGTGAACCATCACTCGCGCTCCATGTGGTCCCAGATTGTGCATCTGCTCGCGTCCACAGCGCATCAAAAACTTGGCCATCGCGCAAGATAAACCCGGCACCACTACCAACCGTTGCAGATAATGGGGTAATACCTCCGAATTTGTCATGGTATTCCGAATCAGTGATAGAAACTATTTGAATCACCATTGTTGTTGGACCCAAATTTATACCGCTTGCTGACACATCAGATTGGTCGTGGTGAGAAAGTAACCATCGAAAATCGGTAGATGACCACGTGGCTGTATAAGAATTAGCTGGCCAATTCATTTTCGCAGAAACTATCATCTTTCCATTTTTCGGGACTGGACCAAAAGTCCAACCCGGATTTTTAGCAGATGCTATTGAAATATCTTTACTAACCAATTTACTCATGAGCAGATCAGCTCTCAAGATCATGTTATACGGTGCATTACGTTCTGAATCACGGGTATAAATGTCAGCTGATTCTTGCTGAGCGCCAAGATTCTCTAAATCCGCATCTGCAATTACTGGAAGCATCTTCTTTTGAGCACCGCTATAGGCGAATGCAACGTGTCCATACTGGGCTAGCAGTTCTATGTCACTAATGCGCGCACTTCGCACTGGTCCTACGTGCGAAGGTATGACTGATGAAAACAGGGCTGCTAATCGTGTGAGTCCTCCTTCCACTTGCTCGATATACACAACGTCGGCATCCTCCAGGCCGATCTGTGGATGGGCTTCTGGGGTGTCATCGATTTTCACTACGAGAATCCTCCCATTTGTACCTTCTCGGCCACTGATGAGATTGTGTTCTACGGTCACCGAAGATTTCGCGAAAGGTAAATGCGCCTTAATCGCTGAGCAGCCTGTCACGATCAAGCAGACTCCCACAGATACCGCTAATACTTTCCTAAAGTGCATCATCTTCAAATTCATACGTGATGGGTAATGGCGCCGTCCCGGCTAGTCGGAAAAGCTTAAAGATCAATTTTTTTCGCACGGCTCGTGTTCTTGTGACAGCATCCACATGAATAGATACTCCAACGCGGATTTTCTGCGTCAAATCAGATAACTCTTTCAGCAACGCTGCATCTGCTGATCGTGTTTCATCACTCATCTCATTCTGTAATAACATCAGTGCTCCAGATAAACTACTTTCTGCTTGACTGCGATCGCGCATATTGGCATCCCTCGCTTGATAAGCAGCAGCGGTTAAAATCAAGGACGATGCTGGATCGATTAATTCGCTATGGGCAATCTCAAGTGCAACAGCAGCTCGGCGCTGTAACAATCCATCCAAGTTTGCCCAACTTGTTTCAACGCGGTGATGCAGACGATCCAAGCGGGTGGCTGAAAAAGATAAATACCATAAGGAGGTGAGTAGAAGAATTCCGAAAGTTAGGCCACTTTTCACTATTTCTGCCCATCTCTTCCAAGCAATCGGGTCCAACTGCGATTATCAGATGCTAAGCCTACCTTTTGGCCTCCCACTATTGCCATTTGATAAACCGAGAAAATTTGCTCTGCAACGGTGTCCCAATCAAAAATTTTTCCATGTTCTTGTCCGGCCAACGCCAACGCTTTTCTTTTTGCCGGATCGCGCAACAAATCAATAATCGCATGGGCTAACTGTGTGGAATCTTCGTTTGCAAACAGGGCGCCATATTTTCCATCACCTAGCAACGAAGCAAATGCTGGAATATCGCTAGCAACGATTGCAGCACCAGATGCCATGGCTTCTGCAAGAATGATTCCAAAAGACTCGCCCCCAGTATTGGGCGCAACATAGAGAGTAAGGGAAGTAAGAAAATCGGCTTTTTCCTTTTCGTGCAATCTTCCTAGAAATGAAATGCGATCACGCAGTTGTGGATCCACTTTTTTCAGAACTTCTTCAGTGTCTCCGGGCCCAGCGATAATCACACGGATTTCTGGCACGAACCGCGCAACGATCGAGAGCGCATCCACAAGGACCGATAATCCCTTACGCGGCTCTTCAAATCTGCCCATGAAGCCGATTGTTTGACCGCTCCATTGAGGCTGGGCGGTGCCATTGCGAAAATTAGACCCATAAATACCATTCGGTATAACGATTGCATCCGTTTCTAGATGCTCACTCAAGGTCGCTCTGGCTGCCTCACTCACTGCGATGCGTACATTAAGTTTTTCAATTACGGGTTCCAGAATTGGACCAATCGCATAAATCGCTTTCTGCTTTTTTGCGGCAGCATGAAAAGTTCCCACCATCGGTCCCTCTGCTGCCCAACATGCTAAAAGCGAGATGGAAGGAATTGCTGGTTCATGCAAATGAAGGAGATCGAAATCGCCCTGAGCAATCCATTGCCGAACCCGAGCGAAGGCGATGGGCCCAAAAAGTACTCGCGCAACTGCGCCATTCCACGGAATCGGAATAGGTTTTCCAGCGCTCACTACATATTCCGGTAAAGCCTCTTCATCAAGAGTTGGGGCTAAAACCGAAACCTTGTGGCCATGAGCAATCAAATACTCTGCTAAATCTCGCACATGGTTTTGAACCCCGCCGGGTGCATCCCAACCATATGGGCAAACCAAACCAATTTTGAGGGGTTTCAAATTAGGCATCTACTCGCTCCGTAAAATCTCCATCTACCCATATTCGCTGCAGCATATGCCAATCTTCAGGATGGGATGCGATTCCTTTCTCAAAATCTAAAGCGCAATTCTGAACCACTGTCGCAACTTTCTCTTCGTGGCTTCCAACACGTGGAATGGCTACTGGTTCAAAATGTATAAGGATGCCATTTTCTGTGTAAGAAACAAAGGCCGTAATCAATGGAGCGCCGGTATTGAGAGCTAGAACCGCCGGGCCCGCTGGCATACGTGCGGGTGCGCCGAAAAAATTTACAGAAATTCCTGATTTTGAAAGATCGCGATCTGCAACAAGTGCAATCAATTGACCTTCACGCAAACGTTTAGCCAAGGTAGCAATTACGCGGCCATCAACGGGCAAAACCTCCATGCCCATTTGCTGGCGATATTCAAGAAATCTTTGGAAAAGTGCATCGGGTTTCAAACGTTCGGCGACAGTAACCAACTTGATTCCTTTGGAGCAAAAATACGCACCTGCGTGATCCCAATTTCCTGCATGTGGGAGGGAAACAATCACACCTGTTCCAGCAGCGATTGCATCCAAAAGTAAATGTTCATTTTCAACTTTTACTGTTTGCACCGTGCGCGCAAGAGGCCAATCTGGAAATCGAAAAGTGTCACACCAGTATCGAAGAGCAGATCGCATTGCTTTCTTCAGTAAGATATCCAATTCACTCTGAGGAAGCCCAGGCTTAACGCGTGATAGGTTCGATCGCAGCCGACGCACTCCTTTACCATTTTTAGCTACGGCAAAATCAGCGGCGAAGTAGAAAAGTTCATACGCGAACTTTTCTGGAAGCCAGCGGACAATTCTCCAGGCAGCAAAATATGTTCTCGCTGTTAAAAATTCCCGTAACTTCGCGATCATAGAGAGACCTGCTTGCGCACGATGAGAATTCTTTGACCGACAGTTATGATTCCGATGGTTGCCAGCAGCCAAAACCCAATCGTCATGACATATGGCACCCCCAGACCATCTAATCCAATGGCAACGAGAGCTATAACAACCCTTTCAGTTCGTTCAGCGATTCCCCCACTGCAATTAATACCTAAAGACTCTGCCTTTGCTCGAATATAGGGAATCAAAATTCCTGTAACCAGTGCGATAGCCACTACGGGAGCAAGGCGATCATCCCGTTTGTCCAGAGCAATCAAAACGCTGATCAAAATCGCTGAATCAGCAATTCGATCAATTGTTGAATCAAGAAAAGCACCCCACGTGCTCGCGCCGGAATCTGAGAGCCTTGCCATGGCGCCATCAAAGAGGTCACTCAAAGAAAACAAGCAAATCATCAACGTACCGAGAAAAAAATCACCGCGAGGATAGAAATATGAAGCGCTTGCAACAACTCCGCAAGCTCCCATGATCGTGACTGCATTGGGCGTAGCACCTGCACGCAGGGCTAACTTCGCGATCGGAGTTATGACGCGCGTAACTGCTGGCTTGAATATCGAGCTAATCATCGGTCCCATCGTAGGCTGACCTTGTGTCTACGCCTAGTTTGAGCACTACCCGCATCCATATTTTTGGCCATTCCAGCGCCCTGCCTGCAGAAATTGCCCATGCTCTCGGTGGGCTGTGTAACCAAAGCACTCACTCCGAATGCGACGTAGCAATTTTCGCAGTGAACCCAGCACATGGAATCGATAGCGAAACGATTTCACAATGGGAGGCGCTGAACGATTCTCTAGTACCGCGACTCCTTGTTGTCACCGGACTAGATGAATCTGAGGCTGATTTCGATGATGCGGTGTTGCTGGCAAATCGGGTTTTTGATCAAACGGTTACACCGTTTTTAGTGTTGCACGATGATGCCGGACAAGCGTGCGCGTTGATCTCCTTACAGGACCTAACAATCACTGATTACTCAACTAACCCGCCTACTCACCGCGACAGCGATGCCGAACATAAAACATTGGTGAGCGAATTTCACGAAGAATATTTGGAAACTCTTTCCATGATGGGCGAAGATGGCTTTGCAGCTGGTTTACTATTTCCCGCTATTCCAGTTTGGTTAGATCGCAATATTGGAATTGATATCGTAGAAAATTACATCAATCGGTTATAACTACCACTACCAAGCAGCTGCCAGGTCCTGCCGTGTCTGGGCCAAGAGTTCTGGTAACACTTTGGTTTTCCCGATAATGGGCATGAAATTTGCATCACCCGCCCAGCGAGGAACAACGTGTTGATGGATATGTTCTGCAACCCCAGCCCCAGACACTGCGCCTTGATTCATTCCTAAATTAAATCCCCCTGGGTTAGCAATTTTGCGAATCGTTTTCATGGCATGTGCAGTCAGGTCAGACATTTCTCGGCGCTCTGAATCAGTGAGATCGGTCAAATCTGCAACATGTCGATAAGTGCAAACCAGCAGGTGCCCTACGTTATAGGGATACAAATTCATCACAACAAAAACTTCGGCCCCCCGCGCGACGATTAATCCATCTTCATCGTTCAACGTTGGAGTGCGACAAAATGGGCAAGCAATGTCGTTATCGGCTAGAGGACGATTTTCTCCGCGTAGGTACTCCATGCGGTGCGGTGTCCATAAACGTTGCCACGAATCTGGCATTCCAGCTCCACCAAAGGACTGCTCCATCATTAAATCTGACGACGGTCTTTGACACTAGCTTTAATCTCCGCAATCGCATCAGCAATGAGAATCCCGTTCTTCTGCTCGCCATTGCGATAGCGAAAGGAGACCGCACCCGCTGCTTGATCTTCTTCGCCAGCAATAATCATGTAAGGAATTTTCTGCAATTGCGCATTACGAACTTTCTTTTGCATGCGATCATCTGATGCATCAAGTTCGGCTCGAATACCGTTTCGCTTAAGTTCTGCGACAACATTTTCAAGATAAGGGACGAAAGCCTCAGCAACTGGAATCGCCATTGCTTGGACTGGCGATAACCACGGTGGGAAAGCGCCGGCATAGTGTTCGGTCAAAACTCCAAAGAAACGTTCGATGGAGCCAAACAATGCTCTATGAATCATTACAGGGCGTTGACGTGAACCATCAGAGGAAACATATTCAAGATCAAAACGTTGGGGCAACTGGAAATCTACTTGAATCGTTGACATCTGCCACGTGCGTCCGATTGCATCTTTGGCTTGTACCGAAACTTTAGGACCATAGAACGCTGCCCCGCCTGCATCTAAAACAAGTTCAAGATTTTGTTTTTCCGCTGCATCGCGAAGTGCCTGAGTGGCAGCATCCCAATCACTGTCCTCACCGACATACTTAGAATCATTACGGGTTGAAAGTTCCAAATAAAAGTCTGTTAAACCGTAATCACGGAGCAAGTTAAGGACAAATGTTAAAAGTGAATCGAGTTCGTCCAACATCTGGTCTGCAGTGCAATAGATGTGTGCATCATCTTGGGTAAAACCTCGTGCTCGGGTGATTCCATGCAAAACACCAGATTTCTCGTAACGGTACACAGTGCCAAATTCAAAGAGACGCAAAGGAAGCTCGCGATAAGAACGCCCACGAGATGAATAGATCAAGTTATGAAAAGGGCAGTTCATAGGTTTCATGTAGTACTGCTGGCCCGCGCGCTTTATCGTGCCATCGTTATGGAGCTCTTCATCCAAAATCATTGGTGGATACATGCCTTCTGAATACCAATCCAAGTGACCTGATTTCTCAAAAAGCGCCGCCTTAGTTATGTGCGGTGAATAAACAAATTCATATCCTTCTTCTTCGTGACGAATGCGCGAATAATCCTCCATCGCCCGTCGAATGATTCCGCCTTTGGGATGGAAAACCGCTAAACCAGATCCGATCTCTTCAGGAAAAGAAAAGAGATCAAGTTCGGCACCAAGTCGACGATGATCGCGCTTTTCTGCCTCAATTAAAAATTCTAAGTAGGTTGTGAGATCTTCTGAACTTGCCCAAGCAGTGCCGTAAATACGCTGCAGCATCGGGTTCTTTTCCGAACCGCGCCAATAGGCACCTGCACTTCGCATCAATTTAAATGCAGGAATGTATTTTGTTGATGGTAGATGTGGGCCTCTACATAGATCCCCCCACACTGGTTGCCCATCTCGACCCAAGTTGTCGTAAATAGTTAATTCAGATCCACCTACTTCTACGCTGGTTTCATCTCCGGCATCTGATTTCAACCCCACAAGTTCGCATTTGTACGGTTCGGCTGCGAGTTCGGCTAAAGCTTCTTTTTCGCTCACAACGCGACGTCGAAAACGTTGACCATCTTTGATGATCTTTTTCATCGCACTTTCTAACGTTGTTAAATCCTCAGGAGTGAATGGCCTTTGTGGGTCAAAGTCATAGTAAAACCCGTCTGTAATGGGTGGACCGATTCCCAACTTTGTATCTGCAAAAACCTGTTGTACCGCTTGGGCCAAAACGTGAGCCGTAGAGTGACGCAATACTGCTAATCCTTCGGGTGAAGAAATCTCAATAGATTCCACCGTGTCGCCATCATGGAGTTCGGTCCACAGGTCTTTCATCTCACCATTGATCCGACAAACAACAACTTCTTTCTCTTCTTGAAAAAGATGCGTCGGGCGCACGTCAGCTGCAACGGTGCTCGCGCTACCGTTTACCGTGATCGTGATCTGCGACATGCGTCCTAGCCTACCGAAAGTTCGAGAAGGAGTTCCCGCACTTTTTGCGTCATATCGCTAATAATTTCAAGTGGGCGCTCATCAATGACCTCAACTGGTTGGGCGCCTTTCAGACTCGACAGCAAAAAAGCCGCATTCACGTGGGCGATCTCATCACCGCAGACCCTGCGCTCTTGGATATCTAGGTGTTCAACCAGCAACCCTCGGGTGATTCCTGGCAGGCATCCGCTAGCGAGATTAGGCGTAATCCAATCGCCACCAATTCGCACCAAGATATTTGCAACCGCGCTTTCACACAGTTCATTACGCAAGTTCAAACGCACTACATCATCGAATCCTTGTGAATGAGCGTTATCTAGAAGAGCAATATTCTGGACATATGGCAGAGTCTTAATGCCCGCAAATGCAGCACTTTGATCCACAGGCGCATCTACCATCAACAAACGCGATGGGTTAGACCATTCTTCATACTCCTCATGTAAAAAACGAATTTCTCCATCTTCAAAGATAGATAATCTCAAACGCCCTAACTCAGTGGCCACTGGATTTTGTTGCAGATATTCAAAAAGTTCTTCTTCCAACTTCGCAACTGCAGGTGAAACAATTCCTAATACCTTCACTCCACATATTGCACGGTCCAGATGTTGGGAGACAAACCAGGGCGCGCCATGAAAGGTTTTTATAGTTTCAAAAACACCCTTGCCAGCAGGAAATGCCTCATTCATGAGAGCACTCCCCCAGCGATCGAAATTAAGCGAGATGCTTTCAATTGCACTTCGTCCCATTCATTTTCTGGATTACTACTCCAGGTGATTCCAGCCCCGCTTCCAAAGTATAAAAATTCATCATCTGCTTTCCAAAAGATCCGAATAGCTACCGATAGCAGGGCTTCATTTCCTTGAACCCAACCCAGAGCGCCGCAATAAGGCCCCCGTTCTAGAATTTCTAACTCGGAAATAATAGAGATGGCAGAAATCTTGGGTGCCCCGCTCACAGATCCAGGCGGCAAAAGTGCGTTTGCGATGTGCGCCCATCCAATACCATCTTGCAATTGCCCGCTCACATCGGAAACTAAATGTGATAAACCCGGATGAACTTCGGTAGCCAATAATCTTGGAACAGTGACGCTGCCGGCTTTGCTAATACGTCCTACATCATTGCGGATGAGATCAACAATCATGATGTTCTCAGCGGTGTCTTTACTGCCGAACTCATCTGTTGCACTTTTTTGAGTACCTTTGATGGGCCCTGAGGTAATGTGGGCATCTTTCCTACGCAAAAACAGTTCCGGTGAAGCCGATGCTATTTCTAAACCGGGCAGTCGCAAGAAACTCGCATACGGAGCAGGATTTTCTCTGCACATCTCATGCATCAGCGGAAGGAGTGAAAGTTTTGCGTCAATAGTAGTTTTCAGTTGCAAACAGGCGTTTACTTGATAGACGCTACCTTGACGAATACGTGAGCGAATCTCTTCTACATAAGTGCTGTATTGATGACGCGATAACGAGCTCTCCCAAGCATTAGTTAATTGCGTCCAAGGAGAGGAAGCCGGCGGAAGCGGTGCTTCCTCAATTTTTGCAAAACGTGCGCAGATCCATTTGCCTTCAAATGTTGTGGAAACTGCCCAGAAACCCTGGCTATCAAGGCAGGTTGGATCATCACTTATTTCCACCAAGTCATAGGCAAGGCGCCCATTCATCCAGAAGAAGGGTTGATCCAGTGTTAATTCCACCCTGCAACCGTAAGCCTTGTGACCCTTCATCTGCCGCTTTGGCGCTTGCGCCTTGCTTAAGATAGATTTCGCCCACCAGAAACGATTCATCGTTTGTGTGTGCGGACGTAGCGCAGTTGGTAGCGCACCACCTTGCCAAGGTGGATGTCGCGGGTTCGAGTCCCGTCGTCCGCTCTGATTGCTTTCATTACATGGTCGGGTGGCCGAGAGGCGAGGCAAGGGACTGCAAATCCCTCTACACGGGTTCAAATCCCGTCCCGACCTCCACGTAAGAAAAAGAACCAGAAGAGAAAGGCGAAACTTATGGAACTTGAGAAATCTCAACGCCCATGGGGTCGCTATGAAGTATTGCAAGAATCATCTACTCACAAAGTTAAATGCATCTGGGTGGATCCTGGAAAGCGCTTGTCTTACCAACGACATCAAAAACGCGCGGAACATTGGTACATCGTGCAGGGCAGCGCTGAAGTAATGCTTGATGGAGTGATTTCGCAACCTTCAATAGGTCAAACAATTACTGTTGCCGTCGGTGCACTTCATCGCATCACCAATATTGGAAGCGATGAAGTAATTTTCGTTGAAGTGCAAACCGGGACTTACTTCGGCGAAGACGATATCGAGCGTGTGGAGGATGATTTCGGACGCTAATAGAGATGTATCACCGTGAGGTATGATTTCGCCTCAGCAAGGATCGTTGGCTCAGCGGTAGAGCACCACATTGACATTGTGGGGGTCACTGGTTCGATCCCAGTACGGTCCACTGTATTTTGTTTCCAAGATCAGATTAAAGCTGCTTACGCAGGATATGTAGAAGCCTTCCAGGTTTTATCAGTTGATCAATCTGCCTATATCCGCGTTTGATATAAAAAGCAGATTGATCCTCCGTCCATAAATGCACCGTGTGAACCCCGTAGGAACGCGCAATATCTTCCATACGGCTCAAAACAAGGCTGCCAATCCCTGATCCGCGCAGCTCTGGTTTTACAACGAATGCACAAAGCCAAGGTTTCAAATGACGATATTCCTCGAGGTCATCAAAATCTGACAGGCCAATTGCAGCCACCACTTCATCAACCTCATCCTTCGCCTTAAGGGCCAAAAATAAAAGCTCCTGATCATCACCGGTCGTGTCCCATTTTTCATAACTTGATGTAAGAACCTTTTTATAGTACTTGTGCCAATCATCGGCATTGAACTCTTCTTTTCCCTCTCCCCACAGCTCCAAACTCCATTCCAGAGGCTTATCGGTTAGAGCAGTTCCCTGGTTAGCTGGGATTAGTCGAATATTTTGGTCAGGAGCTGCGAAAGGAATGTCACGCATATTTGAGATTCCCACATTAATTTCTTATCCGCTAATCACGTTGAGTTCGGCAATTTCTTCCCCGCTCAATGTCACAACCTGCATGATCTCTTGAACTTGTTCCACCGTTCTGGCACTAGCGATGGGAGTGCTCACCGCATCATTCGCTCGTAACCACGCCAGGGCAATGGCCGACATTGAACAGTTATGATTTTTAGCAATCTGATCAACAGTTGCGATGATCTTCCAACCGGCCGGTGTTTGGTATCCCATTGTTCCTTCCGCTCTTACTGACTCAACCTTGAGGCCGGGGCGATATTTCCCAGAGAGAAATCCTCGAGCTAAACCGTAGAAGGGAAGCGCCGATAAACCGAGAGCAATAACCGCGCCTTCCTGGCCTTGTTCAAAGGGCTGGCGAGTCATGAGGTTGTACTCCATTTGCAACAAAACATATTCGGCGAGGGAATTTTGTTGTGAAATTTGGGAAGCTTCTAATAATCGAGCCCCTGAATAATTAGAGGCACCTACATAGCTGATCTTTCCAGCTGAAATGAGATCGGTATAGGCGGAAAGTGTTTCGGTCAGTGGCGTCTTATCATCATCTTCGTGTGAGTAATACAAATCTATGTGGTCAGTTTGCAGGCGCAACAATGAATCTTCAAGGGCAGAGTTGATGTTGGACCTTGATAAGCCAGGTCGAGTTGAGAGCTTGGCAACTTTTGTAGCGATGACCATACTATGTCGATTACCACGTGCCTTCATCCATTTACCGATGATGCTTTCTGACTCTCCCCCTGTGTTGCCATCTTTCCACTCCGAATAAACATCGGCTGTGTCGATAAAATTACCGCCAGCTTCTACATAGGCATCTAAAACGGCGAATGACTCTGACTCACTTGCACTCCAACCAAAAACATTGGCGCCCAAACAGAGTGGATGAACTTCCAGATGTGTCTTGGGAATTGTGACCATGTTTCACGAGCCTTTCGGTACAAGATAAAGGGAAGGTCGGTTCACTTGCGAATAAATCCTATCTAAAACTCGATAAGCCAAAGTGCCCAAGGTTCGTGCAATAGATAGGATGCGTAAATGTCAGCACTGATCGCAAATTTCCCGGCTTTCATGGCTACCACCTTCCTATTAGCAGTAGTTCCCGGTCAAGGCGTAGCAATGATTTTGCGTCAGTCCATTTTGGGAGGAAAAAGCGCGGCACTGTTTTCAGTACTGGGAAACAGTACGGGCCTGTTTACATGGGGTTGCCTCAGCGCCATTGGTTTATCTGCGATCTTTACTACCTCCAAAATAGCCTACGAAACGCTTAAGTGGTCAGGTGTGATCTTTTTAGTGTTTCTCTCACTCAGAACTCTTTTTGCTCTTAAAAATGAATATGGGAAATTTGATCTGCAATCTCAAGGAGAATCCCAACCATTCAAGGCATTCCGACTGGGTTTATTTACAAATTTGACCAATGCCAAAGCTGCAGTATTTGCTGTCTCATTTTTGCCTAGTTTCGTTCCCAAAGACTTTTCCCTCGGATGGGGAATCTTCATTCTTGGGTGTTTGTGGCCAGTTGTTTCAATCACGTGGTATCTCATTCTGATCTGGACTGTAGATAAATCTTCAGTTTTTATCCAACAAGCAAGAGTACGTCGAATACTCACAGCAATTTCGGCGATCGGCATTATGGGTTTAGCCATTGGATTGGCTCTGTCTAAGACCCGCTAAATAGCGCTTCTTGGGATCATGATTCACTGACAACAGGGCGGGGCAATTTCAACCGCAATGCTGCAAAACAGACAAGCACTAAACCGATGATGAGGATTGAAATCCACATCCACTGCAGCTGTGCGCCCAATAAAGTTCCGGCAACTATTGGTCCGGCAATCGATGCGATTGTCCATGCACCCGCTCCAGCAGAGTTATAGCGACCGCGCAGGTGATCAGGTGCCATCTGATTGATAACAGATGGCAAGACTGGAGACCACACCATTTCACCGATAGCAAAAATTGATTGGCAAAGGATTAGGAAAATTACGGCATGGGAAGGAAGGATTCCAGAAAATGCCAAAGCAATCCAAGCAAATATCCATAACAAGGAAGCGGTCGCAATCAACTTGCCGCGATCATGCTTGGCCATCTTGGCCACCATCCATAATTGGAAAACCGCGATGAGTAGCATATTGGCACCGAAAGCGCGCGCGATATTCGATGGCTGGACATTGGCAACCAAAAAGGCAAAAGAAGCGAAGCCGACTTCTAACTGGGCATAACTAAAAAAGATTGCGCCAATGGCTACCAGCCAGAACTGCACGAATGCTTTATCTGCTAACACTTCGCGCCAACCACCTTCACGTGCCGAATTAGCTGTTCTTTCCGTAGAAGATCGATGACCAACTCCGCGCACAAACAACAACACAACGACATAGATCAGGTAGGACAACCCGTCCCCCTTAAATAGATTCTCAAAAGTTCGCGTGTCCCCGATGACCACCACCAAGGATGAAACCAATCCGCCAATTCCAAGCCCTAAATTTAAAAGTGCAAATTGTGCACCGAAATATCTAGGACGTTGATCCTCTGCTGTTAATTCTGATGCCAGAGCGGCCTGGGCAGGCCACAACCCTGCTTGGCCAAAAGAGCAGATCGTTGTGTAAGCAAATGCTTGCCAAATCGAATGAATCCCACTCATTTGGTAGTACCCAACCGAACAAACGATAAGGGCTCCGGTGAGAACAGGTTTAGGACCCCAATGATCGATTAAATTTCCAACAATCGGGACAGAAATCAAACCAATTACTGCGCCATAGCCAACTACGCCACCAGCCACTGCAGAAGGTAAATGACGAACAGAATGCAGATAGATAAATAGGTACGGTAGGACCAACCCGTTGCCTATCGAAGATAACGCAACCCCCACCAACAAAATGCGCAGTTTAGGCGAGAACTTGGTTTCAGACATTTGAGAACGATAACTCACATTCTCACAACAGTCGGGTAATCCTTTCGTTTCTGCAATTCTTAGTAGTATCTCCACGTGAAGATCCGCCAAGCTCAGCGAGAAGATGCCACATCGATTCTCGACCTCATACATGGACTCGCTCTTTATGAAAAAGCCCCAGAACAAGTGGTTGCAACGCTCGAGGATATTGAAAGATCACTATTTACCGAACATCCCATAGCTTTTTGTCACGTTGCAGAAATAGATCATAAGGTCGTTGGTATTGCCATTTGGTTTAAGAATTATTCAACGTGGCTTGGGCAACCAGGAATTTACTTGGAAGATTTATTTGTACTACCGGAATTTCGCAAGCGTGGCGTGGGAAGTGCGTTGATGAAACACCTAGCTCGATTATGTGTTGAACTGGATTACAAACGCTTTCAGTGGTGGGTTCTAGATTGGAACACACCGGCTATCGATTTTTACCACTCGATGGGAGCTGTACCGATGGATGAGTGGACCGTTTTTCGCCTCGCTGGTGATGCGTTAAAAGATTACGCAGCTCGTGATGTTAATTAATTATGAACGAGTGACTGCCTCGATAAGGGCTTGGATATAGCCGATCGCATGTGCGCGACCGCGATGACCATAAGCAGAATCCCCCGTTAAAGAAGGTGTGTGGTCATCCAAGATTGCTCCAGTGTATCCATGTGCGTGCAGAGCCTTAATTACCTCAAAGGGTGAGTAGTTACCTTCGCCTAAGAAACTTTCTTGAAAATACGGAAAAGTACCTTGCACATCGCGCAAATGAATATATGCGATCTTATCAATGGGTGCGAAACGATTTACTGCATCCATCACAGAGATCGCCCCATCCATCTCTGAAATGGTGCCAAGACAGAGCTCTAGTTTTAGATTCGGGCTATCAACTAAATTCACAGCGCGCTCCAAATTATCAACACTGGTTAAAATGCGTGCAATCCCATGCAACTCTTGCGCGGGTGGATCATCGGGATGAAAGCACAGAACCACTCCAGCTTCTTGGCAAGTAGGAATGATTCCTTTAACAAAATACTCAAAATTTGCCCACATTTGATCCTGGCTCAGCGAATCAATTCCTAAGGGAACAAATGATCCACGCGTGAAAGTGTCCTTCAATTCCGTATCTCGTTTATCGCGCCGAGCAACCCAGATCTCGTTATCACGAGAACGATCCAGAATTACCGCATGATCATAAATCGAAACATAGGCACCGCCGCGACCGTAGTGGCCCATATCAGTGCGCCAAACTATTTGCGGCATCCAATGCAACCCAAGAATCGGGACACCGGCGGCACCAAGTGCACGCACGGTGCTCTTCATGTTTTCTAACTGCTCATCGCGTCCTTCAAGACCCAACATGATTTTGTCAAAGAAATAATTAGGAACATTCTCAAAAGATTCAACACGCACGCCAGCGTCATGCACTGGTTGCAGAAATTCACGGATATCGGCCTCCTCCCACCGCACATCACCTTTGATGTTGGGAGTTTGGAATGAAGCACCGGAGCAGCCGAGTTGTTTAGCGAAATCCAGATATTCCTTATCGGTATCAGGATGTTGCCCCACGGCGACGCGCATCTTCTGGCTACTCATGATTCCTCTCCTAAAATCTGGCGGATAATTTCATTTGCTGGTCCGTTATGAGAGTTCCAAAGTAACAGATGCGGCGCGTAGAACTATAGATCGTTGTTCGACCAGAGGAAGATTTTGAAACTAGAGGCAGACATCAGAGAGCCTTTTGCTGGAGAACTAGGAAATCCTAAGAGACGGTTTCTCTATGAGAAACATGCAGCCCCAATAAGCGGTGAAACCCACGAAAATGCCGCCGTAAATATCGATCAAAAAATGTTGATGCAGAAACACAGTTGCGGGCACGATGAGCACAAACCAAAATCCAAGGATGTATGAGGTCTTAGGTGCCCGATGGCGCAGCCTCCAGAGTGCCAAAATCGATACGACAGACCACGTAACGTGATTGGAAGGAAAACCATTAAGGGGTTGGTCATTGCCGTAAACGACGTGGACCAAAACCCAATCAAAAGGTGAATTACCTGGAACTGGTGTACGCGGTACTTGAGTTTGGAAAAATGCGTAGGCAACATCCAGGCACAGTTGCCCAAGAATGATTGCTGAACCATTGACCAAAAAAGCCTTATAGCCACCGATCTTTAAAGAAAGTAGCGGCACCACAATCGCTGCCAAGAGGTGGAAACTCACATATGGGATGACGAAGATCGAGACGACAGGAATCTTTTCATCCAACCACCCCTTCATTATCAAGGGTGCGTAGGAATAAGTCGCTTTATTAAACAATTCGTAAGTGAAAAAGGCAAAGATAATGCCAAAAAATATCGCCCACACAGAAATCTTTTGCCGATTAGTAAGTAGATCCGCCACAACAAGAAGAATAGATCCACGTATTGAGATTTGGAGGGTATTGAATTCCCAAATCTCACCCTTTCTTCTGAACGCCTATTCCTACCCTGCGGTAGCCAGGACTCGCCGCGCTTAAATTTACGCTTGCCTCGCTTGTGATAACAGCCTGACGCCTATAGGTTTTACCCGCACCAATGGGTATCCCATGTACCCATCTGGTGCATCGAAATGTTAGCTCCTATCGAATCGTGGAAAGGTGTTACATGATCAAGATCGACAAGAAACTGATGGCATCGGCAGTCAGTATTGCTTTAGGTATTACCTTTGTTTTCGCTGGACAATCTGTTGCGTCATTTAAGTCCGCAACGCCACTCGGCAGCGCTCTTAAGCTGCCTACAAAGCCAGTAACGCTGAATCTCGTTGACGTTGCGGGAGATTTAGAAGTTCTACAACCAATTATTGAAAATTACATTAAGAAGTTCCCAGATCGCTTAGCAAAAGTTAACTTCTCAGATGGCGATGCAACCGAGATCGCTGGAAAACTCAAAGCTCAAGAAGATGCTGGCAAATTGCAAATCGATTTGTTGCTCACTGGAAATGATGCTTTGGCTCCAGCAATTGAACTTGGTCTGCTCACAAAACTCACTCCTGACTACAACTTCCAACTTAAAACTAGCGTGGCTAAGTACTTGCCAGGCGCTAAAGCGATGTGGGAGCAAGCACAGGGGTATGCCATTGTTGATGACTATGGAAACTACGGTCCGCTTCTTGAGTACCTTCCAAAAACCGTAGCGAACCCACCAACAACCCCAGAAGCACTTCTCGCCTGGGTGAAAGCAAATCCAAATGGATTTACCTATGGTCGTCCATCTAACTCCGGTCCAGGACGCGCTTTCGTTCAAGGACTTCCTTACATCTTGGGAGATAAAGATCCACAAGATCCTGTTAAGGGTTGGGACAAGACCTGGGCATACCTGAAGGACTTAGGAACATATATTCCTTATTACACAACAGGTACTGGTAAGAGCATGCGTGAACTTGCAGCTGGAACAAAGAAGATTGTTCCTAGCTCAGCAGGTTGGGATGTTAACGTCCGCGCCATTGGCACCGTTCCAAAAGCAGCTGACGTAGTTGCTTTTGATAACACCACATGGATGATGGATGCGACATACCTTGCTGTACCAAAGGGACAGACAGCCGACAAGTTGGCAGTATCTCTTGACTTGATGCGATGGATTTTGACACCATCACAACAGGCTTACACCTATGACACTGGATACATGTACCCAGGCCCAGCAATTCCTGGTGTATCAGTCTCCATGGCTCCTGCAAAGAGCAAGGCAGTCATGCGCGATTACGGACGTGCGAAATATGATGCGCTTCTTGCAAAATATCCTGCACTTCCACAACTTCCTGGCAAACAACTGGGTCTCATGTTCGCTAAGTGGGATACAGACATTGGTGGAGCAAAACTTAAGTAAAGGAGTCATGAAACTTGTCCAAAACAAGTTTTAATGAACTGCGTTTGGTAGGGGTGTCACGGACTTTTGATGAGTCCGTGGCACTCTCCAACCTTTCATTAACAATCGCGAACGGTGAATTTATCGCCCTACTCGGTCCATCTGGTTGCGGAAAATCAACTGCACTCAACTGCATCGCAGGGCTTCTTTCCCAAACTTCTGGTTCTATATTCCTGGATGGCAAACGAATTGATTCGTTGCCTCCTGAGCGCAGAGGATTTGGAATGGTTTTCCAAAACTACGCGCTCTTCCCGCACCTAACCGTGCGCAACAACATTGCATTTGGTTTGAAAATCCGCCGCACAAAAAAGGCGGAAGTTCGCAAACGCGTGGATGCAGCTTTAGCTTTGGTGCGCCTGCAACCACACGCCGACAAATTCCCAGCTCAACTCTCGGGCGGGCAACAACAACGCGTCGCGATCGCTCGTGCCGTCGTCTTGGAACCTCAAGTGGTGCTCATGGATGAGCCCCTCTCAAATTTGGACGCCAAACTCAGAAACGAGATGCGTGGCGAGATTCGCAAACTACACAAGACCCTGGGCCTCACCTCCATTTATGTCACTCACGATCAAGAAGAAGCCATGTCCTTGGCTGATCGTGTTGTCGTCATGCACGATGGGGTCGTTCAGCAAGTAGGCACCCCTGAAGATGTCTACCTCCAACCCGCGAATGCATTTGTGGCAGATTTCATGGGATACCGCAATCTTTTGCAGATGACTTTGAAAAAATCCTCAACAAAAGCTGGCGCAATCACTTCAGAAAAAATTAAACTTTCCTCCTCTAACTTGGCAGCCAAAACTACTAATGGCGCGGTAACGGTTGCGATTCGCCCGGATGATTTCACTGTTAAGGCAACTAGAGGCAATCAGATACGTACCATAATTTCGAGTGTTGAATATCAAGGCAAAGATTTTGGAGTTGAGGCTACTTGCGAAGATGGTACTCAACTGTTTATCCGCACCGAAGAGAAACTCAAAATAGGGCAAAAAGTGACTTTCGGTGTGAAACCAGAGAGAGTTTTGGTTTTCCCTCAGAAGAAGTCACCATCACATGTCGGCTAAGACGCAATCTCGAGAGTTCTCCTCTACCCGCAGATTTTGGCTCAAAGAACACGGGATCGATTCAACCCTGCTGCTGATCGTCCCTGCACTTTTGGCGATGCTTGTGTTTTTTGTTTATCCGACTGTCTACGGAACTATTTTATCTTTTCACCCAGCAAATAAAGCGGGTTTCCTAGAAAACTACAAAACCTTCTTTGGCGATCCTTACATGCGCAAGTCAATTTTTAACACATTCAGAATTGCCTTGCCCGTTTCATTGGTGAACGTATGTCTGGCTGTTCCGGTGGCGGTCAAGATGCGCCACCGCGTAAAGGGACAACGAGCAATTAATACAATCTTGATCATCCCCATTAGTTTGGGCACTGTCTTGATCGCTGAAGGTTTATACGCCTATCTCAGTCCCAACGGATGGTTTAACCGCACGTTGATGGCCGCTCATATCATTCATGCGCCTTTGCAAATGCTCCATAATTTCTGGGGCGTTATGATCTCCTTGATAATCTCTGGATTTCCTTTTGCTTTCCTTTTAACTCTTTCCTACATATCTGGCATTAATCCAAAGATGGAAGAAGCAGCGAGCATTCTTGGTGCTGGCCCAATACAACGTTTTCGATTTGTCACACTGCCTTTGCTGGCACCTGGTTTGGCAATCACTTTTTGTCTCAACTTTGTTTTAGCTTTTTCCGTATTTCCATCAGCAAATCTTTTGGGAAATCCTTCCGGTGACTCGCACGTTCTAGCAGTTGCCGCCACTGATGTAATTTCACAATCCTACGATTACTCGATGGCATCGGCTATCTCCCTCATCACTGCAGTCTGTGAGATCACCGTCGTAGTTCTGGTCTTCGCTATTCGCTCGCGGTTCTATACCGGTAGCACAACTGGAGGTAAAGGCTGATGGCTTCTTTAGCAACTCCCCCAGAGGTCCAAGTGAAAACCAAATGGAAGATTTCTAAGTCACCCTCTTCTTGGCTGGTCTGGGGAGCCGTTATATTCTTTTTCATTAACCTTGTGGGTGTAATTGGAACTGTTGTTGTGAGTTCTTTTGGCACCGAATGGTTCGATGGATGGCTCCCTGCTGGTTGGACTCTAAGTTTTTATCAAACCGCTTGGCATGATTATCAAGTTGCTGAACTGCTCAAAGTTACTTTAAAGGTAGCTGGTGCAGTTGTACTGATTGCAATTCTTGTAGGTACTCCGGCTGCATACGCCTTGGCCCGACGCGATTTTCCTGGTAAGAGAATCGTGATGCTTTGCTTCTTGCTTCCCATCATGTTGCCACCGATAACTTTTGGTATCCCGCTTGCTACCTTTATTTACAAATTGAATCTAGGTGGGACTCTGCTCGGAGTAATTATTGCCAACTTAGTACCTGCGATTCCATTCGTGATCTTGGTATTAACTCCCTTTATCGAACAAATCGATCCGCGTATTGAGTCAGCAGCCCGAATTTGTGGCGCTAATACTTGGCAAATCTTCTGGCGGATTTTGGCTCCACTCATCGTTCCAGGCCTTTTAGCTGCAGCATTACTTGTCCTGGTACAAACTGTTGCCCTCTTCGAACTTACTTACCTAGTTTCAGGACCCACCAGCACAACTCTGGTTGTTGCTTTGTACTATGCAGTGTTTGCTTCAGGAATTCGCCCCTACCAAGCCATTAGCGCCATGGCTGTGTTCTACATGCTCTCAACGCTCTTCATCCTTATCGTGGCGCTACGTTTTGTTAGCCCAACGCAGCTTGTAAGTCGTGTGCGCAACACTTCTGAGGAAAAGAACTAGTCCTCTACTTACAAAAGTGAAGCTGATTCCTCATCTAAATAAAGACGTACCTGAGGATAATTACGAAGGACCGATGCTGGGCACATCGGAGTAACCTCACCGGTCAATGCAGCAAGGACTGCTTTGGCTTTGCGCTTTTCGGGAGTTAAAACGAAAACGAATTCCGGCTGCATCAGGCAATGCACAGTCAAACTTATCGCACGCAGTGGAACATCATCTAATGTCGCAAAATGACCTTCTCCAACCTGCTGCATTCTGCAAGCAAGATCATCTAGTTCGACAATCTTGGCAAGGGCTTTCGTCTCCAAATCAGCTGGAGGATCATTAAATGCTAAGTGACCATTTTCGCCAATGCCCATCACGCAAATTGATGGTTTGTGTTCGGCCAATAATGCCGAATATCTAGCTACTTCTGCTTCAGCTGAAGGCGCATCGCCTTCGATACCAAATAATTGTTTTGGATGGAGTTTGGCTACTACTCGCTCCCTCATCCAACGCCGAAAACTTGCAGGATGCTGGTCATCCATTCCAATGTATTCATCCATATGGAAAACACTGATTTTTGACCATTCAATATCAGATCTTTCGGCCAAAGCATCTACGAAGGAGAACTGTGAATTACCGGTAGCCAGAATTATGGCAATCTCTGGCGCTTTAGTCAGCGCCGATTTACAAGCTTGAGCGAATTCCTCAGCCGCAGCACTTCCGAGTGCCGAATTGTTCTCAAACACTGTGACCTTCATTGGACCGTAAGTGAGAACGCGTGGTGACATCTATAGGCTCCTTGGATGTGAGTGTGCGAATCTAGCGCGTGAGTCTTTCCAAGATAGTTACTACTGTCAAGTATCGTGGGCTCATGGTCGAGGCGAGTTTATGAACTTAACTCGCAAAGAGTTCCACGGAATGCTGTACGCATTGGTCGGAGTTTTTCTTTTCTCACTCTCACTGCCCATGACAAAATGGGCATTGGAAAGTTTTGACCCTTTATTTACGGCATCCTCAAGACCGATCATTGCCGCTACCTTGGCGATACCGATGCTTATGGCATTTCGAACACAACGATTTCCTCGAACCCATATACGCGCATTCATTTTTACGACACTCGGTGGTGCTTTCATTTGGCCTGTCCTGATTGCACTTGCGCTCCATCGGACCACATCAGCACACGTTGCTGTCATTGCTGCAGTTATGCCCTTAACAACTGCAATCTTTGCGGTGCTACGAACAAAAGACAGAGTCAACTGGCAATTTTGGGCTGCCTCCATCAGTGGCACTTTTTTACTCATCGTCTTTGCATTCACGCGCGGTGGAGGCACGCGCGGTGGAGGCACGCACGGTG
>CAIJOY010000025.1 GCA_903822425.1 uncultured Actinomycetes bacterium | reverse complement strand
GACTTTTCTAGGGTGGCGTGAAGATGTCGAAACAGTTTTGGCTGCCTCTGATTTACTCTTACTAACTAGCGATAATGAAGGAACGCCATTGAGTTTAATTCAAGCAGGTATGGCTAAGTTGCCAGTTGTTACAACTCAAGTGGGATCTGTTGCTGAAATTGTGGTGGATGGCGAAACTGGTTTACTCACAGGCCTTTCAGTTAAGGACCTTGCCGATGCAGTAGAGAAGTTGGAAACTCATTCAAATCTGCGCCACGAAATCGGTGTGGCCGCCCATCGCTACACAATGGCTAGATATGGAGTTGATCGCTTAGTAAATGATCACCAAGAGCTTTATATGAAACTTCTTAAGAGTCGAGCCAAGTCCTAGCCCACAGTTCGAGCATAAGGGCTGGCCAAATTAGTGAATCTTTGTCTTGCCCGTTCATGTGATCCTTTAAAACGCTCTCCATCTGCGTTGGATTAAACCAACCCCGAGCTTTTGCTGTTGAATCCGTCAACAAATCAAAGGTCATAGAACGCAAACCTGTGCGCAGCCAATCTGCTCGAGGTATCGCAAAGCCCATCTTTGGTCGATCAATGAGGGCTGATGGAACTAGTTCGCGAGCAATATCTTTAAGGATGTGCTTTGTCTCTCGCCCCTTAATCTTGTAACTCGAAGGAAGTTGTGTTGCCCATTCCACCACTTCTTGATCAAGCAGTGGTGAGCGCAATTCCAGACTATTGGCCATCGTTGCAAGGTCGGCTTTAACCAATAGATCCCCAGGCAAATACCAATCAAAATCAGAACGCATCATTCGCGCCAAATCATCCCGCACACCCGGCATCGAGAATTCAGTGAGAAATCTTTCAGAAGTCGAATGTCCATGAAATCCAGGATTGATGAGTTTTTGAAGTTCACTCACCTGCCCTAATGACATGATCGATTGATACCTGTGCGCCAGAGTTGAATGAGCATTCATTTGTGAGACAAGACGTTGTATTTTTCGATTATTTATTTTCCCACTCGTTGCAGCATATTTAGTTATCGGTTTCGAAGCCCGCAATAATCCGTTTAATTTCTGCATGAAAGGCGCAGCTAAGTAACGGTCATAACCTCCAAATACTTCATCTCCTCCGTCACCACCCAATGCGACCACAACTTCTTGCCTAGCAAATTTAGCCAACATAAATGTTGGGATGATCGATGAATCTGCGAAAGGCTGATCTAAGGTGCTTGATAATTGTTGCAACAACAGGGCAGGATCTGGCGAAAGTTTTTCCTCGACATGTTCTGTGCCCAGGTGAGCGGCAACAGCGCGAGCGTAGGCAGATTCGTCATAACGCGGGTCAGTAAAACCAATTGAAAAAGTTTTGACCTTGGTCGACATAAGTTTTGACATATATGCAGTAACAACTGTCGAGTCATAGCCGCCGCTTAAGAAAGAACCAAGCGGACGTTCTGAAATTAATCTGCGCTCAACAGATTGGCGAATCAAAGTTTTAGTATGTTCTAACGCATCTGAATATGAAATCTTGCTTTCGCTCTGAAAATCCGGTGTCCAATACTTTGTAGTGCTCCATGAACCATTGTGCCAACGGCCTATGGTTGCAGGAGGTAGTTGCTGAATTTCGTTGTACGCAGAATACGGAGGATTGATGTATCCAAATTGCATCACTTCAGAAATAGCATCCTTGCGAAGTGTCTTTCTAATTCCTGCAGCAACCAAAGCCTTTACTTCTGATGCAAAGAAAAGGCTTCCATCTGGGGTGATGGAATACCACAGCGGCTTCTTGCCCATGCGATCGCGAATCAAGGTGAGGGATTTGTCCCGAGTATCCCAAATGGCAATCGAGAACATTCCTTTGATTTGTTTGATGAAATCAATTCCATATTCCTCATACATATGAACCAGAACTTCAGAATCTCCGCTAGATCTGAACTTATGACCTTTAGAAGCTAGGGTCTGGCGGAGTGCGACAAAGTTATAAATCTCACCGTTAAAAACTAATTGAATTGTTTCTGTTTCATTTGCAACCGGCTGTTGGCCGGTAGCCACATCAATAATAGATAAGCGACAAATTCCTAGAGCAACACCGTCGTGCAGAAATGTCCCTCGTTGGTCTGGACCCCGGTGATCAATAGAATCTAATTGCTTTCTTAATTCTTCACTCTTTGGAGCATGCGTGCCGACTCCGCCAGCAATGCCACACATTTCTTATTAATCAGAAACTGTCGGCCCATTGGCAACAGTTTCTCCTTCATCCTTAAGCCAGGCAACAGTTTCAGCAAGTGCTACTTCAAATTGCACTGGCGCAATCTTTGGAAAAAGTTCTTTCAATAGCGCTGGTGCATTTTGAGATTCTTTGACATCACCGGGGCGAATAGGGAGAAAGTTCACCTTCAGGTCAGGAAAATGTATTTTCATCATTTCAATGGTTGAATTAAGTGTGATGCGGTTTCCAAAAGCCAAGTTAATTGCACCTTCATGCGTAACTTTGCGCTCCATGGCATCTAGACATAGATCCACAACTGTTTGCACATAGGTGAAGTCTCGAGATTGCGTGCCATCGCCATAGACTTCAATTGCCTGCTTATGCATCGCCTTCCAGATCCATTTAGGTAAAACAGCGGCGTATTCGTGATCTGGGCGTTGGCGGGGACCAAAGACATTGAAGAAACGAAAGAGAGTAACTGGTACATCGTATGCAGCACCGTATGCCTGGACATAACCCTCGGCAGCCATCTTGCTTGCAGCATATGGCGTCATAGGACCAAGCCACATCGTTTCATCTTTAGGTAATACACCGTTTCGCCCGTAGACAGATGAAGAAGAACTATAAATAACATGAGCACCATTTGCTCGTGCAATCTCTAGAACATTAAGAGTTCCTGTCGCGTTGACATCATGGGTTGCAACGGGGCTCTTCAGGGATCGAGGTACTGATCCGCGAGCAGCTAAATGAAAGATAACTTCAACATCCTTGAGTGCTTGAGATAGGGGTGCCTGATCAACAATCGAGAGTTCGTGAAAATCACATATATCCGAATTGATATTTGAAGCCAGCCCCGTGGAGAGATCATCCACCACAACAATGCTGTGTCCTTTTTCGGCCAAGGCGGCAACCAGATTTGAGCCGATAAATCCAGCTCCACCAGTAACCGCAACGCGTGCCATAGCGTGAGCCTACCAATGAGTCATCACAAATTATGAGCACACTCATAGCCTCTACACAGGTAATTGGTTGGCTTTTTTCGCACTTCTCGGTGAGAATTACCCCATGAATAGAAACTTCGCTAAGCCAATCACAGTAGTTGCCGTAGTACTTTCCCTTCTAGGAAGTGCCGCTCTCGCGCCATCTTCCATGGCAGCTGAGCCAACCCGTTACATCACAGTTTCAGCAGATGGAACAGTGAAGGTCGCACCGGATGCAGTTCGCCTGAATGCAACAGTGAGTGTTGTTTCTGGAACAAGTAAGGAAGCACTTTCTGCAACATCTACATCAGCCGCTGCAGTTCGCGCAGCTCTTGTTGCGAATGCAGTTTCTACAAAAGATATTTCAACACAAAGTTTGACCGTGTATCCCGAGTACAACTACACAAGCGATAAAGGATCTGTGCTTGTTGGTTATCGCGGAAACCAAGGATTTACTGTCATTATTCGCAATGCCAAAAGTGCTGGGGCAATCGTTGATGCGGTAGTTGCTGCTGGTGGCGATAATTTACAAGTTAACGGAGTTACGCCTTTTATTCTTGACGCAACTAAAGCAACAACAAGTGCTCGCGCTGATGCGGTCAAGAAAGCGAAAGCTAAAGCTGGTTCCTATGCTTCACTACTTGGAGTCAAGCTTGGCAAAGTTGTTTACTTGGTTGAGGGATCGGCTCCAAGTTCATATATCCCGATGATGGGACTTGCGAAAAGTGATGCTGGTGCCACGCAGATCGATCTAGGACAACAAGATGTAAGCGTCTCCATCACCGTCCAGTGGGCACTTCTCTAAAATCACTTCTTGGTAGCTACTTTACACAGAAGATTTTTCGCACTTTCTGCGCGTGAATCCTGCTGCCTCCGTATCAATAAATATCCAGTTTTGATACGCGCTGAGTTAAAGGTACGATTTGCGAGCCTCAAACGTCCCCATCGTCTAGGGGCCTAGGACATCGCCCTTTCACGGCGGTAACACGGGTTCGAATCCCGTTGGGGGCACGCACGACAAGCAGTACACGTACAAAGAAGTACGGCTTTGAAAGTGACATAAGAGCCACTTATGTGACAGAGATATTTATCCAAATATTTTCTCAAGGCCTGGTAGCGCAGTTGGTTAGCGCGCCGCCCTGTCACGGCGGAGGTCGCGGGTTCAAGTCCCGTCCAGGTCGCTAGAAGAGAGTGTCCACACACTCTCTTCTTTTTTAACATGAAGGCAAAAATTACATATTGGCTCGGTAGCTCAGTTGGTACGAGCGCGCGACTGAAAATCGTGAGGTCGACAGTTCGATCCTGTCCCGAGCCACAAG
>CAIJOY010000024.1 GCA_903822425.1 uncultured Actinomycetes bacterium | reverse complement strand
TCAGCCTGCTGGTCTATTTCATATTTACGCAAAGCACTCTTCGCTGGGCCTAACTGCAGTGAATACATCTGCCAAAGGATTTCCAACAAGCTCTGCGATTCAAACTCTGGATGTGAATGAGTTTGGGCGAAGTAGCCGATCTCAACACGGGCACCGATTTTAAAATTGCCAGAGTACTTGACTGTGGAATCCCCTGAAATTAAACGTAAGAAGTGAGATTTTCCTGTGCCGTTTTTGCCCAGAACTGCGATGCGATCGCCAAAGAACACTTCGAAGTTAAATGGCTGAGTCAATCCCTCGAGAGCCAGATTTTCAAAAGTTAGTGCGCGCAAACCTGTGCGTCCTCCACGTAGCCCCACTTGAACATCCTGTTCAATCGGTGGCGCTTGCGGTGGGCCTATTTCTTGAAACTTCTTTAGCCGAGTTTGCATTGCATGGTATTTATTTGCCATATCGGGGCTAATAGCGGCTTGAACTTGAAGAGTGCGAACCAAATCCTTAAGTCTCTGATGCTCTTGCTCCCACCGCAGGAGTACTTCAGCAAAGCGGGCATTTCTAGCTTTTCGTGCTTCGTGCCACGTCGAAAACTTTCCTCCATGAACCCATGTCGTATTGCCAGTTAAACCCTGTTCAAGAGTAACAATTCGATTTGCGGTGTTTTCAAGGAGTTCTCGATCGTGACTAATAAATAGCACAGTCTTTTTTGTTGCTGTAATTACCTCTTCCAACCAACGCTTTGATGGAACATCTAAATAGTTATCTGGCTCATCAAGAAGTAATGTCTCATCTGGGCCTTCAAGAAGTGCGGTGAGAACCAGCTTCTTTTGCTCGCCGCCAGATAAGGTATTAACTTCACGCTTTGAAACTGCATCAAATGATTTATTCAAGGCGGCTGTGCAACACACATCCCAGATCACTTCGTACTCATATCCACCGACATCGCCCCACTCGATAATCGCTTGGGCATAAGCCATCTGAGCTTTTTCGGTATCTTTATCATGCATTGCTATTTCAGTTCTTTCAATATTTTCTGCAGCATCACGGATTCGCTTTGGCGCAACTGAAAGCAGCATTTGATGTACGGTCGTGTGATCGCGGACCGAACCAATGAACTGGCGCATTACGCCGAGACCGCCTGAAATAGAGACCTGTCCGGAATCTGGTTGTAGATCACCACTAATCATTCGAAATAGAGTTGTTTTACCTGATCCATTTGCGCCAATGAGTGCGACCTTTGCCCCATCGCCAACACGGAAACTGACATCATTTAGAAGTGCCCGACCATCGGAAAGCATGTAATCCACACCGCTAACATCGATATGTCCCATTTAATTACTCGTTGCCTCTGAAGAATATTCCACATTGCGAAGCGTTAAACCTTTAGCGACAAAGACTAAGGAGTCAGGGACTCGCTCCTTATTAGCTAACATCGCAGTGAGCCATTCATAACTATTGCGGCCCTCGGCCACGCAGACGACTGCGCCGACCAAGTTACGGACCATTGAATAACAAAATGCATCGGCTGCAATTTCAGCGATCAAGTAGCCCTCATTGTCGCGAACCCACTCAAAATGCATCAAAGTTCGCACCGTTGTAGCCCCTTCTCGAAACCTACAGAAGGCGGCAAAATCGTGGGTTCCCAAAAGAAGTGCGCTTGCCTTATTAAGTGCTTCAATATCCAGCGCACGATACCAAGGCGCAACATCCAAACGACGCAGCGGGTTCACAATTTGGTTGGCATCTAGGATTTTGTAGGTGTAGTTTCTTCTGGTTGCAGAGAATCTGGCATGAAATCCAGTAGTCATGGTTGTTACTTTAAGAATTCGAATATCTTCATCAAGCATGCAGTTCAATTTAAAGGCCAAATCCCCAAACTCACATGCCTCTGAC
>CAIJOY010000023.1 GCA_903822425.1 uncultured Actinomycetes bacterium | reverse complement strand
TGTGTGCTCACCAACGCAATATCCCCAGCTGCAACTTGCGGTGCGTGATGGGGGATTTACTCTTGCACAGCGCCGCCAGCTCGCACTAGAAGTCTTTCGGGTAACGGCTGAATATGATTTATCGATCGCTACATGGCTAGCGTCCCAGGAAGATGAATTACCTCAATGGTTTGGGAAAATCTGGAACCGTCAGAGTTCTCTCCGTTACGGCGAGAATCCTCACCAAAGTGCAGCTCTTTATGCCGATAGCACCAGAGCTTCTGGAGTTGTTGGTGCTCATCAACTTCATGGCAAAGAGATGTCGTTTAATAATTACACAGATGCTGATGCCGCTTGGCGGGCCGCATATGATCACTCACAACCTTGTGTAGCCATCATTAAACACGCTAATCCTTGCGGTATCGCAACTGGAGTTTCAATTGCGCAGGCACATCGTAAAGCGCACGAATGCGATCCAGTTTCAGCATTTGGTGGTGTAGTGGCAGCTAATCGCGAAGTCGATGCAGAGATGGCTACCGCTCTCGCAGAGATTTTTACTGAAGTGGTGATTGCGCCAAGTTATTCATCACAGGCGCTAGAAATATTGAGTAAGAAACCATCGATTCGCATAATGCAATTGTCGAAAGGGGATTCGGCCAAATATGAATTGCGTCCCATATCTGGAGGTGTCCTGCTCCAAGAAACGGATTTATTGAAAGCTGTTGGCGATGATTCTTCCAATTGGAAACAAGTATCTGGTCCTGCAGTAAGTGCTGCAGTTTTAGCAGATTTAGAATTTGCATGGCGAACAGTGCGATCGGTAAAGAGCAATGCAATTGTTTTAGCAAAGGATGGAGCATCAGTAGGAGTGGGTATGGGGCAAGTCAATCGAGTCGACTCAGCACGTCTAGCCATCTCTCGAGCTGGAGTGCGAGCAGCAGGCAGTGTCGCGGCAAGTGATGCTTTCTTTCCTTTTGCAGATGGACTTGAAATTTTGTTGACCGCCGGAGTTACTGCTGTGGTTCAACCCGGTGGCAGTGTGCGCGATGAAGAAGTAATTGCCGGCGCCCAAAAGCTCAATATCGCTATGTTTTTCACTGCTACACGTCACTTCTCACATGCCTAGTCGCTATTAGGATTACCCCTATGAGCGCAAAGGTCCTAGATGGCAAAGCACTTGCCTGGAAAATTAAGGGCGAGTTGGCTGTTGAAGTAAAGGATTTGAAATCTCGCGGAATTACACCCGGTCTTGGCACCGTACTTGTGGGCGATGATCCTGGCTCTGTTTCCTACGTTGCTGGAAAGCATCGCGATTGTGAAGAGGTTGGTATTACATCGATCCGCGTTGATTTGCCTTCAAATCTGAAGGAAAGTGATTTGCTTGCAGCAATCAAGGATCTCAATGATGCTAAAGAGTGCACTGGATATATTGTGCAGTTGCCACTTCCTTCATCTATTAATTCACAAAGAATCTTGGAAGCGATCGATCCCACAAAGGATGCAGATGGTTTGCATCCAATTAATTTGGGGCGCTTAGTGAGCGGACAAACGGCGCCCCTTGCCTGCACGCCTCGAGGAATCGTCGAACTTTTGCGTTCTTACAATATTTCACTTGATGGCGCTGAAGTCACTGTAATTGGTCGCGGCCTCACAGTTGGTCGCCCACTGGGGCTTCTCCTCACCCGAAAGAGTGAAAATGCCACAGTGACTTTAACCCACACCGGAACCAAAGATTTGAGTCGTCATACAAAGGGCGCTGACATTGTCGTTGCCGCAATTGGCAACGCACATTTCTTAACTGCCGCAATGATTAAACCAGGGGCAACTATCATCGATGTAGGTATTTCTCGCACAACAGCTGGGCTCCTCGGAGATGTGCATCCAGATGTTATGAATGTCGCAGCCTATGTTGCTCCCATGCCTGGCGGAGTTGGTCCTATGACGCGAGCGATGCTGTTGAAGAATGTTGTTGAAGCATGTCGTTAATTTCACGGCACCTTTCCCAGCTGAGTTACATCATCATCGCCTCCGGCGTTGGGTTTGGAAGTTTCGGCCTTGTACGTATTGGAGCACTTCTGATTGCTGCAGGAACTGCAGGGTATGCAATTTCACATCCAGGTAACCGTGCGATTGAGCGCTATTTGCCGCTCGTCATAGCGCTAGCCCTTTTCTTCTTGGCACTGGCTCTTGCGCACAAGCGGTAGAGTTATCTTGATGTCAAGAGAGTTTTGATACTAGGAATGAGAGAGATCACTATGGGAAGCAAAGTCAGTGTTGTAGGTGCAGGATTTTATGGGTCAACGACAGCTATGCGTTTAGCTGAATACAACATTTTTGAAACCGTTGTCTTAACTGACATTGTGGAAGGAAAACCTGAGGGTCTGGCTCTCGACATGAACCAATCTCGATCTATCGAAGGTTTTGAGACAAAGATTATTGGTGCAACAACAACCGCTGAAGGTGCGGGGTATGAAGCCACTGCTAATTCTGATGTTGTAGTCATTACCGCAGGACTCCCACGCAAACCGGGAATGAGCCGAATGGATCTCATCGGCGTCAACGCAGGAATCGTTCGCGGGGTTGCTGAAAATATTGCAAAGCACAGTCCCAATGCCGTCATTATCGTTGTGTCTAACCCACTCGATGAGATGACAGCACTTGCCCAACTTGCAACAGGATTTCCACGCAACCGCGTGATGGGGCAAGCAGGCATGCTCGATACTGCACGATTTACTAATTTTGTAGCAGAGAAACTCGGCGTTCCAGTCAGTGCAGTAAAAACTTTGACACTTGGTTCTCATGGAGAAACTATGGTTCCAGTTCCAAGTCGCTGCACCGTCAATGGAACGCCTCTGACTGAAAAACTTTCAGCAGCAGAAATCGAAGAGCTCGTCGTGCGTACCCGAAATGGTGGAGCCGAAGTTGTCGCTCTCTTGAAAACCGGTTCGGCTTACTATGCACCATCAGCTGCTGCTGCTCGTATGGCAAAAGCAGTAATAGAAGATTCTGGTGCTGTCATGCCAGTGTGCGCCTGGGTTGATGGTGAATTCGGAATCTCCGGCGTATATCTCGGAGTTGAAGCAAAAATCGGTCGTTCCGGAATCCAAAAAGTAGTTGAAACAGAACTTTCAGCACACGAACTTGCCGAACTTAAAGTGGCCGCTGAAGCAGTACGCACTAAACAAGCAGACGTCCAAAGCCTCTAAGACCGGAGTACACGTGAACAAGATCAAAGTAGTTGGCACTGTTGTAGAACTAGATGGCGATGAGATGACTCGGATCATCTGGCAGTTCATCAAGGAACAATTAATTTTGCCTTATCTAGATATCAACCTCGAGTATTACGACTTAGGTATTGAGCACCGTGATGCCACCAATGACCAAGTCACCATTGATTCAGCACATGCGATCCAAAAACATGGCGTTGGCGTCAAGTGCGCAACCATCACACCCGATGAAGCTCGTGTTGAAGAGTTCCATCTTAAGAAGATGTGGAAATCGCCTAACGGAACTGTTCGTAATATTTTAGGCGGCGTGATTTTTCGTGAACCAATCATCATCAGCAACGTACCCCGTTTAGTTCCACACTGGACTAAGCCAATCGTTATTGGGCGCCATGCATTCGGAGATCAATACAAGGCCACCGATTTCTTGGTGCCTGGTGCCGGCACCCTCACGATGACTTTTACTCCAGAAGATAAATCAGCACCAATTGAATTTGAAGTATATAAATTCCCTGGCTCTGGCGTTGCAATGGGTATGTATAACCTCGATGACTCCATTCGCGACTTTGCACGTGCATCTCTGAACTACGGAATCTTGCGTAAGTATCCTGTATATCTTTCAACGAAGAATACGATTCTCAAGGCATACGATGGTCGCTTCAAAGATATCTTTGAAGAGATTTATCAAACCGAGTTCAAAGCGCAATTCGACAAGCTAGGAATAACTTACGAGCACCGCCTCATTGATGACATGGTCGCAACTGCCTTGAAATGGGACGGTGGCTATGTCTGGGCTTGTAAGAACTATGACGGAGATGTTCAATCTGACACCATCGCGCAGGGTTACGGATCATTGGGATTAATGACTAGTGTTTTGATGACTCCAGATGGAAAAACTGTTGAAGCAGAAGCTGCACATGGAACAGTGACTCGTCACTTCCGTGATCATCAACAGGGCAAACCAACATCTACTAATCCAATTGCATCTATTTTTGCGTGGACAGGTGGCCTTGCTCATCGCGCAAAGCTGGATAACACTCCTGAGTTGGCAAAGTTTGCTTCAACCCTAGAGCGTGTATGCATTGAAACCGTTGAGTCAGGCAAGATGACAAAAGATTTAGCAATGCTCATCTCACCAAATGCACCGTGGCAGACCACGCAAGAATTCTTAGCGTCCATCGATGAAAACTTGCAAAAGGCGATGGCTTAGTTTTATAAAGAATTAAAAAAGCCCCTCGATAATCTCGAGGGGCTTTTTTTATTGAAACTATTACTTGACTCGCTCACCCGTGTTTGAATCAAATAGGTGAATCGCCGCTGGATTGGCGGCCACTGAAACTGTTGAACCAGGCTTTGGTGGATTTTTTGGATCCCAGCGCACAATGATCTGAGCACCTTCATCGGTTGAATGTGCAAACTTCACTGATGAATCAGCAGGTTTGCCATAAACGAACGCGTCAGCTCCTAGTTCTTCAACAACTTCAACGACTACATCAAAACCACCAGTTGTAGGAGAGAAGTTTTCAGGTCGAATACCGACAGTTACAGATGAGCCAACGTTTGCTGGCACAGGAATCGACAGTGATCCAAGTTTTGCTTGACCACCTGATACTGGAGCAACAAGCAAGTTCATAGCTGGGGAGCCGATAAATCCTGCAACGAATGCGTTAGATGGGTGATCATAAAGATTGCGAGGCGTATCAACTTGTTGCAAGATGCCATCTTTGAGAACGGCAACGCGATCTCCCATGGTCATAGCTTCAACTTGATCGTGAGTCACATACACAGTTGTAATACCAAGGCGACGTTGCAATGCGGCAATTTGCGTACGAGTGGCTACGCGCAATTTAGCATCCAAGTTTGAAAGTGGTTCATCCATAAGGAAGACCTGTGGTTCGCGAACAATGGCGCGACCCATAGCAACGCGCTGACGTTGTCCGCCGGAGAGTGCCTTTGGCTTGCGATCTAGATATGGCTCAAGGTCAAGAAGTTTTGCAGCATCACGTACGCGACGTTCGCGTTCTTCCTTGGATGCGCCAGCAATTTTGAGCGCAAAGCCCATGTTCTCAGCCACTGTCATATGTGGGTAGAGGGCATATGACTGGAAGACCATCGCTATATCGCGGTCTTTTGGTGCAATGTTTGTTACATCGCGATCACCAATCAAAATGCGGCCGTTGTCAATTTCTTCAAGACCGGCAAGCATGCGAAGAGATGTAGATTTTCCGCAACCTGATGGTCCAACGAGTACAAGGAATTCACCATCATTGACGACGAGATCTAACTTATCAACTGCAGGTGCAGTGGTTCCGGGATAGATGCGTGATGCTTTATCGAATACAACTGATGCCATGCTCAACAACTCCTTCTCCGGGCAGGTACGTGCCCGACGGTCCGTAGGATGAAGGTCGCTTAAGGCGTTCCCTAAGCGCTGTGGCAGGAGGTTACGCCATCTGCCGGCGTTTAGGGAAGTGCCTCGCGATAGTCTTACCCTCATGAACCCCGACCCGAGTTCGCCTTCAACGCAAGCATTGTTTGTTGATATTGGGGTAGTGGCTGGGCTGATTCTCCTTGGTGCCCTCTTTGTCGCAGCCGAAATTGCATTGATCTCGCTACGCGATAGCCAAGTGCGTCAGATGGCTAGCAAAGGCCGTCGAGGCGCTCGCGTGGCAGCTCTTTCAACTAATCCCAACCGTTTTCTAGCTGCTGCTCAAGTAGGTGTAACGGTCTGCGGTTTTCTTTCAGCAGCGTTAGGTGCCGAAAGAATTGGGATCTACGTTGAACCTTGGCTTGAGAGTTTGGGTCTTTCACTGGGGTGGAGCAAAAATCTTTCACTCATTGGGTTAACTCTGGTTATCGCCTACTTCTCCTTAGTTTTTGGAGAACTAGTGCCCAAACGTCTGGCACTTTTTCGCACTGAGGAAATTGCCCTCGCTGCTGCTCCAGTCATCGACATTCTCGCAATTATTTTCCGACCGATTATCTGGCTTTTATCGCATTCTACAAACCTCATAGTTCGACTTTTCGGAGTTGATCCTCACGAGCAACGTACTGAGATGTCAGAAGAAGAGCTTTTAGATTTAGTAACTGGCCATGCCGCACTTACTGATGAAGAGCGAGAAATAGTGGAAGAAGTTTTCAATGCAAGTGAGAGACAAGTGCATGAAGTCATGGTTCCGCGCACAGAGGTCGATTTCATGGACGGCTCATTAACTGTTGGCAAAGCAATAGCGCAAGTGGTCGAACATGCGCATTCACGCTATCCAGTTGTCCGAGGATCAAGTGATGAAATTCTTGGTTTCATCCATGTGCGCGATTTACTGGAAATCTCACTAGTAAGCACCGGTGGAAAAATTCAAGAGTTAGTCCGCCCAGTTATGTTTTTGCCAGGCACAAAGGGAGTCTTACCCGCTCTGACAGAAATGCGCAGCCAACGCCAACATCTAGCAATTGTTTTGGATGAGTATGGCGGTACCGATGGAATCATCACTATGGAAGACCTTGTCGAGTGCCTGATTGGAGAAATTCGAGATGAGTATGACTCTCACGAGTTGGATGTTTCGCAGGAAACTCGTACGGGCGATTTCGAAGTTGATGGCTTAATCTCAATTGAGGAATTACACGATGCCGCTGAAATTTTGATCCCGGAAGGACCCTATGAGACGGCAAGTGGCTTTGTGATGCATTTTCTAGGCCGAATTCCGCGGGTAAATGATGTTGTAACAATTGAAGGTGCCCGCATTACCGTTTTATCCCTTGAAGGAAAGCGCGCGGGGCGCTTATTGATCTCGCGCACGCTATAGCCGTGCGAGAATGCACCCTATGACAATGAAACGAGTCCTCTCTGGCATTCAGCCAACGCATGACTCCTTTCACCTCGGAAATTATCTCGGCGCAGTCAAGCAATGGGTGGAACTCCAACACAAGCATGATGCCTTTTATTGCGTAGTAGATCTACATGCACTCACAATCGAAACCGATCCTGCGCTTTTGCGCAAACGCTCATTGGCTTCAGCTGCTCAACTTATTGCTCTGGGAGTAGATCCTGACAAGTGCACTTTGTTTTTGCAGTCCCACGTTTCCGAACACAATCAATTGGGCTGGATCATGGAATGTCTTGCTGGATTCGGAGAGGCCAGCCGGATGACACAATTTAAAGATAAGTCCCAAAAAAGTGGAACCGACCGTACAGTCGTTGGCCTTTTCACATATCCAATGTTGCAAGCGGCCGATATTTTGCTCTATCAAGCGGATTTAGTTCCGGTAGGTGAGGATCAACGCCAACATATCGAACTCACCCGTGATTTGGCGGGGCGATTTAATTCGCGCTACGGCGACACTTTCCAATTACCAGAGGCCTATATTCTCAAAGCAGGGGCAAAAATTAACGATTTGCAAGATCCAACATCCAAGATGAGCAAGTCTGCTAATTCGATGCAAGGCGTTATTGAAATCATGGACACACCTGAGGTAAATGCCAAAAAAATCAAAAGTTCGATGACCGATACTGGTCGCGAAGTCTTGTTTAATGAAAAAGAGAAACCCGGGATAAGCAATTTGTTAACGATCCATTCAGCGCTGTCGGGTCGAAGCATCAGCGAACTTGAGAGCGAATTTGCCGGAAAGGGTTATGGCGATTTTAAAAGCACGGTCGCCGATGTCGTCGTTGATTACCTTCGCCCAATCCGTCAACGGGCCCTTGAATTATTGGAAGATGAAAGTGGGCTCATTGCGGTTCTCAGGCAAGGTGCGGAAAAAGCCCAGGTTGTTGCTGAGAAAACACTAGCCAGTACCTATAAAAATCTTGGATTAGTTGAGCGTTAAGAATTTCAAATCCCTACTACTGTTGAGACATACGTGACTCGCAAAAGTAGCCAAATAGAGCAAGGAGGCCAAAAGTGAAAAAGTTTTTACCTATCGCTCTTTTCAGTGCTGTTTTGGCCACTACTGTTTTGATTGCCCCTCAAGCCTCTGCTGTAATAAAAACCAAAGTTGGTGTGGCGTATGACATCGGCGGACCTGGCGATAAATCATTTAATGATTTGGCCGCAGCTGGCTTGCTTCGCGCAAAGAAAAATTATGGGTTCAATTCAAAGGAAGTCAGTGCAACTCTGGGAACAGAATCTGAGCGGGAAACGCGTCTTCAATACTTAGTTTCCCAAGGCTTCAACCCTGTTATTGCTGTTGGGTATCGGTATGCAACGGCAGTTAAGAAAATTGCTTCAGAAAATCCCAACATAGCTTTTGGAATTGTTGATGATGCGACAGTTGATTTGCTCAATGTGGCATCGTTAGTTTTCGCAACTAATGAGAGCGCATATCTGGCTGGAGTAAGTGCCGCACTTGCCACTGTGACTTCGAAAATTGGTTATATCGGTGCAGCTACTGTGCCGCCATATGATGCATCAGAAGCGGGATTTATTGCTGGTGTAAAAGCGACTAATTCAAAAGCTTCAGTCACAGTTAAATACCTGACAAAACTTCCAGATTTTAACGGTTATAACGATCCGACTGAATCTAAAGCCATTGCAAAAGCAATGATTGCAAACAAAGTTGATGTAATTTTTTCAGCAGCAGATGGCTCCGGGGCCGGAACATTTGCAGCGGCATCTGGAAAGGCTGTGTGGACAATCGGGTCCGACAGCGATCAATTTTCAATGGCAACTGATTCTCAAAAGAAGAATATGTTGACATCAACCATTAAACGAGTAGATGTTGCAGTCTATGATTTTATTCGAACGTGCGTTCAGGGTTCATCGGTCAATGATGTATTGGATGCACAAGCAGGCATCTATGGACGTCTTTACACTCTGGCACTTGGAGGAGTTGAACTATCGACTTCTGGCGGAAATATCACAAAGTACAAGTCACAGATCAGCGCAGTTAAAAATGCAATAATTTCTGGAAAAGTTACCGTTCCCGTGGATGGTTCTACTAAGTGAAACAGACCGACTGGGAAGTTTTACGAATTACTGCAACAGATGCGATGAAGCGCGCCTATGCGCCTTACTCAAAATTTCCGGTGGGAGCAGCTGCCCTTGTTGATGACGGTCGAATTATCAGCGGCTGCAACGTGGAAAACGCTAGTTACGGCTTAACACTGTGCGCCGAATGCGGCCTTATTTCATCCTTGGTCGCTAGCGGGGGAGGCAAACTTATTGCTTTTTCTTGCGTAGATATTTCTGGCAACTACTTAATGCCCTGTGGCCGCTGTAGACAATTGCTGCATGAGCATGGTGGGGCTTCACTACAAATTATGACCGATACAGGGATTAAACCGCTTTCAGAGTTGTTGCCTTGGGCCTTTGGCCCTGAAGAAATTGAGCGACGTCTTGATTGAACCATTCGCAGCAGTAGAGGTGATTGCTGCTAAACGAGATCGCAATGAGTTATCCAATGAAATGATTGATTGGATCATTTCTGCATACACACGTGGCGTTGTTGCTGATGAACAGATGTCAGCGCTGTTGATGGCAATACTTCTTAATGGTATGAATTCGCGAGAAATCTCACGTTGGACAAACGCAATGATCAACAGCGGGGAACGCATGAATTGGTCTGCACTAGATCGTCCAACCACAGATAAACATTCAACTGGTGGCGTGGGAGACAAAATTACCCTTCCATTAGCTCCCTTAGTTGCAGCATGTGGTGGTGCGGTGCCGCAGCTTTCTGGAAGAGGACTTGGCCACACTGGTGGAACTTTAGATAAATTGGAATCCATACCGGGTTGGCGTGCAGAGCTGACTAATGCTGAGATGCTCAAGGTTTTACAGGATTGTGGCGCAGTGATTTGTGCAGCAACTGCTGGATTAGCTCCGGCTGATAAGAAGTTGTATGCACTACGGGATGTCACTGCCACTGTTGAAGCAATCCCGCTCATTGCCTCTTCAATTATGAGCAAGAAGATTGCCGAAGGAACATCGGTTCTTATTCTGGATGTAAAAACTGGCAATGGAGCATTTATGAGTGATCCTGCTCGTGCTGGCGAACTCGCACGAACCATGGTCCAACTCGGAACAGATGCTGGCGTTAAAACGCGTGCGTTGGTTACTGCAATGGATGTACCACTTGGCCTGACAGTTGGAAATGCTCTCGAAGTTCGAGAATCTGTTGAAGTTCTAGCTGGCGGTGGACCTGCAGATGTTCGCGAATTAACAATTTTGCTTGCCCGTGAAATGTTATCTGCAGCAAATATCAAGGGAAAAGATCCAGCAGATGCCTTGAAAGATGGGAGCGCTATGGATCATTGGCGCGCAATGATTTCGGCACAAGGCGGTAATCCTGATGCACCATTGCCAACGGCCAAAGAAAGCCACCAGGTGCGTGCCCAGCACAGTGGAACAATGACGAGCATGCATGCTCTTAAAGTGGGTGTTGCCTCATGGAGACTAGGCGCAGGTCGCTCACGCCAAGGTGAGAAACTACAAGCTGGGGCCGGCATTGAAATTCACGCTAAACCAGGGGAAGTAGTGAAAGAAGGAGATCTTCTTTTCACTTTGCATACAGATGAAAGTGCCAGATTTGAACGTGCATTGGAGTCACTTGAAGGAGCCGTCACCATTGTGCAAGGCGGAACCGCAAATCCCCTTCCTCTCATCATCGAACGGATTGAGCCATGAACAATTTATTGAAACGCCCCTCGCAGGAACAGATCAGACGTCTTCCTAAAGCACTTCTTCACGACCATCTAGACGGTGGACTCCGACCACAAACCATCATCGATATTGCTCAAGAAATTGGATATGACGCCCTGGCTACAACAGATGCAACCGCGCTAGGTAATTGGTTTCGTGAATCGTGTGACTCCGGTTCACTTGTTCGCTACCTAGAAACTTTTGAGCACACGATTGCAGTCATGCAGCGCCGGGAAGATATTATTCGAGTGGCTCGAGAATGTGCACTTGACCTTGCCCGCGACGGTGTCGTGTATGCAGAAGTTCGAGGCGCTCCTGAGTTATTCACATTAAAAGGTTTAACCATGTCACAGGTAGTTGAAGCAACTCTTGAGGGATATCGACTAGGGGAAGCAGATGCTCGTGCTGAAGGCTTTGCAATTCGCGTGACGTCAATTCTGTGCGGAATGCGCCAGAATAAATTGTCGCAAGATGTTGCAGATCTTGTTGTTAAATATCGCGATCAAGGTGTCGTTGGATTTGATATCGCAGGCCCCGAGGATGGGTTTCCTCCTAGTGACCAACTTGAAACTTTTGAATTCTTGCGGCGAGAAAATGCTCACTTCACAATTCACGCGGGTGAGGCATATGGGTTGCCATCTATTTGGGAAGCCATTCAATTGTGCGGGGCTGAGCGCCTTGGACATGGAGTTCGCATTATTGATGACATTGATCTCACCGGGTCGAGCGCAAAATTAGGAAGACTGGCTTCATATATTCGCGATCGCCGAGTTCCATTGGAGATGTGTCCAACATCAAATCTGCAAACCGGTGCCGCAAAGACGATCAAGGAACATCCGATTGGAAAGTTAGCAAAATTGAGATTTAGGGTCACAGTCAATACAGATAACAGGCTCATGAGCCAGACTTCCATGACCCATGAGATGGATGAGTTAGTCAAAGCATTTGACTGGAATTTCCTTGATTTACAGCGCGTGACGGTTAATGCCCTCAAGAGTGCTTTCATTCCATTTGAGGAACGCTTGGCTCTTATAGAAGAAGTTGTAAAACCGGGATATTTGGCAATTTCAGCCGAATAATTCTCTTCCTAAATTCCGATTGTGTGCCAGATTGTTTTGGCTTCAAGGAATGAAACCATGCGCTGTGTGGAAACTTTCTCGTTGAAGGAGAAGATGCGCTTGAGGTTATCAGCACCTGCTTCGCGTAGGGCTGGTTGAATTTTCTTAGCAGCACCCGAAATATCCATGGCATTGATATCCATATGAGATGCCATCCATGGCGCGAGTTCCTCTTTGATGCCAGTAAGAATGTTGCACACTCCAGATGGCAGATCACTTGTTGCCAAAACTTCAGCAAAAGTAATTGCAGTCAGGGGAGCGCTCTGACTTGCTACCAACACTGCGGTATTTCCAGAAACAAGTACTGGCGCTAGAGACTCCACTAACCCTAAAAGTGATGGTTTCTCTGGCGCCAAAATTCCGACTACTCCCATAGGTTCTGGGATCGTGAAGTTGTAGTACGGACCAGCCACAGGGTTTGTTGCACCAAAAGTTGTTGCAATTTTATCTGCCCAACCTGCATACCAAACCCAACGATCTATTGCTTGTGAAACTTGGGCTTTTGCTTGTGCACTGGTGGACTTCTCTAGGGCGCAAATTTCCTCAACAAATTGCGATGAGCGCCCCTCTAACATTTCAGCGATGCGGTAAAGAATTTGCCCACGATTGTATGCCGTTGCATTTGCCCAACCAGTATGGGCGCTGCGAGCTGCTGTTACTGCATCGCGTAAATCTTTACGTGATGCTTGTGCAGGGTTGGCTAAGAAATCTTTGCCAGACTTAATTTCATAAACACGGCCAGATTCAGAACGCGGAAATTGTCCGTTAATAAAAAGTTTATATGTCTTCTTGACATCAATGCGATTACTCATGATCATCTCCCTTGAGGTAGGCACCTAAGCCATGACGACCACCTTCACGTCCCCAACCGGATTCTTTATATCCACCGAATGGACTTGTTGGATCAAATTTATTGAATGTATTTGCCCAGATCACACCAGCTTGCAGGTGCTTACTTGCCCAAAGAATGCGCGAACCTTTTTCTGACCAGATACCGGCTGAGAGGCCAAATGGAGTGTTGTTGGCTTTCTCCATCGCCTCTTGTGGGGTGCGGAATGTGAGAACTGAAAGCACTGGGCCGAAGATTTCTTCACGCGCAATGCGATGGGCTTGTGTAACACCGGTGAAAATCGTTGGTGCAAACCAGAAACCTTTATCTGGCAGTACGCAATCTGGGCTCCAACTTTCGCCACCTTCGCGAAGGCCCACGTCAGTAAGTGCTTTGATTTTTGCTAACTGGTCAGCTGAGTTGATGGCACCGATATCGGTGTTCTTATCCAGTGGATCACCCAGGCGAATTTGACCCATACGGCGCTTTAATTTCTCGAGTAACTCATCATGAATTCCTTCTTGCACGAGCAAGCGTGAACCCGCGCAACACACATGGCCTTGGTTAAAAAAGATTCCGTTGACTATGCCTTCAACTGCTTCATCAATGGCAGCATCTTCAAAAACAATATTGGCGCCCTTGCCACCTAATTCAAGAGTGACACTCTTACCAGAATGGGCAACGGATCTGGCAATTATTTTGCCTACATCAGTTGATCCAGTGAACGCAATTTTGTCGACATCAGGATGGTTAACAAGTGCGGCTCCGACTTTGCCATCGCCAGTCACAATGTTGACTACACCCGCTGGAAGTTCGGCTTGCTGGCACACTTGAGCAAATAATAAAGCCGTCAGTGAAGTCGTTTCGGCCGGTTTTAAAACGACGGTGTTACCAGTAGCAAGTGCTGGCGCAACTTTCCAAGCGAGCATGAGAAGTGGAAAGTTCCAAGGAATGATCGCACCAACAACGCCATGGGCTTTTGGTTGTGTGCCAAACCCCGCATACTGCAATTTGTCAGCCCATCCTGCGTGATAGAAAAAATGTGCAGCAACAAGTGGAATATCAATATCGCGAGATTCGCGGATGGGTTTGCCGTTATCTAAAGTTTCAAGGACAGCGAACTCACGAGCACGCTCTTGGAGGATACGCGCAATGCGATAAAGATATTTTGCACGCTCAGCTGGAGGCATCTTTGACCACGTCTTTGAATAGACACCACGTGCAGCAGCAACTGCTTTGTTGACATCGGTTGCGCTGGCTTGAGTAATCTTGCTGAGTTTCTCACCTGTTGCAGGGTTGATCGCTGGAAAATGTGTTTTTCCTGGCACAAACTTGCCATTGATAAATAGACCATAAACAGGATCGATGGAGACGACTGCGCGCGATTCTGGCGCTGGTGCGTATTCGAAGTTGCTCATGGATGCATCACTCATTCTTAGTCGATAGTCACGTAGTTAGGGCTAGCGTATCTGCCATCGCGGATCTTCATACGCTGCATCAGCAAGTCATTGAGTAATGCGCTGGCACCGATTCGAAAAAGGCTTGGATGTAACCATTCTGGTCCTGCGGTTTCATTAACCAAGACCAATTGCTTAATTGCATCCTTGGTTGTGCGAATACCTCCTGCGGCTTTAACGCCAATCTTTTGACCCGTCATGGCGTAATAATCACGAACGGCCTCTAGCATCACTAAAACCACTGGAGCGGTGGCTGCAGGGGCAACTTTGCCTGTGGATGTCTTAATGAAATCTGCACCAGCCAACATTGCCAAGAACGAGGCTTTGCGTACGTTGTCATAGGTGACAAGTTCTCCAGTTTCAAGAATCACTTTGAGGTGGGCGCGTTCTCCACATAGTTGTTTAATCTGCTTAATCTCATCAAAAACGGTTCCATAGTGCCCAGACAGAAATGCGCCACGGTCGATAACCATATCGATTTCTGTGGCCCCGGCTGCAATTGCATCTTGAGTATCATGAATTTTCACAGGCATCGATGCTCGCCCTGATGGAAATGCTGTCGATACTGCAGCGATAGGAAGATCTTGCCCACCAATTGAATCCAAATGTTGTCGACCAATTTCAACCATGTCGTTATAGACACAGATTGCTCCAACGCGTGGAACGGATGCATCCGTTGGATCAGGTCGAAGCCCTTTGGAACATAGTGCTCTAACTTTTCCTGGAGTATCCGCACCTTCCAAAGTAGTGAGGTCAACCATAGATATTGCTAAATCAATCGCGTAACTCTTGCTGGCATTCTTAATGCTTCGCGTGCCGAGCATTGCTGCGCGAGCTTCAGCTCCCACTTGATCCACCCCAGGCAGGGTGCGTAAGAAATTTTTGAGTGACGCTTCTGAGCCGTCAAGGATTGTGGAAGCGTTCATGAGAAGGTCATTGTATTGACTAATTTTCTATGGATCAATTATTACCAGTTGGCTTTTGTCGAAATCCCACCGTCAAAATCGTAGGTCGTACCTGTCGCCCATGCATTTGCGGGAGAAAGCAAGAATTCAACAACACCTGCAACTTCGTTAGCAGTTGCATAACGCTTGAGGGGCGCTGATTGCTTCCATGAGTTCACACCTTCCGGCCAAGCTTGATCAATTCCAGATGTACCCACTAATCCCAAACGCAGACCAAGAGTCCTCATAGGCGCTAGTTCTTGACCAGCAGAACGGGTAAGTGCATCAAGTGCAGCCTTACTTGCGCCATAAATTGCATGGCCGGGGCGTGCAGAATCGGCCTCAATTGATGAAATGTTTAAACAAACCTTCACCTTTGCTTTCACTGCAAGTGCAAGGAATTCTGCCGGAATTGAAACATTTGCATGGAAAATATCGTCAGCTAATTCTGCAGTGGTGGCAGCAAGAGGGAAAACATCCTGATTAGCTGCATTGTTGATAAGAAAATCTATTTTCCCAGTTGCTTCGATGCTTGATTCGACCAATTTTCTGGCTACACCTACTGCCTTGAAATCTATTGGAAAGATGTGCAAATTTGGGTGTGCCTCAAGTGATCTTGTATTTACTTGAGCACACACGATTGCATCAAGGGCAAGAAAATGTTGGGTTAGTGCTCTACCAATCGTTCCGCTTGCACCGGTGATCAGGAGAACTTTGCCTTGAAAGTCATTTGCCATGGATTAACCTTGCAACATCGGGACCATATTTATCAACCCATAGATCTACTTGAGCGCGATCGGCTAGTTTCATCTGAGTAAATGCGGGGGTTACAAAACACGTCACCAGTGACCAAGTGCCCAGACTTTCAGCAGCCATCCACACTCCGGGTTGGACCGTGAAGGAGAGATTAACGTTCTCGCTCTCGCGTGAGAGTGTATGAATCTCCAAATTCTTATCAATGGTATGAAGTGCAACTGGAGCGCCAGCAACATGCACCCATGTCTCGGCTTCGGCCAGTACATGCCAAGCCGAGAAATCTGGCCGTTCCATTAAAAAATAGATACTGTTCCCATTTTCATTTCGGTTAATGGGAGCCCACATTCCGCCCTCACCTGCAAGAGGCTGCAGGTTTAATCTTGTACATATATCTTGAGCGCTGAGGGATTGCATTTATTGAATATCCGCCAATACTTTCACGCGAGCATTCACTCGAGCAAGAAGATCTATCTGGTCAATTTTTGTACTTGTCCGATCAGAAATGACATGCTCACCTGCTACCCACACATCGGTGACATCTCCTCGACCTGCCGCGAAAACTAAAAGTGCCAAGACGTTATGTATTGGAGTTAAGTGTGCTTGAGCCAGATCTATGGCAATCAGATCGGCTTCTTTGCCTACTTCAATGCTCCCAATTCGATCACCCAATCCGACTGCCACTGCGCCATCAGCAGTTGCTGCGCGAATAATTTGATTGAGGTCTACATCAGCAGGGCTATCGGTGAATGAGACTAAGTGGGCTGCCATGCGCATGACAGCGAACATATCGAGATCATTACTAGATGAACACCCATCAGTACCTAGCCCAACTTTGATTCCGGATCCAATCATTTTTCTAAATTTTGCGATTCCGCTACCCAATTTCAAATTGCTTCCGGGGCAATGTGCAACTGCTGTTCCAGCCTTGGCCATTATCTGCATATCTGAATCAGAAAGATGAACCCCATGACCATAAATTGTGTGGCGCCCCAATATTCCGGTATCCCTGCAAACCTCTGTAGGTGTTTTGCCAAAGCGAGTTCGGATATCATCATTTTCAGCTTGCGTTTCGGAAACATGTAAATGGATGCTTGCATCAAGTTGTTGAGCAATCTGCGCAACTTCAGTTAAGTGCTCTGGAGAATCCGTGTAGGTGCTATGCGGCATGAGATAGGTGGGAATGTAAGGTCCCCCTATTTTTTCTAGTTCTTGTTTCCAGACAAGAGCGCGGTCGATACGTTCTTGCCACTCAAGGCCATCAAGGCCAGGAAAATCAAAGAAAATCGGACCGCAGATATGTCGAAGGCCAACGCGGACCGCCCCTGTGTGGGTGGCAGCAGGATTCAAATACATATCCATCGTTGTGGTTGTGCCCGATAGAAGTGCTTCCAAAGCTCCCAATTCGGTGCCAAGTTGAGAAGTCGCATCATCCATAATGGCGCCTTCTGCTGCCCACACGCGTTCAAGAAATCCTTGCAGGTCAACTCCTTCAGCCCAACCACGAAGCAGTGACATTGCTAAATGAGTATGTGAATTGATCAATCCCGGTGAAATCAAATGGTTAGTGGCATCAAAAGTTTTAGTGGCCTCTAAATTTCGTAGTTCATCTGCAGGTGCAAAATGAGAGATCTTGCCATCAGTGATTGCGATCGAATATTTTTCAAATATTTCGTTCTTAGAGTTGACACTAACGGCGTATTTCGCGTTGATAATTAATAGATCAACAGGTGCGCTCATGAAACAGACTTTATCGCACCATCAATGATGGTAATAACCTTCTCACTGGCCCCCTTGAGTGCTTGGTTAATTTCCTCCATAGTGATGGGAGTTGTCCCAACTCCGGCTGCAGGATTAACAACGAGGGCGATTGCTGCATACCTAAGGGCCGCTTCCTTTGCTAATGAAACTTCAGGACATCCCGTCATTCCCACAACAGTTGCACCGGCAAGGGCTGCCAGACGAATTTCAGCTGGAGTTTCAAAGCGCGGACCATTAAACCCAGCGTAAACGCCTCCCACTGCAAGTGGGATACCAGCGGCTTTGGCTGATTCCACCATCGCCGCTTTAACTGGCCCATCATATAAATCTGACATATCACTATGTTGGACACCACCAGGTTGGATTCCATCGAAGAATGTGTGCTCACGTCCAGATGTAAAATCTACAAAGTCATCGAGAAGTTGCAAGGAACCTGCTCCAAGTGCGGGATCTATCCCGCCTACGACATTTACTGCAATAACAAATTCAACACCTTCATTTTTAAGGGCGGTGATATTTGCGCGATAATTGACTTTGCTGGGTGGAACACTGTGATCCACACCGTGCCTTGTAAGAAAAACTATCTCGGCATTGTGCCACTTGCCCCTGGTGATGAGTGCCTTACCGTATTGGGTATCAACCGGAGTTGGTGTGGCACCAGCAAGTGCTGGCAAATTATAAAAACCAGTACCAGCGATGATGCCAATTTTCATGGAAGTTAGGCTTTCATGCCGGCCATCAGGCGGCCAATGTAATTGCGATCGGCATCTTTTGAATCCACGATTGCCACTATTTCCCCACCTGACATAACCGCTATTCGATCGGATAAAGAAAGAATTTCATCGAGTTCGGCCGACACAAGTAAGACTGCCGCTCCACGATCGCGCGCTGCGATGAGTTGATTGTGAATAAATTCAATAGATCCAACATCGATTCCACGAGTTGGTTGTGCCGCAACAAGAACTTTGAGGTCCTCGCTGAGTTCGCGCGCCACAACAACTTTTTGCTTATTTCCCCCTGAAAGCGAACTGGCGAGGTTTTGTGCAGATGGAGTGCGGATATCAAATTTTTCAACAACAGCATCAGCATTGCTATTAACTTGAGAAATGTTGCGTACCCATCCTTTGGCAAAAGGCGCTTGATCAAATTGATTGAGAACTAAATTATCGGCGATGGAATAATTCGCAACAAGGCCGTGTTTTTCACGATCTTCCGGAATATGAGAGATACCGGCAAGGTGTACAGCGTGAGGGTGCATATCTTTGGTAGCAACTCCAGCGACTAAGACTTGGCCAGAAACACGATGGCGCATTCCACAAATGGCTTCCACTAATTCACGTTGGCCATTTCCTTCGACGCCAGCAACGCCAAGAATCTCACCTGAGTGCACCGTGAGATCAACACCCTTAACTGAAAGTAACTTGCGATCATCCAGAACCTGTAATCCCCTCACTTCAAGGGCAGCTTTACCAGGTTTTGCAGGTTTCTTGTCAACACGCAACACGACGCTACGTCCGACCATCATTTGGGCAAGACCCGCCTCATCACTTTCTTTGGGAGAGGTGAAACCGATGGCTTTACCTCCGCGAAGAACCAATACTCGATCAGCAACTGCCATAACCTCGTGAAGTTTGTGGGTGATGAGAACGATTCCAACCCCAGATTTCGCAAGATTTCGAATTACTAGAAGAAGTTCATCGATTTCTTGTGGCGTCAGCACCGCTGTCGGTTCATCCAGTATCAACAACTTCACATCCTTACGAAGTGCTTTAAGAATTTCCACTCGCTGCTGCATACCTACTGGCAAATCTTCAATGATTGCATCTGGATCTACTTCAAGGCCATAACGTTTAGAAAGTTCGATGACCTGTTTGCGTGAGCTTTGCCGATTGATAAAAAATCCTCGTCGTGGCTCATCACCTAAAATAATGTTTTCAGTAACGCTCATAACCGGGACTAGTTGGAAATGTTGGTGCACCATTCCTACGCCTGCCGCAATAACTCCTGCAGTATCGCCATATTCGATAACGTTTCCAGAAATCTTAATCTGGCCTTTATCTGGCTTGATCAAACCGAAAACGGCTTTTACAAGCGTGGACTTACCAGCGCCATTTTCGCCTAAAAGCGCAACAACTTCGCCAGCTTTTACTGTGAGTGAAATATTGTCATTTGCTAATACCCCAGGGAACTGTTTTGTCAGGCCCGTGATTTCAAGTAGATCAGACATTATGCATCCGCCTTCTCGTAGGGTTGTCCTTCAGCTGCTGGAGGTCTAACTTTCCCAGCCGAGATTGCAAGGACAATGATCGTCAAAATGTAGGGTAGGACACCAATAAATTGCGTTGGGATCTGAATTACTTGATCAATCATTAATTGATTTGCATACGCTTGTGTCATTCCAAACATCATGGCCGCAGCAAGTGCTCCCAAAGGATTCCAGCGACCGAAGATCATCAATGCCAAAGCGGTAAAACCTTTACCAGCGGTAAAACCGCGTTCAAATGAACCAACAAGTTCTAAGCTTAAGAAGGATCCAGTTAAACCACCGATTGCCCCAGCGATTGCAACATTGATATAGCGAAGACGTGCAACCGATACTCCAGCCGTGTCGGCCGAGCTTGGATGTTCACCCACAGCACGTGAGCGCAGACCCCATGTGGTTTTAAACAATGCCACATAGAGGGAGAGGATGACGAAAAGTCCAAAGTAGAAGAGCGGGCCGTGCATGAAAAGAACGGGTCCAAAGAATGGAAGGTTCATGAGTTTTGGAATGTCATATTCCGGAAAAGTTGATGGAATTGTGCGTCCCTGTACGTAGAGGAAAGAAGTAAGACCGGTTGCCAAAATGTTAATTATCGTTCCAGCAATAATTTGATCCATCTTCCAGGTCACTGCCATCACTGCAAGCAAAAGTCCTAGCAGCGAACCTACGGCAATAGATGCCGCTAATCCGAGAAGAATGTTGCTGGTAAGGGATGAAACAAAGAATGCGACGAAGGCTGAGGTGAGAAGTGTTCCTTCAATTCCAATATTCACAATACCGGTGCGTTCGCACATGATTCCCACCATTGCGGCAAGAGCAAGGGGGAGTGCAAAGGATGTTGCAGTTGATACAACAGAAGTTGTCACTGATCCATCTTTGGAATAAAAATATGCGGTGGCCGCTGCGATGAGAACGATGAGGAGATTTCGTTTTGATAGATATTTCATGAGCGTTACCACCCACCCGTTACAGATTTGGATGTTGTGTTCTTAAAAAAGCGCGTCACCAATGGCGCCGTTACAAGGAAGAGAATGAGTGCCATGAGCAGGTCTACAAGTTCAGTGGCCACACCCGCAACAAATTGCATGTTGGATGCGCCTGCACGCATGCCGCCAATCAAAATTGCACCTGGAATAATTCCGAGAGGATGTGCACGGCCAAGGAGCGCGATGGTAATTCCGTCAAAACCTAGACCTGCGTTAAAAGCGGGTTCAAAACGATAGGTAACTCCAAGAGTTTCTACTGCACCACCAAGACCTGCAATTCCACCAGAAATCATCATGGCCATTACCAAAGTGCGCTTGACTGAAATGCCGGCATACCATGCTGCAAATTTATTGCGACCAACTGTTTCAAACCGAAAACCGCTGGTGGTATTTGTCATAATCCACCAGGCCAGAACCGCGCAAGCGATGGCGATAAAGAAACCAAGGGGCAAACTAAAAATAAAGGGCAAGCGTGCGCTTTTTTGAATTTCTGAAGTTCGAGTGAGTAATTGGCCTGGCTCACGGAAGTGGTAGACAACTAAATAATCAGATAGAGCCATGATGATGCTATTGAGCATGATCGTTGTAATAACTTCATGCACTCCGCGATATGCCTTGAGCGCTCCTGCGATGTAACCAACAAAGCCACCGAAGAAGATCCCGAAAGCTAGGGCGATAGGTAAATGAATGAAAGCAGGAAGCCCTGTTAAGGCGTAGCCAGCCCACGCTGTAGCTAGCGCCCCAGAGATCAGTTGACCTTGTGCGCCAATATTGAATAGACCGGCGCGAAGACCGATGGTCACGGCAAGGCCGCTAAGCACAAGGGGGGTTGCCTTACCCAATGTGGCCGAGAAGCCAGCTACGGAACCAAATGATGTTGTAAATAAAGTTTTGTATGCGCTGATTGGATCAGCACCTTGTAACTTCATCATGATGCCAGCAATAAACATGGCAATCGCAACTGCGATGATCGGGATCATCCAATTGCCTAGATCAAAACCCTTTTTCTTGGTGTCGCTCACAGTCATCCACTCTAGTAGTTAAACGAATAAGAGTGAAGGCGCAAAGTGTGCACCTTCACTCTTATTCGTTGTGAGACTATTGAATTTTCTTACTTATTACTTAACGCCTGTCTTTACAGTTCCATCTAGAACCTTAGGAGTGATGGCATTAACTTTTGCTTGTACTGCTGCTGGAACCTTTGATGCAAGGTCATGGTATGGAGCGATTGCTGCATCACCAATGTACTCGCCGCCGGACCAGCCACTTTGAGCTAGACCGATAAGGTCAGAAACACCTGAGACTAGAGACTTCATTGCTGAAGTGACTAAGCAAGGGTGAGCTTCTGGAACAGTGAACCACTGATCGGTATCTACTCCGATGCAGAGCATGCCCTTCTTTGTTGCTACCTTGGCAAGTGCACCGTTTCCGGTTCCGCCACCAGCACCGAAGATTACGTCGTAACCCTGGCTCAGTAGCTGACCTGCTGTTGTTGCGCCCCATGGTGAATCGTTAAACATGGTTGCGCCAACTTCGTGGTAGACAACAGAAGTTTTGATGGTCTTCTTCTGCTCTTTTGCAGCGTATGCAACGCCATTGATATATCCCTGACCGTAACGATAGACAGGTGGAACTTCCTTAGCAGCAAGAACGCCACCGACCTTATTTGTCTTTGTTAGGTAACCAGCGAGGTAACCAGCAAGGAAGCCAGACTTATCTTCTTCGAAGATGAGTCCAGTCATGTTTGCCGCTGTTGAACTGTTGTTCTGGTCAACGCCGATGAACTTGATTTTTGGGTACTTAAGAGCTGCGATTGCTGATGCATCTTGCATCAAGTAGCCAACTGTGACGATTACGTTGTACTTGGCATCACCGAAGAGAGCCATGTTCTTTGCGTAATCCTTTGAATCTGTGGTTTCGATATATGTTGCACAACCGCCAGAGATGTTCTTTGCACCATCTTTTGCGCCATCCCATGCGGATTGGTTGAATGACTTGTCATCAACTTTTCCTAGGTCGGTTACGACGCCAATCTTAAACTTTGCTTTGCTGCAATCAGGCTTTGCCACTGCTTGTGCAGGTGCGCTGAAGCCGATTGTTGCAATGGCAAGTGCAGCAGCTGTTGCTGTTATGCGCTTTAACATCTTTCTCCTCTCGAGGGGTCAATTGATTTAATTGACCGTAATACTCTTTCCAACACGGGGGTCGAAATCGTTTTTCTACATTATTACAATTGCTACGTAGCTTTTTCCCGGGGAAAGGGAAGTTAAGTTACGGTGAGCCTATAACAGGGGCCGTGAATTTCATTTATTGCCGACGCGAGAAGAGATAAAGTTGCGGTAACTTTTCGCAGAACTCTCATCTACAAGTTGAGGCTTTTCCCAAGGGAATGTGGCCTTTCTTCTGCGTTAAGTCACAGATCGATCCTCAAGTAAGGTTACGAACACGATTTAACGAGAAATACTGAGGAGCAATTCGGGCATGTTGGCAGAGATTAAATCGATTCAGTGGCGCGATAACGCGATTGTCTTGATCGACCAGACGCTCTTGCCGATTATCGAGAAAAACATCGAAGTGCACTCTTTGGAACAATTACGGGATTCGATAGTTCGCCTTGCCGTACGTGGCGCACCTGCACTCGGTGTCGCAGGAGCATTTGGTGTTGTACTTGCACTTGATCAAGCACGCGCTTCTGGGTGGAGTGATGACCGCCTTGCAACGGAAATAGATGCACTGCGCGATGCTCGCCCAACTGCGGTAAATCTTGCATGGGGAGTCAATCAAGTTCGGCCACTTATCTCGCAAGGGCGCGATGCCGTTCTTAAAGCAGCACAGCAATTAGCTGAAGATGATCGCCTTGCAAATCTGGCAATGGGAAATAATGGAGCAGATTGGCTCGTGAAGAAATTGGGAGATCGCCCGCTTAATTTATTGACGCACTGCAATACAGGTTCTTTAGCAACCACCGGAACAGGCACTGCACTGGGTGTTATTAAAGAACTAGCAAAGCGTGGAAAAATTCAAGAAGTATTTGCAGATGAAACTCGACCGCTGTTGCAAGGCTCACGACTAACTGCTTGGGAACTTTCCAAGGCAGAAATCCCTTATCGCATCCAACCTGACGCAGCTGCAGCAATGGCAATTCTTGGCGGAAAAGTAGATGCCGCCCTCATTGGTGCTGATCGGATTGCAAAAAACGGTGATAGTGCAAATAAAATTGGTTCCCTTGGTGTTGCACTTGCATGTCATATAGCCAAAATTCCATTCTTGGTAGTTGCCCCAGAATCCACCGTAGATCGCAGTATTAAAGATGGCTCTCAAATTCATATTGAGATTCGTGGTGACGAAGAGATCACTCATATTGCTGGAAAACAGATGGCTCCGGATGGAGCTAAAACATTTAATCCCGCTTTTGATGTAACCCCTGCCCGATTTATTACCGCTGTCATTACCGAATTACGTGCCTATGAGATTGAAGCAGGAGAATCCCTATGAGCCAGTACAAACCGTTAGAAGAATTAGTACTTCGTTCTCAAAAATTAGGAGCAGATCAATCCCTGGTTGTTTATGGCGGCGGTAATACTTCCAGTAAGGGTCGAATCACTGATCACTTAGGCCGCGATAGAGATGTTCTTTGGGTTAAAGGTTCCGGTGCCGATATGGGCAACGCGGCAGCAAAAGATTATCCAGCGCTATATCTCGAGGAATTGTTAGCGCTACGCGATATGAATGCTTTAGATGATGAAGTGATGACCGATTACGTGACTCGCGCACTGGTAGATCCAACTTCTCGCAGACCTTCGATCGAAACTTTGCTTCATGCATTCTTGCCTTTCAAGCATATTGATCATGTGCATGCTGATCTCATTTGTGCCCTCACCAATCACAAAGATGGTCATCGAGCCGTAGCAGAAGCTCTCGGAGATGGTTTTGCATACGTTGATTGGAAGAGGCCAGGATTTGAACTATCGCAAATCGTAGGGAAACTCGGTGATCATGAAGGCGTAATTCTTGCTCATCACGGAATCGTGGTTTGGGATGAAGATACTGATAAGTGTTATGCCAAGACCGGTATTGCAGTTGCTAAAGCGGAAAAGTATTTAGCTTCGCTGCAAAAGAGACCAGATTCAAAATTTTCTCACCAAGATCTTACGGGGGATGAGCTCACACGAGTTCTACTTCAGCTTCGTGGAACCTTAGGCAAGAAGCAAGTTCTGCGCAGTGATTCACGTTTACGCGCTCTCGCAGATCGCCAAGATGTTACAGCGCTGGTAGCTGCAGGTACCTCTAGTGCCGACCACATGTTGCGTGTGCGACCATGGTCTGCTGTTATTGATGCCAATGAACCTGCTGCTGGAGTCAATACATTTCGCTCAAAGTACGAAAATTATTTCAATGCCAATAAATCTTTGCTTCCGCAGGGCTATGTCTCACACGGCAACGATCCTAAAGTGGTTTTAGTTCCAGGCCTTGGGGCAGTCACAACTGGGGCAACAATTGCTGAGTCAAAAATACTCGCTGATATTGCACTCCACACCCACACGGTTGCAGCAACAGTGATTGATGCTTTTGGGACAGCCGAAGGATTACCGGATTCAGAGACTTTCCAATTTGATTATTGGCCAATGGAATTATTTAAACTGCAATCTAAACCTGCACCAAAGAAATTTGCCGGCCAAATCTTTATTGTCACGGGCGCAGGTTCTGGAATCGGACGCGGAATTGCACTTCACTTGGGTTCTTTGGGCGCCAATGTAGTTTTGGCTGACTTGGATGCAAAGGGTGTCGAAGAAGTGAGTGCCGAGTTCAAAGCCGGATCCCTACCCGAGCCACTCATCATGCTGGGGGATCAATCTAGCGAGCAAGTTGTTCACGACACGATTGGCAAGACGGTGGAACATTTTGGCGGCCTCGATGGGGTTGTTATTAATGCTGGGATTGGAGTTTCCGATACTTTGGAAGACCTTTCGGCTGATAAGTGGCGCAAAGGATTAGAGGTAAATCTAACAAGCGCATTTCTTATGACAAAAAAGGCTCTAGCAACTTTTAAGGAACAAAAACTTGGTGGCTCAATTGTTTATATTGCTAGCAAAAATGCTTTCGCACCGGGAGCCGGCTTTGGTGGCTACTCAGTAACCAAGGCAGGGATGCTGCAGTTGATGCGGATTGCAGCTTTAGAGGCAGGTTCAATGGGAGTGCGCTGCAATGCAATCAACCCAGATGCTGTATTTGATAATTCTAAATTATGGGAAGGCGGCGTGCGCGAACAACGTGCTGCAGCACATGGCGTGAAACCAGAGGAGCTCGAAGATTTTTATGCTTCAAGAAATATCTTAAAAGCGCGAGTTCGAAGTGTGGATGTTGCGCAAACTGTTGCATTCCTATTATCCGATGAATCATCTAGAACAACTGGGGCAGTTATCGCTGTCGATGGTGGAGTAGGGGCGGCATTCCCTCGTTAATTCGGGAGAAGATGGTTATGACAACACATTCACAAGCAGATCTCAATAATATTGCTCGTATTGCAACCGGAATACGCCGGCGCGTTTTGGCACACACTATTGCCCAAAATGGTGGCTACATGAGCCAGGCATGTTCTGCAGCAGAACTTCTTGCTTGTCTTTATGGAGGCGTTCTTAGTTTTGCACCACTTGACGAACCGATTGACCCACCAACATTTATTGGAGTTCCTGCAGTTGGTCTACACACTTACGTGACCGGGGCGCAATTCCACGGAGCAAAGGCAGCGCAATACGATCGCTTGATATCAAGCCCGGCACATTATGCGTTGGTTATTTACGCCGCCCTTATCGAAACGGGTCGACTACGTGAAGATGGTCTTGAACATTTCAATCGTGATGGATCTACCGTTGAAATGATTGGAGCAGAACATTCACCTGGTTTTGAAACTACAACTGGGTCACTTTCTCAAGCGCTCTCGCAAGCCGGAGGTATCGCACTTGCCCGCAAAATCAAAAAGGAAAGTGGAAAAACTTGGGTCTTTATGAGTGACGGCGAATTTCAAGAGGGCCAAACATATGAGGCCTTGCAGGCTGCCAAATTCCACGGTTTAGATAACCTGCGTGTGATTGTTGATGTTAACCGCGCACAATGTGATGGTCCCATGGATACCGTGATGCGAATCGAACCGTTAGAAGCGCGTATTAAAGGATTTGGTTGGGATGTCACTGTGGTTGATGGTCATGACACCGCAGCGATTTTGACAGCTGCAAGTGCTCCAACCTCTAGCCCACACATGATCTTGTGTTACACAGATCCTGTTCGAGGTTTACCGCTACTGGCTGAACGGGCACCTGTTTTGCATTATTTACGCTTCACGGGTGCTGATGAGCGTGCTAAGTATGAAAGAGCCTATGCGGAGATGGTCAAATGAGCTACGAAATTGTTCAACGGCCTCATCAACAGAACTTTATTGATTGGGCAAAAGATAAGCCAAAAGTTTTAGTGCTCTCAGCTGATTTAACAAATTCTTGCGAAGTTGGTAAATGGCGAGATACATATCCAGATCGCTTCTTTTCCATGGGAATGGCCGAGCAAAATATGTTGGGATTCGCTGCTGGATTAGCTCGCGAAGGATTTGAACCGTGGCTACATACATTTTCCGTGTTTCTCTATCGACGTCCACTTGATCAATTGCAGATGTCTATTGCTTATCCATCCTTAAAAGTGCGTCTCATTGGATTTTTACCAGGAATCATGACACCTGGTGGCGTCACTCACCAAGCCATCGAAGACATTGCCATTTTGAGAGCGATTCCTAATATGACAATTTTGGAAGTTGGTGATGCAACTGAGGCCATGAGCGTGCTCGATGTCGCTCATGCTGTTGATGGACCAGTGTATGTTCGAATGTTGCGCGGGGAAGTGAGTCGCATCTTTCCAGCTAACGAACCATTTAAATTTAATACCGCACGAATACTTTCAACGGGTAAAGATCTAACCCTGATTACTTCAGGAATCATGACTGAAGAAGCGCTTCGTGCTATTCCACTTCTGCAAGAACGTGGCATAGGGATTACGCATTTACATGTATCCACACTGAAACCATTTACAGATCCTGCAGTAGTTGCAGCCCTTGGGAATGCGAAGTCTGGTGTCATTACTATGGAAAACCACACAATTATCGGCGGCCTTGGTAGCGCTGTTGCAGAGTTGATGGCCGAAAATGCCATTGGCGTGCCACTTCGACGGATTGGCCTAAAAGATACCTACGCCCATGGTGCCTCCCAAAAGTATTTAATGAGCGAGTACGGATTGGATGCTAAATCTCTGGTTACTACCGTTGAAAACCTACTCGGAAATGATTTGAAGATTGCCGAAAATGACCTTATGCAATCTCGTACAGCCAGCGTGCATAGCAGTGCAAAAGTTGAGGCTCTCTAAAAATGTCTGATCGGATTTTGATCACTTATTCAATCGTAGGAGAACACGCAAAGGAAATAGCTGATGCGATTCGAGTAGAACAATCGATCGAGTTTCCAATTGAACTGGCCAGCGCGAGAATTCAACGCGATGTAGTAGGACAGATCGAATCTCTCAGTAGTCCTGTAAATAACAAAACCGAAGTCGTAATTTCCTATGACCAACGAGTTGTTGGCGGTGAATTGCCACAATTACTCAATGTTTTATGGGGGAATGTGTCATTAATTCCTGGCGTAGGTGTTACTGATATTTCCCTCCCGGATTCTGTGTTAAAGAATTTTAAGGGGCCACGCTTTGGAGTTCCCGGATTGCGCCAACTCTTTGATGCACCAACTCGTCCATTAATTACCACAGCACTCAAACCAATGGGCTCATCTGCTTCGGAGCTGGCAGAGATGGCAACAGTTCTTGCTCTTGCTGGGTTTGACATGATTAAGGATGACCACAGTTTGGCCAATCAACCTTGGGCAACTTGGCGCACGCGAGTAGAAGCGGTGGCAAGTGCAGTGGCTCAAGCAAATGAAAAATCTGGAAATCGAACTCTCTACGCCCCATCACTTAATCTGCCTGCCGACCAAATTTTTCAAGCTGCGCATGAGGCGAAATCACTAGGAGCCGGTGCACTTCTGTTGCTCCCCGGAATCAGTGGTTTTGATGCGATGCGTGCGATTGCTGAAGATGATTCGATTGCACTTCCGATCCAATCACATCCTGCCATGCTGGGTTCTATGCTCACCTCTCGCGATCAAGGACTCTCACATTCAATCCTTTTAGGAACGCTAATGCGCTTGGCGGGAGCAGATATTTCCATTTTCCCTAATTTTTCCGGACGATTCTCATTTACTCAAGAAGAATGTTTGTCCATCACTACATCGGCACGACAACCATTGGGAAAGCTCAAACCGATCTGGGTCGCGCCGGCCGGCGGGATGAGCTTGGATCGAATTCCAGAAATGCGCAAAATATATGGAACTTCGTTAGCTTTGTTAATTGGCGGCGCACTTTCACGTGGTTCATTAGAGCACAACGCACAAGCAATGGTTGCCAGCGTTTCTTAAGAAGAAAGCAATTGCTGAAGTATCGGCCTTAGCTCATCTAGAATCCCAGTAGCTTCTTCGTGAGCTTTAATTCCCTTGGTTATAACTTCTATATAACACTTTACTTTTGGTTCGGTTCCACTAGGGCGAATGATGATACGGATATCTCCAGCCAGCCAGATACGTAATCCGTCAGTAGGTGGCAAATGATCTTTGGGTTGCATTAAGTCATCTAATGAATCCACCATGTAACCGGCGATATGAGTTGGGGGATGCGCACGAAGAGAATTCATTGTGGTTTGAATCTTTGAAAGTTCTGCAACACGAACGGAAATCTGTTCGGTGGCATGGAAACCGTGCCGACTCCAAATTTCATTGAGAAGATCCAGAAGGGTTTTACCTTCCTTGGATAAGTCGGTAGCAAGTTGGGCAAGGGCAAGTGCTGCTGAAATTCCATCCTTGTCGTTGACTCCGCGTGAATCTACGCAGTAGCCGATCGCTTCTTCATACCCGTATGCCAAATCATGCACTTTTGCAATCCATTTGAAACCAGTCAATGTTTCATGAAAGCCCAGACCATAATGCCGAGCGATTTTGCTTAATATGGATGATGAAACGATTGAGTTTGCAAATGAACCTTGGGGATTTTTGCGAGCGATGGATTCCCCCAAGAGGGCTCCTAATTCATCCCCACGCAACATGCGCCATCCAGTAATCGGATCTTTCACGGCGCAAGCGCAACGATCTGCATCTGGGTCGTTAGCGATAACCAAGTCAGCGTCAAATGTTCGAGCAGTTTCCAACGCCAAATCGATAGCGCCAGGTTCTTCTGGATTAGGAAATGCCACGGTGGGAAAGTCTGGATCGGGTTGAGCTTGCGAGTCCACCAGAATAAAAGAAGCAAATCCAGCTGAATGAAATACCCGTTGAATCGTTTGAGTTCCAACGCCGTGCATAGCCGTGTAGACAATTTTGAGATCTCCAGGAGATGTGGAGAGTCTTGCTGTGCGATGAATATATTTTTCGACAACATCGTCATCTAAATTGATCCACTTGCTACCTCTGGGCGTGGCCGACAACGAAGTAATTTTATTGATCTCATGAGAAATATATCCATCGGTGGGTGAAGTGATTTGAGATCCGCTGTAATCAATTCCGTCAACAGTGGGACCCAGATATACCTTATAACCATTATCTTGCGATGGGTTGTGGCTTGCAGTGACCATGATTCCCACATCAACACCGAGTTCCTTGACGGCAAAAGCCAAAACTGGTGTTGGAAGTGGACGTGGAAGAACAAAAACTTTCATTCCCGCACCGCTAAGAATCTGCGCACTCTCTAGTGTGAATTCCTCCGACCCATGACGGGCGTCTCGTCCAATTACTACGCTAGTTAAGCCACGAACTTTCATATACCCGGCTATGCCAGCAGCGGTACGACCCACTACAGCGCGATTCATACATGATGGTCCTGGTCCCATTGGTCCACGCAATCCGGCAGTACCGAATTGGAGAAAACCAGCAAAGTATTTTTTTAATTCTTTTTCATTTCCAGCGCTCACGAGATTTTGCAGCAACTCTGCAGTTTTTGGGTCTGGATCATCAGCGATCCATGCGCTCACTTCTGCAAGTAGTTGAGGATCCATGGCTCTAGATTAACTTTGGAATAACACCTTTGAGAAGTGCGCCCATACGCTCTGCTGCAGCTTTTCCGGCAGCGATAACTTCTTCGTGGTTAAGTTTTTCCCCTGTGACTCCGGCAGCAGCGTTTGTAACTAAGGAAATTCCCAGAACTTCTGCACCAAGGGCGTGTGCAGCAATCGCCTCTGGCACGGTGGACATTCCCACCAAATCTGCACCCATTGTGCGCATCATCAGGATTTCTGCTGGGGTTTCATATGTTGGGCCACGCCAGTGTACGTAGACACCCTCTTGTAGCGATGCATCTTCAGATTTCACGATTGTGCGAATTCTTTTGCTGTACAGGTCGGTTAAATCAACAAAGTTAGCACCAATAAGAGGGCTAGTTGCAGTGAGGGAAATATGGTCACGAATCAGTACTGGTTGTCCAACACGGTAGGTGGTGTTAATGCCGCCGCAAGCATTCGTCAAAATGACTACTTTGCAACCAGCTTTAACAGCAGTCCGAACGTTATGTACTACAGGTTCGATACCTTTGCCTTCATACAGATGCGTGCGACCTAGAAAAACAAGTGCTCGAAGGGATCCCGAAGGACCGTCGATTTCGTAGGATCTTATTTTTCCAGAGTGCCCGGCTACCGATGGTGGTAAAAATCCGATTATTTCTTCTGCGTTAAATTCATGTGTTGGTGTGCCCAGCGCCTCGGTGGCTCCAACCCAGCCCGAACCCATGACGAGTGCAACATCGTGGCGCGCAATTGCTGTGCGTGTGGCAATTTGTGCTGCGGCAAGTTCTGCAGTGCCAAGAGGGTCTACATAGAGTGGATCAATAACGAGAGTGCTCATGCCTCAATAATGTCACAGAGAATGGCGCCGTTTGCCACCGTCTCTCCGATTACCGCCGTGAGGTTTGTTACGATGCCAGATTTGTGAGCCATCAATGGCTGTTCCATCTTCATCGCTTCTAAAACGATCACTAAATCACCAACTTCAACGTGAGTTCCCTCGGGTGCAGCAATTTTAACAACAGTGCCTTGCATTGGACTAGGTAAGCCATTACCAGCTACAAGTCCACTCATGCCAGCTTTTGCACGGTGGCGTTTGTGGACTGGTTCCGGTGCATGCAGCGTTACCTCGAATCGATGTCCATTAACTTCGGCAACAATGTGTTCTGGGGCAGCATGAGTTTGAGTGTGTGCACTCGATGCAACAAATTGAGGAATAGTGTTTTTAAATTCATTTTCTATATAACTTGTATAGACCTTAAAATCTTGAGTAAATGCTGGATCTTGCACAATTGCTCTGTGGAAAGTCAGCGCTGTCGCAAGTCCATCTATATGAAATTCATCTAATGCTCGGCGAGCTCGCTCTATAGCTTGTTCACGAGAATTTCCCGTAACAATGAGTTTTGCTAGGAGTGAATCGAAGTTACCACCAATGATGTCGCCGTTTCTAAACCCAGCATCGACGCGCACTCCTGGTCCAGTCGGCAAGGCCCATTCAGTAATTCGCCCAGGTGCCGGTAGAAATGATCGGCCGGGGTCCTCACCATTAATTCGAAATTCGATCGAATGACCACGTATAACGGGATCGTCATAACCGAGCTCTTCACCCATTGCAATTCGAAATTGTTCACGCACTAAATCAATTCCAGAAACTTCCTCGCTGACAGGATGTTCAACTTGCAAGCGTGTGTTCACTTCTAGGAATGAGATAGTTCCATCGACTCCGACAAGAAATTCGCACGTGCCTGCGCCGACATACCCAGCTTCTTTCATAATTGCTTTGCTTGAGCGATAGAGCTCTGCGTTCTGAGCATCACTTAAGAATGGTGCCGGTGCTTCTTCTACTAATTTTTGGTGACGCCGTTGCAAGGAACAATCTCGCGAACTAATAACTACAGCGTGACCTTTGCTATCGACCAAAACTTGTGTCTCTACATGGCGAGGACGATCGAGATATCGTTCTACGAAACATTCTCCACGACCAAAACCAGCAATTGCTTCACGAACAGCTGAGGCGAAAAGCTCTGGAATCTCCTCCATCGTGCGTGCAACTTTAAGCCCGCGGCCACCACCGCCATGTGCCGCTTTGATCGCAACTGGTAGACCGTGCTCTTTGGCAAATGCGGTGACTTGTTCATGCCCAGCTACTGGGTCTGCAGTGCCAGCAACGAGAGGTGCGCCAACTTTTGCTGCAATTTTGCGTGCAGAAACTTTGTCACCTAGCAATTTAATGGCAGCAGGAGGAGGACCAATCCAAATTAAGCCAGCATCCAAAACTGCTTGTGCAAAATTTGCATTCTCAGAAAGAAATCCATAACCGGGGTGCACTCCTTCGGCTCCAGAACTCTTGGCGATCTCGATGATGGCTTCAATATTCAAATACGTTTGAGCTGCCGTTGTACCTTTTAGGGAGTAGGAGGCATCAGCCATTTGCGCGTGCATTGAATTTCTATCTTCGCTGGAGTACACGGCGATTGATTTAAGACCATGGTCTTTGCATGCACGGATCACACGAACAGCAATTTCGCCGCGATTTGCGATGAGTACTGATTTCATTTTTCGGCCCCGATGAGATCGTGCTTGAGTGATGGCCAGGAATAACCCAATTGCGAAGTCATGCGGCGCAAAAGTGGAATCGAAAGGCCAATCACATTGGAGTAGTCCCCTTCGATTGATGAAATGAAGGCGCTACTTAAGCCATCAAGAGTAAATCCGCCAGCCACTTCAAGAGGTTCACCGGAGGCGACGTAGTCATCGATTTCTTCTTCGCTCATCTTCGAGAAGGTAACTTTTGTCGTCGCGATATCGGAAATTTCCATTCCGCGCTCGGTGTCGATGATGCAATGACCTGTGTGAAGGAAACCAGATTTTCCGCTGAGCAAGCGGGCCCGCTCTTTTGCTGTGTTAGAGGTAAGTGGCTTGCCTAGCGATTTGCCCTCGAATTCAAAAGTTGAATCACACGCGATGATGAGAGCTGATTGAGTAAGTGTTTCTCTGACCGTGTGGGCTTTAACAATAGCTAGCGCGATCACCATCTCTTTAGGGGTCATCGCCAGATAGATATCTGCTTCCTCATCGACGCGGCTGACTTGAACGCTGGAATGAATGCCAGCTGCATCCAGCAAGCGTTTACGAGATGGAGATGCCGAAGCAAGAATAATGTTTGGCATTTACGCTTTTCTTACTAGGGGTTCACGCAACAACGGTTTTGCCCACTTACTCTTGACTTCGGCGATGACAACTTCTGGTCGCTTGTGTAGTTGAAAGGCAAATTCCAGCGCTGCTAATTCCTGCAAAGTGGGGCTACCAGAGGTAATCGTATATTCGATCACAGCGGAATATTTCCGTGTTTGCGAGGAGGCAATGAATCACGCTTTGTTCGAAGACTACGTAAGGCTTTCGTGATGTACTCACGTGTCTGATTGGGTTCGATCACTGCATCTATGTAACCGCGCTCGGCAGCCAGATATGGATTTGCCAAAGTTTCGTTGTAATCTGTGATGAGCGAAGCCCGGAGCGATTCTTCGTCCTTTGCTTCCCCGAGTTCTTTTCGATAAAGGATGTTGACTGCGCCTTGGGCACCCATTACGGCAATTTCAGCACTTGGCCATGCCAAATTAACATCGGCACCAATGTATTTGGAGCCCATGACAATAAATGCACCTCCATAGGCTTTGCGAGTAATCAACGTAACTAGCGGAACTGAGGCTTCACCATATGCGTACAGTAATTTGGCTCCGCGACGAATGATTCCGTTCCATTCTTGCTCAATTCCAGGAAGAAATCCTGGAACATCCACCAAGGTAATAATCGGAATACTGAAGGCATCGCAGAAGCGCAGGAAGCGTGCTGCTTTCTCGCTGGAATCAATATCGAGGGTTCCAGCAAGTTGTTGAGGCTGGCTTGCGATGATGCCCACGCTATGTCCTTCAACTCTTCCGAAACCAACAATGATGTTGGGAGCAAAGAGTGCATGAACTTCCAAGAATTCGGATTCATCGAGTAAAGCTTGAATCAAAACCTTCATGTCATAAGGCTGATTTGGGCTATCAGGAATTAATGTATCAAGCGCATGGTCTGTAGCTTTTTGTTCTAAAGTTTCAGTAGCTGGCAAAACAGGAGCACCGTCTGCATTGTTGCTTGGAAGGTATGAAAGAAGCGCTTTTACATAATCGATAGCGTCATCTTCGTTCTCTGCCAAATAGTGGGAATTTCCGGTCCGCGCGTTATGAGTATGTGCGCCACCAAGTTCTTCCATGCCAACTTCTTCACCCGTCACTGTCTTAATGACTTCTGGGCCAGTGATAAACATATGTGAAGTTTCATTCACCATGATCGTGAAATCATTCAAAGCTGGTGAGTAAGCCGCCCCTCCAGCGCATGGCCCCAAAATGAGGGCAATCTGAGGGATGACGCCCGATGAGCGTGCATTGAGTCGAAAGATTTTGCCGTAACCGCTTAAAGAGGCAACACCTTCTTGAATTCGTGCACCGCCAGAATCACTGATACCAATGAGGGGCATTCCATTTTTCAATGCGAATTGTGCAATCTTGACCATTTTTTCACCAAATACTTCTCCAAGGCTTCCACCCATCACGGTAAAATCTTGCGAGAAAATTGCAACGTTGCGGCCGTCGATAGTGCCGTATCCGATGATGACACCATCTCCGTATGGCCGATTCTTTTCCATGCCAAAGTTGGTGGATCTATGACGAGCAAACTCATCGAGCTCTGTGAAGGAGCCATCATCTACAAGTTTGGATATACGTTCGCGCGCTGTCATCTTGCCTTTAGAGTGTTGTTTCTCAATGGCGCGCGCTGATCCAGCATGCACGGCCTCATCTAATCGATCGCGTAAGTCTTGAATCTTTCCAGCGGTTGTATGCAGATCACGGCTCATACCCCTACGGTACTAGGCGTGGAGCCAATACGACGAAGTCTAGAAAGTGATCGCATAAATTCCGCCTTGAAAAACAGTTACTGGCGAGTAAGCGTGGTCGAACTCACTGGGTCAACACAAAATGATTTATCAGCAAAGGTCCGTTCTGGTAATTCAAAACACGGCGAAGTTTTAGTTGCAGAATTTCAATCTTCCGGTCGTGGCAGATTAGAAAGATCTTTCGAAGCGCCACCGCAATCTGCGCTCTTGTTTTCTTTTTTTGTTTGCCCAACACGAGATTCTGATTGGGGATTCCTACCTTTAATCGCAGGATTAGCAGTATCCAAAGCGATCAACACAAAACTAGATTCAAATCTTAAATGGCCAAACGATGTCCTCATTAACGAAAAGAAAGTATCTGGATTATTATCGGAAAAAATAAATGATGAAGGCGTAGTTATTGGAATAGGTATAAATGTAAATCTGACTACTGATGATCTTCCTGTTCCAAGTGCAACTTCGTTGGCGCTAGAAGGATGGGCCAATTGTGATCGCAATGAATTACTCGTGGCAGTTTTAACCAATTTTGCGAATCTCTTTGATCGCTGGAATACATTTGATGAAACTTTGCTTGATGAATACGAAGCCACTAGTTCTACCATTGGCAAAAAAATTGAGGTTGTAGGAGCAGATGGTGGCCGGCGCAAAACCAGTGCCCACGGGCTGGATCCTTCTGGAGCGTTGATCATCGATGGAGGTCAACTGTTGAGCGTTGGAGATGTCATCCACATAGTGACTAACTAGGCTGTGCCAGTGCGTAATTCATTTCCAACCGTTGGAGTTATTGGCGCTGGGCAATTAGCACGCATGATGGTTGCGCCAGCCCAAGCACTAGGAGTTGACCTACTTCTACTTGCCGAGAATGCCGATGATTCTGGGGCGCAGATCGCAAATCATGTGGTGGGCGATTTTCGAGACTTAGAGACCGTTCGTGCCTTTGCAAAAAAATGTGATTTCATCACTTTTGAACATGAACTTATTCCACTTTCAATTATTAGGGCGCTAGAAGCTGATGGAGTTGTCGTTAGACCAAGTTCTGAAGCATTTGTTTTCAGTCAAGATAAAGGACTTATGCGGGAGCGATTAGAAAAGTTTCCTTCACCTAGTTGGAAAATTGTTGAGGATTCACACTCAGTTACTGAATTTCCCCTCATAGCCAAGACTCTCTCTGGAGGTTATGACGGTCGTGGCGTATGGAAAATTGAAACCCCGGTCGAATTAGAAGACTTATTGCGGACCCATCATCGAGTGTTAGTTGAGCAGTTACTTAATTTCGATTATGAAATTGCGGTGATGATTGCACGCTCTCCTCACGGACAAGCCTCTGCCTGGACGCCAACACAAACAATTCAACATGATGGGATCTGTACTTCTACGATTACTCCAGTGCCTAATATTTCACAAGAGTTGGCAATTAAGGCTCAGCGATTGGCCTTAGCAATTGCTGATGAAATAAGTGTCATTGGAGTCATGGCAGTAGAAATGTTTGTCAAAGGCGAGGAACTCTTTGTCAATGAACTGGCCATGCGTCCACATAATTCGGGGCATTGGAGTATCGATGGCGCCATTACGAGTCAGTTCGAACAACATCTTCGAGCGATCTTGGACTTGCCTTTGGGTAATCCAGCCATGAATGCGCCTATCGCTGTCATGGGTAATATTTTGGGATCTGCTCAAGCCGATATGTATCGCCCGTATCTTCACTTAATGGCGCGTGATCCGGCTTTAAAGTTTCATCATTATCGTAAACAACCTAAGCCTGGTCGAAAAATTGGCCATGTAACCGCGGTAGGCAATGATCTTCTAGACTTACAGGGTCGAGTCCAACACGCGCTGGATTACATGAGTGGAGAAATTGATGAGTAACCCAACTGTTGCGATCATCATGGGATCTGATTCAGATTGGCCCATTATGGAAGATGCGGCAAAAGTCTTGGATGAATTAGCAATTCCCTACATCGCACAAGTTGTTTCTGCTCATCGCATGCCCCTTGAAATGGTGGAGTTTGCACAAAACGCAGCAACTTCTGGAATTAAAGTAATTATTGCTGGCGCAGGGGGAGCGGCGCATTTGCCTGGGATGGTTGCCTCCTTGACCACGCTTCCGGTTATCGGCGTTCCTATTGCTTTGAAGAATTTGGATGGAATGGATGCATTGCTTTCGATCGTGCAAATGCCAGCTGGAATTCCTGTGGCAACAGTCGGCATCGGCAATGCAAAAAATGCGGGCCTACTAGCTGGTCGAATTTTGTCTCTTTCAGACAAATCAATTGCAGAAAAGATTTCGACTGCTATGAAGGCTATGCATGATGAAGCACAATCAAAAGGTGAAAATTTGAAAACTCGACGTGCTCAGAAAACTGGTTTCTAGCTTCTGAATTAATCTCTACCGCGATATTCGATCGCGGGACAACGATCCATTACCGTAAGCAAACCAGCCTGGTCTGCTCGGTCGCATGCGGCTTCATCAATGACATCCAACTGCAGCCAAACTGCTTTTGCTCCTATGTGAATAGCTTGATCCACAACTGCTCCAGCAAGGGATGAATTGACGAATAGGTCAACAACGTCGATTGGGAAATCGATGGCAGCAAGGGATGTGAAGCCAGGCTCCCCATGAACACTTTCACCTTTTGGGTGAACTGGAACGATGCGATGCCCTTTTGATTTGAGGAGTGCTGCAACTGCATATGCAGCTCGGTCAGGATTATTGCTCAAACCAACAATTGCCCATGTGTGAAGAGCCAGCACTTCATTGATTGTTTTATTTGTCATGCGTTAGTGCGGCCAAGAGCATGAAATTTCCAGCCAGCAGCAATCCATTTGTCGCGATCGAGTGCATTTCTGCCATCGATCACAATGGCATTTTTGACGGTAGCAAAAAGTTCGGTCGGGTTAAGATCGCGGTATTCGCGCCATTCAGTCAGGTGTAAAACTAAATCCGATCCAGCAACGCAGTTCTTTGCATCAGGAGCAAAATTCAATGCAGGAAAGCGTTTCTTAGCATTTGGCATCGCTTTAGGATCATGCACAGTTACATTGGCACCTGCAGCACTTAACTGCGCAGCTATATCTAGAGCGGGCGAATCACGAACATCATCGCTATCAGGTTTAAATGCAGCACCGAGAATTGCAATTGAATACAGAGAAAGGTCATCTGAGAGTTCACCGCGGACCAGATCGATCACGCGTTGGCGGGCGCGTAAGTTGATCGCGTCAATCTCGCGCAAAAACTCGAGCGCTTGCTTGGCTCCTAATTCTTCAGCACGAGCCATGAACGCTCTAATGTCCTTGGGCAGACATCCTCCGCCAAATCCAATTCCAGCTTGCAAGAATCGGTTGCCAATACGTGGGTCATACCCGATGGCTTGGGCTAGCACGGTGACATCTCCGCCTGCGGCCTCACACACTTCGGCCATCGCGTTAATGAAAGAAATTTTGGTGGCAAGAAAAGAGTTAGCAGCAACTTTGACAAGTTCTGCGGTAGGCAAGTCTGCACGTATCCACGGAGTTTTGAGTTCGAGAATTGGCGCGTATACCTGTTTCAAAATTTCTTCAGCGCGATCATTTGTTACACCAACCACGAGTCGATTTGGACGAAGCGTATCTTCGACAGCAAATCCCTCACGTAGGAATTCTGGGTTCCACGCTAAATCGGCTTGAGGAGCAGTGATAGAGAGCTGGGCAAGTAATTTTTGAGCAGTTCCGACTGGAACGGTAGATTTTCCAACGACAAGAGAACCAGCTTTAAGGTGGGGGGCAATTGCTGCTACTGCACCTTCAACGTATGTTAAATCTGCGGCCAAACTTCCAGCTTTTTGTGGAGTACCTACGCAGATGAAGTGGATATCAGCTTTGGCTGCTGCAGAAAAATCTGTCGTAAATGTTAAACGGCCTGAAGCCACTTCAGTTCTGAGCAGCTCATCAAGCCCGGGTTCATAGAATGGCAATTCTCCTTTGGAGAGTTGTTCAATTTTTCCTGGGTCAGTATCGATCCCGATTACGGTAAAACCCAACGATGACATACATGCTGCATGGGTGGCGCCAAGATATCCGGTACCAATTACTGACAGAACTTGTTTCATAGGACTCATTCTAGGAGGCTCGCAGGCGATTCGATAGCTATTTCAGGGCGCCGCAAGGGTTTTCATCGGCAGTGCGAGTCCTAAATTTATCAACGATGGTCGTTGTTGGTGCAGCAGATGAGGATGGTGAAGGTGATGATGTAACGACATCGACGACTGGTTCATCGTTGATAATTCTTTGGAAAAGTTCGGCCGACAGAACTGAATCCCACTTCACTGTAGAACCTACGCCAGGTACCGAATAATTCACATCAGAGAGTGGAACGGTTAGGGTGCGCACGGCGCTTGCTGAAAGATTTTTCATTTGCTGGGCCAATGTGATGAGGTCATTGCTATTTAGGGCTGAATCTGTTTGGACTGTAGCCATTGCGGCATTGAAGAAGCTCACAAGTTTGATGGGGTTGAGAAGAACCCCAGAACTCGTAGCTTTTCGCAAAACAGAACTCATAAACTGTTGTTGGCGTTGCATGCGTCCAAGATCACCCATGCCATCGAAATCTCGGGTGCGGACATATTTAAGGGCTTCGACTCCGTTAAGCGTATGAATTCCCGCGGATAAGACCAAGTGGCTCTTTGGGTCATTAATATTTTTCTTCGTGCAGACTTGAATACCGCCAAGGGCATCCACCATATGAGCAAAGCCTGCAAAGTTTATTTCGACGTAATGGTCAATTCGTACATTAGTTATTGATTCGATTGTTTGGATCAGTAATGGAGCACTTCCCCATGCATAAGCTGCATTGAGTTTGTTATGGGTTTCTCCAACGGGTTTTCCATCAAAACCCTTATGGGCTGGGATGAGTACGTATGTATCGCGAGGTATCGAGATGATGACTGCTTTATCTCGCGCCTTACTAATGTGAACGAGCAACATGGTGTCTGAGCGCTTACCGGCCGCAGTTTGCAGCGTCCCGACTCGTAGAGTTTTTAATTCTGCCTTAGTTAATCCGGCACGCGTATCTGAACCCACGAGCAGGTAGTTGATTGCAGTGGAGGGCTTTTCAGGGCGCGCCTTCAAACCTGCGAAAGCATCTATGCGGTGCAGAGATCCGCTGACATGGCCCAGGCTGAGCCAGGAGAATGCAGCTACCAAGACAACTCCGACAGAGAGGTATGTTGTAATTCGGATCTGGCGCGTGGATTTCACTAGCGAAGCGTACTTGGGCGATAGCGTTGTGGGGTTATGAAGACACTTTTTGCGGGGTTAAATCTCTCACGTCAGCGATCTGGATCGGAGGGTGATCTGAGATGAGCGGCGTTTCTGTAATTTTGCCCGTGCTGAATGAGGAAGAAGATTTATCGAATGCAGTTGGGGCAATTCTTTCTCAGGAATATCTCGGTGAAATGGAAATTATCCTTGCAGTTGGCCCTTCTAAAGATAAGACCTTAGACGTAGCTAGGAAATTGAGTGCTCAAGATTCTCGCGTAATTGTTATTGAAAATCCCACCGGCAGAACTGCTGCCGGGTTGAATCTGGCAATTGCGCACTCAAAGTTTTCCATCATTATTCGTGTCGATGGACATGCAGAAATCCCCTCCGATTACATCGCCCTTGCTGTGGAAATACTTACACAGACTAAGGCTGTAAATGTTGGTGGAATTATGGGAGCTGTCGGAAAGACACCCTTCGAAAAATCTGTGGCACGGGCGATGCGAAGTCCATTAGGAGTTGGTGCCTCTAGCTTCCATACCGGAGGTGGCGCAGGAGCGGTGGATACCGTATATCTCGGATGTTTCCTCAAGTCAGCACTTTTAGCAGTTGGCGGATTTGACGAGGAATTTACACGTGCTCAAGATTGGGAACTAAATTATCGTTTGCGTAGAGCGGGGGGAACCGTGTACTTCGATCCTCGGCTGCATGTCACGTATCGACCACGACCAACACTTCGAGCTCTAGCAAAACAATATTTTGAATATGGAAGATGGCGCCGAGTTGTCATGCGACGTCATCAAGGAACTGTGAACTTGCGTTATCTGGCACCTCCACTTGCACTTATCGGTGCAAGTGTTTCTCTCGTAGCTGGATCTATCATCTCACCAATTCTCTTCATTCCGGCAGGTATTTACTCTGCATTCCTAATCACTTCCTCAATCGCACTTGGCCAAAGTATCGATGAAAAACTTCGCCTACCTGCAATTTTGCTTACGATGCAGATGTCTTGGGGTGCAGGTTTTCTGACATCACCTCGAAAATTGGCAGCGCAACGACATTGAGAGTTAGCTACTGCGGTAGCCTTACTCAGTGGAAACTCCAGTGGCCAGCGAAGTGTATGAACCCTTTAGAAAGGGTCTTCCGCCGCTAAGAAAATATTGGCGCACTCTCTGGAATCGGCGTGCGTTTATCGCTGAATATTCGCGTTCAGAGCTACACGAACAACATTTTGACTCTGTCTTTGGACAAGTTTGGCTCATCCTCAACCCACTTTTACTCTCTGGTGTCTACTTTGTATTGATTGTCATCATCGGGGGCCACAGTGACACGACTCGTTATGGGCACCTCACCGCCTGTTTATTCCTTTTCTATCTTGTAGCAAATACCCTGCAAGGGGGAGTGAAGTCAGTGACTGCGGGCCAGCGCCTAATTCTTAACACAGCTTTCCCGCGCATCATGTTGCCTATCTCAGCCACGGTTGTTGCAATCTTTAAATTCATTCCGACCCTTCTAATCTTCGCAATCCTTCGTACTGTGCTGGGTCTGCCCGTAGGTTGGCAAATGCTCTGGGCTGTGCCAATAATTCTTATCACTGTTATTTTCTCCCTAGGTGCGGCGATGCTGATCTCATGTATCAATGTGTATTTTCGAGATATCGCAAATTTTTTACCATATTTCACCCGCACTCTTCTTTATCTATCTCCCATCCTTTGGGAAGCTTCAGCGATTAAGCCACAACTGCGAAAAATCGAATTGGTCAATCCACTCTTCTCGATTTTGGATTCCTGGTCACGCGCAGTTGTACATGCCCAACAACCACATGGTTCAGCACTTGTGATTGCAGCAGCTTGGGCATTAGGCATCTTCCTGCTAGGCACTTATTTCTTTTTATCGCGCGAGAGAGAGTTTGCAGTCCGTGTCTAATTCAATTCACACTACTGGCGATCTTGCGGTTTCAGTTCAGCATTTAGGACTGACATACACAACAACCATTGATCGTAGGCCAACTCTGAAATCCCGCCTGAAATCTATGGGCAGGGGTACAAAACAAACTCGAGTTGTTCGTGCTCTTGATGATGTGATGCTCGATGTTCACTATGGGTCAGTGTTGGGAGTCGTTGGTTCAAACGGTGCCGGTAAGTCAACATTGATGCGCGTTATTTCCGGAATTTTACCTCCGTCGCAGGGGAAGGTAGAGGTATTTGGCAAAGTAAGTACTCTCCTTGCTCTTGGAGTAGGTTTTAGTCCATCTCTTTCTGGTCGCGAAAATGTTCAATTAGGTGGCTTAGCAGCAGGAATGACGCGTAGAGAAATTGAAGATCATTTCGATGAGATAGCCGAATTTGCCGAACTTGGGGATGCGATTGATGCACCAATGCGCACGTATTCATCAGGTATGTATGCCCGTTTGGCTTTCTCTGTGGCCGTCACGGTAAAGCCCGACATTTTGATTGTAGATGAAGCCTTGAGCACAGGGGACGCAAAGTTTAAAGAAAAAAGCCTCAACAAAATTAAAGAACTTCGTAGCGATTCACGAGCCCTAATTCTTGTGAGCCATGCTCTCGGAACTATTACTGATATTTGTAATGAAGTGGTGTGGTTAGACAAAGGAAAACTTATACAGCGCGGCAATCCAGATGAAGTCGTTGATGCTTATGCGAAGTTCCTGCATGTAGGAAAGAGCGCTGCTATTAATGAGGATGTCTAAGTTTTCAGTAATTCTCCTTTCCTTTCTCCTGTGCTTTCCTCCAGCGAGAGCAACTGAGCTGCCAGTAAGTTTTAACTTTGTAGGCGCCGGTTATGGTCACGGCGTGGGGATGAGTCAAATTGGTGCACGCGGTCAAGCGCTTGAGGGCAAAAGTGCGACGGATATCTTGAAGTATTACTACAAAGATGTGACTGTGGAACCGATTAAAGATGATCAACTGATTCGCGTAAACATCGGGCATTTGTTGAGTAATTTCTCGCTCAAGACAGACACAAAATTAGCAACAGTAGAGTTATTCAATGGCGAGATTGGAAACGCTACTGATGTTGTCGCTGATAAAGTCATTCCAGCCAAAGTTAGCATCAATTTTTCTTTGCTTGGAAATTCAATAGTGCCAAATCTTCTCTACGCCAATGGACGCCTTGTCACGCTGACTAAGGGCAAGAGTTGGACTCTGCGTTGGCGCGGTGAAGGCGCTGTGGCCAGCACCAAAATTGGAATGACGACAACGAAATACCGATACGGTCAAATCCAAATTAAATTAGTTAAAGCCCCCCTTGTTGGATATCGAATAGAGGCAACAAACACTTTGAGATTGCATGATGAGTATTTATGGGGGATTGGAGAAGTTCCATCTTCTTGGCCAATGGCAGCGCTACAAGCACAGGTGATCGCATCACGAACTTACGCACTCAGCAAAGTTGGCAAAATGAGGGCCGCATGTGATTGTGAGTTGTATTCAATTTCGCAAGATCAAAACTTTGTCGGCTATTCCAAAGAAATTGAGCCCCGTTGGGGAATGATTTGGAAGCAGGCAGTCAACTCAACTTCGGCTGATTCCCAAACTGGTTTAGCGGTTCTCTATAAGTCATTGCCCATTGCTACTTACTTCTTTTCTTCTTCAGCTGGAGTGAGCGTTCCAGCCCAAGATGTGTGGGGCAAGTTAGTTCCATATATATCCTCGGTAAGTGATCCGTGGAGCATGGACCCAGTGCTTAACCCGCGCTATTTTCACTGGGAAAGAGGAGTGGATGCATCAACGGTTGCAGATGCATTCGGATTAAGCGATGTTGCCTCACTTGAGATTGTGAGCCGAAACGTTAGTCAGACTGTAGCTAAAATTGTTGCCACTTCAAGTTCTGGAGTCCACAATGAACTCTCTGGCGAAGCTTTTAGAAGTAAAGTGAAATTACCTTCAGCATGGTTTGATTTCTCACCTACGCCGTTGAGTAGCGCGAATCCAGTGCCTAGTTCGAGTGCAACGCCGAGTTAAGTCCGCCCCAAGTCCCAGTTTTTAAAACTACTTCGAGATTTCCATCTAAGGAATTACGACGAAAGAGTAAATTATTGGCTCCGGATAATGCTCCAGCTTTAACAATTTCCCCATCAGGAAGACGCACTTTTGCTGCCGCTGTGATGTAGGTGCCAGCTTCGATTACACAGTTGTTGCCAAGGGAAATCCCTAATCCGGAGTTGGCACCAAGTAAACACTTCTCACCGATAGAGATTACTTCTTTTCCGCCTCCACTGAGAGTGCCCATAATTGAAGCTCCACCACCAATATCTGTGCCATCTCCCACTACAACACCGGAAGATATTCGTCCTTCCACCATCGAAGTTCCGAGTGTTCCAGCATTGAAATTCACGAAACCTTCATGCATAACAGTTGTTCCAGATGCTAGGTATGCACCCAATCGAACACGATCTGCATCAGCAATGCGGACTCCACTAGGGATGACATAGTCGAGCATGCGTGGAAACTTATCGACACTCAAAACAGTTACATGGCCGTACTTTGCGATCAATCTACTTCGCGTTTCTTCAAAACCTTGAAGTGAGCAAGGTCCAAACGATGTCCAAACCACATTAGTGAGCAGCGAGAATATTCCATCCAGAGAAAGTCCATGAGGGGTAACTAAGCGATGAGAGAGCAAGTGCAGGCGCAGGTAGGCATCTATTGCATCTTTGGGGGCATCTGCGGTGTTGATTTCACAAGAAATGATTGTGCGTTCTACATTTCTTGCTACATCTTTTCCAATCAAGGATTTGAATAAGTCTGGAGCACTAGCAGGTAACTTGCTCAGTGCAGGCGTTGGAAACCAAGCATCAAGAACAGTTCCATCATGTGCCAGCGTCGCAAGTGCATATCCGCTGGCAGTTGCAGGCGTAAGAGGCGACATGGGTTAAGGGTAGCCCCTATTCTTCGCAGATGCGTATAGCCGTCTTCTGTTCCTCGTCTCCGAGCATTCACGCCAAGTATGTAGATCTCGCTTCCGATCTTGGGCGCGCAATGGGTGAGCGCGGATGGGATTTAGTTTCTGGCGGTGGCCATATTTCGATGATGGGAGCTGTTGCCCGTGGAGTTCGCGAAAGTGGCGGACACACTATTGGCGTAATTCCCCAAGCGTTGGTTGATATTGAGTTCGCCGATAAAGATAGTCATGAACTTCATGTTGTTAGTTCAATGCGTGAGCGAAAAGGCAAGATCGAAGACTTAGCAGATGCTTTTATTACATTACCTGGAGGGCCCGGAACTCTCGAAGAATTTTTTGAAATATGGGTCGGAAGATTTCTAAAATTCCACAACAAGCCAGTGATTATTTTGGATCCGTTTGGTTTGTTCGAACCACTGCGTGATTTGCTAGATCATTTAGAGGCAGAAGGTTTTGTGAAGCCTGGTCAGCGCGAATTACTGCATTGGTCAACGGATGTAGAGGACGCCCTTACAGCTCTGTCATAGTAGGCGGGCAGTAGGATTGCCTCCATGACCGCAGAGACGCTGGCACAATTTCTTGCCAGCCTGCCTGAAGAAGAGCGCATTATTTTAACTCTTCACTATTTGCGAAATCTATCGGCGCAAGAAATTGCAGCAGTTTTACATGTGCCCGAAAGGGCAGTTGTCAATGTCATTGTTATAGGTCGAAGTCGCCTGACTTCACGCCTAAATTTATAGGATTTTGCCCCCTTGTATCTCAATTTCATAGTTAGGCCATGAATGCGAGATACTTCTCCCTGATTCGCCGGTAGGCGTGTTTAAAGAATGCACAAAGGAGACTGAACATGGCAGCCATGAAACCCCGCACTGGTGATGGACCCATGGAAGTAACCAAGGAAGCCCGTAGTTTGGTCATGCGTATTCCCCTAGAGGGTGGCGGTCGACTTGTTGTCGAACTTAATCGCGAAGAAGCCGACAACCTAGGCAGTGCCTTGCATGCAGCAGTTCTGCTGCTCGTTAAGAAATAATCAACTCTTAACCACGGGTGAGTAACATGGCGATCCCATCAATTCAGGGAGTTCCACTAGAGATAAATTCCCTTATAGCTTCTCATGCGATCGGGATTGGTTTCATCAAGGACGTAGATGGGGAATATTCTTTTCCGGTAGCAAGTGGCCTGATACGAAAAATCGAATCACACTTCGAAATTGATTTACTGGATGAACTTAAATTTTTTTCTGCGGCAGGTAAAGCTGGCGAAATATTTGAAATTCCGGTAAGTGCAACTGGTAGCAAATGCGAAAGAATCTACATGGTTGGATTGGGATCTCAATCCAACTCCGACGCACGCGCTGCAGGTTCTGCCTTGGGTCGTAAAATCAAAGGTAAGGCTAAGACTTTAGCGAGTATTGCAATTACTGATAAGTCACAATTAAGAGGCCACGCAATAGCAATCGCTCTTTCCACTTATCTTTGGACTCAAAAAACTGGCCAGAACAAGAACGAAACACCAAAAATATTGGTGAGCGGCATTCACAATGCCGAGGTAGAGAAAGCAAATATTTTAGTAAAAGCTGTGTGGCATACACGGGATTTAGTTCAAACTCCCTCCAACATTAAAACACCTGCATGGATGTCTAAACAAGCAAAAGCGCTAGAGAAAAAGAGCGACATCACGGTCACGGTTCTGGCTGGCAAAGATCTGGCAGAATTTGGCGGCCTTCGCGCGGTAGGAAATTCATCACCCAACCCTGGCCCACGCTTTATTCAAGTCAGTTACGCCCCACGTGGATCTAAGAATTGGCCACATGTAGTTTTGGTTGGCAAAGGGATCACTTTTGATACTGGTGGCGTTTCACTGAAGCGACCATACGATTCGATGATTGGCATGAAAACCGATATGGCTGGTGCTGCTGCAGTGATGCACGTCGTTGGCGCAATGCCGGAGATTGCTCCTAAAGTTCGTGTCACTGCTTTGTTGATGTGTGCAGAGAATGCACTTTCCGGTACTTCCCAACGTCCTAGTGATGTAATCAAGCACTACGGTGGAACCACAGTTGAAGTGATTAACACAGATGCAGAAGGTCGATTAGTTTTGGCAGATGGCTTGGCCTATGCAGATTTGAATCTAGAGCCTGATTATTTGGTTGATGTCGCAACGCTTACTGGAGCTATTTCACTCGGGCTAGGCAAACAATATGCTGCTATTTATAGCCGCGATGCTGCACTTGCCAAGAAACTTCATGAAATCGGTGAAAAAAATGGAGATCGAGTTTGGCACATGCCATTAGTAGATGATTATGAAATCGCTCTTCGAAGTTCAATCGCTGACCTAAATCACACCGCAGATGCAGTGAAATTTTCCGGAGGATCTATCACTGCTGCACTTTTCCTTGAACATTTTGTGGGTAAACGCACATGGGCTCACTTAGACATTGCCGGAACTGCCAGGAGTGAAACTGACTCTGGTGAGAGTCCAAAAGGCGGAAATGGTTTTGGTGTCCGACTCCTTATCGATTGGATTTCCTCACTGTGATGAGAATTAATCCACACGAGTATGCCGAGGATTTTATAGTTGAAGACCAGGTACTAGTTGCAGCACGAGCTCGTGGAATAGAAGTTGGGGCTAGGGATACCACGCCCGGAACCGGTGCTTATTTGCGCTACTTGGCACATTTGATTTCGGCACAAGCAGTAGTTGAAGTAGGAACTGGCTCTGGCCTCGGGACTGTGTGCCTTCTGCGTGGAATGATCGAAAGTGGAATCGTCACCTCAATTGATGATGAAGTGGAGCACGCTCGAATTGCAAAGATCGCTTTCGCTGAAGATGAGATTTCACCACAGCGCTATCGATTGATTACAAACCCAGTAATGGATGTCATGAGCAAACTCACTGATCGCGCCTATGACCTTGTACTTCTCCGGCATGATCCAGAAGATCTAGAATTTGCGATCGAGCACGCAGAACGGATGTTGCGCTCAGGCGGAGTTTTGGTCATAGATTCATTTTTTGGGGGAGGAAAAGTTTCAGATCCAGCACAACGTGACCCCCGGACAATCGCACTTCGAGAAGCGGGAAAAAGCATTCGAGCTGCCAGTAAAGTCTGGATAAGTACCTTGATCCCAGTGGGAGATGGACTTTTGCTCGCAACTAAAAAATAATTCAATGAATTCTCATTGAATTCTCGGATTTTTATAGTTCACTCAAGCCTAGTTTTGAGAGAAAAAGAAAGAGGGGATTGAGATGTCCGAGAAAGAAAACCCAACACCACATGGTTGGTGGTCAGAACCTCATCAGCGTCCACGTCGGTCATATATTTCCACAGGCTCGGCAATTGGATTAGCAGTTGTCGCTGGCTTAGTAGGAAGCGTTTTCGGGAATTTTCCAGAAATCTCATCCTTAGTGCAGCATCGAGTTAATCTCGTTTCCTCATCGTCAAGCATTGAACGTGCGCCAGATTCTGTCGCCGGAATTGCACAACGTGTATTGCCCTCTGTTGTTTCAATCTCAACAAGATCATCAAGTGGCAGCGGAACTGGTTCAGGATTTGTGATTGATTCCTCTGGATTCATTTTGACAAATAACCATGTTGTTGAAAATGCAGCACTTGGTGGAGGCTCAATCACTGTAACCCTAAATGGTGGTTCAACTTTCCCCGCAACAATTTTAGGAAGAGATGCTTCCTACGATTTGGCCGTTATCAAAATTTCTGCGACAAATTTGCCAGCACTGGAATTTGGTGACAGTGATGCCATTCAAGTGGGTGATGCGGTAATTGCAATTGGTTCACCTCTCGGACTTTCTGGAACAGTGACATCTGGAATCATTAGTGCAAAAAATCGTGCAGTGACGACGGGTGGCTCGAATGGAGAGAGTTCCTTCATGAATGCTCTCCAAACTGATGCGGCTATTAACCCTGGAAATTCTGGTGGACCTCTTGTTGATGCAACTGGCGCAGTTGTTGGCGTGACATCTGCTATTGCTTCATTGGGCGCATCTGTCGGAAGTCAGTCGGGATCGATTGGATTGGGTTTTGCGATTCCAATTAATCAAGCGCGCAAAACTGCTGCCCAATTAATTAAGAATGGCAAAGCCACTTACCCCATAATTGGAATTTCTCTTGATACCTCTTTTACCGGAATTGGCGCACTGGTCGGTGATTTTCCACAATCAGTTCGTGCTGGAGGACCTGCACAAAAAGCTGGCATTAAGGCTGGAGATGTGATTACGGTCTTTGATGGTAAAACGATTCATAATTCTGATGAACTTATCGTTGCTATTCGCGCTAAGAGCGTGGGAGACATCGTAAAACTTTCCTACCTTCGCAAAGAAGTCACGCATGAGGTGAGCATTACCTTGGTGGCTGCGCCATAAGGCATTCGCAAGTAGGCTGAAGCCATGTTCTTTGATATTGGCGCGGGCGAAATGATCGGTTTGGCGATTCTGGGCATAATTCTTGTAGGCCCTGATCGTCTACCTAAATTTGCTGCTGATGCTGCAAGGCTTGTGCGACGCCTGCAAAAGCTCTCACAAACGGCGACTGAACAATTACGTGAGAACTTGGGACCTGGGTATGAAGATTTGCAACCGTCAGATTTGCACCCTAAAACTTTTCTGAAAAAGCAACTAGCAGAAGCGCTTAACAATGATGAAGATCGTTTCGTAGCCAAGCTTGATCCGGATGTCCTATGAGCGTCATTGAATTAATCCATGCAGCGCTAGCGACAGTTCAAGATCCCGAACTACACCGCGCTCTCCCAGATTTAGGAATGGTGGAGTCGGTTGAATTTACTTCTGGAGTAGCTACTGTAAAAATCTTGTTAACGATCTCTGGTTGTCCGATGCAAGACCGCCTTCGTACCGATGTCACACAAGCAGTTTCTTCTGTTGCCGATGTCACGAGTGTGACTCTCCAATTTGGAGTGATGTCTGAGGAGCAAAGAAATAACGTTAAGAAATTGCTGCGAAATGGTCGTGAAAAATTTATCCCTTTTGCACAACCAGATTCGCTCACGCGAGTAGTAGGTATCGCATCTGGAAAAGGCGGGGTGGGTAAATCCTCTTTAACCGTTAACTTGGCCGTAGCTGCAGCCCAAAAGGGTTTACGGGTAGGAATACTTGATGCCGACGTTTACGGTCATTCGATTCCGCGCCTCATGGGGCTGATGGGACAGCGGCCAACTGCAATTGACCAAATGTTTATTCCACTTGAGGCATATGGCGTAAAAACAGTCTCCATGGAAATGTTTAAGCCAGAGCGCTCTGATGCTGTGGCATATCGCGGCCCATTACTTCACCGAGTGCTAGAACAACTTCTTAGCGATGCCTACTGGGGAGATTTGGATCTGCTTTTAATTGATTTACCTCCCGGAACGGGAGATCTGGCTATTTCACTTGGGCAACTCATTCCGACATCGGAAATTATTGTTGTCACAACTCCACAAGTGGCAGCTGCTGAAGTTGCCGAACGTGCCGGACGCATCGCTCACCAAATCAAGCAACACGTCATCGGAGTGATCGAGAATATGTCTGAATTTCCCTGTCCGAAATGCGGTGAACCGATCTCCCTATTTGGCACTGGTGGTGGCGAAGTCACATCTACACGATTGTCAGAATTAGTGGGATCTGATGTCCCGCTTTTAGGAAAAGTTCCTTTCAGTCCAGATTTGCGAACCGGGGGAGATGCTGGCACTCCAGTAGTCCTGGCACACCCAGAATCTCCTGCTTCGGTGGCGATTGAAATGATTACGGCCCAAATTGTTTTGCGCAAGAAATCTTTAGTGGGAGTGCGCCTAGGTTTAGCAACCTAAGCGGGATCTGCAAGTGAATAAGAAAACTCCACGTGTTAATCAAGTTACAAGTCACACCAGCATCCCAGCACGCCCGGATTTGGTGCGATTAGGGCTTGGAATCATAGGGATTGGAACTTCCGGACCGTTGATCGCGACAAGTTTTATGTCCGTGCCCACGCTAATTTTTTGGCGCAATCTTGGCGGTGCCGTATTGACTTTGCCTTTTGCCATTCGACACAAGCAGTGGAGAGATCGCGAAGGAATGAAATGGTCAGTCTTGGCCGGAATTTTACTTGCTTTTCACTTTTACGGTTTCTTCTTGGCGATGCGGTATACAAGCGTTGCCACTGGCACTGCCTTAGCTGCGCTACAACCAATATTTGCAGCTATTTTTGTAAAATTTACTGGTGGACATATTCCACCGCGAGCATGGTTGGGAATGTTTATCAGTTTTCTCGGAGTTTTGCTTGTCTCGGGAGTTGACTTACATATTTCTGTTCGATCTTTTCTTGGAGATTTAGCTGCTCTTGTCGCCGCAGGTCTGGCAGCTTTGTATATGTTGGCTGGAGCTCGCGCACGAGAACATATCGAAACCACGTCTTACACAACGGTGTGTTACTTCGTTTGCGCCTTCACAGCTCTTCCTTTAGCGGTCTTTTCATCATTTCAACTCTGGCATTTTCATGCCAGAGAGTGGTGGATTGTTGCCGGCTTAGTTTTTGGCGCACAAATTCTTGGACACACGATGTTTAGTTCTGCACTGAAGCGAGTTTCTCCAGCAGTTGTTTCGTTAGTAGTTTTCTTTGAAGTACCAGTCAGTGCTATTTTGGCTCTCTGGTGGCTTGGTCAAAAACCACCTTTAGGTGTGATCCCAGGGATTATTCTGATCTTGATTGGTTGCGGCTTAGTAGTCCTTCGCACGCGACCAGATCATGTAGAGGCCGTCTTATGATCGATTTACATGCTCACACAACATGCAGCGATGGAACCGATTCTCCGCGAGCACTTGTTAATGCTGCACTGAGTCGAGGAATTAGCACTCTGGCTATTACCGATCATGATTCAACTGCCGGCTGGAGTGAAGCGGTAGTAGCACTTCGAGGCGATCTTTCATTGGTTCTAGGAGCAGAAATCTCTTGCCTTACCGACGCTGGGATTAGCGTTCACATGCTCGGGTTACTTTTCGATGGAAGCAACACCCAGATGCAAGTGATGTTGGAGGAGACTCGCGATAGTCGAATTCCTCGTATGCGCAAAATGATTGCTTTACTCAACGATGCGGGTATCGCCATCTCTATGGAAGATGTTGAGCAAGCCAAACCAGAGGGAGCAACTCTGGGCCGACCACATCTTGCTGATGCACTCGTGGCCCGCGGTTTTATAAAATCTCGGGATGAAGCTTTTCAAGGACTTTTGAACAACGACTCGCAGTTTTATGTTGCACACCTTGCACCCACTCCAGAAGTGGCTATTAGGCAAATCCGCGCTGCAGGAGGAGTGGCGGTCATTGCTCACGCTTTTGCTTCACACCGGGGAGCAACTCTGACTCCATCAGATTTTGCTCCGCTAGTTACTGCCGGACTCAATGCAATAGAAGTGGATCACAGAGACCATAGCAGCGCAGAACGAGAGAGTCTGCGCTTGATTGCGCGGGAGCTAAATTTAGTAATGACAGGTTCAAGTGATTATCACGGGACAGGCAAACTCAATGAATTAGGTGAGTGCACCACTGATCCGGGAGAATGGGAACGCTTAGAATCAATGGCAAATTCTAGAAGGGTGGTTCGATTGTGACATTAGCGAATTCCAGTGCCTTTACATTTGCTTTGCAAGTTTTCGTAACGCTCTTTGTAATTATGGATCCGCCAGGAGCCACTCCAATATTCCTAGCGCTGGTTGCCGATAAGTCATCCCAGATACGTAAGCGTCTTGCTTGGCAAGCTGCAGGCGTTTCCCTTGTAGTCATCGCAATTTTTGCCCTCTTTGGTCGGCTGATTCTGAACTACCTCAATATTTCTATCGCAGCACTTCAAGGTGCTGGTGGGTTACTTCTCCTGCTCGTTTCACTGGAATTACTTACTGGCAAAGATTCAACCGCCGCTAATGGGCCAGATGCCAATATCGCACTTGTTCCGCTAGGCACGCCATTACTTGCTGGTCCTGGGGCGATAGTTGCAACAATGATATTTGTTGGTCAAGTGCATACAACATCACACGCCGTCGGGTTAATCGCCGCTGTGATTGCGGTTCACTTGGCGATTGCTATTGCGCTACTTTCTTCCACAACAATTCTGCGGGTCATTCGCGAAGCTGGAGTTACCCTAGTTGCTCGCATAGCCGGATTATTGTTGGCTGCGATAGCGGTACAAATGGTGGTGGATTCAGTTAAAGCTTTTGCTTCCACTTGGTAGCGTTTATTAACTTTCTTTAAATTTTTTATTGCGAGTTCTAGTTCGCTCAGTTCGCTCAGGCCGTGCTGCTGCAGGTTTCATTTTTGGAGTGTGCGCGCGAGCTGGCTTCTCACTTTGCTTGACAGAAGTAGGAGCTTTCATTCGCCCCGTAGAGCCAACAGGAATCTTCATAGATGTGTAAAGATGATCCGAAGATGAATAAGTTTCAATAGGTTCGGCAAGACCTAATTTCAAAGATTGATTGATGAGATTCCAACGTCCCATGTCATCCCAATCCACAAATGTAACTCCAATGCCATGTGCGCCAGCACGGGCAGTGCGACCGATTCGATGAACATAGGTTTTATCATCTTCGGGGCATTGATAGTTGATTACATGTGTAATTCCATCGATATCGATACCACGCGCTGCCACATCGGTTGCTACCAAGACATCAGATTTCCCAGCCTTAAAGTCTGCTAGTGCCTTTTCTCTTGCATTTTGTCCCAAGTCACCATGGATTGCAGCAGCCCTAAATCCACGCTCCAATAAATCATCGGCCGTTTTCTGACATGTCCGCTTAGTACGACAAAAGACCATTGTGGGACCGCGACCATCGGCTTGCAAGATCCTGGCAAGCATTTCAATTTTGTCCAGAGCATGAGCACGCAAAATGTGTTGCTCGACGCGAGATACCACTGCACTTTCATCATCGTTATCTTGCGTACGAATATGTACGGGTTGGGACATGAACCTTCGAGCTAAGGAGATGATGTCGCCAGGCATTGTTGCCGAAAAGAGCATGGTCTGTTGACGAATTGGAGTGCTGGTGAAAATCTTTTCGACATCGGGCAAGAATCCTAAGTCGAGCATTTCATCTGCTTCATCTAATACTAAGCGTGCCACTTTGCTCAGCTTGAGTTGACCTTGACGATAGAGGTCAAGTAAGCGCCCGGGAGTACCAACAACGATTTCAACCCCTGATTGAAGTTGTTCAATCTGTGGTTCGAAAGCTCTGCCGCCGTAGACCGCCAAGACGCGGATTCCACGAGTACCTGCAAGCTCTTCAATATCTTTTGCTACTTGGACGCAGAGTTCGCGGGTAGGAACAACAACTAGGGCTTGCGGTGAGCCTTTATGTTCGAACTGCTCCCATTCGGCATCTTGTGGTGCAATCGTTCGTTCGATTAAGGGAATTCCAAAAGCAAGAGTTTTTCCGGTTCCAGTTTTCGCTTGTCCGATGACATCGCCATCGCTTAAGGCAATGGGAAGAACCATTTCTTGAATTGCAAAGGGAGCGGTAAATCCGTGTGCGTGCAGTGCTTCTATAGTTGATGCTCTCAGGGGTAAGTCAGCAAAAGTTGTCGTCACGTCAGAGTGTGCCAAAGCCGACTCGGCGTTCAGATTGTGCGCCGATTTCGACAAAACCTATTTTGTCTGCAGGAACAATGATTTCTTTTCCGCGTACATCTGTAAGAATAAGCGGAGTACCTGAAGCAAGAGCTGCCGAAACCAAGGTGCGAATTTCAGCAGCGCTGGTTGGGCTTTCAAAAGTTACTTCACCTGAAACGTTGGTAATGGCGATGCGAACTTCTGCTTTATGACCTTGTTCTGATTTCTTTGTACTCATAGGGCAATCCTACCGAGACAAGCGTGGTTATAACGAATTGGAAAATGCATATCGACCTTACGTGCGAGGAAAACCTGATATTCCACGCCAAATCACATTCGATACGAGATCGGTGGCTTGCTGACGAGTCAATTTACTATCTCGCTCTAGCCAATGACGCGCTGTTACTTGAGCACTTCCGATTAGTCCAACTCCCAGAAGCATCGCCGCTTCCTGGGGCAATCCAGTGTCTAGGGAAATAACTGCACTTACTGCTGCTGCGCAATCGTAAGTCATGCGAGTGAGTCGTTCACGAACTGCAGGCTCCACGCTCATATCGCTTTCGAATAATAAACGGAATGCCTCACCTTCGCTGTCGATGAAATTAAAGTACGCGACCACCGTAGCTCGCACGCGATTGGAATTATCGGGAGTAGATGCAATTGCTTTTTGAATTGCAAATACGAGTGAATCGATATGGATGTCGAGCACAGCTAAGTAAAGTTCTAATTTAGAAGGAAAATGTTGATAGAGAACTGGCTTACTCACTCCTGCGCGATCAGCGATTTCATCCATAGCCGCTGAGTGGTATCCAGCTGATGTGAAAACCTCGAGTGCAGCGCTGAGCAGTTGGGCTCGGCGCTCATCACGTGGAAGGCGTGGTTTGTTATCGCTGGTGTTCATCGGACATAGCGTAATGGAAAGTGTGGATTTTGTTGCCAAACAGATGTCATATGCGGAATTTAAGTAGATACGGCACAATAGAAGCCATGACAACTCTTGCTTATTCGGGCTATCGCGTGCTTTTGGTTCATGCTCACCCTGATGATGAAACCATCAACAATGGAGCAACTATGGCGATGTATGCCGCGATGGGCGCACAAGTCACATTGGTCACATGCACACGAGGTGAGGAAGGAGAAGTGCTTGTTCCTGGCTTAGCTCACTTAGCAAGTGCGCAGAGTGATGGGCTAGGTCAACACCGTGAGCTCGAATTGGCAGCTGCGATGAAAGAACTAGGAATTTCTGATTTTCGTTTTCTAGGCAACGACAAAATTCGTTTCAGAGATAGCGGAATGATGGGAACTACGCAAAACGAGCGGCCAGATGTTTTTTGGCAAGCAGATGTGGATTCTGCCGCTAAATTACTGGTTGATATTATTTATGAAGTTAAACCTCATATTCTCATCACCTATGATGAAATAGGTGGTTATGGACACCCTGATCACATTCAAGCCCACCGCGTGGCAATGCGTGCAGCAGAGTTGGCAACCGACTGGAAGATTCAGAAAATTTATTGGAATGCGATGCCAAAATCTGTTATCGCTCGCGGCATAGAAGAGATGAAGAAAATTGGTTCTGATTTCTTTGGAGCCGAAAGTGTGGATGATCTACCTTTTGTCAAAGATGATGAATTGGTAACTGCACTGGTAGACGGAACTGCCTTCGTAGATTCCAAAATGGCGGCTATGAAGGCCCATGAAACACAGATTTCTTTAGATGGACCGTTTTTTGCCTTATCAAATAATTTGGGTCTGCAAGTGTGGGGCCAAGAGTTTTATTCACTCGTGCAAGGCAAAGCTCATGCGCCATTTAACCAAGACGGTAGAGAGACGGATCTTTTTGCCGGAGTGATCATTTGATGAGATTTATTTTTTCAATAGGATTTGGAATAGTGCTAGGAGCTGCTTCGGCCTTGCTTCACAATGCTTATCCACCCTTAGGTTTGTTGCTGAGTTTGCTTGGCAGCGGAGTGGGCATCTGGCTATTGGGCCGCCATTGGGGATTGCGCCGATATAAAGTCATGGCAGGTGTTGCTTGGTTTGTAATCGTTCTAAAAGCTGGAACGTTAGGGGTCGGCCATGAGCTTTTAGTAGAAGGCAACTCCACTGGTAACGCCCTCATCATTGCAGGCTCGCTGAGCATTTTGATAAGCATCGCACTCAAGAACTAGTGCTCTGCTTTTAACAGGAGTTATCTTTGCTCGGTTGCAGTATGCGGTAGGTATACGTGTGGTGTTGATTAAATCCTAGGTTTTCATAGAGTGAAATCGCGGTGTCGTTTCCAGAATCAACTTGAAGCATCGCTTTGGTCGCACCGCCGAGTAGTGCGTTGTTAAGCATTGCCACCATTGTGGCCCGGCCAAAACCTTGTGAACGATACTTGGGATCCACAAATAGTCGGCTCAAAACAACCCATCCATCATGTATTGCAGCTCTTCCAACTGCTACAACAGCGTCGTTGATCATGAGTTGTGTGTAGGTTGCAGGTGATCTAGTCATAATGTGTGCAAGTGCTTCATCTGCCTGCAAGGCCAACCATTGTGGGGTAGGTGAATCTGAATACTGCCAATTCCCTGCTGAAATTTGCGGCATTGGTATCGGATCAAGATCACTCACCATGATTGCCACCGTAACTTTTTTCTCCCAGCCCTTTTTCTCGAGAAGATCATCGAGTTCGCAATACGTGGGCAAAGGAATATGAAAGACAGGTTTGAGATTATGAGAGTTGTAGAAAGCAATCACTTTTTCTATGGCTTCATCTATTTCGATTCCGGGGTTTCCAAAAGGTGGCTCACCTAGTGGCAGGACAGAATTTGCTCGCAGGGTGAATTGCCCCGAAGCCCGAAGCAACCAACCCCCGAGATAATTTTCATGGGTAGCTTTCCACGTCTCATTGGCAGCTAATTCGATCTCGCGGATTCGCGCGGAAAGGGGCGCACCATGGCCAGCCCGCGGAGCCACAATGGGTATTTCTCGCCAAATCGCGATGCGTTCTGGATTAAATGTGGCAATGGAATTATCACGACGGCGCAGAGTTGTTGTGGATTCCAAAACTCCGACGATGTCACGAAAACCGCCCTCTGGGTCATGCAGACGGATTGTGAGGCGATGTCCTATGAGATCTACCCCTGGGCCCATGGTTACAGGGTAATTGCTTGGAGTAGACCGTGGAGCGCCAAAATCGCCTCGTTCGCCCGCGCGTGATTAGAATGGCGCCAGGAAACCAGATGGGAGCTTGTCATGACGTACATCATCGCTCAACCGTGTATCGATGTGAAAGATAAATCGTGTATTGAGGAATGTCCGGTTGACTGCATTTATGAAGGCAGTCGCATGCTCTACATCCAGCCAGATGAGTGCGTGGATTGCGGGGCTTGCGAGCCAGTATGTCCAGTTGAAGCAATTTACTATGAAGATGATGTGCCTTCTCAGTGGAGCGCCTATACCAAAGTTAACACTGAATTCTTTGTAGAGATTGGTTCACCAGGGGGAGCGGCAAAGCTCGGCCCAACCAATACAGACCATGCAGATGTAACCGCTGCACCTCATCAAAGTTAAAGAGTTTTTTTCTGAAGCTACCTGATTTTCCTTGGGATGCGCTCGCTCCATATGGAGACCGCGCTCGCTCTCACCCTGAAGGAATAATTGATCTCTCCGTAGGTACTCCAGTAGATGCAACTCCAGAATTTATCCAAGCAGCACTTCGTGAAAATACAAATTCACCGGGCTATCCCACAACTGCAGGTACAGCTCAATTGCGTGAAGCAATTATTTTATGGGCGCGCCAAAAGTTAGGTGCAACTGGAGATTTTGATGTCTTGCCGTTAATTGGTTCAAAAGAAGCAGTCGCATGGATTCCAACAATTTTAGAAGTAGATAGTGTGCTATTTCCCGAAATCGCCTATCCGACATATTCAGTCGGTGCGATTATCGCCAAAGCAGAGGGCACTGCAGTTGGGATCGATGCCCAATCCTGGCCAAAGGCTGATCTGGCATGGGTTAATTCTCCCTCCAACCCCACAGGTCGCGTGCACTCAGAGGCAGAACTTAAATCAGCAATCGCGTGGGCGCGCCGTGAAAATTCTATAATTATTTCAGATGAGTGTTACTTGGAGTTTGGAGATACTTCGGCTCCGCAATCTATATTGCAATTTAGCGATTCTGATAACACAAATATTCTTGCAATACATTCTTTATCAAAGCGCTCATCTATGGCTGGATACCGTGCAGCCTTCTTGATTGGCGACAGTGCCTTAATTTCTAGAATTCGCGAAGTCCGAAAACATGCAGGCATGATGGTGAGCCTTCCTGTCCAGCACGCGATGGTTGCCGCACTTTCAGATAGCTCACATGTCGAACAACAGCGAAGCAGGTATAACGCCCGTAGAAATGCGCTCACTCCAGCTTTACAAAGAGTGGGCTTCACAATTGAGTACTCGCACGCTGGTCTTTATATTTGGTGCACGCGAAATGAAAGTGATTGGGAATCAGTGGCGTGGCTGGCTGAGCTTGGGATTTTGGCCACTCCTGGTAATTTTTATGGCGCCAAAGGGGCTCGGCATGTACGAGTGGCTTTGACTGCAACTGATCAACATATTGATCAAGCGGTATCGCGGTTAATGAAAGTCAGCCTGAAATGACCCAAGCGATTTTATTAGTAGGTGGAAAGGGAACTCGCTTACTGCCATTAACGCGCAGCGTTCCTAAACCCATGTTGCCCATTGCTGGGTTGCCAGTCACCGAACATCAATTGCTCAAAGCCAAGGCGGCGGGTATTACATCAATTGTTCTTGCTACTTCCTATCTTGCCGATGTCTTCATTCCTTACTTTGGAGATGGATCAAAGTGGGGCCTGGAACTCCAATATGCAGTGGAAACTGAACCATTGGGAACAGGTGGAGCAATAGCTAATGCTGCTTCGAAACTTTCTGGTAATGAACCCATCGTTATTTTTAATGGTGATGTCCTTAGTTCTCATAATCTCAGTGCACAGATTAAATTGCACCAAGAACGTGAGGCTGATGTCACCCTTCACCTAACGCATGTTCCAGACGCACGAGCATTTGGGTGCGTACCGCTAGATGCCGATGGTCGTGTAACCGCGTTTTTAGAGAAAATGGAAAATCCGGTAACCAATACGATTAATGCCGGTTGCTATATATTTAATCCAACGATTATTAATCAAATTCCTCGCGACACCGTAGTCAGCATCGAACGTGAAATTTTTCCTGAACTTGTTAAAATGGGAAAGAACGTTTTTGGGATCATCGACGACGCCTACTGGTTAGACATTGGAACTCCAGCAGCACTGCTTCAAGGCTCGCGTGATGCGGTTTTAGGCAAAGGAGTTGATTTCCTAGTCATGGAAGGTTGCTCAATTGATGTAACTGCACACCTTTCATCCGGTAGCGCAATGGGTCGCGGAGTGGTTGTCGGCGCACGTGCTCGAATCGATGGGTCGATCGTCTCGGATGTGGCACAGATTCAAGACGATGCCGTTGTTACTGGTTCATTTATTGCACAAGGGGCCGTGGTTGAAAAAAATGCGCAGATTCACGATAGCTATGTAGCAAAAGATGGAATATTTCCTCTATAACCCCTTTTTGAGCGTAAGTACAGGCAAATTGACCCCCAATCTGACTTGACTTAAAGGGATTACACGCGTGTAATTCATCTATTGGTTAACCGCCATCAGGGTGGACCCGAAAGTATGAAGGAGTATCGAGTGTCAGATATTCGACCTGTAAGCCCCAGCATTCAACTTGTGACTGGTGAGACCGTTGAGCTTTCCTGGCAAGAACGATCTTTATGCGCCCAGACCGATCCTGAAGCATTCTTTCCCGAAAAAGGTGGTTCTACTCGTGAAGCAAAGCGAGTATGCATGTCCTGTGACGTGCGCGCCGAATGTCTTGAATACGCCCTCGCTCATGATGAGCGATTTGGAATTTGGGGTGGCCTTTCAGAACGCGAACGCCGCCGCCTTAAGCGTCGTCCCGCCTAATCTCAACTGGCGCTATGGCTGATCAAGCCAAGCAAGAAGACTCTCGTCGCGTTACTGCAATTCTTGTTACGCATGACGGAGCTACATGGTTGCCACAAGTTGTTGCATCTCTCGCATCCCAAACTCGACCAATAGATCTTACGATTGCTGTTGATACCGGTTCAATTGATAACTCAGCTAATTTATTGAAAAGCGCACGTATCCATGTAGTGACTCAACCCAGAGACACTGGGTATGGAGCAGCAATTGCAGTTGGCTTAGCAGAAACCTCTCGCTACTCCTCAAATATTTCCACTAAAGATGAATGGATCTGGCTGATCCATGATGATTGCGCACCACAAGCAGGAGCATTACAAGCGCTGCTAGATGCCCTAGAGGATCGGCCACAAGTTGTTGTTGCTGGTCCAAAACTACTTGGTTGGTATGACCACACCCACTTGCTAGAGACAGGTATCAGCATTGCAAGCAACGGCTCTCGTTGGAGTGGATTAGAAATTCGTGAGTATGACCAAGGTCAACACGATGGAATTAAGGAAGTTTTGTCAGTCAGCACTGCAGGAATGTTGATTCGTCGAGACATATTCGAAGACTTTGGAGGGCTTGATCCAAACTTGGCCCTCTTTCGCGACGATGTAGATTTTGGATGGCGAGTGCGTGTAGCTGGTCACTCCGTGATAGTCGTGACTGATGCGGTTGCTTTTCATGCTGAAGCTGCTGCCTCGGAACGTCGCCAGATTGATGTCGAGAGCACGTTTTTTAATAGGCCCCTTTTATTAGATCGACGCAACGGGGCGTATGTACTTCTTGCGAACTCTTCGTGGTGGCTTCTGCCGTGGTTAGCGGTAACACTTTTTTTGAGCGCTGTTATTCGAGCGATCGGATATTTACTTGCCAAACTTCCTGGGTATGCCTCTGATGAAATTCTTGCCATAGCGCTATTGCTCATACATCCAAGTGAGTTGCGCAAAGCACGAGCACAAAGGCGTGAGCACAGACTTGTCTCATCACGAGTGGTTTCTACTTTCATTCCTCCCAGAAGTTCACAATTTCGCTTAACTACGTCACGTGCCTTCGATGCCATTCGGGAAAAGATTTTCCCAGCACCAACGACCAATCAGAACTCCCTGATTCAAGAATCAGAGGATGAGGATTTACTCACTCCGGCCCCTGCCTTTAAGTGGCGAAGTGCACTCAAGCGTGCTGAAGTAGTTGGAGTTGTATGCGTTATTGCCTTCACAACAATGTGGTCACGCCATCGTTTCGGAAATCTCACAGGAGGCGCACTCGCTACTTCACCGGAAGGGGCTAGCGATCTTTGGAGAAGGTACACAGATTCCTGGCACAGCGTTGGTATGGGAAGTGGATCACCCACTCCTCCTTGGATTTTTCTGCTAGCTCTTGCCTCTACAGTCTTTTTTGGTAAAGCTGCACTCCTTGTCACAATTTTGTTCTGGGCAGCTCCGCTTTTGCTTCTCTGGTCTATGTACAGTCTTTTGCGAACGCTTTCACGCAACTCATGGCTTATTTTTGGTGCCAGCCTTGCATATGCTTTTTCTCCAGTTGCAGTTGCAACTATAAATTCAGGTCGCCTCGGTACCTTAATGACCCTTCTCTTATTGCCACAGATTGCTCGCTATATTCCTCAATTAGATAAAATCCAAAATATACAGTGGCGATTTATTTTTGGCTTGAGTTTGCTTGTCGGTGCATTAACAGCATTTTCACTGCCGGCATATATGGCATTAGCGATTCTCTTGATAACTACAGGCGTAAAGGATTACCTCACGTGGCAAAAAAACAGTGAGAAAGAACTTTTTATTGCTCGGATAACACGGGAATGCGCTTTACTTTTCACCCCATTGTTTCTCACACTGCCATGGTCATTTGATGCATTCCTGAGTCCTTCGCGCTTGCTTCTTGAACCTGGTTTTGTCGTTGGAGGGGGAGTTCCAAATCTTGTGGCTCTAGGAAATCCTGGAGGTATGGGGTCAATGCCTTGGTGGGCAGTCAGTCCTGGGATTCTGATTCTCCTGGTAACTGCGTTCTCCTCCACTAGCGCACGAAGTTATGCGCACCTGGGATTAGTTACCTTGGCTTGCGCCGTTGTTGGGTCAGCATTTTATCTTGCAGGTCACGGGAGCCAAACTAGCCAACGATTGTGGGTTGGAACGTGGTTGGCGTTTTCAACCGTTGCTGCGGTGTGTGCCGGAGTGATTATTCTGGATGGATTACGAGAACGCTTAGCGCGTTCTCATTTCCACTTCCGCCATATGTTGGCTGCACTCGTTGTTGTAATGACTATCTCTTATAGTTTTACATCGGTTCTTTGGACACTGACCCAAGGGGCAGATTCTCCAGTTCAAGCTAACCAGGAACCAGTCTTGCCAGCTTTTCTAGCCGTGGTCCCTGGTGTGAAAACTCTGGTTTTGCGAAGTTCAAGTTCTAGTTCGCTATCCACACTCAACTATTACATTGTGCGAGAGTCCGATGCGCAATTAGGCGATGCCGATGTAGCTCCTGCAGATTCCCCAGCCATCGCCCAAGCACTCAGTGAAATGGTTGATGGGAGCGGCTTAACCAGCAGCAAAGTTCTCTCGGCTCATGGAATTAAGTATCTTTTTATGAAGAATCCAGTTGATGATGCAGTTGTGCGCTCTATTGATGGCTTAGGTGGTTTTGTTCGCACATCAGCAACCCACGCTGGAATTGTGTGGCGTATCAGCGGCATCAGTGAACGTCTAGTTTTTACAAATATAAAAGGAGAATCCAAGTCGTTGATCACCGATCAGGTGGGTGCTCATACTGCAACTTCGGGCCCGGGAGTTCTCTCTGTGGCCGAGAATTTTGATTCTGCTTGGCAAGTAATTCAAGAAGGAAAAAGGATTCCTTTATCCAAAAATGACCTAGGACTTCCTCAATTTGAATTTACACAAGCAGGAGAATTCTCCCTGATTCACGATGGTACGGGCCGTCGAGGTTGGCTTGCCCTTCAAGTAATAGTGCTTCTCACAACTGTGGTGATGGCTTTGCCAGCGGGGCGACGCAAGAGTGAAATTAGCGTTCAGGAACTAACATGAAAAATCGCAGCAGTTTGGCCCTAATTGTTCTACTCGCGACAACACTGGCCTTTGCTAATTTGGTCAGTGCTTCGGTCAACTCCAATCGATTTTCTGAAAGTTTTCCTGCTTCTGCATGCCCATCAAGTAGTTCTGGAATGACCTCGACGGTATCCACGGGAAATAAGAGCACGCCTTTTCGTAGAGTGGCAGGAAAATTATCATCATTTAAACCAGTCCAGAGTTCTCGCTATGCAATTGGCGCTGACCCCATTCTCTTAGATAGCGCTGATCTCACGGCAGTTGTTTGGCAAAGTTTTTCGGGAGTGTGGGGTGGTTCCACCATCTGCGTTTCCCCAGAGGGAGAGCAATGGTTTATTGGTGGCACCGGCGATGTCACAAGTAAAGGGCGCTTGCAGCTAGTAAATAGCGGCTTGAGTGATGCAACGGTTGATATTTCCGTATGGAGTGAAGGTGGCGAGCAGAGCGGTAAATCCCTCACCATCAAAGCAAATTCTGCAGTATTCGTGCGTCTTGACTCGTTGGCGCCTGGTCAAAAAAGTTTAGCGCTCAAAGTCAGCCCTCGCTCTGGCCGTGTGAGTGCATTCATGCTCGATGAGCGAGGAAAAGGACTACACAGTTTAGGTGGCGATGTTATCAACCCAGTTAATTCAGCCGAACGTGAATTAGTCATTCCAGCGGTTCCGCAACAAGTGGGCAAAGAAAAGACACCCCTACATCTTCTCCGCGTTTTGGTACCGGGTGATATTGATGCCAACATTCAGGTGGATTTAGTATCAAATGATGGAACTTTCACACCGTTGGGTCTTGATAACCGCCTGCTTAAGCACGGGACGGTTAATGACATAGCACTTAATCCCACTGTTAATGCACAAGTCTTTGCTCTGCATATTCACTCCGATCAACCAATCGTTGCGGGAGTGATGTCTTCTTTAACTTTTGCCGGCCACCGTGAATTCCTTTGGAGTTCGAGTGCACCACAATTGACTGACATGTCACTTGCGATCAATGGCCTTGATCCAATGTTGATATTCACGGGCGATCTCATCAAACTCAAGATTGAAACCCGACTCAGCGATGGTAAAACTAAGAACTCCACTGTCTCTGGTGCTGATGTGGCTCTCTGGAACGCCCCTAAAGATGCGGTTAAAATCAGAATATCTGCGGTAAGCCCAGGGATATTCGCCGCGGGCATAATCTCTTCGGCCAGTGGAATTGGATACTTTCCATTAATGACCGGAAGTTCACTCACTCGCGCTGCCATCCCGATCTCAAATATCCGGGTCATAAATCGATAGTTTGCGCTTGTCTTGCAGGATAAGTTCTGCCTCGCCCAGTAATGTTTAGGACATGACTTCAGCTGCTCGCTTAGGCAGAACCTGCTCTCGTGGCGGGTGCCGCCGAAAAGCGACGACCACTCTGACTTATATTTATTCTGAGTCGGTTGCTGTGGTCGGACCACTTGCAACTTTTTCCGAACCTCATGCGTATGATCTTTGTGATCTACATGGTGATCGCCTCACAGTGCCAAACGGTTGGAATGTAATCCGTCAAGTATTGGATGATGCGCATACTGGACCAAGTACTGATGATCTCATGGCAATTGCAGATGCAGTTCGAGAGGTTGCAAATAGTTCTTTAGAAGTTCCTGACGTAAGAACTTCGAGTTCGCAGAGTGCAGAATTAGGTCGACGTGGCCACCTGCGCGCAGTGCCTTCCTAAATCATGGCTCAAGCCAAACGTCCAGAAGTATTCAAAGCCTACGATGTTCGGGGCTTAGTCGGATCTGAAATTAATCCTGAATTTGCATTTCGAACAGGCTTAGCCTTCGCAAGATTTCTTGAACAAGAGCGTGAACCAGGAACACTTGTAATCGGAGAAGATATGCGCGAATCTTCCCCTTCACTTGCTGAAGCATTTGCTGATGGAGCAATGTCTAACGGCATGGATGTCATTAGAATTGGGCTGGCATCCACCGATATGTTGTATTTTGCCTCAGGAAAATTAAACCTGCCCGGGGCGATGTTCACGGCAAGTCATAATCCGGCCGCGTATAACGGAATCAAATTCTGTAAAAGCGGTGCTCGCCCAATTGGTCGCGAGTCAGGCCTGCTAACAATTGAGCGATTTGTATTTGATGACAACCCCATACCGATGCGTCCGCCTGGTGTTGAAAGATTGCAGGATATGTTGGATGAGTACGTCACCCACGTACTCTCACTCGTTGACCTTTCAGAGATTCGCCCCTTGAAGATTGTTATAGACGCAGGAAATGGAATGGCAGGTCACACCGCGCCAGCGGTCTTTTCCCGCCTAAATGCAAGCGTTGTTGAAATGTATTTTGATTTAGATGGGAATTTTCCTAACCACGAAGCAAACCCAATCGAGCCTTCAAACCTTAAAGCTCTGCAAAAATCGGTGATCAAGAATAAAGCTGATATTGGCTTGGCATTTGATGGAGACGCAGACCGATGTTTCCTCGTTGATGAAAATGGAGAAATTATTAATCCATCGGCTCTTACAGGGCTGATTGCCCAGAGAGAACTTGCCAAACATCCAAAATCTAGTGTGATTTATAATTTAATTTCCTCGCGCGCAGTTGTTGAAGTCATTGAAGAAAATGGCGGCAAAGCAATCAGGTCACGAGTGGGGCACTCTTACATAAAAAAACTCATGGCGGAAACTGGTGCAGTTTTTGGGGGAGAACACTCCGGACATTTCTATTTTCGGGATTTCTGGTTTGCAGATTCTGGAATGCTCGCTGCACTCCATGCTATCTCTGCATTGGGTTCTCAAAAGGGATCGCTATCAAAATTGCTTAAACCCTTTCAAAGATATTTCATCAGTGGTGAAATTAATTCGACAGTGAATGATCCTCAAGAAGTTATTTCTAGGATTGAAGCTATTTACGGCCAGCAAAGTGATATCGAAATTGACCAGCTCGATGGATTAACTGTTAACTCCCAAGCATGGTGGTTTAATGTTCGAGCCTCCAATACTGAACCTTTACTTCGCTTAAATGTTGAAGCCAAGACACAGCTCAGGCTAGATCGAGTCACGGAGGAAGTTCTAGCAATCATCAACGTGTGAATTGGGCGCAAATGGGCTTAAAGCGGTAACCTATGACCTTGCCAAGAGAGCCCAAAGTGCTCGACAGTTTCTAAAGGGAGAAATTTCGTGAATGCACCTGTAACCATGACCATTCCACGCCACGACATCGCTGATGCATCACTTGCAAGCGAAGGTCGCAAAAGAATTGAATGGGCCGAGCGCAACATGCCTGTCTTGGCGCAAATTCGCGATCGGTTTGCAAAGAGCCAACCCTTTGCTGGGGTTCGCATCGCAGCGTGCATGCATGTCACTACTGAGACTGCCAACTTAATGCGTACTTTGAAAATCGGTGGAGCTGAAATCGCTTTGTGCGCATCAAACCCATTGTCGACTCAAGATGATGTGGCAGCTGCCCTTGTCCATGAATATGGCATCAGTGTTTTTGCTCGCAACGCAGTAGCCCGCGATGGTTACTACTCTCATATCAACGCCGCTCTAGATATCGCACCTCATCAAGTGTTTGATGATGGTTGCGACCTAGTTAATACTTTGCACACAACCCGCACAGAACTTCTCAGTGGCATCACAGGCGGTTGCGAAGAAACCACAACCGGAGTTATTCGTCTGAGCCAAATGGCGAAAGACGGAGCCCTAACCTTCCCGATGATTGCGGTAAATGACACCGATACCAAGCACATGTTCGATAACCGTTACGGGACTGGTCAATCAACTCTTGATGCAGTTTTCCGTTCCACTAACTTTTTGCTTGCTGGAAGTATTGTTGTTGTAGCTGGTTTTGGCTATTGCGGAAAAGGCGTTGCAGAACGCGCTAAAGGTATGGGCGCAGATGTAATTGTTACTGAAATCGACCCAACTAAGGCACTTGATGCCATGATGCAAGGTTTTCGAGTAATGCCGATGATCGATGCTGCTGCTGTTGGAGATGTTTTCATTACGGTAACCGGCAATCGTGACGTACTTCGCGATGAGCACTTTGCCGTAATGAAAGATGGCGCGATCATGGCAAACTCTGGCCACTTCGATATTGAAATTGATGTTGCTTGGTTGGAACAAAAAGCAACTAAGAAAAATTTGAAGATTCGCCACCAAACCGATGAATATGTGATGGCAGATGGTCGTCGACTCCTGTTGTTAGCAGAGGGTCGCTTAGTGAATCTTGGCGCCGCAGAAGGTCACCCAGCAGCAGTGATGGATATGTCATTCTCAGATCAAGCACTTACTGCTGAGTGGCTAGTCACCGAATCCAAGAACTTAAAGCCTGGACTTCACAATGTTCCAGTGCATATCGATAAGGAAGTTGCAAAACTTAAACTCAAGAGCATGGGCGGAGAAATTGACACTCTCACTCCTGCACAAGATATGTACTTGAACTCTTGGGAGCACGGCAGCTAATGACTCTGGTTATGGTCGTCGATGACGACCAGGACCTTGCCGAGATGCTCGGCATAGTTTTGACTGGAGCCGGAATAGATGTCGATTTAGTTAGCCGTGGCGATGAAGTACTAGAGGTATTTCGTAACAATCCACCTGACCTAGTACTCCTGGATGTAATGCTGCCTGGCCTGGATGGAATTGCCGTATGCAAATTGATACGAGCCGAATCTATGGTTCCAATAGTTATGTTGAGCGCTAAAGGCGATACGCACGATGTTGTATTAGGACTTGAAGCCGGCGCTGATGACTACATGATCAAACCCTTCAGGCATCCATCGGAACTAGTAGCCAGAATCAGAACACGATTACGACGCACCAATATTGGCCTTGCTGGAAAAATCACGATTGCAGATATTGCTATTGATCTAGTTGCACACCAAGTGACGCGAGGTAGCAAAACGATAACTTTGACACGACTGGAATTTGATCTTCTTGTCGCCTTGGCCAGAGAGCCAGGCAGAGTATTTTCTCGCGATGAATTGATGAGTGAAGTGTGGGGTTATCATCATTCAACAGACACACGTTTGGTAAATGTTCACGTCCAAAGACTTCGAGCTAAAATCGAACACGATGCTGAAAATCCTGAAATCGTGATAACTGTGCGTGGTGTTGGCTATAAAGCTGGCATCTCGGGTGGCTCGTGAGATGTTTGCCTGGAATCGCTTTAATCAATTCCGCCATTCATTAGCTTTTCGCATCATTTTCTCGACCGTCCTACTCTCCCTTGGAGTTGTATGGCTTACAGGATCTGCCCTATATAGCCAGCTTTCTGATGGAATTCGTAATGTAAAAATAGAATCCTCACTCTCTGAAACTCGCTCAGCAGTGTTTAATGCCCAATACCGTTTGGTTCTAGCACAGGGTGAAAATGAGCAAATTATTCAACAAATTATCGATGACGTAGTAATTAACTCATCCACACTTATCGGAACTTCAGTAAATGGACGTGAAGTGGCTTTCTTGTTAAGTGATGCATTAACAAACAGTGCTAAAAAATATGAGAGAACTTCCAACCTCATTTCATCAGCATCTGTTCCTGCAGACCTCCGCTTGAAAGTACAAGGCAGTGATCAAGCTCAGTGGGCAGAAACCAATATCTATTACGCTGGAGGGAAGGTTACTCCGGGCTTGGCCGTCGGCCAGAAAGTTTCTATTCCGATGATTGGCACCTATGAAATGTATTTACTCTTTAGTTTAGAAAATCAGAAAGCTACTTTGGATCTGCTCGGACAATCTTTGGATCTGACAGGTTTGATTTTAACTATTTTGATTGGACTGATTACTTGGCTCGTGGTGCGTCAAGTGGTTCGTCCAGTACGTGAAGCTGCAATCATTGCCGAGCTCTTTACAGCTGGAGATTTGAATCAGCGAATGCAGGTTCATAGCAAGGATGAACTTGCTAGGCTGGGTCTTTCATTCAATGAAATGGCAGACTCGTTACAAAAGCAGATCACTCGCTTGGAGAATTTGTCATTGGTGCAGCAAAGATTCGTTTCAGATGTCTCCCATGAGCTGCGCACTCCTCTCACAACCCTTCGCATGGCATCAGAAGTAATCCATGGGGCTAAGGAGGATTTTGATTCAAGCGTTGCTAGAAGCGCTGAACTTCTCGTAGCTCAAATCGATCGATTTGAGAAATTGCTAGAAGATTTATTAGAAGTGAGTAGATTCGACGCTGAAGTTGCAGTGCTTGAGAGTGTAAATATCAACATTGCCTCATTAGTTGGCCGTTGCGTTTCAGATATTGCCCTGTTAGCCAAAGAGCGTGGTTCTGAGATTGAGTTTTCCCAAGCAGATAGCGTAATTTTTCTTGAAGCCGATGCTCGTCGGGTTGAGCGCATTTTGAGAAACTTGATCACAAATGCAATTGAGTATGGCGATGCCCGGAGCGTCAAAATTACTATCATCGAAGATGATGATGCCGTTGCTGTAGGCATTCGTGATTACGGTTTTGGTATGGAAGAGTCTGCTGCTTTGAGAGTATTCGATCGCTTTTGGAGGGCCGATCCATCTCGTGCTCGTACTCGCGGCGGTACCGGTCTTGGTTTATCCATTGCACTGGAAGATGCCAGGTTGCACAACGGGGAATTGGAGGCGTGGGGTAGGCCAGGCGCGGGAGCTCACTTCGTTGTTACTTTACCTAAGCGCGCAGGTGGCACAATTTCTCATCGATTGATTGCATTAGAACCAGAAGATTTCCCCTCCACATTGGCCTAAATAAAGAGCATCTCTGCCTTCAGCTTTCTTAATACTAGGCAGATGTTGGGTTTGAATTGTGTCAGTGAACTGATTTTTACGCCACGATGTATTGGATGCGGTATTCGAAGTAGTGGCCTGTGTTCTGATTGTCAGGAAAGTTGGGTATTTCGTCAGCTTGTTAGTCATATTTGCGGGGTAACAATATTTTCCGAAGTTGCTTATAGCGCTGTTGCTGGAAAAATCCTTCTGGCCGCTAAAGAAAACGGGTTAAGGGAAGCAGATGAATTCATGTTCGCAGCACTGGATTGCTCACTTCAAAGATTCTTAACTAAAAATTTATCTCAACCACTTTTGGTTCCCATCCCGTCACAACGATCTTCAAATCGTAGAAGGGGTCGCAATTTTGTCACTGATTTAGCCCAACGTCTTGGAGACCGGCACAATCTGCAGATTTCGGAAATACTGATTCATTCTCGTAAAGTTGCTGATCAATCTTTACTTAATTCAATTGAGAGGAATGCAAATTTGTCACATGCGTTGGTTGTATCAGAGCGCTTTGGTGGTGGTCGAGAAGTGCTACTGGTAGATGACTTAGTAACCTCTGGGTCCACCCTGAAAGAGGCAATTCGTGCGCTTAAAAGTTCGGGTTTCTGCGTGGTTGGTGCGATTACTGCTTGCGTGGCTCTACCCCTACGATAGGCACATGGACAGGCTCTCAAGCCAGCCGATTTTTGAAAACTAGAGAGGTAGTTGCATGCCAGCGTTTCTTGATCGCATTTTGCGCGCAGGGGAAGGTCGAGTTCTTCGCGACTTAGCCAAAGTTGTTACTGCCGTGAACGCTCATGAAGCAACAATCTCGCAGATGAGCGATGAGGCGCTTCGAGAAATGACTCAGAGTCTCAAGGCTCGCCTTGGGGCCGGAGAAACTCTGGATGATATTTTGCCGGAGAGTTTTGCTCTTGTTCGTGAAGCGGCAAAGAGAACTCTTGGCCAGCGACATTACGATGTTCAAATAATGGGTGGCGCGGCTTTGCACCGTGGAAATATTGCTGAAATGCGCACAGGTGAAGGTAAAACCCTTGTTGCGACACTTCCATCTTTCCTCAATGCCCTCGCAGGAAAAGGCGTGCACGTTGTTACCACTAACGACTACTTAGCAGAACGTGATAGCGAATGGATGGGACGTATCCACCGCTTCTTGGGATTGAACGTGGGAGTCATTCTCGCTTCAATGACTCCGCAGGAGCGACGTGCTGCATATGCTGCGGATATAACTTATGGCACAAATAATGAATTTGGTTTTGATTATCTCCGCGACAACATGGCTTGGGATCTCCAAGATTGCGTTCAGCGGGAACATTTCTTTGCAGTTGTCGATGAAGTTGACTCAATTCTTATCGATGAAGCTCGTACACCATTAATTATCAGCGGACCCGCAGATAAAGCCACTAAGTGGTATCTAGAATTTGCAAACATTGCTGGCAAATTGCAACGCGATATCCATTATGAAGTAGATGAGAAAAAGCGCACGACGAGCATCCTTGAAGATGGAGTTACAAAAGTTGAAGAACTCCTGGGGATCGGCAACCTCTACGAGTCAGTCAATACTCCTTTAATTGGCTATCTCAATAACGCTGTTAAATCTAAAGAACTTTACAAGCGCGATAAGGATTATGTCGTTATGAATGGCGAGCTCCTCATCGTCGACGAACACACTGGCCGGGTGCTATCTGGACGCCGTTATAGCGATGGCATGCATCAAGCTCTTGAGGCAAAAGAGCGTATTGAAATTAAAGATGAAAATCAGACGTTGGCAACAATTACTTTGCAGAACTACTTCCGTTTATATAAGAAGATTTCTGGCATGACTGGTACTGCTATGACAGAAGCTTCAGAATTCCATCAAATCTACAAATTAGGCGTGGTTCCTATCCCAACTAACCGTGAGATGGTTCGTAAAGATCAATCTGATTTAGTTTACAAAACTGAAGCTGGAAAATTTGCAGCAGTCGCACAAGATATTGTCGAACGCCATCGCAAAGGCCAGCCAGTTCTCATTGGAACTGTCAGCGTGGAAAAATCTGAAGAACTATCTGCAGTGCTTCGCAAAAATGGTGTCGCTCATGAGGTGCTAAACGCCAAACACCATGAGCGAGAGGCAGCAATCATTGCTCGCGCTGGCACGATTGCAGCTGTAACGGTTGCAACCAATATGGCTGGTCGCGGCACAGACATCATGCTTGGTGGTAACCCCGAATTTATGGCAGATTTCGAATTGCAACGCCGCGGACTTTCACCAGTAGACACCCCTGAAGAATATGAAAGTGCTTGGCCTGAAGAGATTGCCAAACAAAAAGCAGCTGTGTCAAAGGAGCATGAACAGGTTGTCGAATTAGGTGGCCTGTATGTATTGGGAACTGAGCGTCACGAATCTCGGCGTATCGATAATCAGTTACGCGGTCGTTCTGGGCGCCAAGGCGATCCAGGAGAGTCCCGCTTTTATCTTTCTCTGCAAGATGATCTTATGCGTCGTTTTAATTCGGGTCTTGTGGAACGGTTCTTATCAGCAGCGGGAATTCCAGATGATGCTCCTATCGAATCAAAAATGGTGAGTAATGCAATTCGCTCAGCACAAACACAAGTGGAAGCACAAAACTTTGAAATTCGCAAGAACGTTCTCAAGTATGACGATGTTCTTAATCGTCAGCGCCAAGTTGTTTATGGTGAACGTCGCCTAGTTCTAGAGGGCGAGGATATTAAGGACCAGGTACAGACCTTCCTTAAAGACACTCTTGGTGCTTATGTGGCTGCGGCTACTGGTGAAGGGTTTCCGGAAGATTGGGATCTAGAAACGTTATGGACCGCTCTTAGTGCTCTTTACCCGATTTCATTTACTATTAAAGATCTTGAAAATGAACTTGGAAGTCGTAGCGCCCTTGATACAGATTATCTAGAACAACGAGTAGTTGATGATGCGATATCGGCATATGCCACTCGTGAGAGCGCATTAGGTTCTGAAGTGATGCGCGAACTTGAGCGCAAAGTTCTCCTTTCGGTTTTTGATCGAAAATGGCGCGAACATCTTTATGAGATGGACTATCTGCAAGAGGGTATTGGCCTTCGTGCAATGGCTCAACGTGACCCTCTTGTGGAATATCAACGCGAGGGCTTTGATCTCTTCGCTGCGATGATGGATGCCATTAAGGAAGAGATTGCTGGATACCTTTTCAACGTCGAAGTTAGTGTCGAGGAAAGTAGCAAATCCGTTAACGCTAAGGGTATCCAAGATCATTCCGCTCCCACTCAATTACAATATTCGGCAGCAGATGAATCTGGAGTACAGACAAGTGGTGGACCTTCGCGAAACGCACCGTGTCCTTGTGGATCGGGCAAGAAGTACAAGCGCTGCCATGGTGTTGCTTAGCACTTTTAAAGCAGGGTCAGACATGTACAAAGCCACCGATGGTCGACTCCTTCAAAGCGTATTACTAGAGCTCGTATGCGATCTTCAAATCGAACGGTGATCATCGTTTCGCAGATTCCATCAAGTGGCTGAGTTTGATGTAACTTGCGAATTTTGCCTACGTGACTTTCAGAACCTACTGCTTTAACAAGGTCGGGATAAATTCCACGGTGACACCACCGAGCAAGTTGAGCAGGTTGGCGTTTGCCGGCCCATATTTCTAAAACGCTTGTTCCAAATTTCAGCGCCCATTGAGCGATGTCTGGTAATTCACTTGCTGAAGTTGGCTGCGGAGAAAAATCAGGGTCATACTCTTCATTAAATCGAGTAGGCACTGCATAGAGCAAGGGTTTTCTTTCAAAAACAGAAACTTCATCTGGGCGGTAGAGCGCAAGCATGGGGTGGGCCCAAAGTTCAGGCTCGATACTGGAAACTGGTAGTAGTGAAATTGTTCGGAGAGTTCTTGCAGAAGTGGTCATATCCCAACTGTTGCGTTGGCGCCCGGAGAATGCCTCGCCCTAGTAGTGGAGGTTTAACTCATCCCTTCGGATGACTGTGGATTGGCAAATGAATTATTTGTCCTCACCTTCTTTAGTTACTCACTATGACAATGTATAAAAGAAGAACTCGGACTCGACTCGTTACTGCGATTGCGTTAATTAGCGCATCGTTCATATCTGCATTTGTGCTATCAAGTTTGTCTAATCGAACGGTCATGATGTGGAGCGGGGTCCAAAACCTTCCCCCAGGTCACATCATCACAATGGGAGATCTTGCCGCTGTTCGTGTATCTCTCCCGGATGGAAATTCTGACTATGTAAACGCCGGGGAAAATTTAGAAGGCACGATTGTGATTCGCAGCATTCAATCAGGTGAATTGATTCCCGTTTCAGCTCTGAGCAATGATCTGCAAGTTCTAGAGACTACCTCGGTACCTATCAGTGTGCATGCATCAGATATCCCCATTAATCTCGAAGCAGGCGCGCTGATTAACCTCTATCACGTTGGTGATGCCAGATTGAATACAGATATTGGTCCCCCTACTTTGCTTTTAGCACACGCCTACATTCTTGGGATTGATAGAAAAGGTGCAAATCTCGGAGGTGATCTTTCCATGACAATTGCTATCAATGAAAAGAGAGTTCTTCAAGTTCTTGAAGCCACGTCTACGGGCCGTGTAGTTGTGGTGAGTTTGAATGGCTGAGATAGAACTTCCTGTAGTTATTACAGCAATTACAAATTCTGAATCAGAAAGTTTTGTCGCGGGAACTCTGTACTCGCAAGGTTGGAGTGTCATATACCGTGCCATTAATGTTGAATCACTTATCCTATATATCCAGGCTAATGCAGAAGTAGCCAAGAACTCCCTTCTGATCTACTCACCAGATCTTTCCGGTATCACTCCTGAAAAGCTGCAAGAATATGGGAGAAAACTGCGGCAAGTAATCGGCTTTACCCAACATCACAATGACGCTAGCGACTTCCCTGGGATCCTTTCAATGCCACAAGATGCGACAGAACTGATCTCTATTGTTCGAGGTGTACTGCGCGCGCCGATGATTCGTGAATCTCGGCTTCCAACCTCAGCACACCGGCGTGCGCAAGTAATCGCTCTTGCCGGTGTCTCAACCTCATCGGGGTGCAGCACAGTTGCAATTAATGTTGCTATGGAGGCAAGTTTGCTAGGTCGTGATGTGCTTTTGTTAGATGGAGATGTGCGCCGCCCATCCATTGCCCCCTTGCTTGCATTACGCAACATGCAAGAAGGAGAACCCTGGCAAATAATTGCAACACACCTAAGTGCGGGAGAGATTACTCAAGAGCGCACACAGAGCCTCAGCACACAAATGGAACGCGCGATGCAGGAATTTGATTTGATAATCATCGATTTGGGGTCCATAGAAAAAGTTGCAGATTCTTTAACCGATAGGCGATGGACTGCTGCCATTACTCATTGGTCGTGCGACACCGCCGATGAGTTGATACTTATTGGCAGAGCCGATGCGATCGGAATTCATCGTTTGAAAGATCTTGTTACCGCTTTTTCTGCATTAGCGATGAGGGCAAAAGTTAGTGTTTTGCTCAATATGAAATCTGCCAGCCGCAAGGAAGGCGAGTTGGAAAGCGCTTTCCTGGCCGCAATTGCCGTCCTACGTCCGGAACGAATCTTCACCCTTCCACGAGATCTTCGAGCAGTCACCAAAGCACAAGCAGATCACGCCACCCTTGTAGAAATTGATGACCGCTCAGTTCTGCGAAAAGCTATAGCCAAGTTTGCGGTCGAACTCAAGGGCTAATCTCTTATACCCTTAGGGGATGCGAGGATACCTAGCCGTTACGCCACAGGTTCTCAGTGAGTTCCTCGAGCAAGGAAGTTTTCTCTCTCCACATGCTTTTGTGACAACTCGCTATTTTTTTGAAGAGTTTCCTGACGTGGATGAAGAAGAGCGTGAGTTCGAACTTTCTTTGCTTGCTTCAGCGCAATCTCGTCAGTTACAGAAGATCGCCAATCCTTTAGGATTTGTTCTAGCCGTTGATTTAACCAGCGCTCAAACGGGATCAGAGTCGGGCGCAGAAATTGAACTTCTCTCACCAATATTATGGACACAAGTTGAGTCCCTTCTAGTCTCAGAATCTGAAGAAGACGAGCTCACCTGGTTTGCGAGCCAAGAAATTGCCGACCATCTTGGCCAATGGCTGGCTTAAGGAAAAGACTTTCAGATGCCAACACTAGAGAAACTTACTGAGGGTCGAAGCCCTTTATCGCAAGCACAAATACATCGCCTCCATGAACTTACTGCAGATTGGCAGATGCTTGCAGATCTATCATTTGCTGATCTCATCCTTTGGGTTCCTATCCGCAAAGATGTAAAAAGCTGGCCAACAGGTCATATTGCAGTAGCGCATATTCGGCCTACGACAGCAGCAACGGTCTTCGCACACGATGTTATTGGCGATGAAATTGCCTGGGGGAGTAGAGCACGGATAGATGGCGCACTTTCGAATGCTGAAATTATTCGTGACTCTGATCCAGAAAAAATCGGCGAAATAATGATCAAGGAAGAAACTATTCCGGTTGTTTCTGATGGTTTGGTTATTGGAGTTATTTCGCGCCACCGAAATGCAGAATTAATGCGATCTCCTAGTCGGTTAGAACTTAATTACCGTGAAGTTGCTAACATTCTTTATCGCATGGTGGCTGAAGGAACTTTCCCATATGCCAATGCCGGTTCGTTATTTGATCCACTGCCTCGCGCGGGAGATGGACTGATTCGTTTGGATGTAAACGGAGCGATTTCTTATGCAAGTCCAAATGCACGCTCTGCATTTAGCCGACTTGGATGGGCCCAAGAACTCGAGAGTTTTTCACTAGGTGAAGTTGCCGACACGATTGCCCATCCGCGAAGTGATGCTCATGAAGAAGGTACTCGGAGTGCACTGAGTGGTAAAGCTCTCAAACGCGTGGAATGTGAAAATTCGGGCGGAACGATTGACCTGCTGGTAATGCCTTTAATTCAAGGCGGAGATCGGATCGGTGCTCTCGTTCTCCTTCATAACGTTACAGAATTGCGGCGTCGAGATCGGGCCCTTGTAACAAAGGATGCGACGATTAGAGAAATTCACCATCGAGTGAAGAATAATTTGCAAACGGTTTCAGCGTTGCTCAGATTGCAATCACGAAGGATAGAAGATTCCAGTGCTCGAAATGCACTAGAGGAAGCAGTTCGCCGAATTGCCTCGATAGCTCTTGTTCATGAAACCCTCTCCAATAGTTCAGAGGAGTCAGTGGCATTTGATGAAGTACTTGATCGCTTAGTGACTAACGCACTTGAACTGAGCCCACGAATGAGTGAGATCGCGATCGTTCGAGTGGGATTAGCCGGAACGCTGGAGCCGCGCTTGGCGACGCCCTTGGCCCTAGTGGTGACTGAATTAATTCATAATGCGCTAGAGCACGGCCTTTCCGAAAAAGGGAGCCAGTTACAGATTACGATTGCGCGAGATCCTCAGCGCATCAGCATTACCGTGGGGGATGACGGGGTGGGTTTGCCCGCTGGCTTCCAGATAGATGCGTCATCGAATTTGGGATTGCAAATAGTTCGGACTTTAACTGAAAATGAGCTACACGGAGAACTCTCATTAGAGACGCAGCCATCTGGAACTCAAGCGATAGTAACTTTCCCACTGTAATTCTGGGCTCAGGGTTAAAAACTATTTTGGTTTTGCTCCATCAGGCGTGCACGATTACGTGCAGCACGGCGCTTAAGTGCACGTCGCTCATCTTCGGATAATCCGCCCCAGACTCCTGCATCTTGACCACTTTCTAGCGCCCACGCTAAACACGGATCTTTGACGATGCAGCGATTACAAACTTTCTTTGCTTCTTCAATCTGAGTGATCGCAGGCCCGGTATTGCCCACTGGGAAGAAGAGCTCGGGATCCTCGTCGCGGCAAGCAGATTGATGTCGCCAATCCATACCGCACCCACCTTTCGCATAAATTCGTCGATCTTTGAGAACAAGGCTTTACATTCAATAACGCCACAACTGGAGGTTCATGTAGGAGCAATGCGCCTTCCAAGGCGCTCATTCTCCCTGTTATCGCACCCATTAACAAGGATGCAGAGGTAGCAATTTTCTCAATTAAGAGTGATCTTTCTCGCCTTTTCGCAAAAGTTGTGCCCCCGGCAGGAATCGAACCTGCGCACCCGCCTCCGGAGGGCGGTGCTCTATCCCCTGAGCTACGGGGGCGCAAGGGTCAGATGCAAGGTTATCAGCGCGTGCACAAAACTCGCATCACTGCGAGAATACGCTCATGTCTGAGAGCGCATTTTTTGCAACGGGTTGTTTTTGGGGTGCTGAACGTCGTTTTTGGCAACTCAATGGTGTGCTAAAAACTGAAGTGGGTTATATGGGTGGTACCACTTCAACACCCACATATAAGCAAGTGTGCACTGGTGAAACTGCTCATGCAGAGATGGTGCGTGTTGATTTTGATCCAAAACTTATTGCGTATCAGGACCTTCTCAAAGAGTTTTGGACTATGCACGATCCCACGACTTTGAATTCACAGGGAAATGACATTGGCTCTCAATATCGCAGCGTTATCTATACAACAAACTCCCAACAATTACGCGAGGCGCTCGCCTCCAAAGATATTTATCAAAAGGCTATTTCTAGTTCAGATTACGGGCCAATCGTTACCGAAATTCTTAGTTCTGATGGAGTGCAATTCTGGCCGGCCGAGGAGTACCACCAGAGATATCTTGAGAAGAATCCTGATGGTTACGATTGCCATTCCAACACTGGCATTGCCTTTCCATCGGGAATCGATGAAAGTGAGCTTCGAAATCGTTTAGATCCGCTCTCTTTTAGCGTCTTGCGAGAGGCCGCCACGGAGCGTCCATTTACTGGTGAATATGTCGACACCGAAACACTCGGAGTCTATAAGTGTAAAGCCTGTCACTCAGAGCTCTTCCGAAGTGAAACGAAGTTTCATTCAGGTTGTGGTTGGCCTTCCTTCTATGCCCCCACCCAAGCCGATGCAGTCACTTTGGTTGAAGATCACTCTTTAGCTCCACGCGTGCGAACTGAGGTGCGTTGCTCTCACTGTGATTCACATTTAGGTCATGTTTTCGAAGGTGAAGGTTACGACGTTCCCACTGATCAGCGCTGGTGCATTAATTCTGTTGCGATGATTTTGGAGCCAAAGTAGTCCTTGGGTTTTGCTTACTTACTATCTGTAGCACGCCAGCAATACCAGGCAACCACGCTGCGGTAGGGGCGAAATTTTTCACCTATGATTTCTAACTTCTTCGGTTCAATCTCTTCTTTAAGAGAGTGTATTTTCTCCCATCCACGGCGAACACCTAAGTCTCCCGTTGGCCAAATATCGAGTCGCCCTAGTTGGAACATCATGAACATATCGACAGTCCAAGGTCCAATTCCCCACAATGAAGTTAATTGCCGAAATATCTCTTCATCATCCTCAAGTAAGTGCAAATCGTTAATGGCAACCTCTCCAGTCAGAGCTGCGTGGCCTAAGCCTTGAATTGTCTTTATTTTTGCGCCAGAGACACCCGCACTTCTGAGATCACTTTCTTGAAGTTGTACTATTTTCTGCGGTGTGATCTTTCCACCAGCCAGCGTTTTTAAACGTGCGTGGATGGTATCGGCAGCTTTGATTGCCAATTGTTGAGAAATGACAGAGGCAACGAGAGATTCAAAATGCGTTTCAGGTGATGGAGTTCGCCCGATAGTGCACAGCGGTTGAGATTGAATATGTTTGGCCAATTTGGCATCGTGTGCAGATATCTCCTGGACTGCGCGCCTCATCTTTTGTGCTGAAACGGGGGCCATAGGAGGTGAACTTACCTCGCAATGATCCTTGCTGTTGCGCTCTTGACCGCAAGTACTCTATTTTTGCAGTCCTTGCAGATGCTTTTGCAGGTTTTTCAGAGTAAGCAGGAGGTTCTTTGCATGGCTGGGATCAAAGAGGTGGCGGCAGAGGCGGGCGTGTCAGCCGCAACTGTCTCGCGTGCTCTTCGCGGAATGCATCACGTTAATGCGGCCACTCGCAAAAAGATTGAAGAAGCTGCACAGAAAGTTGGGTATTTCATAGACCCGGATAAAGGACCAACCCCTCACACAAGAACTAAGAGTGTAGGAATCGTTGCGCCGTACATTTCGAGTTGGTATTTCGCCCAAGTGATTAACGGTGCAGAACAGGAATTACGTGAGCACGGTTTCGATTTACTCCTGTACAACTTTAGCCATATGAAAGGTCGTGAACGCCTATTTCAGCATCAGGCACTCAAAGGCCGTGTAGATGCTTTGATCGTTATCAGTCTGCCTCCGACGGAGGAAGAATTTGAATCAATGTTGGCGCTACAGATTCCGATAGCACTAGTGGGGATGCACCATAAAAATGTATCGAGCATCGCCATTGATGATGTTGCCGGTGCGCGTACAGCCACGCAACACCTTGTCAATCAAGGACATAAGCAGATAGCTCTCATGTCTGGCAGACCAGATGACCCGTTTAATTTCAGCGTCCCGCAAGATCGTCGCCTAGGTTTTATGCAAGTCCTCGCTGAAAATAAACTCGAATGGTTGCCGGGCCGAGAAGTTCATGGAGATTTTACGATGCATGGAGGAGCTCGCGCGATGGATGAACTCCTGGCTCGCCCGAGTCGGCCCACAGCAATTTTTTGTGAATCCGATGAGATGGCTATTGGCGCGATGCAAGCC
>CAIJOY010000022.1 GCA_903822425.1 uncultured Actinomycetes bacterium | reverse complement strand
GTTCGCGTAATACGCGAACTCTCGTTGGTATGTCTTTGAAGAGCGTGACTCCCCAACTAGGGATTAACTCTTTGCTGCGAACCCATCGCACTTCTTCTGCATATTTTGCAATGCCTTCTTAGGGTTGTCTAATGAAGTTTGCGAATATGTGCTGATAGAGGTCTTGCAAGGCTGCCAAGATGCAATGCTTCCAGGATAGAAGAATGCCTTTGGTAGCATCTTAATAAATGGAGCCATTACTGGATCAGTAGCTTCGGCAATTTTTCCAGCAGACTTTGTTGCTGGAATGAATCCACCTGCAGCCTTAAGGAAGCCTTGGTAATTAGTTGGCTCGAATAGGAAGTCCAAGAACTTACGGATCTCCTCTTTATGGCCATTTGCTTTGTAACCCTTGAAGTAATCCTGCACTCCTAGAGTTGGTCCAGCTTCTTTGATATTTGGAGAGTGTGGGAATGGTGCGATTCCGAGATCAATCGCGGCCCCACCATTGTCCTTGAGCCAAACTGGAGTCCATGCTCCAATGTTTACCATTGCCATCTTTCCCTTTGCAAACAGCGCCCAAGCGCCATCTGTACGGTTTGTCTTTGATGGGTTTGGTTGGGTGAGTTTCTGATCAACTAAACTCTTAAGGAAATTCAAAGCTCCCAAGAATTCTGGAGTATCCAGAGTGTATTTCTTAGTTTTTGGGTTGTATAGACGAGCGCCGTTTTCTGCTCCCCAAATTGTTAACTCTGTCATAGCTTCTTCAGGTCCTAGAGGTACTCCAATTGGATATACATCTGGGTACTTAGCCTTAATTTTCTTAGCAGCTGCAACAAGTTCTGCCCATGTGGTTGGAACCTTTGTGACGCCGGCACCCTTAAGTATCTTCTTGTTGTATCCAAATGCGCGAGCAGATGCAAGATCTGGCACTGCAACAGCAACGCCGTTGTATTCAGAGTTGGTAAGGAATGTTGGAATGATGTCAGCAAGTGTTGCTGGGCTTACGATTTCATCAGCGCGGTAGAGAAGTCCAGCAGCAGCTTCTGCTGAGTACTCGTCATTGTTAACAATGTCAGGGCTTGTGCCTGAAGCAATCATCGTCTTAACCTTTTGGCCAATTTCTGGCCATGCGACGTTGTCAACGTTGACTTTAATGCCAGGATTTTTCGCTTCAAATCGTGATACTAAGTCAGCGTAATAAGGCGCCATATCATTTGTATATGAAGCCATTTCGAGTTGCAGTGTTACAACTTCGGCGGCTTGAGATTGCACTCCAGCCAGAGCTAAACTAGTCGCAAAAACTAGCGATGTTCCCATCGCGATTTTGCGTCGAGAAATTTTTATCATGAACTCTCCTAAGTCATTTGTAACCATGCGAACCCGATTTGTGCCCGCACTTGTATCCGTACTGGAGACAATGAAACACTCAGCGCAAGGCTCGGACAATGGTCAAAGTGACTAATATTTTAGATAAAAGTTCACTATCCGTTATTTACTTTCTACCAGATGCTCCAACCTCCATCAATCGTGAGGTTTTGTCCTGTCATGTATTTTGATCCAACTGAGGCTAAAAAGACTGCCGCCGCAGAAATGTCATCAGGACCCCCTAATCGACGCATGGGGACTGCGTCATAGAAGGCGTTGAGCATCGCCTCACTTCCAGCTCCAGCCTGTTCATTCATCTCGGATCCTGCGAAACCACCAGGTGAGAGTGTGTTGATGGTGGTGCCGTGCAGTGCAAGGCGGGGCGCAAGATAGTGCGTGATTCCGTGAACGGCGTGCTTGCTAGCAAAATATGGGGCAATATCCCAATCCATTCCAGGATAAAGGGCTGGATTCCCGCCCATGCCGCCATAAACCGATCCAATATTAATAATGCGGCCGAAACCTCGCTCCATCATCAATGGTGCGAAAACTTGGCACAAGCGAAACGGCGCATCCACATTTACGGCAAAAGTATTTCGCCATTTCTCCATCGAGATGCTTTGCCAAGGACCATAATCTGAAGCTCCCGCGTTATTGCACAGCACATCGACCCGTCCGGCATCTTTTGCAATCTTTGCGATG
>CAIJOY010000021.1 GCA_903822425.1 uncultured Actinomycetes bacterium | reverse complement strand
GTGGAACCGTTTCCTTTGAGTGACTCCTTTAAAGCACTTCGCAACTGCGGCCAACCAGAAGTATTGTCATAAAGTGCCGATGCAGTTCCAAGGACTACCAATGATTCAGTAACGGGGCGCTCTGGCGTACCAGTGAGCGGTTTCTTTGCCGCGGTAGTAAATAACTGAATAAATTGTTTAACTGCTGCTTTGGCTGGTTTTTGTAATGAACAATTCTTTCGTTTATAGCAATCGGTAATGAATGCATTCAGTGCACGATCAAAACCAACTGCTTGTGCGATGCTTTGCTGCACGGCGGTGATATTTGGATCGATTGCACCATCTAAAATCATTCGGCCAACTTTGTCAGGGAACAATTGAGCATAGAGAGTGCCGAGGTATGTGCCGTAGCTTTTACCGAGAAAATTAAGTGTGCTATCACCCAGTGCAATGCGTAGTAAATCCATGTCGCGAGCAGCATTTACTGTGCCGTAGTGAGTTAAGTTCGGAGTTTTCGCTTCACATTCGGCGATGTATTGCTGGGCTTGTTTTATCTGTGCGTCAAATTCTGCAGGGCTATCAGGCTTACTATCTGCGGCATAGTTTGCATCGGTCTCTTTATCGGTCAAACAATGAATTGGCGTGCTATCGCCTACTCCGCGTGGGTCAAAGCCGACGATGTCATACTTAGCCAAAATCCCGGAACTCACAATGTATTCAGCGTTATAGGCATACTCCATACCTGATGCTCCAGGACCACCAGGGTTTACTACTAATGAGCCAATGCGGTTGGCTTGATCTGTTGCACTATGTCGCAAAATTCCGATATCAAATGAACCAATGGATAAGTCTGAATAATCAATAGGCACAGAAAGGGTAGAACAATCAAAAGTGTCATAGCAAGTGCTCCAGGACAATTCTTGGCTTTTGTAGTCTTGCAGCGTTGAAAAAGCTGGGGCGTCTTTTTGCCGCAAGAAATATGTCCCGGCAAAGAAAAGTGCAAAAACAGCGAGCAGTGCCACAGTTTTTTTTGTAGCAGAATACTTACTAAATTTGCGAGGAGGAGTTGTCATAGTGTGGATGTTATTGCGCTGAAGCCGCTGATGATGGAGCAGATTGCGCAAGTGTGCACATCAACGCCTCGATGGTTAAAAGTGGTGCTGCGTTATAACTCAAGTTAGTCCTTGCTCTCATAATGGCGTTGATCTTCTCCACCGTAATATTGGGTCCACTTTTATGCGCCAGTGCGGTTATTTCTCTTTCTAAGTCCTGATTGATTAAAGTGTCAGTAATTCCTGATTGCACCATCATGACATCACGATACAAAGTGGCTAGATCCAATAAAGCACCATCAAGTGAATCACGCACCATACGTGTTGTCCGCGATTTCTGCTCTTTCTCTAATTCTTTAAGTGCTTTAGAGCCACCCGTTGCCATCCCCCGACCTGTGGCACCTTGCCCCCATGCTTGAGCAAGTTCGGTGCTCTCTTTCTCATCTTTTATCTCGGCTTGGGCCTTTGCTTCCTCGGTTGCAAGATCTACCAAGGTAGCTGCTGCTTTAAATGCTGACGCAATATCTACCAGCGTTAACGGTAAATGCATGATCGTGTTGCGACGATCTCGAATCACTTCATCCATCGCTAAATGACGCGCTCTACCAATGTGACCTTGGCTGGCACGTGCTGCAAATTCTGCAAGGCCTTGTGAAACTCCATCCCGACGAGTCAATACTTCTGCAACATCACTTGTGCTGGGTGTGCGCAATTGCAGATGGCGGCATCGCGAACGAATTGTAGGCAAGACATCGTGCAATGTAGGAGCGCAGAGCAACCACACAGTGCGGGCACCAGGTTCTTCAATTGCTTTTAATAATGCATTTGCGGCTGATTCGGTTAGGCGATCAGCATCCTCCATCACAACTACCCGCCATGCACCAACACTGGGAGCCCATGAAACACGTTGTAAAAGTTCGCGGATTTCATCAATCTTGATGGATAAACCTTCGGTAGAAATGATTTCAACATCAGCATGTCCGCCAGCTCGTGCTGTACGGCAATCAACACATGTGCCACAGCCATCATTGGGGCAGATAAGAGCTGCTGCAAAAGCGATTGCAGCACTTGAACGACCGCTACCGGGAGGGCCTGTAAAAACCCACGCGTGTGTCATCTCTTGAGTTTCTTCACCGCTTCGAGCTGATGTCACCGCGCCTTTGAGAATAGAGACGATGTGTTGTTGCCCTACTAGTTCATCAAAAACACTCATAGGTGATTACTTCTTTTTGACTCGTGTAACAGATTGAACTCTCGCCTTTGATTTCGCGATCGCCTGCAGTGGGTGTGGGCGACGTTTCACTTTCTCTTTCTTGGGAACTTTGCTCAGCGCTGGCAGATCGGCTACGCGAGAAATAATTGATGCGTGGATATCTTCAACGCTCATTTGTCCATCGACCACTAAATAGCGCTCTGGATCAAGCAGGGCTATCTGCAAATACTCTTGGCGGATTCGTTCATGAAAGGCCAGTGGTTCAGATTCAAGGCGATCAAATTTCTTCAATCTACTTAACCCGATATCAGCAGGAAGATCGAGAATGATCGTCAAAGTTGGAAAGAGTGATTCGGTTGCCCAACGGGAAATACGTGCAACTTCTCCTGGCTCCAAAACGCGACCTGCACCTTGATAAGCAATCGATGAATCAAAATAGCGATCGGTAATAACAATGTCACCTGCATCAAGTGCAGGTCGAATTACAGAAAAAACATGATGGGCACGATCTGCTGCATAGAGCAGCGCCTCAGCTCGTGGAGAAATTGCACCAGTGCGATGCGATAACAAAATATCGCGTAAGTCATTACCAAGAGGTGTTCCACCAGGTTCTCGACTTAATACAACACCATGTTCTTGATCTTCAAGCCATTTTTTTAATAACTTAGTTTGTGTTGATTTACCAGATCCTTCGCCACCTTCAAATGCAATGAATAAACCTTTAGTGGTTGCACCAGTGATTGATCCAAGTTCACCTTTGAGGGCATTGGCAACATCACTCCATAGAGAAACATTTGGGCGATCTTTCATCTGGTGGTAGGAAACGCTACCGATGATGGCGGCAATGATTCCTGCAATTAAAATCGTGATTGATGCGCCGTTATAACTCACTTGCGAGTTCTGGAATTTAAAGGTGTGCTGACCTACTGCTGCTGCAATCAGCGGTGAGATAGCTAAAACGGCTACCAAGGTAACGCGTATAAGAGATTGCATAAATGCAAAGGTTCGACCGCGCACCTCATCTTGTACTTCCATGCCTAACATCGTGAAGCCCGTTACCCAACAAGTACCAGAGAACCCACCGAGTAATACTGTTGTGAAGACAGCAATTACTAAGTTTGGGATCGCGGCAAGAATGACGAGGAAAAGCCCAGCAATAGTGAGGGATGCGCCAAATAAACGCCTGCGTGAGAACTGAGAAAAAATCTTGGGGCCGAATGCAATACCAGCTGCAAGGCCAGTGAACACAGAGCCAAAGAGCACACCATAAGCGGCATCTCCGGCTCCAAGATCTCCAACAAATGTTCTAGCCAATCCGATGACGGCACCTGCTGCAATAAATGCTCCGACCATTCCGACAATCAGGCCACGAACAATTTTAGAGGTGCTGACAAAGCGCCATCCTTCAAGCAGTGATTTTGCAACACCAACATCACCTTGTGACTTAGATGCTGACCCTTTAGGAATTTCGTGAAGTCCCCATACCGTCCAAGCACCGTAGGCAAAACTTGCTGCGTTGATATAAAGGGCAAGATCAACAGAGTTGGTAGCAAAGAAGGGAACGAGTCCTGCAAGTGATCCTGAGATCAAAGCTAAAAGCGAGAAGAGTGCTGCTGCAATAGGTGCTGTGCCATAGGCAGCTAGTAAAGAAACTTGATTAGCACTTTCTAATTTATCTTTTGGAACTAAGTTTGGAACACTCGCCTCTTTTGCTGGTGACCAGAAAAGGGTAAGACACTCCACTCCAATGGTTGCGGCATAGAGCCAGAAATAATTACCAACGATTGGGATAGAAATATAAAAAGCTGAACGAAGAATGTCTGTCACCACCATCAAGCGGCGGCGATCAAAACGATCTGCGATAACACCTGCAAGTGGACCTAGAAAAACTGATGGTAAAAGGCGCGCGATAAAAACTCCTGCGATTGCAAAGTTGGCTTTGGCATAGTTTCCCGAAGAAAGTTGTTGAGCCATTGCAGTTGTTGCGAGTAAGCCAAGCCAATCTCCGAGAGAAGAAAATGCCATTGAGCGCCAGAGTTTGCGAAAAGCAGGTATGGCCATAACTCCGCGCGTTTGATCCTGCGCTGGAGCTGCTGGGGTCGGAAGAGTGCGTGCCACGAGATAAGGGTAGTCGCAGCGCTATTTCGCTGCCGAAGGCGCTTTTGCTTTGCCTGTTGCAGCTTTTTTGGCCACGCGTTTGGCAGCAGCCTTCTTCACCGTGTTCTTGGTCAAAGTAGGGGCGCTTTTCTTGGCGGCAGATTTACGGGTGCTCTTCTTTTTGACTCGACTGGCTCCCCCATTTTCGGCCTCCCACGCACGACGACCGGCTAGAAGTTCTAGACCGCGCTCAAGAGTTAATCCTTCAACGGTATCGCCGCGGCGCAGTGTTGCATTTGTTTCACCATCGGAGACATACATTCCAAATCTGCCATCTTTTACAACCAAAGGTTTTTGAGTAGTTGGATCAACGCCAAGTTCTTTTAACGGTGGCTTTGCAACACCACGACGACGTTCCTTTGGCTTGCTATAAATTTCGAGTGCTTCATCAAGAGTTAATGAAAAGAGTTGATCTTCACTTGTAAGTGTGCGCGAATCTACACCCGCTTTGAGGTAGGGACCATAGCGACCATTCTGCACAGTTATATCTTCGCCAGCAGAGTTTGTTCCAAGCACCCGAGGCAGTGAGAGTAAACGCAATGCATCTTCCCATGTAATCGTATCTAAGGTCATTGTAGAAAGTAGTGAAGCAGTTTTCGGCTTTGGCGCATCTGCTTTCTTGCGCTTTTTCTTTTCGCCTTCTGCTAAAACAACAACTGGAAATACTTCAGTCACATATGGGCCGAAGCGACCAGATTTTGCAATGATCGGTAAGTTTGTTACAGGATCGATTCCGAGTTCGCGCTCACCAGATGGTTGAGCCAAAATCTCTATCGCAACTGCAAGTGTGAGCTCATCAGGTGCCATCGTCTCTGGAATGTTTGCAAGCTTTCGAGTATCGCCTTCACCTTGTTGTAAGTAAGCGCCGTAGCGCCCAACACGGATTTGAATGTCTTCGCCTATGCGCATCGTGTTAACTTCACGCGCATCGATTGCGCCGAGGTCTGCAGAGAGTTCATTAAGCCCTGGTTGTCCATCATGGCCATAGAAGAAATCACGTAACCAATCAACGCGTTTAGCTTCACCTGCTGCAATTTTATCGAGGTCTTCTTCCATGCTGGCAGTGAATTCATAATCAACCAACTTGGCAAAGTGTTGTTCTAGGAGGCCAGTGACAGAGAATGCGAGGAATGCTGGGACAAGTGCTCGTCCGCGCTTATAAACATATCCACGATCCTGAATTGTTTGGATAATTGATGCGAAAGTAGATGGGCGTCCGATACCTAGTTCTTCTAACTTCTTTACAAGAGTCGGTTCTGTATAACGAGCAGGTGGTTTGGTGTCGTGGCCCTCGCAGCTATATTCGCTGACTTTTACCGATTGTCCAATGCTCATTGCAGGCAAGCGACGATCTTCGCTCTCTTCATCACTTTTTTCATCGGCAACTTCTTCATACGCGGCAAGAAATCCTGGGAATGTAAGTACAGAACCATTGGCACGGAAGATCACGGCTTTAGAATCATTTGTGGTTGCATCAAAATCAACACGCATCTGCATTTTCTTGGCATCCGCCATCTGTGATGCAACTGTGCGCTTCCAGATTAAGTCATAGAGTGCAAACTCATCGCGAGAAAGTTCTGGAGCTAATTCACCAGGTGTGCGAAACGCATCACCGGCTGGGCGAATTGCTTCGTGAGCTTCTTGGGCGTTCTTGGTTTTGCTTGCATACACTCGCGGTGCATCAGAAACATGGTCTGCGCCATACAGAGCTTTGGCACTTGCTCGGGCTGCAGAGATTGCTTGAGCCGAGAGGTTGACCGAATCGGTACGCATGTAAGTGATGTAACCATTTTCGTATAAACGTTGTGCGATACGCATCGTGATTTGTGCGCCCCACCCTAAACGTCCACCGGCATCTTGTTGCAAGGTAGAAGTTGTAAATGGCGGTTTTGGTCGCTCGGTGCGTGGAGAATCCTCGATTGATTTCACTGTGAGTGATGATGCTTTAAGAGAATCAACAAGTGCGTTTGCACCTGTCTCATCTAAAAGGAGAATATTTGCCAGTGATTTTTCTTTGACTGCGCCATCGGCACCAAAATCACTGGTAGCAGCAACTTTTTTGCCTTCAACGCTGATTAATCGAGCAGTGAAACCAAGATCGCACTTGGCGTTGAGGTCCCACCAAGAAGATGAAATAAAAGCCATGCGTTCGCGCTCTTTTTCAACAATCAAACGTGTGGCAACTGATTGCACGCGACCTGCAGAAATGCGCGGCATGACTTTCTTCCAGAGCACTGGGGAGAGTCGGTAACCAAAGAGACGATCCAGAACGCGACGGGTTTCTTGAGCATCAATCAAGTGGTAATCCAGATCGCGCGTTTCGTTAACGGCCTTTTGAATTGCTTCTTTGGTGATTTCGTTGAAAACCATGCGCTTGATAGGAATCTTTGGTTCAAGAACTTCTACTAAGTGCCAAGCAATTGCTTCGCCCTCGCGGTCTTCGTCAGTTGCCAGAATGAGTTCGTCTGCCTCTTTCATCAACGCCTTGAGTTCGGCAACTTTCGCTTTCTTGTCAGGGTTGATCACATATAAAGGCGCGAAATCTTCCTCGATGTTGACGCCTTCTTTAGCCCAAGCAATGCCTTTGTACTCCTTAGGAATATCAGCAGCACGTTGTGGCAGATCGCGGATATGACCGACGCTAGCCTCGACGATGTAACCATCGCCGAGGTAGTCGCCAATCTTTCGAGCTTTCGCAGGTGATTCGACAATCACCAGCTTCTTGAACTCTTTAGCCATGTCCGCCTTTAGGAATTAGCTATCGCTTAGTACTCGATAGCAGTGGACTTGCGACGGTTATGAATTAACGCGCCGATGATGACAAGGAGTGCAACTACACCAATAGCAATGCTTGGTGTTGTGTGACCACCCAGAGCCATACTTACAATTGCTGGTGTAATCAAAAGACCAACCAAGTTCATTACCTTGATCAGTGGGTTGATGGCAGGACCAGCAGTGTCTTTAAATGGATCTCCCACAGTGTCGCCAATAATCGTTGCAGCGTGAGCATCAGAGCCTTTTCCCCCGTAATGACCATCTTCAACCATCTTCTTTGCGTTATCCCATGCACCACCGGAGTTAGCAAGGAATACGGCCATCAAAGTACCCGTACCGATTGCACCAGCAAGGTATGCACCGAGTGCACCAACTCCGAGACCGAAGCCAACTGCGATTGGTGCCATCACTGCAAGAAGACCAGGTGTTGCAAGTTCGCGAAGTGAATCGCGAGTACAGATATCAACTACGCGGCCGTACTCTGGCTTTTCAGTTCCAGCCATAATGCCAGGGTGTTCGATGAACTGCTTGCGCACTTCAACAACAACTGCGCCAGCTGCGCGAGATACTGCGTTGATAGCAAGACCTGAGAACAAGAACACAACAGCTGCACCGATAATTAAACCAACCAAGTTACGAGGGTTGGCAACATCCAGAATTCCCTGGTATTGCGAAGCAAGATCGCCTGCAACTTTATGGGCATCCTCAACAGCTTTCTTGATTGCATCAGTAAATGCTCCAAAGAGAGCAGTAGCTGCAAGTACTGCTGTTGCGATTGCGATTCCCTTTGTAATTGCTTTTGTTGTGTTACCAACAGCATCAAGTGAAGTAAGAATCTTTGAGCCTTCACCGTGGACATCGCCAGACATTTCAGCAATGCCTTGTGCGTTATCGGAAATTGGGCCAAATGTATCCATTGCCACAATGACACCGACAGTGGTTAGCAAACCAGTACCAGCCAATGAGATTGCAAGGAGTGAAAGAACGATGCTTCCGCCACCTAGTAGGAAGGCACCAAACACTGCTGATGCGATCAAGATTGCTGAATAGACAGCTGATTCAAATCCGATTGAGATACCAGAAAGAAGAACGGTTGCTGCACCTGTTTGTGATGAAGCGGCAACATCATTTACTGGACGCTTACCAGTTGCAGTAAAGAAACCAGTAAGTACTTGAATTGCTGCTGCAAGAACGATCCCGATGAGCACTGCACCGAATGCAAGAACGCGTGGGTTTGTATTTCCAGCTGCAGTCACTTGCTCAGGTGTTAGGCCAGTGAACTCAGAGAAATTGCCTTTGAGATACACAAATGTTGCAAGGCCCGAAAGAATCGCGCTGATAACTGCTGACATAAAGAATGAACGGTTGATTGAGTTCATTGCACTTGCATCACTTGGGCGCATCTTCGTTAAGAAGATACCAATGACTGCTGTAACAGTTCCGATTGCAGGAATAATCAATGGGAAAATCAGACCGGCATCGCCGAATCCTGCCTTACCAAGAATCAAAGCTGCAACAAGTGTTACTGCATAAGATTCAAAGAGATCCGCAGCCATACCAGCGCAGTCACCGACGTTATCCCCGACGTTATCTGCAATCGTTGCTGCGTTACGTGGGTCATCTTCTGGAATACCCTTTTCAACTTTACCGACTAAGTCTGCTCCGACGTCTGCAGCCTTTGTGAAGATACCTCCACCAACGCGCATGAACATTGCAAGCATTGCTGCACCAAAACCAAATCCTTCAAGAACTGATGGTGCATTTTCGCGATAGATGATGACAACCAGTGATGCACCAACAAGGCCAAGGCCCACTGTTGTCATACCAACAACGCCACCGGTACGAAATGCGATCTGTACAGCTTTTTGTGCAGAGTTCTGGCGAGCCGCTTCAGCTACACGAACATTTGCACGAACTGCAAGCCACATACCGTTGTATCCGACGAGTGCGCTAAATAGTGCGCCAACGAGGAAGAAGACTGAGCGACCAATACGGATATCGGTTGCGCCAGGAAGTGCGAAGAGAAGAAGAAAGACGATCACAACAAAATAGGACAGTGTGCGGAACTGACGCGCTAAATATGCAGCGGCGCCTTCTTGCACAGCAGCGGCGATTTCGCGCATGCCTTCTGTTCCTTCATCGGCTGCAAGTACCTGTGCGCGAAGTGCCCAGGCGATTGCAAGGGCGCCCAGGGAAATCGCCAGGACGATGTAAACGATGGAAAGGTTGGTTCCCGTGACTTGCACGAGTGAAGCGGCTGTTGGCATTTCTCCTCCATTGGAGATTAGGCCCGCGGAACGGGGCACAGATGAGCGAGAGTGTACGCACACAGGCACCCTGACCCCCAAATCCTCGCCTGTTGTACCTATCTATTAGCGACCTATAGGGTCAGTCCTCTATGAATATCGCCTCTTTATTTGATGCCCATTCCGTCGTTGCCGACCTAGGGCTGATCGGCGTTCTGGCCATCATCTTCGCTGAAACCGGGCTCTTAATTGGCTTGGCCTTTCCTGGTGATTCCTTACTTTTTATCGCGGGAGTAGCCTCATCGGGTTCGGCTGCCGCCCTACTTAACGGTGCTCATTTGCCTGTCGCAAGCCTTTTCCTCTTCGCCCCTATCGCAGCAATCGCTGGTTCCCAGCTAGGGCATTGGTTGGGGGCTACATATGGAGGCAAACTCTTTGATCGGCCTGATAGCCGTTACTTTAACCAAAAGCGCGTTCAAGCTACTGAGAAGTGGTTGAAGAAATACGGGACTGGGCGAGCAATCATTTTGGCACGTTTCATTCCTTTTGTGCGCACTCTGATAAATCCCATGTGCGGAATTGCGAAAGTGCCTGCGAGTAAATTCTTGCTCTGGAACGTATTAGGCGCAATTTTATGGACAGATGGCGTCTTGTTGTTGGGATATTTGTTAGGTGAAAAACTTAAAGGATCAATCGATACATACATCTTGCCAATCGTTGCAGTCATTATCGTTCTCAGTCTGATCCCACTGGGAATTGAGATATTAAAAGAGCTTCGAACCAAGCGACACTTAAGTTAAATTTATAAACCTAAATCACTCAAGGAATAAGCGGTTCGGTATTCCAACCCAGCGTCAGCAATTGCTTGCTTTGCGCCACGTTCAACAATAACTGCCACTCCAACAACAATCGCTCCGGCTTCGCGCAGTGCTTCAACTGCCATTAACACTGATCCACCTGTTGTAGAAGTGTCCTCTACTGCAACAACGCGGCGACCTTTGACATCTGGTCCTTCAATGCGACGTTGCAATCCATGAGCTTTCTCCGCTTTGCGTACAACGAATGAATCAAGAACTTTTCCATTTTTAGCGGCTACATGCATCATTGCTGTTGCAACAGGATCAGCACCTAAAGTTAATCCGCCAACTGCGTCATACTCCCAATCTTTCAATAAATCGAGCATTACTTCACCCACTAACGGCGCTGCAATGGCATCAAGAGTGACGCGGCGAAGATCTACGTAATACTCTGCTTCTTTACCCGAGGAAAGAATAACTTTTCCGTGAACTACGGCTTTTTCAATGATTTGATCTTTTAACTTCTCACGTGCACTCATTGGGCGAGCATACCTTTATTTATTCGCCATCTTTGTAAACGATAATCTGCGTCTTCTTCCGATGAGCTATTGCTTTAGGAGGGTTTGCCTCTATGAGAGCATCTACTTCGATGCGTAATTTCGCTACTTCTAAGGCCATATTTGCCATGGCAGATTCCAGGTCGATGATGCGCTTAATGCCCACATGATTGATGCCTTCACCGACAAGGCGTTGAACATTGCGCAGCAGGGCAATATCGCGCAAGGAGTAACGACGGCCTCGCCCACTTGCACGACCAGGTGAAACTAAACCTAAACGATCATATTGACGCAGCGTCTGTGGGTGTAGCCCCGAAAGCTGTGCTGCAATAGAGATGACATATACCGCTACGTCGTCATCATGTTCTGAATTTGCTGAAATCTCTTTATCGCTCATGAACTTGCTTTCGAGTTGAATTCTGATCGAACATCTTCATGCGACGTGGCTACGGCAAATTCTTCAAGGGCTCGTTTTGCACTTCCCTCAACATGGCGTGGGACTTGCACTTCAACGGTTACTAAGAGATCACCTGTTGTTGTGGGCTTCTTGACGCCGCGTCCTTTAACTCGTAGCACTCGTCCATTGGAGGTTCCTGGTGAAAGTCGAACAGTCACTTCTTCATCAGACAAAGTAGGGATTTTAATATCTGCCCCTAATGCGGCTTCAACAAAAGTTACAGGAAGGGTGATTGCTAAGTGCTCGCCTTTGCGAGTGAAAATTGGATGTGGCTTTACATGCAGTTGAATGAAGAGATCTCCAGGTCCGGCCTCCCCTGGTGCACCTTTACCTTTCAAACGAATTTTTGCACCATCATTTACTCCTGCAGGTACACGCGCCGTAATGTTCTGCGCTGCGCCACCATCGGTAGATAGACGCAAGTCTAAAGTCGTACCAAAGATGGATTCCCGAAATGAGATTGTGGATTCGGTTTGCAAATCTTGTCCTTTGCGCGGTCCGCGCCGACCACCAAATAAATTTGCGAAGATATCTTGGGAGGAACCTCCGCCAAAAATGTCGTTGAAATCTCCATTGAAATTCTGGCCACCTTGCCCCGGGTGTCCACCTTGTGGGGCGCGAAATCCTCCACGTTCAAAAAGGGAGCGCGCTTCATCGTATTCTGCGCGCTTTTTTTCATCTGACAAGATGTCATTTGCTTCAGAGACTGCTTTGAATTGTTCTTCTAACTTCTTATCCCCTTTGTTCTTATCGGGGTGTAATTCACGCGCCAGGGTGCGATATTTCTTCTTAATATCAGTGCTGGTTGCGTTTTTTGGCACGCCTAAGATCTTGTAGAAATCTTTTTCATAGAGATCTTTGGCAGCCATTTCTTACTCTGGGTCCGTTACCGAAACACGGGCAGGGCGCAAAATGCGATCTTTATAGGTATATCCGGGTTGCAAAATCTCTGAGGCCGTTGGTGTGGTGACATCGGGGGAAGTTGCATGCAAAAGTGCTTCGTGAATTTGTGGGTCAAAAGCACTGCCGGCTACACCAAATTTTTCTAAACCAATCTTTGCTGTCACATTGACCAAGCGATCAGCGACAGCTTTAAATCCACCTTCGAGTTCGCCGTGTTCTTGTGCACGATCAAGATCATCCAGAATGGGAAGTAGTTCGCTGAGCACTGCGCCGATAGCAAGTTCATGGGCAAGCGCGCGGTCGCGATCAACACGCTTTTTGTAATTAGCAAACTCGGCTTGGAGTCGTTGTAGATCTGCAGTGAGGACGGCCACGGGATCCGGGGCCGCCTCTACCTGCACATCTTCTACAACTTCATCTACAACAGATTCAGTTGAATCACTCATTACTGCTCTTCGACAATCTCTGCATCTTCGACGCCATCTTCTTGTGCGCTTTCACCAGCAGGTTGTGCTGCTGAAGCATAGAGTGCGGCACCAAGTGCTTGGCTCAGAGTTGAAACTTTCTCTGTTGCGCTTTTGATCATCTCAAAGTTCGCTCCGCCAAGGGCTGTCTTAAGTTCAACCAACGCTTCCTCGGTTTCGGTCTTCTTTGTAGCAGCTTCGCCTTCGTTGAGTTTTTCCCCATTTTCTGCCAAGAACTTTTCGGTCTGGTAGACAAGGGAATCACCTGTATTGCGAATCTCTGCTTCTTCCTTGCGTTGACGATCTTCTTCCGCATGGGCTTCGGCATCTTCCATCATGCGAGTGATCTCATCTTTGGATAGCGCAGAACCACCAGTGATGGTCATGCTCTGCTCTTTGCCAGTGCCAAGATCCTTCGCTGATACATGCACGATGCCGTTTGCATCGATATCGAAAGTTACTTCGATTTGTGGAATTCCACGTGGTGCAGGTGGCAGACCGGTGAGTTCGAACATGCCCAATTTCTTGTTGTAGGCAGCCATTTCACGCTCGCCTTGGTAGGCCTGAATCTGCACGGCTGGCTGATTGTCATCAGCTGTTGTGAAGATTTCGCTGCGCTTTGTAGGAATGGTTGTATTTCTCTCAATAAGACGCGTCATCACGCCACCCTTAGTTTCAATACCAAGAGAAAGTGGTGTCACATCAAGAAGTAGAACATCTTTTACTTCACCTTTGAGAACTCCAGCTTGCAAAGATGCTCCGACAGCAACAACTTCGTCAGGGTTTACACCCTTGTTTGGCTCTTTGCCGCCCGTGAGATCGCGAACTAGATCAACAACTGCAGGCATGCGAGTTGAGCCACCGACAAGGACAACGCTATGAATGTTTGCAATAGGAATTCCTGCATCTTTAAGAACTGCCTGGAATGGCTTCTTGCAACGCTCTAATAGATCAGCGGTCATTGTTTGGAACTGTGCGCGTGTAATTGTTTCATCAAGGAAAAGTGGATTCTTTTCAGAATCTACAGTGATGTAAGGCAAGTTGATGGATGCTTGTTGGGAAGAAGAGAGTTCGATCTTCGCCTTCTCTGCTGCTTCGCGAATACGCTGCATCGCCATCTTGTCTTTTGTCAGGTCGATTCCGTTCTTGGAACCAAATGTCTTTACTAAGTGATCGACTAAAGATTGATCCCAATCATCGCCACCAAGATTGTTGTCACCGTTGGTTGCTTTAACTTCAACAACGCCATCGCCGATTTCAAGAAGTGAAACGTCAAATGTTCCACCGCCTAAGTCAAAGACGAGAATTGTTTGTTCTTTATCGCCTTTATCTAATCCGTATGCGAGCGCTGCTGCAGTTGGTTCGTTAATGATGCGAAGAACGTTGAGGCCAGCAATTTCGCCAGCTTCTTTTGTTGCTTGACGTTGTGCATCGTTGAAATATGCAGGCACAGTGATCACTGCATCTGTGACTGTTTCGCCAAGGTATGCCTCTGCATCACGCTTGAGTTTTTGCAAAACGCGTGCGCTAATTTCTTGTGGTGTGTACTTCTTGCCATCGATATCGATGTTCCAGGAAGTACCCATGTGTCGCTTGACCGAGCGAATAGTGCGCTCGACGTTTGTGACGGATTGGCGCTTGGCCACCTCGCCCACAAGGACTTCACCATTTTTGGCAAAGGCCACGATCGAGGGGGTCGTGCGGGCACCTTCTGCGTTGGCGATAACCGTAGGCTCGCCACCTTCAAGGACTGACACGCAGCTATTGGTGGTTCCGAGGTCGATTCCAACTGCTCTAGCCATCTTTATTGCTCCTTTTCGTTACTGACTGGCCTTACTGGGGCCACTGCTCCTATTTTCAACCTTGCGCCGTACTTTGTCAAAAGATTGAGTCGGTCCGGCTCAAGGTTGTCATGGGATGGAACAGGCCAAGAGGGTCCTTTATTCCCGAGCCCCTATACCCTTTTGACCATGAACTATTGGCTGCACTTGGCGCTCATCTTTATCCCCTACGCGCTCACTGTCTTTGCCCTCACTCTCCTGGCAATCAAAGGTCGAGTGCTTGTTGGTATCTACCGTGCGGGCCAACCAGACCCCACTCGCGGGAACTTTCGCGGTGCGCGTTTCTGGCACATGTTGCGTGAAGTTTTAGGCCACACCAAAATGTTTAATTTCAGCGGGACAGGAATCGCTCACTGGTTTGTCATGATTGGTTTTGTTTCACTTTTTGGAACTTTAGTAACTGCCTATGGTCAAGTACTTAATCCTTATTACGCCCTGCCTTTGATCGGTCACCTCTACCTGTATGAATATGCCAGCGAGATAATTGCGTGGGCTACCGGTATTGGCATTGTTACCTTGATCGGCATTCGTCAATTCACGCGCATTTTTAGAAAAGGACGCGACTCAAGATTTTATGGTTCCGGCTCGCTGAAAGCATATTTTGTTGAAGCCACAATCTTGATCATTGTTTTCTGTGTCATAGCTTTACGCGGATTTGAAGGTGCGCTATCGGAATACACGGCGTGGAACCAACATTACATTCTGACATGGTTTATCGCAGCGCAATTTAAGAATTTATCTTTATCGGCCCTCACACAAGGCGTGCAGATAGTTGCCGCAATTAAAATCATTGTTTCAATGCTCTGGTTTGTCATCATCGCGCTGAATTTAACCATGGGTGTGGCATGGCATCGCTTCTTGGCTTTCTTTAATATCTACTACAAACGACATAGTGATGGCAGCAACTCTTTAGGTGAACTTCCAGAGATGCTCTCTCATGGGCGACCAATTAATTTTGAAGATCCAGCAGAAGATGATGTCTTTGGCTTAGGTACGCGCTCTGACATTTCTTGGAAGGGTCTATTGGATATGACAAGCTGCACTGAGTGCGGCCGCTGTCAATCGCAATGTCCTGCCTGGCATACAGATAAGCCTCTTTCGCCCAAGTTATTGATTATGGCCATGCGCGATCACGCTATGGCTAAAGTGGTTGAAAATGAGAGTTTGGTGGGCCCATCTAGTCCTATTTCGTTGGAAGTTTTATGGTCGTGCACAACGTGCGGTGCTTGCGTGAATGAATGCCCAGTGGATATTGAACACATCGACCACATTGTAAATATGCGTCGCTTTCAAGTTTTGGTCGAATCAGAATTTCCATCCGAACTTGGCGGGACATTTCGCAATTTAGAAAAGGCCGGAAATCCATGGGGAGCAAATCGCGCTGATCGTGATGCATGGATTGCTGAATGTGATTTTCCTATTCGCGTTGTTGAAGGCCAACTTCCCGATGATGTGGATTATCTTTTTTGGGTGGGTTGTGCTGGCGCATATGAAGAGCGCGCAAAGAAAACAACAAAAGCGGTTGCCGAACTTCTCTATATGTCTGGGGTTTCCTTTGCTGTTCTTGGCAAGAAAGAGACATGCACTGGGGATCCAGCGCGTCGTGCAGGAAATGAATTCCTCTATCAAATACTTTCGCGTGAAAACATTGAAACTTTTGAGGAAGTATTTGCCGGACGCACCGACAAGGGTACGAAGAAAGTTGTCGTTACCTGCCCTCATTGCTTTACAACTATTGGACGCGATTATGCGCAAAGTGGATTCGAACTTGAGATGGTTCATCACACGCAACTGCTCAACCAACTTGTGCGTGATGGAAAATTAGTTCCCATCAATAAGAGTGAGAAAACATTGACTTATCACGACCCTTGTTACTTAGGCAGACACAATCAGATATATGAAGCCCCTCGCGAATTGCTCGAGGCAACCGGTGTTGAAATTAAAGAAATGCCGCGAAACCAAGAGCGCTCATTTTGTTGTGGCGCAGGTGGCGGTCGAATGTGGATGGAGGAAACAATTGGCACGCGCATCAACCTCAACCGTGTTGATGAAGCCATCGCAACGGGGGCTCAAGAGGTGGCGGTGGCCTGTCCGTTCTGCCGCGTAATGGTCAGTGATGGAGTCAGTGCGCGTGAATCCTCTGTTGAAGTTCTTGATGTGGCTCAAGCGCTACTTCGCTCGGTGAAGTAGATACGTAGCGGGTTTACGGAGTATTCTCAGACAATCCCCAGCAACGGGGGGCATTCTGCACTCGAGGTGATAACAATGACGACTCTCAAAGAGCGCGCAGGAAACAGTGAAGTGAAGGAAACCACTACCCACAGGATTTTGGTGGTCGATGATGAATCGAGCATCTCAGATCTGATTGCCACAAGCCTTCGCTTTGTTGGCTTTGATGTCAGAACTGCTGCCAACGGGGCACAAGCCCTACAGATAGCAGAAGAGTTTCATCCCCATGCAATGGTCCTCGATGTCATGTTGCCAGACCTTGATGGCTTTGAAGTGTGTCGCCAACTTCGCCTCGATGGTCACAACGTTGGCGTTCTCTTCCTTACAGCTAAAGATGGCATGGAAGATAAAGTCGCCGGCTTAACAATTGGTGGCGATGATTACATGACCAAGCCATTTAGCTTAGAAGAACTCGTCGCGCGTATTCGCGCATTATTGCGCCGCACCGGTGCTGTTGAAATTTTGCCTGATGAAGAGAAAATTCGTTTTGCGGATTTGGAACTCGATGAAGCAACTCACGAAGTTTATCGCGCTGGGCAATTGATCGAACTCTCGCCTACAGAATTCTTACTACTTCGCTATTTGCTTATCAACGCTGATCGTGTTGTTTCAAAAGCGCAAATTTTAGACCATGTATGGCAATACGATTTCCGTGGAGATGCTGGAATCGTTGAAACGTATATCTCCTACCTACGTAAAAAAATCGATACATTTGATCCGCCACTAATTCACACAGTGCGCGGAGTAGGTTACCGACTCAGGATGCCACCTAAGCGGTAGTGCTTTGCACTACGATCACTTATTATGGAATCCCGGCTGCGTAGAGTTTCCAATCCATTAAGTCTTTGGAGTTTACGTAACCGTCTAGTTGTTGGAGTTGTCGCACTTTCTGCCCTTGGTTTTATATCAGCCGATCTCGCTGCAGGAAGTGCGTTAAAGTCCTATCTTGTTAACCAAGTGGATGATCAACTTCAAAGCGTCGCCGGTGGCACAGCTCTGCGTTTGGATCGTGCTGGAATTGCACCGGATGAAACAAATGTTCCTGTTGGCACTGAAGCCGATGCAGAAACCGAAGAAGGTACAGCACAGCCAAAAAAACAAGCTGTGGCACCGACTCCAACACTTCGGCCATTAAGGCAAGTTCCTACCTCAATTTCGGTTGCACTTCTTGACCCGACCGGAAATATCGTGGGTGTGATTGGAGGAGACCTTAATAGCCAAGCAATCAGTAGTTTTATTCAAGGCATTACACCAGAACAAGTTCTTGCCCATCAAGGTCGTCCTTTTACCCTTGATGTTCCAGGAGTAGATTTTCGAGTGCTTGCGCGAGTATTGCCCTCTGCATTGGGAAGTGTTGTTGTTGCACAATCATTAGACAATGTCAGTAAAACTGTTCACCAACTCCAACTTCTCTTTATCTTTATTGGATTTATTGCCCTTTTGCTTATTGCTCTTGCTTCACGCAAGGTTATCGATATCGGATTAAGACCTTTAGTTGCGGTGGAAGAAACGGCAGAGTCAATTGCTGCTGGTGATCTTTCGGCACGTTTGCCAGAGGCTAAACCAGATACTGAAGTTGGTCGGCTTGTTGCCTCGCTCAATCAAATGCTTTCTCGGATTGAAGAATCTTTTGCCGCACGCGCAGCTAGTGAGGAGCGTCTACGCAGATTCGTTGCGGATGCCAGCCATGAACTGCGCACACCACTAACTGCAATTCGTGGTTTTGCAGAACTTCATCGCCAAGGTGCTGTCGCTGGAGCTGAGCAAACATCTGAACTGATTGGGCGGATTGAAAAAGAATCTATCCGCATGGGTTCTTTGGTTGAAGATCTTTTGCTTCTTGCTCGCTTAGATCAAGCACGGGATATCGAAAAGATGCCAGTGAATCTGAGCACTACGATCTCTGAAGTAGTGGAATCTGCACGAGCCGCTGGCCCCACGTATCCAATTACGATTTCTGCGATCAATGATGACATCTATGTTCTTGGCGATAAAAATCGAATCCACCAAGTGATTGCAAATCTTTTAGCAAATGCGCGAACACATACACCAGCAGGCACGCACATCACAGTTTCAGCTTCACAATCTGATTCTGGAACTACGGTTGCAGTCTCTGATCAAGGACCGGGTTTAAGTGCAGTCGACCAAGAGAGAATTTTCGAGCGCTTTTATCGCGCAGATCCTTCTCGCACTCGCAATAGTGATGAAGGTAGTGGTCTTGGTTTATCTATTGTTGATGCTGTTATGCGAGCTCACGGGGGTCGAGTAAGTGTTACTTCTCAACCAGGACAGGGAGCGACATTCACGCTCTTTTTCCCAGTCGTTGCTTAATTAGGCGATTGGTCCCAAACTTTCCATAGCTCGTAGTGCAGCAATTCGTTCTTCTATGGGTGGATGTGTTGCAAATAAACGTGAAACTGATTTGCCATCTAATGGTGATTCAATCCAAATATGCGCAACTGCTGTTGAGCGTTGATGCACAACGGTTGAATCGGCTGCTAAAACTTCAAGTGCTGAACGCAGTCCAGCAGGATTTCGCGTGAAAGAGACTGCTGTCGCATCAGCTAAAGCCTCTCGTCGGCGTGAGATAGAAGATTTCAAAAGCATGGCTGCAATCGGAGCCAGAATGAGCACCACGAGAGAAATTACTAAAGCAATTGGATTTGAATTGTTATCGCGGCTATCGCGGCGTCCACCACCAAACCACATCATGCGAGTGAGCATGTCACTGAGCAATGCGATGGCACCTGCAGTCGTTGCTGCAACTGCTGAAACTAAGGTGTCGCGGTTAGCCACATGAGACATCTCATGTGCAATGACACCTTGGAGTTGATCCCGATCCATGACATCCAGGATTCCAGTTGTGAATGCAATGACTGCGTGTTCTGGATTTCTGCCAGTTGCAAAAGCATTTGGAGCGGTATCTATCACCACTGCCACCTTAGGCATAGGCAATCCGCTAGCAATAACCACTTCATTAATCAGATTGAATAATTTAGGGTTATCGCCTTCTTGAATTTCGCGAGCACCTGTCATTTTTAACACAATTGAATCAGAAGCGTAATAAGAGCCCCATACGGAAATGAGAGCAATACCAACGGCAATCGGAACGATCCCTACCGTGCTACTTCCGAAATATGTGAGGGCTGCAAAAACTACAAGCCAAACTAGTGCACCCATACTGGCAAGCAATAGATATGTTTTTCGTTTGTTAGATGATTGCGCCCCACGAAATGAAACCTGCGCCATAGAAACTAAAACTTAACTGTTGGCGCTTGGCGTGATTGTGGGTCCTCTACTTCATAAAATTCACGCGAGCTCACTTTTGCTAATCCGGCAAAAAATGATGTGGGGATCGTCTTTACTGCCGTATTTAAAGCGCGCACATTGTCATTATAAAACTGACGGGCAAATGCGACCTTATTCTCAGTTGTTGACAGCTCTTCTTGCAAAGCTAGGAAGTTAGAAGAGGCTTTTAGATCTGGGTAGCCTTCTGCAACAGCCAGGAGTCCACGCAGGGCCTGTGTTACGGCTCCGTCAGCTGCTGCAACATCGGCAACTGTAGTAGCAGTTGTTGCTTTGGCTCGGGCGTTGACAACTTTTTCGAAAGTCGAACTTTCGTGCGCTGCATATCCTTTAACGCTTTCAACTAAATTTGGAATCAAGTCAGATCGGCGCTTGAGTTGTACTTCAATTTGAGCGAATGCTTCATCGACTGCAACATTGAGTCTGACTAAGCGGTTATAGAGAGTGACAATAAATAATGCGAGTACTGCAATGACTGCAACTATGATTACTGGATTTGACATGGCTTTAACTTACTCCTCTTTGCTTAAAATCGGCAGAAAGTTTTATTTGATATCGCTTTGGTGAAAATTCATCCATGAACGGCTCGGGGTAGGACCACGCTGACCTTGGTAGCGTGAACCATAGAGCGCAGAACCATAAGGGTGTTCGGCTGGCGAAGTCAGTTTGATTAAGCAGAGCTGACCAATCTTCATTCCGGGAAAGAGCTTTACAGGCAAATTAGCGACGTTGGAAAGTTCTAGAGTGATGTGTCCAGAAAAGCCTGGGTCGATAAAGCCAGCAGTTGAGTGTGTGAGTAAGCCAAGTCGACCAAGAGATGACTTGCCTTCCAGTCGGCCCGCGATGTCATCTGGCAATGTAATCACTTCATAGGTGCTTGCTAAAACAAATTCACCTGGATGAAGGATAAAAAATTCATTTGGTGCAACTTCCACTTCGCGTGTGAGCTCGCCTTGTTCAACTGATGGATCAATGACTGAATACTTGTGGTTTTCAAAAACGCGAAAAAATCGGTCAAGGCGCACATCAACACTGGAAGGTTGAATCATGCCCGTGTCGAAAGGTTCTACTTTTACTCGACCGGCATTTATTTCTGCATGGAGATCGCGATCGCTAAGTAACATGGTTGGCGACTTTACCGCCCGTGCCTATGCTTAGACCATTCGCGGGCGTAGTGAAGTGGCATCACGTCAGCTTCCCAAGCTGACAGCGCGGGTTCGATTCCCGTCGCCCGCTCAAAAAGGCGTGTCGCAGGCTTGCATATGTTACTGGCTAGTAGCATCCTAGGTTTATGAGCCACTACACCGCCAACCTCCGCGACATTGAATTTTGCCTCTTTGATCTTCTCGATCGAGGCTCTGTCTTAGGAAGATCTATTTATGGCGAGCTCGATCGCGAAACTGTCATGGGCATGCTCGAGGAAATGAAACGTTTATCTGAAAACGATCTCGCTGCATCATTTGTCGAAGGAGATCGTTTAGGAGTTGATTTCAATCCAGCAACTGGAGATGCCAAACTGCCGCCTTCTTTTATTAAGTCTTATCGCGCTTATATGGATAATGAGTGGTGGCGCATTGATGCACCCGTTGAGATCGGCGGAACAATAATTCCGGCATCTGTTCGCTGGGCGATTGCAGAAATGGTTTTAGGTTCCAATCCTTCTGTTCACATTTACGCATCCGGAACTTCTTTTGCACATGTTGCTTACGCACTCGGAAATGCTCAACAAAAAAAACTTGCACAGTTGATGGTAGATAACGACTGGGGGGCAACGATGATGTTGACTGAACCAGATGCTGGCAGCGATGTTGGGGCAGGCCGCAGTAAAGCGGTGGAGCAAGCAGATGGAACTTGGCACATCAGTGGAACAAAAAGATTTATTACATCAGGAGATAGTGATTTAAATCCGAACATCATTCACTACGTACTTGCTCGTCGTGAAGGTGGAGGACCTGGAACTAAAGGCTTGAGCCTTTTCCTCATTCCAAAATTTATGTTTGATTTCGAAACCGGAGCCCTTGGAAAGAGAAATGGTGTCTACGTTACAAAAGTAGAACATAAGATGGGGCTTAATGTTTCTTCTACATGTGAAATGAATTTGGGAGAAAAAGAGCCAGCAGTAGGTTATTTGCTAGGAGATGTCCACCAAGGTATCGCTCAGATGTTTAAAGTGATCGAATTTGCTCGAATGATGGTGGGAACTAAAGCCATTGCAACTTTGTCTGCTGGGTATCAACAAGCATTGGCTTATGCAAAAACTCGTGTTCAAGGCGGGGACATGAAAGTAATGAACGATAAGGCAAGCCCTCGTGTGGAAATTATTCGCCATCCTGATGTACGCCGCTCATTAATGGTCCAAAAGTCCTACTCCGAAGGCATGCGTGCCCTTGTTCTCTATACCGCTTCCATTCAAGATGCGATTGCTATCGCTCGCGCTGAAAATGAAGATAGCGAGAAGTTAGAGGATTTAGTCGCCCTGAATGATCTTTTGTTGCCGGTTGTTAAAGGTTATGGGAGTGAGAAATCTTGGACGCTTCTTGGCACTGAATCGCTGCAAACTTTTGGCGGCTCTGGTTTTACGCAAGATTGGCCACTAGAACAATATGTGCGTGATGCCAAGATCGATACTTTGTATGAAGGTACAACTGCAATTCAAGGTTTGGATTTCTTCTTTCGTAAAATAGTTAAAGATGGTGGTCGCGCACTTGGTTTACTTGGAAAAGAAATTACTACCTACGCTCAAGCTGGCGGTGTCAATGCAGATGAGAAAGCAGCACTTTTGAATTCCCTCGGGGATCTCAATGCCATTGTGGGCGTTCTTGTAGGCCACGCCATGGCATCTCAAGAGAAAAATGATGAAATTTACAAAGTAGGTCTAAACACCTCTCGCTGCTTGATGGCTGTTGGCGACATCATCACGGCATGGCTGTTATTGCGCCAAGCAGATATCGCTACGGCAAAACTGCCTATTGCTGGGAAAGATCTCCATTTCTATGAAGGAAAAATTGCCTCTGCCAACTTCTTTGTGACTAACTTTTTGCCACATATCAGCGCTGATCGCAAAATCGTTGAAGCTACCGATAACTCAATAATGGAGATATCTGACCAAGCTTTTTAAAGTAGACTGGCGAAATGCTCAAGTCGGTACGCGCTGAAGCTTTCATTGTATTCGGGGCCTTTGCTTTTGCATTTAACGGCATCGTGGCAAAAGTCGTTTTATCTAGCGGAATGTCGGCTTGGCGTTTAACACAAGTACGTTGCACTGGTGCATTCCTAATTCTTTTTCTTTTCGTAGTTTTGCGTGGACGCGGATCAACTATGCGGACCACTAAAAAAGAGTTCCCTTGGCTAGCCGCATACGGTGTTATTGGTTTTGCTGCAGTGCAAGTGGGCTATTTCATCGCGATTAAGCGAATGCCTGTAAGCATCGCTCTGATTATTGAATTTACCGCCCCGATTTGGATTGTTTTATATATCCGTTACGTGCGAAAGCGCATAGTGCCTCAGATGATGTGGGTCGCAGTTTTATTAGCTTTTTCGGGGTTGCTCTTAGTTGGTCAAGTGTGGCGAGGTCTTACATTGGACGGACTTGGTGTGATTGCCGCTTTTCTTGATGCCTTCGCTCTTGCTTCATATTTCATGATGGGTGAAAAGCTTGTTGTGCGGCGAAGCACAGATACTTTAACTGTGTGGGGATTGGGTTTTGCCGCCATTGCTTGGGCTGTCGTTACTCCTATTTGGAGTTTTCCGACTTTTGTTTTTGCAGAAAAAATTAATCTTCTCGGCACATACAAGGCGTATTCGCTTCCAGGTTGGGTGCTCATTCTCTGGATTATTGTGATGGGGACAATCATTCCTTACATGGCGATTCTTCATGGCTTGCGTCATCTGTCAGCATCCACCAGCAGTGTTATTGGAATGCTTGAGCCTGTTATTGCAGGTGGAATCGCGTGGTGGTGGCTAGATGAAGTATTAACACCTATCCAACTTATCGGTGGTGTTGTGGTAATTATTGGAATTATTCTGGCTGACCGCACTCGCATGGGCGTTCATTAAACTAAGAAGTTATTCATCTCCGCGTTGTTGCGTGTAATCCTGTGGCGCTGCGTTTTGTGGCATATCAACAAAGCGCGCAAAGTGTAATTGTGCTGAAACAACTATGGTGCGCGTTGGTCCGTTACGGTGCTTAGCGATTATGAGATCTGCTTCTCCAGAACGGTTTTGATTGTCATACATATCATCACGGTGAAGCAAGATCACTAAGTCAGCATCCTGCTCGATCGAACCGGATTCACGAAGGTCTGAAAGCATTGGCTTCTTATCTGAGCGCTGTTCAGGTGAACGGTTGAGCTGTGAGATAGCAATCACCGGAACTTCTAGCTCTTTAGCCAAGAGTTTGAGTTGGCGAGAGAATTCAGAAACTTCCTGTTGGCGGCTTTCCACTCGTTTGCCGCTACTCATCAACTGCAGATAATCGATCACAATGAGTTTTAGATTGTGACGTTGCTTGAGGCGGCGAGCTTTAGCGCGAATTTCCATCAGTGAAAGGTTAGGTGAATCATCAATAAATAGCGGGGCTGCAGAAATTTCACCCATACGTCGGGCTAACTTGCTCCATTCATCGTCATTAAGATTTCCTGCACGAATATTGTTAAGGCCTACGCGCGCCTCTGCAGACAACATACGCATTGTGATTTCAGATCGACTCATTTCAAGGGAGAAGATGACAGCGGTATTGCCACCATGAATTGCCGCATACCGAGCAATATCAAGACCGAGTGTTGATTTTCCAACAGCAGGTCGTGCAGCCAACACAATCATGTTGCCTGGGTGTAATCCGTTAGTAAGTGAGTCGAGATCTTTAAACCCAGTTTTGATTCCGGGAGTTCCTTCGCCTTTAGAAATCGCTTCAATCTCATCCAAAGCTTGTGGTAGCAAAGTTGCTAGTTGAACATAATCTTCACTGGCGCGACGTTCAGTAACTGCATATACCTCAGCTTGTGCTTGATCAACAGAATCATCTACATCACCTTCTGATGTATAACCCAACTGAACAATCTTGGTGCCAGCTTCAACCAAGCGACGCATGATTGCGCGTTCGCGAACAATTTTTGCGTAATAGCCGGCATTGGCGGCAGTTGGTACAGATGAGATGAGTGTGTGTAAATATGGCGCGCCGCCTGCTCGTGCAATGTCACCACGTTTAGTCAGTTCTGCAGAAACAGTTACTGCATCTGCAGGTTCGCCGCGTCCATACAAATCAAGAATGGTGTCATAAATAATTTCGTGAGCAGGTCGATAGAAATCGCGTTCGCGTAGAACTTCTAGAACATCTGCGATTGCATCTTTGCTTAACAACATTCCGCCCAGAACACTTTGTTCGGCAACTAAATCTTGCGGTGGTGTTCTTTCAAACTCGGGTTCACTGCGCCCGCCGCGATTGGGTAGTTCTGCGATACTCACGCTTACCACCCTCTCAAAGAGCACTGACAATTAATGAATAGTGCTGCGTGGCTAGGAGATAACCACGAGGCAAAGGTATGAAGATGAGCGTGAAGATGCGAGAAAAGGTTCCAGAGCTTGTGGGTAAAGCTGTGGAGAAGTGGGGATAAAGTGGCCATTTCCTGTGTAAAGCCCTGTGCATTGCTTGTGTGTAACTTTCTTGGGGTGAGTGCTGGCTCTTCATCACCGCAGGTCAGAGCCATCTTTTCTCTTTCGTGGCATGTGGAGAAAGTTTTATTTTTATATCTCAGCAACTGAGAAAACAAAACGGGCCCGCTGTAATCAGCGAGCCCGTTAAGAGTGAGGTGTGCGTTACGCCTTTGCCACCACAGTGACATTGACTGATGCAACAACGTGGTGAGGGAGTGAAACCTTCACTGCGTGGCTGCCTACGCTCTTAATATGGCCGGCAGTCTTGATCGCGTGACGATCAATATCCAAGCCAACTGAGGCTTTGATTGATGCTGCAATATCTTTATCTGTGACAGAACCAAAGAGGCGTCCTGCGGCTCCAACTTTTACCGAAACGGTAACTGTTGCGGCCTCAAGAGTTGCTTTAACCTCTTTAGCATGATCGATATCGCGGATTTCGCGTGATGCGCGAGCGCGGCGAATTCCGTCAATCTGCTTTTCTCCGCCGAGTGACCATGCAATTGCATTGCCACGTGGGAGTAGAAAGTTGCGAGCGAAACCGTCTTTAACGGTTACGACATCACCAGCGCGGCCTAAACCAGATACTTCACGAGTCAGGATGAGTTTCATAGTTCAATCTCCCCTTATCGAGCTGTTGATGTGTAGGGCAAGAGTGCAACTTCACGGCTGTTCTTCACAGCAGTTGCAACCGAGCGTTGGTGTTGTGTGCAGGCGCCTGTGACACGGCGAGCGCGGATCTTGCCGCGATCGGAGATGTACTTACGCAAAGTGGCAATATCTTTGTAATCGATATAGCTAACTTTGTCGCGGCAGAAGCTGCATGGCTTCTTCTTAAACTTTTTATTTAGTGCGGCAGCTTTCGCTGATTTATTCTTTGGCTCTTTGAGCGCTCTGTTATTACGTGCTCCCATTGTGGTGCTCCTTTTCGGGTGCCCTGCTTAATTACTTAAGCAGGAATGGATGGTTAGTGGATTAAAACGGAGGTTGATCATCGTTGGCGGGAGTTGCCCATCCGCCACCGGTTGAAGGTGATGAGGCCGCAGCCCATGGATCATCGTTGAAGCTTTCAGTTGCTGGAGCAGAGAATCCGCCAGTTGCTCCGCCTTGGCGAGTGGTCTTCGTGACCTTCGCGGTGGCGTTGCGTAGTGACGGACCAACTTCATCAACTTCTACCTCAAAGACTGTGCGCTTTTCGCCTTCTTTGGTTTCGTAAGAACGTTGTTTCAAGCGACCAGAAAGAATGACGCGCATACCTTTGGTGAGTGACTCGGCAACATTTTCTGCTGCTTGACGCCAAATGTTGCACTGCAAAAAGAGAGTGTCTCCGTCTTTCCATTCATTCGTTGTCTTATCGAGATAACGAGGAGTGGAAGCAACTTTGAATTTTGCTACTGCCGCACCCGATGGGGTGAAGCGAAGCTCTGGATCATCGACAAGGTTGCCGATCATGGTGATTGTTGTATCTCCTGCTGCCATCTTCTTCTCGCCTTCGCTTGATTTTTCTTACGTTAAAAGTATGTGGTCTCAGATTTATTCTGGACGCATTACTTTGGTGCGCAGAACTGCTTCGTTCAAATTAAGTTGACGGTCCAACTCTTTGATTGCAGCTGGCTCGCAGTGCATATCAACCACTGCGTAAATTCCTTCAGACTTCTTCTGGATCTCAAATGACATCCGGCGCTTGCCCCAAACATCGAGCTTGTCGACGCGGCCGCCGCTTTCTTTGATGATCTTGAGATAAGTCTCAAGGCTTGGTGTGACTGTACGTTCTTCTAGTTCTGGATCAAGAATGACCATTAATTCATAGTGACGCATGCGTTAACCCGACCTCCTCTGGACTAAAGCGGCCACGGTATTTCCGTGACAGGAGAGTTATTGCTCTGACTTAAGTCACAAGGTGACCTAAGCAAGGGGCCTAAGGGTAACTTGCACCGGCTTCAAAAAGAAAATCCCCTAGCCTGCTATGCGCGCTTTGAGCCTGTGGAGGAGGATCCTTCAGGCTTGAGCGGATCAATACAGTCATGAAATAGGCACATGTCGCGATGCGCAGGATGCTTACTAAGGCATAGCCCACCCCTGGCAACCCAAATTGGGCACCTGAAAGCAAGGCTAGATGTTGCCAAATAGCAATGTGATAAATGCCTTCACCTGCCTGCCAGATCCAAAATGCGAATAATTCTTTTTTATTTTTAAGTGCAATAAGAGCAAGAGGTGTCAACCAGAGAATGTATTGAGGTGAGTACACCTTTCCTACACACAGCACGCCTGCTAAAAGAATGAAGCTAACAGAGGCAAGGGTTGGTGTTTGGTGTAATTCAAGGAGGTAAATGGCCATTGCTGTAACTACCGCTAGAAGGGAAAGAAGTGTTACATAATTTAAACTTCGAATATCAATGTTTAAAATTGAAAGTGAATACCAAATCGAACCCCAATCTGAAGGACGATCTAGATTAAGTTGGTAGAAACGCCACCACCCTTTTGGGGTCGTGAGAATTACTGGCAAATTTATTGCTAACCAAACACCACTAGAGACTAATAAATATTTAGCTAAGACTTTCACTTTATTACTTCGCCACAGAATGAAAGCAATTGGTAAAAGAAGTAGGACTGGAAAGAATTTGGTGGCAATTGATACCGCGAGAGCTATCGCACTTAATTCAAATTTTTTCTTATCGAAAAGGTAAATAGCCAGCACCATCGTAATAATTCCCCAAAGATCCCAATTTATATAAAGGGAAGCTACTACTGCTGGGGATAAAGGAAGCAGGTATGCAAACTCAGGTTTTATTCTTCCTAGAATGAGTGTTGTTCCAATCAAGAGAAGTGCGATGAGAATCGCATTGATATCAAAGTAGTTACGGGTTGCATCTGTTCCACTAGGCGTTACTTGGGCAATCGCCCACATCACCGCACCCGTTAAAACTGGATACTCAACTGCGTTCGTATTGGATGAATATGCCCATTGATGTTGATCTAAAGCGCGGCCAGAAAAGAGCGCTGGGATATCCGAATAACATGCATGGATATCTACATCCGGTGTGACCCAATTGGCATTTCTGCAATGATCAAACTTTGCAAATGAAAGAAGGGATGCAAGCACTGCTAATGAAATCAAAATCTTTGTCAGGGTACTCCACTGCTTGAGAGCCCTCATGGAGCTAATTCGATGGCGAAGGTGAGGGAGTCGGTGTTTCTAGCGGTGATGTTGGTTGAGCCATCACAATCGGATCGGTGCCACCAATATGTGCAGGTTTTGGAAAACTCAACTTTGGTTCTCCAGCAAGTGCTGCTTTCATAAATGCAGTCCACACTTTTGCTGGAAAAGTTCCGCCAGTTACTGAATTCAAACCGCCAATGCCATTGAGTGTTTGTGATGCGTTATCTCGGAAGAAAGCAACAGAGGCAGCTAGTTGTGGGGTGTAACCGCTAAACCAAGCAGACGCGTTTTGTTCACTTGTTCCAGTTTTACCAGCCGCTGGTCGTCCTAATCCTGCAGTTCCATACGTTGCAGTACCGCTCCTAACAACTTCGCGCAGTGCAAAAGTTAAATCAGCCATGACATCTTTGGCGAAAACCTCTTGGCTCTGAATTTTTGCTTGATAGAGAAGGCCTTTATTCGAGCCTTCTACTTGGCTGATCAGGAATGGTTTTGCATAAATACCTTGCGCAGCAAAAGTGGCATATGCCGCTGCGATATCGATAACGTGCGGGCTGGCTGGTCCTAGAACCACCGATGGTGTTGGCATTAATTCAACGCTATCTGGAATTCCTGCTCGTCTTGCGACATCTACAACTTTATCTGGGCCAACAGCAATTCCTAGTGGGACATAAACAGTATTAACTGAATGGGCAGTGGCTTTAAGTAAATCGATTTGCCCCCAAGTTTCATCACCATAATTTGAAACAGGGTAAGGCTTTCCTAAATCATCAAAAATCTGAGGTGAGTCGCCGTTCCAAATAGATGTTAAAGGAATGCCTTTCTCTAGTGCTGCTATTAATGCAAATGGTTTAAATGTTGAACCTGCGAGTGCAATAGATTGTGTGGCATCACTGAGTTGCCTGACCAGGTAATCCTTGCCGCCGTATAGGGCGATAATTTCACCAGTACCCGGTCTAATTGCCACTAACCCAATATGCAGATCTTCTGGAGCTTTCTTTGGAGTTTGTTTATTAACTGCATCCACTGCAGCGGTTTGGGCTTTTTGATCCAAAGTGGTTTTCACAATCAAGCCGCCCACCATTAACTGGTCATCACTAAATCCCAACGCATTTAATTCTTTCTGCGCCAATGCCATGACGTGACCTTTAGGACCTGAAAGGGAGCCAGATGTGATTGCCTCGCTGATGAGTGGGAATTTTGTTGTGTCAGCATCGGCTTGCGTAATCCACTTGGCATCAACCATTCCTTTCATGACATAAGCAAATCGAGCATTTAATCGTGCTGCATTTTCTTTGGAATATTGAGGGTCGTAATACCCAGGTGAGCGCAAAATACTTGCTAGGACGGCGGCTTGCCCTAAGGTCAATTTATTCACATCACGGCTGAAATATTGCTGTGCAGCGGTTTCAACGCCGTATGAACCCCGTCCAAAATAAATCGTATTCAGGTAGTTTTCAAGTATTTGATCTTTAGACATTTGGTTTTCAAGCTTGATTGCAATAACAAGTTCTTTGATTTTACGCTGAATACTTCTTTCCGGTGTAAGGAAAGCTGTCTTTGCATATTGTTGTGTAATTGTAGATCCACCTTGTAGCGCTCCTCCGCGTAAATTGTTTACAACCGCGCGCAAAATTCCAGTGATACTAAATGCACGGTTAGTGTAAAAACTTCTGTCTTCAGCGGCTAAAACTGCATGTCGCACATTGAGTGGAATTTTTGCAAGTGGGACAACCGTTCGGTTTTGCGCGCCGAGTCGCCCGATTTCAGCACCGTTTGAATATTGAATGATTGTTGCTTGGCTGTTTACAAAATCGTTGGCGTTTGGAATGTTGACCGTGAAATACGCGTAAGCAAAAAGGCACACTCCGGCAACGAATGAAAGACCGCCGATATAGATAACACTGCGGATGAATATTTTCCGAATCACAAGGGAAGGTTACCGCTTAACCCAATCATCATCTTCTAAGGTCCTCACCCGACGAGGCGCTTTTCGCTCAACTCCATCACCTAATACGAAGGATGCGCTGAGGTGGTTCCAAGAACATTCTCTGCATACTTCCACCACATAGACGCGAAATTCACCGAACTCGGTCTCCATCTCGAGCAACTCATCATTTGTCTTAATCCGACCAGAAAATTGTCCAAGTTGGTCACCAAATGTGTATCGAAGCTCAACCAGTGATTTCTTCTTACACACTGGGCAAGGTCGTTCAACCTTAAGGCCATGAAATTTTGCAGCGCGAAGAAGGTATGGATCTGCATCACAGGCATTTACAACCCCACGGAATAGAGCCATCAGTGTTGCCCTTTTATCTAGGGTGTAATCAACATAGGCGCGCTGTGAATTCACAAAGAGAACAATAACGGGAATTAATTGACGAAAGAAACTATTCTTTCACCCATGCAGAGTTTGGGGTTTATGGGGTTACTTCGACATCCCCGGCTCTCTCGTCTCTTCGCGGCTCGATGGATGGGGCAAGGCGTAGATGGATTGTTTCAAAGCGCTCTTGCATCATTTCTTTTATTTTCACCCGAACGTCAAGCTAATGCACTCAATGCCGCACTTGGTTTTGCAGTTGTGCTTTTACCGTACTCTTTTATAGGTCCATTCGTAGGAACGATACTTGATCGGGTATCTCGGCAACGCGCACTTTTTATTTGCAACTTCCTGCGAGCTTTTGACCTTGTGATTGTTGCGCTACTGATTTCACTAGGAAAAACTGGGATTGAATTAACTATTTTTGTACTTTTTGCATTTGGAGTAAATCGTTTAATTCTTGCCGGGCTCTCTGCCGGCTTACCTTTGTTGGTTGGAAGTGAATCACTCATCACAGCTAATGCCATGGCTGTTACTGGTGGCTCTGTGTTAGTTGTTGTAGGTGGTGGTGTTGGAATGGGTTTGCGCAAGATCTTTACGTTCCTGGACAACGCGAATCATTCTGATGCAGTGCTGCTTCTTGTTGCTTCGGCTGGATACCTAATTACATCTTTATTACTGCTTCGCCTAAAAAAGAATGAAATTGGTCCGATGGAACACGAAAGGCCCACGGGTGGAATTGCTCAAGGCTTTATTGAAATGCGTGAAGGTTTCGCTTTCTTGCGCAAGCGTTCAGACGCTGCCAGGGGTATCGCTGCTACTGCTATTCAACGAGGCGGCTTAACTGCGCTCATCCTGGTAGCACTGCTTCTTGAAAGAAATACTTTTCATTCTCCCGCGAATCCAGATGCAGGCTTGGCAGGAGTCGCTGTTGCGCTGACAATAAGTGGTGTTGGCATCACGTGTGGAGCTCTCATTGCCCCATTCGGTGTTGCGCGTTTAGGCCGCCATAGGTGGATTCGGTACATGTTATTTGCTGCAGGTACAGCACCTTTACTTCTTGTTTTCGCGCAAACTCAAGTGCTTCTTTTAATTACCGCATTCCTTATTAGTTTGTTTGGGCAAAGTCTTAAAGTAACCAATGATGCCCTTGTTCAATCTAAAATTGATGACTACTTCAGAGGTCGGGTTTTTGCTGTATATGACGTGGCAGTTAACACGGCTATGGTTTCAGGTGCTGTATTAGCAGCATTAATACTTCCTGCGAGTGGTGTATCTGTGATGGTGCCTATTTTAATCTCTTGCGTATATTTTCTTAGTGCCGGCCGCCTCTTGCGCCAGAAGAAATTCAACTTTACTTTCTAGCTCTTCTTTCTTGTAGCCCACCATTTCATCAGTTCTTCCTGTGCGCGTTCTTGTCCAAGTGGACCGTTTTCAAGACGTAACTCTAAAAGAAAATCTAAGGCATCCCCTACTGCTGCCGATGGTTTGATATTGAGTAATCGCATCACCTCGCCACCATCTAAGTCTGGACGGATTTTTGATAACTCTTCTTCTTGCATAAGTATTGCAATTCGGTCTTCTAATTTTTGATAGGTCGCAGCCAAGGAATCTGCTTTTCTTTTATTGCGCGTAGTGCAATCAGCCCTAGTAAGCACATGTAAGTGCATGAGTAGTTCTCCAGCATCGCGGACATAGCGTCGCACTGCCGAGTCTGTCCATTCCCCATCCCCATATCCATGAAAGCGTAAATGCAAGGTGACGAGTGAGGAGACGGCTTCAACGGTTTCTCCGTTAAAACGTAAAGCTTTCATGCGTTCCTTTGTTAAACGTCCGCCTACTACTTCGTGGTGATGGAATGAAACCCCACCTCCCGCAATAAGTGTGCGAGTTTTTGGTTTACCGATGTCATGAAGGAGTGCAGCTAGACGTATTACTAGGTTTGGACCACCAAGTCGGTCTTCTTGAGAGATCGCTTGCTCTAATACGGTCAAGGAGTGTTCATACACATCCTTATGGTGGTGGTGTTCATCTATTTCTAATCGTAATTTAGGAATCTCTGGCAAGATGATTTCTGCAAGGCCGGTGTCAACAAGCATTGTTATGCCAGTTCGTGGGTTATTGGACATGATGAGTTTGATCAGTTCATCTCTTACTCTTTCGGCAGAAATAATGGAGATGCGGCCACACATACTTTTCATCGCAGCAAGTACTGATTCCTCAACCGTGAAATTCAACTGGCTTGCAAATCGTGCAGCTCGTAACATTCTTAAAGGATCATCGGAGAATGAATCTTCTGCTTTTCCTGGAGTGCGCAAAATTCGATTCGCAATATCTGTAAGCCCATTAAATGGATCAATAAAAACAGGTGCTCCTTGCGTGAGTTCAAGTGCCATTGCATTCACAGTGAAGTCTCGACGAGATAAATCACCTTCGATGGAGTTTCCGTATTCAACTTCCGGTTTACGACTTTCTGGGTCGTATGTGTCGCTTCGATATGTTGTTACTTCAACAGTTGTATCTCCACGTTTTCCTGCAACAGTTCCGAAAGCGATGCCAGTCTCCCAAACATTTTCTGCCCACGCGTGCAGAATCTTTTTTGTTTGCTCTGGGCGCGCATCTGTTGTGAAATCTAAATCGTTTCCTAATCTTCCAAGGATGGCGTCGCGGACGGGGCCTCCCACAAGTGCCAAGCGAAAACCCTCACTCTTAAATGCGTCAGCTAAAGAACTTGCTTGTGGCGCGCGCTCAACGAGGGAACGAATAGCAAGTTCTTCGGCGGCTCCTAATGGACTCTTCACAATAGGCAAGGCTAGAGCAGTACCCTTGCTCCATGACCCCGGCACCTAGTGCGGGCAGCGAAGGTACGAAGAAAAAGAAGCGGCGCAGACGCCCCGCCAATCGCGCCCCACAGCACGTTGATCCGAACGCCCCAAGTGAAAAAGTTGTGCCGAAAAATGAGCGTGTAGAAAAGCGTCCTTACGCCAAAAGAGTGGATGAAGTCAGCGCTGGCGGACTGGTGATTGATTCCTCGGGCACCAAAGGCTTATTAATCGGTCGAATTGATTTAAAGGACGCGTCACGCGAACGGCTTTTGTGGTCACTTCCTAAAGGTCACATTGAAGAGGGTGAGTCCCCAGAACAAGCTGCCCTGCGGGAAGTTGCTGAAGAAACCGGTATCGAAAGTGAAATCGCTCGGTCTTTAGGTGTGATTGATTTCTGGTTTATGGCAGGCGGTAAGCGCATTCACAAAACCGTACACCACTATCTCTTCCGAGAAACTGGTGGCTTGCTGGCACCACAAGTAAGTGAAGTTGATGAAGTTGCTTGGTTTCCGCTCGGTGAGATTATTGAAAAATTGGCTTACCCTGACGAAAAGAAATTGATTGCGCGAAGTGGCGATTTAAAAGTATGAAGATTGTTCGGGTACTCCTTACATCTGCACTCTTTTTATTGTTTTTATTTTTTCCTCAGCAAGCAAATGCTGCTAACAATGAAATTCGTTTGATTGAATCTACACATCGCGATATTGCTGGGAAATTTCTTAATGAAGATCTTTCAACAGTTTTATCACGAAATGGAAGGTTGGGTAAATTAGTTTTTTCTCCAGTGTCTAAACCTCGGATTTGGATTATTGACGCTGCTCTCATTGATGACGTACAAGCTATGCCGAAAGAAAGTCTTGTTGCAAAGAATTGGTTAAGTCAGCTACGAGCAGTGACCTCACAAGATGAAGTTATGGCAATCGCTTACGGACACCCTAATAATTCCATCTTGAAAACTTTGGCACCTAGCGAATTAAATTATTATTACAGCGCTAGCACCGCACGTCTAGAAAAAATCCTGGGTAGGAAGGTTGACATCAACCAATCTATTCTTTGGGACAACAGCGACGTAGCTTCTGAGGTTGTTGACCTCTATAACCTCAATCGTCGTGCAGTTGCCTTGATGAGTTCAGTTATTCCAGCCTCTGAATTAGACCCTTGGCGCGCCTCATTAGCGAAATTATTGGCTCCAGCAACAACACGGGACCTGTCGCAAATTCTCAATAGCGCGAATATGCAATTAACTTATGAAGAAAATCGACTAAGGATTGTGCCAGGCAAGTATCGCTTAACCTCCCAAAAGGAAAATGTGCCGATTACCTTAGTCAATGACTTTGCCCTTCCGGTGAAAATTCAACTTAATCTTTTGGCTTTGAATTCAAGAATTCGAGTCGGCAGTGTTGAAAGTATTACTCTTGCCCCAAACTCAAAGACGCAGATAACCATACCTGTCACAATAATCGCGCCCGGTGTGACTTCCATATTGGCTCAGATGGTAAATCCCCAAGGGGATGCAATTAATTCTTCGGTAATTTTCAAACTTAATGTTTCAGTTATCAGCCCTGTCGTGGCATGGTTTACAAGTGGGGCAGCAATACTTCTATTCTTGGCAGCGCTAACTCAGAGCGTGCGAAGAGTGAGGCGGTCACGTAAATGAAGCCAGCTGATCTTTTCCACGCATCTAGTGTTATGGCAGTTGGCACGATACTTTCTCGGTTAACAGGCTTTGTCCGGATGGTGCTTACCGTCGCTCTTCTTGGAACCGCACTTTTGGCGGACACTTTTAACGTCGCAAACACTATGCCTAACATTATTTACAACTTGCTTATTGGGGGCGCTTTAACTGCAATTTTTGTTCCGCAGATAATTCGCTCGTCTACCGAAGAAGATGGTGGTGAAGGTTTTGTATCTCGCTTAGTAACAACAATCAGTCTGTTACTTCTAGTAATCGTAGTTTTAGGCATTATTTTTGCTCCAGCACTCCTAAAAATTTACGCACCGGAGTTTGGTAGCCCAGGCTTTGAAACCGAACTCAATTTGGCTGTTGCTTTTACTCGGTATTGTCTACCTCAAGTATTCTTCTTTGGGCTTTTTATGATGTTAGGACAAGTTGCAAACGCCCGCGGCTCGTTTGCGCCTTTAATGTGGGCCCCTATTATCAATAACATCTTTATCATCGCTCTTTTTTCTGTGCTTTTAATTTCATCTCCAACGCTATCTTTAATGACAATAACTAGCCAACAAGTGCAGATTCTCGGTATCGGAACCACCATTGGCGTCGTTATTCAGTCACTTATTTTGATCCCTGTTGTAAAAAGGACAGGTATACATCTACGAGTACGACTTGGCTTAAAAGGGCTTGGCAAATCATTTTCTTTAGCTGCCTGGACCTTAGTGTATGTACTCATTTCGCAACTGGGGTATTTGGTCACAGTTAATGTTTCAACGACTGCGGCTGTTCGTAGCGCTAAGGAAGGTGTTGTTACTGGCGTGGGTTACACGCCATTTAGTAATGCTTACCTAATCATGATGTTGCCTTATTCCATTGTAACTATCTCTATAGTGACTGCACTGCTTCCTCAACTTTCCAAGTTGGCGCTCGAGAATAAAGTTAAGGATGTTAGAGAGCAATTAATTAAAGCGATCAAAATGGTTGGTGTTATCACGATTCCTAGCGGAGTGGGATTCCTGCTTTTTGGACCTTTGATAACAAATGTTCTCTATCTTGGAATTCCTCAAGAAGACGCAACATATCTTGGGTATGTTTTATCAGCGTTAGGAATTGGGTTAGTCGCATTCAGTATTAATTTGATTCTCATTCGCGGGTTTAATGCTTTTGAAGATACTAGGACTCAAGTACTTTCCATCCTATTAATAAATGTAATTTCTGTTGGTCTTTCTTATTTGTTTTTGTTTAGTTTAAAAACTCACTGGATAACAATTGGGTTGGGTGTTGCTTTTTCTGTGAGTTATATTCTTGGGTTGGTTTTTACATTACATTTACTTTCTCGTCATACCGGACCTATCCATTTGCGAGATTTTATGGGTCAACACCTTCGGTTAATCCTCGCCTCCCTTGTGGCGATGTTGCCGCTGTATGCACTTTCGTCATACTTCTCTTGGGTAACTAAAACCTCGCCTACAGTTACGCGTTTAGGCGAGTTAATGTTGGTGATGGTGTTGAGTCCGATTCTTTATTTCTTAATTGCCCGGTATATGGCCGTGGAAGAGATTGCCATCACAGATAGGTTAGTGAGGAATCAGTTAACCCGAATCACAGCTGCAGTCAGAGCGCGCAGGAATAAAGGCCTTTAGGATGGGGTTATGGTGAAGTCATGACAAAAGTAAACGATGTTGTAATTGTAGGTTCAGGACCTGCTGGATATACCGCTGCTATTTATGCCGCTCGTGCCCAGCTTTCACCAATTCTTTATGAAGGATCAGTCACTGCTGGTGGGGCTCTTATGAATACCACTGAGGTTGAAAACTTTCCTGGTTTTACAGATGGAGTAATGGGTCCAGATTTGATGGATTCAATGCGCAAGCAAGCAGAGCGTTTCGGCACAAATCTCATTACAGATGACATTGTGGAGATGGACTTATCAGGTGATGTGAAGGTATTAAAAGATGGATCGGGTAATACCGTGCATGCCAAGTCAGTAATTTTGGCTATGGGTTCTGCTTTTAAAGAGATTGGGCTGGTCAACGAGAAACGACTATCTGGACGTGGAGTTTCTTGGTGTGCAACATGTGACGGATTTTTCTTCAGAGACCAGGTCATTGCTGTCGTTGGTGGTGGAGACTCGGCAATTGAAGAGGCAACATTCCTTACTCGTTTTGCAAGTAAAGTGGTTTTAATTCATCGCCGTGATTCATTACGTGCTTCAAAAATTATGGCTGAACGAGCTTTTGCTAATCCGAAAATTGAGTTTTTATGGAATCATGAAGTTATAGATGTTTTAGGTGAAGAGAAAGTTGTGGGTTTGCAGCTTCGAAATACAATCACTAGTGAAGTTTTGACGAAGGACTTCACTGGGTTATTCGTTGCAATCGGCCACAATCCCCGTAGTGAATTAATTAAAGGGCAAATAACTTTGGATGGTGAAGGTTATGTTGAAGTTATCGGTCGAACTACCAACACTAATCTCATAGGTGTTTTTGCTTGTGGTGACTTGGTTGACCATAGCTACCGCCAAGCAATAACTGCCGCAGGCTCTGGGTGCCAAGCCGCCTTAGATGCCGAGCGTTTCCTATCGCATCACTAGAAATTCACGAGTAACCTACGAAGTCTAAGAAAAGGAAGTATGAGATGAGCGCACCACAGCCTGTAACGACATCAACTTTTGATGAAATGGTTTTAAAAAGCAGTATTCCGGTTTTGGTAGATTTTTGGGCTGAATGGTGTGGACCTTGCCGTGCTGTTGCTCCAATTTTGGATGAGATCGCAAAAGAACATGGCGATAAGTTGAAAATTGTGAAACTTAACACCGATGAAGAGTCTGCCATTGCAATTAAGTACGGGATCACATCGATTCCAACACTTAATGTCTTTGTTAATGGCCAAGTAGTTAAAACAATTATCGGAGCTAAGCCGAAACCTGCCTTGCTAAAAGAGTTGGATTCATTCATCTAAACAAGATGAATGTAGATCCGCATGGAAGATCTTTCTTTAAGTAAAGGCTCTAGCGGAGATGTTGTAACGCATGTCATAAATATTCTCAACCGGTTAGGGTTATTAAATTCTCAACCGTTAGAAATTACTGCTGAGGTTGTGGATGCCATCCGTGCGTTTCAACAATCTAGAGGGCTCACCGTAAATGGAATAGTTAATTCTGTGACCTATCGTGCCTTAGAAGAATCGCGGTGGAAATTAGGAGATCGTTCTCTTTACCTTCAAGCAGCTCCTTTAATGCGGGGGGATGATGTAGCGATGTTGCAGTCGCGTTTTATTGATATGGGCTTTGATTGTGGCCGTGTTGATGGTGTCTTTGGACCTCGGACAGAAAGTTGTGTTCGAGAATTTCAAAAATCTGCGGGTGTAGCAGTTGATGGTAGGTGTGGACCAGCGACAATTACTGCCCTGATTCGCTTAACACACACAATCTCTGGTGGTGCACCATCGATTCTTCGAGAAAGTGCTGCGCGTAAAAATCGCGGTCCTGCACTTGCTAATAAAGTTATAGTTTTAGATCCTAGCGGTGGTGCAAATTCTGGCATTAACTCCAACGGTGTTCAGGAATCAGAAATTGTTTACGATGTTGCACAAAGGCTTGAAGGCCGCCTATTGGCTTTAGGTGTCAGTGTGTTTCTAACCAGAGGTGTGGGTAATCGCCCTACAGAAAGTGAAAGAATTGTTTTTTCAAATGAAACTGGGGCAGATCTTATGCTTTCTTTTCATGCTGACCGTTATCCCAATGAAAGTGCTCATGGAGTAGCAACATATTTTTATGGAAGCCAAGCTCATGGAGTTCATTCGGTAGTCGGTGAGCGATTTGCTTCATTAGTTCAACGTGAAATTTGTGCTCGAACCGATCTGCTGAATTTGCGGACTCACGCAAAAACTTGGGACTTGTTACGTTTAACAGTAGCCCCCACGGTTCGGATTGATCTTGGCTATCTAACAAACCCTGGTGATGCTCAACGCTTAGGTAGACCGGATTTTCGCGACGTTATTGCTGAATCACTGGTAATTGCGATTCAACGTCTGTATTTAGCCTCTGAAGATGACGCCAAAACTGGAACGTTGCGTATCTCAGATCTACGAAAAGCTGGGATTCATCGTTAAAGCAAGATAGGTATCTAGCAATTGAATTGATAAGCCACCAATGTCTGAAGGTATGGCAGACTTCCCCAATGTCAGAACTGACCAATCGCCATCAAACTGGATTGCCTCAAAATCTAGAAGAGCGATTTGCAGCGCGCGCCGCGGGAATGCAGGCTAGTGAGATTCGTTCACTTTTTGCTGTTGCATCACGTCCTGAAATTGTTTCACTTGCTGGCGGCATGCCCAACCTTTCAGCTCTTCCTATGGAGATGATGGCATCAGTTGTACATGAGTTAATTGCAACAAATGGTGCTGAGGCTTTGCAATACGGCAGCGGTCAGGGCCATCCAAAGTTGCGCGAACAAATTTGTGAAGTTATGGCCTTAGAAGGAATTCGCGCAAACCCAGATGATGTGATCGTTACCACCGGTTCTCAGCAGGCTTTGGATTTAATTTCTCGTATTTTTATCGATCCGGGAGATGTTGTTCTTGTGGAAGCACCCTCCTATGTGGGAGCCCTCGGGACTTTTCGCCAATATGAAGCGCAGGTGGTTCATGTGTCACTCGATGACAAAGGGTTGATCCCTGAGGCCCTTCGCCAAGCTATTTCAGCAGTGCGTGCAAGCGGCCGAAAAATTAAGTTTTTGTATTTAATTCCTAATTATCAAAATCCCACCGGAGTTCTACTCTCTGCTGATCGGCGATCTGAAATTTTGGATATTTGTCGCGAAGAGCAAATTTTTGTTGTAGAAGATAATCCTTATGGGTTGCTTGGATTTGATCGCCCTTCGCCAAATGCGATGCGGGCTGAAGATAGTGAAAATGTTATTTATCTTGGCTCGTTTTCTAAAACCATTGCTTCTGGTTTGCGAGTGGGTTGGGCATTAGTGCCGCAATCTCTCAAAGAAAAACTAGTTATCGCAAGTGAATCATCAATTCTTTGTCCATCAAACTTTACGCAAATGACAATTTCAAGTTATTTGGCTAATCAACCTTGGCGCGACCAGATTGCCTCTTTTTGTAAGGTGTACAAAATTCGCAGAGATGCGATGCTTGAAGCTCTTGAGGAATCTTTTCCCGCATCTGCTACTTGGACTAAACCTGGCGGTGGGTTTTATGTGTGGGTGAATTTGCCTCCAGAGGTGGATACCAAGTTAATGATGCCAAAAGCCATTGCGGCCAAGGTGGCATATGTTCCTGGAACTGCATTTTATGCTGATGGTTTCGGAAGTTGGGCAATGCGTCTATCTTTTTGCCATCCCACCCCTGAGCGAATTCGCGAAGGTGTTAAAGCTTTAGGTCATGTTGTTAATGAAGAAATCGCTCGTCGTGGAAGCGGTTACGAACTTAAGTAACTCTCTTATTCCTCGATTAAATCTAGGATTCTTTGTAGGTCGGCAAGTCCTGAAAATTCAATTGTGATTTTACCTTTACTTTTTCCAGATTGCACACTCACACGCGTGTCATAAAGATCTGAGAGGCGCTCAGCAACCTCAAGTAGGTGTGGGGTGGCCACTGATTTACTTCTAGTTTTTGTTGTAGTTGAAGGAGTCGATACTGCGACTAATTCCTCTGTCGCTCGCACGCTTAAACCTTCAGAAACAATACGGGCTGCAAGTTTTTCTATTTCATTTTCGTTTGTTAATCCTAAAAGAGCTCTGGCGTGGCCGGCTGAAAGAATTCCTACCGCTACCCGTCTTTGCACTCCGGCAGGCAAATTTAATAGGCGTATTGTGTTGGAAATGTGAGGGCGTGATTTTCCTAGACGTGTTGCAAGAACTTCGTGAGTGCACCCAAAATCTTCTAGCAATTGAGTGTATGCGGCAGCTTCTTCTAAAGCGTTAAGTTGACTCCGGTGGATATTTTCAATGAGGGCATCGCGCAGAAGATCGTTGTCATTTGTTTGACGGATAATTACAGGGATTGTCTTTAAACCAGCAAGTTTGGATGCGCGGAGTCGTCGCTCTCCCATAATTAATTCATAGCGGCCTGGTGACACTTCACGAACGACGGGTGGTTGCAAAACACCAACTTCTTTAATGGATGCAGTTAGTTCATTGAGTGCTTCTTCGTCAAAAACAGTTCGTGGTTGTTTAGGGTTTGGTGAAATAGAACCGATGGGTACTTCGTTTTGTTGAGCGACTTGATTTCCAGAAACCGAAAGCGATGTTGGTATGAGTGCATCTAAGTTGGTTCCTAAACCACCACGTTTTACACTCATGCGATCTCGCCTTTTCTGTAATTAATACTGACAACATTTGAATCGAATGCTTTACCTCGTTCTGCAATTTCGCGAGCAACTTGTAAGTACGCAATCGCCCCTGGAGACATTGGGTCGTATGTCATAACAGTTTGTCCGTATGAAGGTGCTTCGGATATGCGAACAGCTCGTGGTATTGGAATATCAATTAATTCCTTCGGGAAATGCGAGCGCACACTTGCCGCTACATCGTTTGCTAAACGTGTGCGCCCATCAAACATTGTCAAGAGAATTGTTGATAGTTTAAGATCTGCGTTGAGGCGTTTTTTCACAACAGAATAAGTTTCTAAAAGTTGAGTAAGTCCTTCGAGTGCGTAGTACTCACATTGAATTGGAATCAACATTTCTTTCGCGGCCGCTAAAGCGTTCACGGTGAGAAGTCCTAAACTTGGTGGGCAATCAATAAAGATGTAGTCATATGGGTTGCCATCTTTTTCTCGAGCAATAACTAATTCTTCAATTGCTTCTTTGAGTCGCAATTCGCGTGCAACCATGGACACTAAGTTAATTTCCGCTTGTGCTAATGCGGTGTTAGATGAAATGCAATCTAGGTGGGGAAAGCCAGCAACTTTTTGTACAACTGAGTGAATGGGGGTTGTGCCCATAAGTACTTCATAAATGCCCTCGTTGTTTTGGTGTTCCACTCCTAAAGCTGTACTTGCATTGCCTTGAGGATCTAAATCGATCACGAGAGTACGTAGCCCGCCCATAGCTAAGGCAGCAGCAATATTTACAGTGGTGGTGGTTTTACCTACCCCACCCTTTTGGTTGGAAACAGTGAAAATTCGCAGGTTTTCTGGTTTTGCCATCGCCTCTTTGAGTCGCCGGGTGCCAATGACTTTGCGCCCAGTCCCAGGCTCTTGTGTTTCACGTGAATCATCCACGCGGGTAGTTAAGCACGCTTTTGAACGCGAATAACCCGCCCAAGGGGTAGGTCTGGCAATTGAATTTCATGGAGCTCAGATCCAGGGAGTGAATTGAGCTCGGCGGCAGCACTCTCCCCTTTAATGGCTAATAAATAGCCACCTTTTTTTACAAGGTGCCAGCTCATCCCTTTAAGTTTTTCCATTGAGGCAACTGCTCTGGCAGTCACGATATCGCCTTGCTTTTTGTAATCTTGGGCCCTTCCTCGAAAAACAGTGATTGTTGTGCCCGCTACCGCTTCTAGGAGAAAATCAACCCTTCGTTGAAGGGGCTCAATGAGAGTCATTGTGATATCTGGGCGAGCTAGAGCTAGGGGAATTCCAGGTAGACCAGCTCCTGAGCCGACATCAATGACTGATGCCCCCTCTGGGATAAGAGAGATGACCGATAGTGAGTTGAAAATATGGCGCTCCCAGATGATCTCCCCTTCGCGGGGACCAATGAGCCCTCTTTCAATTCCTGAGGTTGATAGAAGTTGAGCGTAAGCCAGGATCTCTTCCTGTTTTTGCGGGAAGTAGGTGGTGATCAGGGTTTCACGTGAAACCATTCATCTACCTTTTAGGCTGGGAAGATGACGACGCAGCGATCTGGATCTTCGCCTTCAGATTCACTAGTAAGACCTAGGGTCTGAATTGTGTCGTGGATGATTTTGCGCTCAAAGGCATTCATAGGGGCCAACTTGAGAGAGTTGTTGGAGGAGGTCACGGTGTCGGCACTTTCTTGGGCCAATGTACGTAGCTCTTCTTTACGGCCGGCTCTAAAACCATCAATATCTAGCATGAGGCGGCTACGGTCCCCTGTTGAGGTTTGAACAGCTAATCGTGTGAGTTCTTGTAGGGCGTCAAGGACTTCGCCGTTTTGACCGACGAGATGACCTAATTTTCCACCCACAATTGCTAGTGCTGCCCGATCATTTTCGACATCGATATCAATATCTCCATCAAGGTCGGTAATATCTAAAAGGCCCTCAAGGTAGTCAGCGGCAATATCGCCTTCTTCTTCGAGTTTAGCGATAAGTGATCCTTCACTTTTGCCCTCGCCTTTTTCGGAAACCTTCGCGGTAACCGGGTCTACAACTTCTTCCACAACTTCTGCCACGATCTCACTCTTTTTTACCATTTTAGCTCCTTATTGTCGGGTTTACCCGTTTTAATCCTATTTGTGGTGTTTGTTACTTCTTTTTCTTCTTTTTTCGGTTGGGTTGTTGGCGTTGGCCTTTGACTTCACCGTTTCCAGATTCTGTGGTCGTTTCATCTTCCACGGAAAGTTGAGTTGTGCTTCCCTCTTTTCGGGCCTTTTTTGCTTGGAGTTCCATAAAAGCTGGAGAGCCGGGGGTTGGGTTTCGTTTAATAACGTAGAACTGTTGACCCCATGTCCACAAGTTTGTGGTTGACCAATAAATTAATACTCCGATTGGAAAATTAACTCCTGAGATAGCAAAAATAACCGGGAATGCATACAACATAATTTTTTGTTGTTGCAACATCATGTTGTTGCTGGAGTCCATCTTCGGCATACCTTTAAGCATTAATTGTCTTTGTGTTGTAAAGGTGGTGAGTGACATAAAGGCAATTAAAATGACAGTGACTATTTTGACTGTTGTGTTGGTGGACCCTAAGAAAGTTGCTGAGATTGGTGCCCCGAAAAACCGCGCTTGAGCTGCACTGATTACATCATCTTGACTTAATACACCATGTGCGACTGGTGGAACTTTTCCAATTCCGTTTAAGACTGTGAAAAGCGCGAAAAATATGGGGGCTTGAGCGAGAATTGGAAAACATGATGCTAATGGATTTGTTTTATGTTCTTTATAAAGTTTCATCATTTCTTCGGATTGTTTTTGACGATCATCTTTATGCTTTTTTTGAATCTCTTTCATAAGCGGTTGTAATGCAGTTAAGGCTCTCTGGCTCTTGATTTGTTTGACGAAAAGCGGGATTAGAAGAACGCGGATAAGTATTACAAGCCCAATGATTGAAAGACTCCAAGAGACTCCACTGTTGGCTGAAAAAATAGGGGAGAGTAAGTCGTGGATAGTAACAATGACCCAAGAAACAGCAATATATAGGGGTTTTAAGATGCTATTCATACCAGGGCAACCTCATTCGTTTTGGTTTGTTTTACAATTGGGTAATCCACACCACCATGGGACCAAGGGTTGCAACGTATTACTCGCCACATTGACATTAATAAACCTTTAATTCCATAAGATGAAATGGCTGTTATGGCATATGAAGAACAGGATGGGTAGTACTTGCATTTTGGCGGCGACATAGGGGAAATCCATTTTTGGTAAGTTTTTAATAAAACCACAAAAAATATTCTCATTTTTGCACCGTAGATTTAAGAATGAGTTTTGAAATTACAGACTTTAACTCAGAATTAATATTGGCACTTTTTATTGTGGGTAATGCGCGAATCACAAGGAGTGCACCGGTAGGTAGGGATGAAATCTCTGGCTGTAAACCGTGGCGAAGTTGGCGGGCGATACGATGACGTTGCACTGAGCCCCCAACACTCTTACTAATAATTAATCCGCATTTCGCAGCGGCTGTTTCCTGATTGGTTAGATAGAGATAACCAACTAGGGATTTACTAGTTGTGCGAACCCCACTTTTAGTGGTCCGCGCAAAATCTTCAGGTGAAGTTAATCGTGCGCTGCGAGGTAGCACTAGTGCAAACTACGCAGAGATTCGGAGGCGACCTTTTGCGCGGCGCGCAGAGAGAACAGCTCGGCCTGCGCGAGTTGCCATACGTGCACGGAAGCCATGCTTCTTCGCGCGGCGGCGAACATTTGGCTGGAAGGTGCGCTTAGTCATGAGAACTCCTAGGAAAGATCAAAGAATCGAATATGAGGAATGAGGAGGTAACGGTAGAGGTCTGGGGATAACTGGGTCAAACTCACAATCTATAGCCGGCTGATTCCCTTGGGGCACGCTTGGCAAAAAATCACGGTGTGGATAACTACTTGCTATTTCTCCCAATCCGCTCTACTTTGCGACTCCTCCACAGGGTCAAGAGGCTCAAGTAGGGGTTTAGACCACAGCCTGTGGATAAACCTGTGGACAACTGAAGGGATGTTTTGTGAGCGTTGTAGAGACCGACCTCGCCAATCTCTGGGTTCGTGTAATCACTGATGAATCAGTGGACTCTCCGCAGCACCGAGCATTTCTATCTTTAACAAAACCGTTGGGGTTGTTGAAATCAAACGGGTCTACAAATTTTCTCGTGAGCGCTCCTAATGCTTTTGCTAAAGATGTTTTAGAAACTCGTTTACGTGGGGTTGTTAGCGATGTTCTTTCTCGTGAATTAGGGGAGAAAACAAATATCGCAGTGACTGTTGATGAGAGTTTAGATCTACCTAGCCCCCCAGAACCGGTAGTCGAAATTGATTTCCTACCACCTCGGACAAATGTTGGGCGCGATGACAGTGTTGCTGGAAAAACAGCTGAGGTTTCACAATTAAACCCTCGATATATTTTTGACACATTTGTAACTGGCGCGTCAAACAGATTTGCCCAAGCTGCTGCCGTAGCTGTCGCGGAGGCGCCAGCAAAAGCTTATAACCCGTTGTTTATTTATGGTGAGTCAGGGCTTGGGAAAACCCACTTATTGCACGCTATTGGTGCATACGCTAAAGAATTATATAGCGGCGTTCGTGTTCGTTATGTATCGAGTGAAGAGTTTACCAACGACTTTATTAACTCTATTCGCGACGATAAAGCTTCTGTTTTTCAGCGTCGTTATCGAGATTTAGATATCTTACTTGTGGATGACATTCAATTTTTGGAAAACAAAGAACGCACACAAGAAGAATTTTTCCATACTTTTAATACTTTATATAACGCAAATAAACAAATTGTTATTTCTAGTGATCGTCCACCAAAGCAGTTGACCACTTTGGAAGATCGTCTTCGTAGCCGTTTTGAGTGGGGTTTAATAACAGATATTCAACCTCCTGAACTTGAAACTCGTATTGCAATTCTTCGTAAAAAAGCTGCGCAAGATAAATTGAATGCGCCAGATGATGTTCTTGAATACATCGCTAGTAAAATTTCTACTAACATCCGCGAGCTTGAAGGTGCTCTTATCCGTGTAACAGCTTTCGCGAGTTTGCAGCGTCAAGGTGTGGATTTAAGTTTGGCTGAAATTGTTCTTAAAGATCTCATCCCTGATGACCAAACTCCAGCAATTACAAGCGCCACGATCATGGCTCAAACAGCCTCTTATTTTAGTTTGACCCTTGATGACCTTTGTGGAACTTCTCGCTCTCGGGTTTTGGTGAACGCTCGCCAAATTGCTATGTACTTATGCCGGGAACTCACCGAGCTTTCTTTGCCTAAAATCGGGCAAACTTTCGGGGGTCGCGATCACACAACAGTGATGCACGCTGATCGTAAAATCCGCCAATTGATGGCTGAGCGTCGTTCTATTTACAACCAAGTTACAGAGTTGACTAACCGGATAAAACAACAGGCGAAAAACACCTAAAATGGCAAATGTCCGTTTTAGGGGCGTTTACCCCCAGATTGTGGAGAAGGTGTGGATAACTGTGGATAATCTGCTGTGTTATGTGGGTAAAAGTCGTGTTTGTCGAAAATTAACGATGCGTGGTCAAAGAACTGGTTTTGCTGGTTTCGGTATTTTTAAAGTTGCCCACACTTTTACCTATTTTACCCACAACTTAAAAAGGTGGAATCTCCGTCTTCACCAGCCTTTTCTTGTTTTACCCACAGGTAAACCCTCTGGTTACTACGACTATTTATATATATCTACTTATTTGAGGTATTGCGAACGTGTGACAGACTTTAAAACACTAACGTCCGTTTTTGGGGTTAGTGACCGACTAAAGGTTACGAGAGGTGCGGCGTGAAATTCACCGTCGATCAAAACGCATTAGCTGAAGGTGTTAATTGGGTTTCTAGAAGTTTATCTACTCGCCCAATTATGGCCGCTTTGCTTGGGATTGTTATCGAAGCCGACAACGGCCAAGTTTTTCTATCAGGCTCTGATTTAGAGACATCTAGTAAATCCCATTTCACGGCCGAAATTTCGCAAACTGGCAAAGTGTTAGTACCAGGACGACTACTTGCTGAAATTTCGCGTTCTCTCCCCAACAAACCAGTGACGGTGCAATTAGACGGCACGCGCGTCCTTGTCACTTCAGGAAGTGCCAAATTCACTTTACCAACGTTATTACTTAACGATTATCCAACCCTTCCGGAATTACCAGAAACGACAGGAATTATCGCTAGTGATATTTTCGCGCAAGCTGTCAGCCAAGTGGCAGTTGCAGCCGGCCGTGATGACTCGCTACCCACTCTTACTGGTATCCATGTAGAAATTAACCAAGACACTGTCACGCTAGCCGCAACAGATCGTTACCGATTAGCAGTTCGCGAAATCCAATGGCAAGCATCTCAACCAAATTTAGAAGTTACTGCTTTATTGCGCGCTAGAACTTTAGCCGACGCAGCCAAATCTTTAACTGGAACAAAAGCAGTTTCTATTTCACTTGCTTCAACAACACAACATGACCGTTTAGCTGGTTTTTCCACCGACGGTAAATCTATGACTTCTAGAATGTTAGATGGCACTTTCCCTCCATACCGCCACTTGCTACCACAAGAAGTCACAACAACAGCGATCGTTGAAGTTGCTCCATTTCTAGACTCTGTGCGACGAGTAGCTCTAGTTACTGACAAAACCGTTCCACTACGTCTTACATTCACACAATCATCCGTAGAACTCGAAGCGGGCGCCGGGGAAGAAGCTCAAGCGACTGAAGGATTACAAATCGTTCTGCAAGGTGAACCAATAACAATTGCTTTCAACCCAACATTTTTAGCGGATGGTTTACAAGCCGTCGGTACACCTTATGTCCATATATCTTTCACTGGATCTAATAAACCAGCGATCCTTTCTGGACAAAACGAAAAAGATGGCGCACCTATAGAAAATTATCGATACCTACTTATGCCAATGCGCTACGCATCTTAAATGAATGCACGTCAAACGTCTCACACTCCAAAATTTTAGGTCGTACATAAACCTAGATTTGAAGTTGACCGACAAAACAACAACCCTTATCGGTGATAACGGCTCCGGTAAAACAAATATTATTGAAGCCATTATTTATTTAGCTTTCCTTTCATCCCACCGAGTTTCACAAAACCAACCACTTATTACTCTAGGAAAAGAACAAGCGGTTATCCGAGCGGAGATCCAAAAAGAGGACAGAACACTCCAAGTGGATTTAGAAATCAACGCACAAAAGGCAAACCGAGCACAAATCAACCAAAATCCAGTCCGTAGCCAGAAAGAAATCCTTGGAGCATGCCAAGTCATTTATTTTTCCCCCGAAGATTTAGATTTAGTACGAGGAGATCCTGGCACCCGGCGTGATTTCTTAGATCGCTTACTTATAACCCGGACCCCCCGCACAGCTGGTGTGATTAGTGACTACGAAAGAGTTGTTAAACAACGTAACGCCTTGCTTAAAACTCGAGCACCACAAAGTGCACTAGTGCCATGGAATGAACAACTCACAAAACTTGGGGCAGAACTTACAGCCGAAAGGATTGCCCTATGTGAGGCTTTGAACCCTTGGGTAGTTGAAAGTTATGCAAACTTAAATGAAGTTAAACCAGCAAAAATTTCTTATAAGTCTTCAACAAAAAACTTAACAAACAACGCTGACAATAATAGAAAAATCTACTCTGAAAGTTTATTAGAGTTCCAATATCAAGAAATAGAAAGAGGTGTAACTTTAATCGGCCCACATCGAGATGACTTACTCTTAGAGATTGGTGAATTTCCAGCAAAAGGGTACGCCAGTCACGGTGAATCTTGGTCGATGGCGATCGCTTTAAAAATTGGTTCTTTTAACCTTTTACGTAATGAAGGATCAGAACCAATATTGATTCTCGATGATGTTTTTGCAGAACTAGATAACTCCCGACGTATACAATTAATGAAAGCAACACAAGTAGCCGAACAGACTATTATTACAGCGGCAGTAGAAAGTGATTTACCCGATGGTTTAATCACACAGCGTTTATATGTTTATCCTGGACTTGTACAAGAAAAAGCAAACTCATGACAAAAAAAGATCTTGCTGTTGAACTTTTCCGATCGTTTCAAACCGGAAAACGAACCCGTAAAAAAATTGAGATTAAACAACAAGGTAATCGTGCCACAGACCCACAACTGCTATCGGATTTATTGTCAGATCTAGTACAAGAACGAGAGTGGAAGAGTGGAATCGCTGAAGGAACTTTATTCTCGACGTGGCCTAAAATTGTCGGAGCAGAAATTGCAGAACACGCAACACCACTCTCACTATTAGAGGGAGTGCTCACTGTTCAAACTTCTTCAACGGCGTGGGCAACACAATTACGTTTGCTCGCACCAGATGTTTTAGCAACCATTCAATCAAGTGCGCCAGGCGCACTTGTAGAATCCCTCACCATTATTGGCCCCCAAACCCCCTCATGGAAAAAAGGCATCCGCACAATCCGAGGCTCTAAAGGCCCTAGAGACACGTATGGGTGATATCGCGTAATAGGCACCCTCACAAAGGGCGAGTTCTCGCTCCTATACCCACTTGCAAGGCTTATGTGCGCTACACAGTTCCTCTTTTACAGGTAGGATAGAAAGGTTCTGATCGGGATAACATCCCTATAAGCCCCCAGAAGCCTTTTGCCCGTGTAAGGAGTCTCGTGCCAGTAAAAAGCGGCAAGTACGACGCCAGCGCAATCACCGTTCTTGAGGGGTTGGCAGCTGTCCGTAAACGCCCAGGCATGTATATCGGTTCTACAGGTGAACGCGGACTCCATCACTTGGTCTATGAAGTCGTTGATAACTCAGTAGATGAAGCTCTCGCGGGGTATTGCTCTGAAATTAATGTCACATTAATGCCAGATGGCTCACTTCAAGTGGTCGACAACGGTCGCGGCATCCCAGTGGACATGCACCCAGTTGAGAAAAAACCAGCCCTTGAAGTTGTTATGACAGTTTTACACGCAGGTGGAAAATTTGGCGACAGTGGATATTCAGTTTCTGGCGGCTTACACGGAGTAGGAATTTCTGTAGTTAACGCACTGAGCTCAGATCTTTCTGTAACAGTTCAACGCGATGGATTCTTTTGGACTCAAGAATACAAACTAGGCGTTCCTACAGCCCCCGTGAAACAAGGAGGCCCTTCAAGCATTACCGGAACCACCACACGTTTCTGGCCTTCTGCTGAAATTTTCGAAACTACAGATTTCTCTTTTGAAATTCTTTCAGCACGTTTTCGTGAAATGGCATTTCTTAATCGTGGGTTAACGATCACCTTAAAAGATGAACGCCCAGGACGTGTAGATGATAAAGGTGAAGCGCTAGATGTTAGATATCATTTTGAAGGCGGTATCACCGACTTTGTGCGCCACCTCAATTTAACTCGCGGCGAAACACATAAAACAATTATCGCTTTTAGCGCAACTGAAGCCAAGAACCGCATGTCACTTGAAATCTCCATGCAATGGAATGCTGGTTTTTCTGAGTCTGTTTACACTTTTGCAAACACCATCAACACCCAAGAGGGTGGAACCCATGAAGAAGGTTTCCGCACCGCTCTCACATCTATCGTAAATAAATTTGGTGAAGAATGGGGATACATCCGCAAGAAGGAAGACCGCCTAACAGGTGATGATGTACGTGAAGGTCTCACAGCTATTGTTTCCATTAAATTGGCAGAGCCACAGTTTGAAGGTCAAACGAAAACAAAACTCGGAAATACTGAAGCTAAATCTTTCACCCAAAAGGCTGTTAATGAAGAGCTAGGCGCTTGGTTTGAAAAAAATCCAGGTGAAGGAAAAGATATCGTTCGTAAAAGTATTGATGCCGCAGCTGCACGTGTAGCAGCAAGAAAAGCCCGAGATCTTTCGCGCAACCGAAAAGGATTACTTGAAGGCCGCGGCATGCCAGGAAAACTTGCTGATTGCCAATGGACTGAACCTGAAAAATGCGAGCTATATATCGTTGAAGGAGACTCAGCAGGTGGTTCAACTAAAGGCGGCCGCGACTCACGCTACCAAGCTGTTCTACCTATCCGAGGAAAAATTCTTAACGTAGAAAAAGCGCGTATTGATCGAGTATTACAAAATAACGAAGTGCAAGCGCTGATCACAGCTTTAGGAACAGGTGTTCACGACGATTTCGACATCGCAAAATTGAGATACCACAAAATTATCTTAATGGCGGATGCTGACGTTGACGGTCAACATATTCGCACACTTCTTCTCACCCTACTATTTAGATTTATGCGCCCATTGATTGAGCAAGGCTTTGTTTATTTAGCGCAACCACCTTTGTATAAATTAAAATGGGGTGGCAAAGAGCCCGTGCAGTACGCGTTCTCTGATCGCGAAAGAGATGGTTTTATTAAAATTGGTACAGACGCAGGAAAACGCTTACCAAAGGAAGATGGAATTCAGCGATTTAAAGGTCTAGGCGAAATGCCCGCTAAAGAACTATGGGACACAACCATGGATCCACAACACCGTGTTCTTATTCATGTCAGTTTAGAAGATGCCGCCGCCGCAGATGATCTCTTCTCGGTGCTCATGGGTGAAGATGTGGAACTACGCCGACAATTTATTCAACGCAACGCAAAAGATGTTCGCTTCTTAGATATTTAATTCCTCAACAAAAAGGTAGGCAATGGACGAGCTCAGTAAAGATTTTGACCGGATCGAAGTAGTCGATCTCCAAGTGGAGATGGCACGTTCGTATCTGGACTATGCAATGAGCGTTATTGTCGGTCGCGCACTTCCAGATGTTCGAGATGGCTTAAAGCCCGTGCACCGCCGTGTTCTATACGCGATGTATGACGGCGGTTATCGCCCAGATAAGGGTTACTACAAGTCATCTCGCATTGTCGGTGACGTAATGGGTAAGTACCACCCACACGGTGATGGCGCGATTTATGACACTGTTGTTCGTTTAGCTCAAACCTGGTCACTTCGTTACCCATTAGTTGATGGCAATGGAAACTTCGGCTCTCCTGGAAATGATCCAGCTGCGGCCATGCGTTACACAGAAGCTCGTTTGTCTCCCATGGCTATGGAGATGATGCGAGATATTGATGAAGACACTGTTAATTTCTCACCAAACTACGACGGACGCTCCGAAGAGCCAACTGTTCTACCAAGCCGTTTCCCAAATTTATTAGTTAACGGCAGCGCTGGCATCGCAGTGGGTATGGCCACAAATATCCCCCCACACAATTTACGCGAGATCGCCGAAGGTGTTACATGGTCACTTACCCACCCGAGTGCAACACCTGAGGAATTGTTAAACGAATTACTTAAAATTGTTAAAGGTCCAGATTTCCCAACCAAAGCCCTCATAGTGGGACGTACCGGAATTGAAAGCGCATACCGAACAGGTCGCGGTTCAATCACAATGCGCGCGGTTGTATTAATTGAGGAAATCAATAAACGCACATGCTTAGTAATTACGGAGCTCCCATATCAAGTCAACCCCGACAACCTAGCTTTAAAAATTGCTGAACTTGTAAAAGAAGGAAAAATAAAAGGAATTGCTGATGTTCGTGATGAAGGAAACGAACGTCTTGGTCAACGCTTAGTCATAGTACTTCGCAATGATGCAATTCCTAAAGTTGTCCTTAATAACCTATACAAACAAACTCAACTCCAAGACACATTTGGCGCAAACATGTTGGCGCTAGTTGATGGCGTTCCACGCACTCTTCGTTTAGACGAATTCGTTCGCTACTACATCGAGCATCAAGTGGAAGTAATTGTTCGGCGTACCAAGTACCGCTTAGCCGAAAAAGAGCGAAGAGCTCACATACTTCTAGGTTATTTGAAGGCCTTAGATGCACTTGATGCAGTCATTGCCTTAATCCGTGCCAGTACCACACCAGAAGAAGCACGCACTGGATTGATGAAACTACTTGATGTAGATGAAATCCAAGCAAACGCAATTTTGGATATGCAACTTCGTCGTATTGCAGCTTTGGAACGTCAAAAGATCAACGATGAGTACACAGGTTTAATGGCAGACATTGTTGAACTAACAGCAATTCTAGGTAGCACTGAAAAACAGCGCGAAATAATCAAGTCAGAGCTTGCAGATGTAGTGACTAAATATGGCGATGACCGCCGCACACAAATAGTTGCAAGCGAAGGAGATTTTTCCGCCGAGGATCTCATTCCAGATCAAGACGCAGTCGTGACAATCACACATAGTGGATATGCCAAGCGCACCAAAGCCGACCTTTACCGCTCACAAAAACGAGGTGGCAAAGGCGTTAAAGGTGCAGCACTGAAACAAGATGACGTTGTAGATCACTTCTTTGTGGCATCTACCCATGACTGGTTGTTATTTTTCACCAACCAAGGGCGGGTGTACCGAGCAAAAGTCCACGAGCTTCCAGATGCGGGAAGGGACGCTAGAGGTCAACATGTTGCGAATTTAATGGCGTTTAAAACTAACGAACAAATTGCACAAGTTCTCTCGATCAAAGATTACACAGTTGCGCCGTATTTAGTTTTAGCTACCAAGAGCGGGCTTATCAAGAAAACACCTTTGAGCGATTTCGATTCACCTCGTGCTGGTGGTTTGATCGCAATCACTTTAAAAAATGGAAACGAAGTTGTCAGTGCTTCGTTAGTTGATGGCAAAGATGAACTTTTATTAGTTTCTAAAAAAGGAATGTCGATGCGTTTTAGCGCAGATGATGAATCATTACGACCAATGGGTCGATCAACTAGCGGGGTTATCGGGATGAAGTTCCGCAAAGATGATGAGTTACTTACAATGGCTCGCATCAATTCAGAAGACAGTAACCATTTTGTGTTCACTGCAACCGACGGCGGTTATGGCAAAAAGACGCCTCTTGTTGAATACCGATTACAAGGCCGAGGTGGAATCGGTATTAAAGCCGCCAAAATAGATGAGGATTCCAGAGGTTCTCTTGTGAGTGCTTTAGTTCTCAGTGACGACGATGAGGTCTTAGCAATTACCTCGGCCGGAACGGTAATGCGCACCCCTGCTGCAGAAGTGCGTCAGACAGGGCGCGATTCCATGGGGGTTCGCTTAGTGAACCTCTCAGAGGGAGTTGTTTTGGTTTCAGTGACCAAGAGTGCGGAGGCCGAACAGGCGTAAATTAATTTCTCGTTTTGGGTCTATCTCGTATTGCGTGTAGCCTTACGCAGGTTTTCCACGGGGCCTTTAGCTCAGCCTGGTTAGAGCGCTTCCCTGATAAGGAAGAGGTCGGAGGTTCAAGTCCTCCAAGGCCCACTCCCGTTAACCACGGGGACTTAGCTCAATTGGTAGAGCACCGCCTTTGCAAGGCGGGGGTTAG
>CAIJOY010000020.1 GCA_903822425.1 uncultured Actinomycetes bacterium | reverse complement strand
TTTTCTAGCGGCCTGGGTGCTCATATCGGCCATTGGCATACGGCCCGTACCTACTTGGAAATCAACGGAGGCAGCACCAACGCCAATGAGAGAGGGAGCGATAGATCCGCCTTCAGCGTTTAGGCCGTGGCAAGAAGAACAACCCTTGAGGAAAATCTGCTTTCCCTCATCGATGGCAGCAGAGCGAGCAAATGTTGTTGGAGCAGCTTTTATGGTTGCACTTGCAACGTTGAAAGTGGTGCCAATGCCAAGCAATGCGACAACGAGAAGAAGTGGTGCTGCGGCCTTGTGGCGGCGATAGCGAGAAAGGCGCTTCACGTGTTTTCTGTACTCCCTTATTTAATGAGGTAGATCGCGGAAAACAGTGCGATCCACACTACGTCGACGAAGTGCCAATAATAAGAAACAACGATTGCTGTAGTGGCTTGTCCGCTAGTGAAGCGACGGGCCTTTGAGACGCGGACGATTACGATTAGAAATGCAATCAATCCACCTGTTACGTGAAGACCATGAAAACCAGTAGCAACGAAAAACACTGAGCCATATGCTGTTGATGAAAGAGTCAGACCTTCATGTACGAGGGATGCATACTCATAAATCTGTCCACCAACGAAGAATGCGCCCATCAAGAAAGTAAGTGAGAACCATTCGCGCATTCCCCACTTATTGATCTGGTACATCTTGCCCGTTTTGTGGTTCTGAAAACGCTCGGCAGCAAAGACGCCAAACTGGCAGGTCACTGAAGAGAGAACGAGAACCGTTGTATTAAGGGCGGCAAATGGGATGTTAAGAAGATGGTTTGATTCCAACCAAATCTTCGGTCCTTGCACTCCACGCGTAGTGAAATAGATCGCAAATAACGCTGCGAAAAACATCAGTTCGCTGGAGAGCCACACGATGGTGCCAACTGCTACGGCATTTGGTCGTGTGATTTTATGGTGGGCCGTTACGGCTGCGCTAGACATGGGGCGATTATTCCCTAAAAGACCCCGGCTGTCCTGCAGCAGGCAGGGATAAGGCCCAAGTTTGCTCCCCTTTTTGAATGAAACAGGTCACGTCTTTGAGAGGGCGATTCGGAGTTTTCCAGCAAGAGTTCTGGAGTTAGAATCGACCTTATGAGCGAGCAGATGCAGAAGAAGCAGATCGTTATCTACTCCGATGATTCATCGGTCCGAGCTAGCATCATTTCATCCCTTGGTCGCCGAGTTGAAAGTGATCTAGCCGAACACACTATTCATGAGTTTGCGACAGGTCCCGCCCTTCGCGCCTTTGTCGATTCTGGCGCAGCAGTTGATCTATTCATCCTCGATGGAGAATCAGCACCTGAAGGCGGATTAGGTATTGCACGCCAGTTAAAAGATGAAGTATTTAACTGCCCACCTGTATTAGTTATCACCGGTCGAGTTCAAGATTCATGGCTCGCGGCATGGTCATTGGCCGAAGCATCTGTAGTTCACCCCATCGATCCATTCACGATGGCGCAGACCGCTGCGCAGTTACTTCGTGGCAGCAAACTTGTCACTTCGTAATATCAAGCGGCGACCATATCGGTTTTGGTTGGATTAACCCATGGTTGCAAATATCTGGAATAAAAACTTAGAGACACTTGCACTGGGATTAGATTTAATACCTGAAGATGTTCAATGGTGCA
>CAIJOY010000019.1 GCA_903822425.1 uncultured Actinomycetes bacterium | reverse complement strand
TTTTTGTGCAATGAGTGCTTCGATCTGAGTTGCTTGATCTTTAGCAACGCTGTTTGCGTTCTTTTCGATCAATTCCCAACCCTGCTTCTTCGCCCATGTTTGGACGCCTGCAAGAATGACTTGCTGTCCAGCATCAGCTAGCGATGGTGAACTCATTCCAATTGTTACTCCAGCGCCTTGTGCGCTAGTGCTGTTTAAGCCCAATGCAAGCAGTGAGGCCACGGCAAGCAGTGAGACTTTCTTAGTGAAACTCTTCATCTTTCCCCCTTGATTATAGAATCGTTTCCATAGGAAACTACGAGTATTCAAAACCTTAATCGCCTAAAGGTCAATAGGCTTTATCAATATGTTATATCTGTAGGTTCTTTACGCTCAATATAGGGGTAGCGTGAGTCCAAATCCGGGGGCTTGCCAAAAATATATACTCTGGTAGCGTAGGGAATCGTTACCGATACGCCACAAAGGGGAATTCGATGAAAATAGCTAAAGTTGAGCCCATTCCAGTCGCCTACCCTGAACCCAATGATTACAACGCCACCAGGTACCTCTGCCTTGTAAAGATCACCACAGATGAGGGTGTGGTGGGCTGGGGTGAATCAATCACGCAATTTCCTGAGGCAAATCCGGCCACAGCTGCAATTATCGCCGGAATGGCCGAGCTGCTCATCGGTAGCGACCCTGTAAATACTGAAGCTCTCTGGCGTCAAATGAAAGACCGGGCTTGGTGGTATGGCTATGGCGGTGGAATCGCCTCCTATGCTATTTCGGCAATCGATATCGCCCTGTGGGATATAAAAGGAAAGATTTTAGGGAAGAGCGTTCTTGAACTCCTGGGTGGATCCGTTCATGAACGCCTTCCCGCGATTGCCGATTCCCATGCCCATCATGAATCTATTCCAGCAATGGCCGATGAAGCAATTGAGTGGCTTTCTACTGGAATGAAAGGCATGAAAGTTGGCCTAGGCAAGCGAGGAAATGCTCGATTGGGTTACGAGCATGATCGCGACGTTGAGTATATGAAGGCGATGCGCGACGCGGTAGGGGACGATAAAAAAATCATGCTTGATTGCGGTATCGCAATTAAATGGGATGTTGCTACAGCTGTTAAGCGAGTACAAGCTTTCGATGAATATAACTTAGAGTGGATTGAAGAACCTCTTGGTGCGTGGGATCCTGAAGGGTACGCATCGCTTCGAGCTAAAACTCAAACGCTTATCGCTTACGGCGAGCGAGAATGGAATGTTGCCGGTTACGAACGAATCCTGGAGACAGGAACATGCGACGTATTCGGAGTAGACCCAGCTCGCGCAGAGGGAATTACTGGATTTAAAAAAGTTTGTGATCGAGTAGAGCATTACAAGAGACAAGGCAATGCTCATGCATGGTCATCAGCAATCGTGACAGCAGCAAGCTTGGCAGTCAGTTTCAGTTCACCTTCATGCAAGCTCTTTGGATTAAAGCCACTACGTAATCCGATGCAACATGAACTTGTTGAAAATCCAATCGAACATGTCGATGGCTGGCTCTATCCGCCAACTACACGACCAGGCTTGGGAATTGAAGTTCGAGAAGATGTAGTTGATCGGTACCGCCAGTAGTGACTACAAGTGAGAAACGAAGTTGGATCACATTTAAGTTCCCCGTCTTCTTCCAGACCCACTAAAAGGGAACTGCTATGGCGGATTCACCAAGGGTAACGATTCATGATGTAGCTAACGCTGCCGGAGTTGCAGTGTCATCGGTATCAAGAGTTCTTAGCAATCATCCGAGCGCTAGCCCAAACATGAAATCGCGAGTCGAAGCAGCTGTTAAACAACTCGGATATCAGCCTGATCTTGTTGCGCAGAGTCTTCGAACAGGCACAACTCGAACAGTTGGACTCATGGTTAGAGACTTCTCAAATTATTTCTATGGCGAAATGATTAAAACCATGGTGAGTTCAATGTCGGAAGCAGGCTACAACTTGCTCATCATGAACAGCCCTGGCGATGCCGAGGGCGATTCGAAGATGATCGAGATGTTAGCTCAAAAACGTGTAGACGCTCTATTTCTGGCAACAGCAACTGATAAATCAGAAGTAACTCGTAAGTCAATTTCTGCGTTCAAAAATCCAGTTGTTTTGCTGGATCGTGATTTCTCCAATTTGGTAGCAGGAAGAGTATTTGCCGATCACGCAACTGGCTTGCAATCAGCAACAAAAGATTTAATTGCTTTGGGCCATCGAAATATTTCACTCATAACTGGTACCGCAGGTATTCGCCCAACTCGTGAACGTTGTAAAGGATTTAATGATGCATTTAAGGACGCAAAAATTAAAAACGGAGTCGCTGCACCAATTACCGGAATTCCTTCCACATCAAATGCTCGGGCGAAAACGAAAGAGTTAATGAATTTACCTAAATCCAAGCGGCCAACGGCAATCATTACTGGAGGTGTGGATGTAACTATCGGTGTACTTGAATGTCTTTCTGAAATGGGATTAACTCCTGGGCAAGATTTATCACTTGTAGCCGGTGACGATTTACCTTGGCTGCGCATACTGCGACCAAGAATTTCAACGGTATCGCGTGACTATCAATTATTTGGACTCACCGCAGCAGATCTCATGCTGAGTCTTCTTAGCGGAGAAAAACCCAAAACTATCACCCTTCCAACTCGCTATGAGGCACGTGATACTTCACGACCCGTTTAAATCTCTTTGAATCAATTGGATTGCTCAGGCGAGCTTGTTCCTATGGGACATAGCATTAGCGCATGAAATCTTTGCCCAAAGCCGATCTTGATGTGGTCGCAAAGTATTTTCGAGAAAACAACATTAATCTTGAGAACGCTTCATTTCTTATTTCCGGAATGACAGGATTTGTTGGATCGTGGTTAGTGGATTCTCTGGTGCATATTAATAAA
>CAIJOY010000018.1 GCA_903822425.1 uncultured Actinomycetes bacterium | reverse complement strand
TTTATTTTGTCTTTTACCAAAGGAAATCAACGGGTATAGCTATTAACAGTGTAAAACACTGCTTTTTTGCCATACCTCATTGAGGTATTAATCGTGGTCTGTGTTTTAGTAATGATTTTTACGGCACACTAAAACCAGCCACATTGGCATTGACTTATGGCACGCTGTTGAGTTCTCAAGGTACGGATGCGCACTGCTTCAGAAGATCGCTCTTCATTTTTCAGGGCAGACCGCCAAACCTAGTGCAGCGGGACTTACGCGGTCAAACCGCGTAGATACCACTGAAACCACGATTTAGAGGAAATTTGCCTACTATCTGGCCGGTAACGTCCAGGTCATAGCAAGGAGGGTAACTATAGGCGGCAAGGGTATTGGGGTCAAATCGAGATTTAGAGAGAAAAAACCCATCTAAATCAACCTTTTTTCGAGTACTCCACAGCAGCCAAATCTCGCTTGCCTTTACGTAACACGGCAAAGCGTCCAAAAAGGAAGTCGGAGGCGCCAGGGGCGAACTCCTCCCCCTGAATTTTCACGTTATTGAGATATGCGCCACCTTCTTTAATGATCCGACGCGCTGCAGATTTGGATTCAACAACACCTGCAGCGCACAAAAGATCAACCCATGAGGGAATTTGGGTTAAAGATGTCAGCGTGGTGCGTGGGAGTTCGGCAAGAGCGCTCTCCAGTGTGGATTCATCGAGCTCTGATAGCTCGCCTTGGCCAAATAGCGCCTTTGATGCGGCTTCCACACGATCACAGATATCTTGACTATGAACCAACGATGTTAATTCTCGGGCAAGTGCGCGATGAGCTTCGCGTAATCCCGGATTTTGGTTATGCGAGCTTTCTAACGCTTCTATTTCTTGATGTGTTTTGAATGAAAAAACTTTGAGGAAATTAATAACGTCGCGATCTTCCGTGTTAATCCAATATTGAAAAAATGCATATGGTGAGGTCATCGCCGGATCTAACCAAACGCTGCCTCCTGCAGTTTTTCCAAATTTTGTACCATCAGATTTCGCTAATAAAGGAACGGTTAATGCATGACCACTTCCGCCTTCAACGCGGCGAATAAGATCCAACCCGGCAACAATATTTCCCCACTGATCCGAGCCACCTAATTGCAACGTACATGCGTGACGTTTGAATAATTCAAGAAAATCTAAAGATTGCAAAACTTGGTAAGAGAACTCTGTGTAAGAAATTCCCCCACCCTCAAGTCGTGATGAGACCGAATCTTTGGCGAGCATTTGATTCACACTAAAATGTTTACCAATATCTCTCAAAAATTCTATTGCCGAAAGTGGCTGCGTCCAATCTAAATTGTTGACAACCTTGGCTGCATTATTTTTTGAAGAGAAATCCAAGAACTTCGAAACTTGTTCGTGAATCCGAGAAACCCATTGACCTACAATTTCTTCACTGTTGAGCGTGCGTTCTTCATTTTTCCCGCTGGGATCTCCCACGAGTCCGGTAGCCCCTCCCACCAAAGCAATGGGATTGTGCCCGGCTAACTGGAAACGTCGAAGCACCAGCAATACAACTAAATTTCCTACGTGCAGGCTTGGTGCCGTTGGGTCAAACCCCACATATAACGTCACTGGTTTACCCAGCGCTTGGGCTAGCGCTTTTTCATCGGTTGACTGAGCAACAAGGCCGCGCCAACGTAGGTCCTCCAGAAGATTCATTGGTTCATCATGCCCGAAAAGGCGGCACCCTTGTCGCTAATCCACGTTTGAAAACCGACTATTTGTTCTCCGAGCTTACTTAGTTGCATCTGTACATTCTTTGGTGCAGTCCCACCAAAAGTTGTGCGCGAAGCAAGGGCTCCCTCCACAGTTAAGTAGGTACGAAGATCTGGTCTTAAGGCTGGGTGGATATTGGACAACTCTTCATCGCTCAATTCATGAAGTTGGCGCTTGGAAATCTCACACTGTTGAACACATTTACCTGCAATTTCGTGTGCTTGGGCGAATGGCACATCGAGGCGAACCAAATAATCCGCAATTTCGGTGGCCAGAGAAAATCCCATGGGAGCTGATTGAGCCATCACCGAACGATTGAAGATTGTTGTAGCCACCATCCCAGTAAATGCGGGAAGCACAAGATTTAAAGTATCTATGGAATCAAATAACGGTTCTTTATCTTCCTGTAAGTCTCGGTTGTAGGCAAACGGTAAACCCTTGAGCATCGCCAGCACTGCAGTTAAATTCCCAATGAGGCGACCGGCTTTTCCTCTAGCTAATTCTGCGACATCAGGATTCTTCTTTTGAGGCATAATCGATGATCCTGTTGCAAAAGCGTCATCAACAGTGGCCCAACCAAATTCTGTCGTTGACCATAAACACCATTCCTCCCCCATTCGGGATAAGTGGGATCCAACCATTGCGCAAACAAATAGTGCTTCAACAACGAAATCTCGATCACTCACAGCATCGATGCTGTTTGCAATAGCTCCCTTAAATCCCAAAGCCTTGGCACTTTCCTCGGGGGATAATCCAAGGGAGGATCCAGATAACGCTCCAGCACCAAGAGGAGAATATGAACTCCGCTCATACCAATCCTGAATACGCTCTATATCGCGATTAAACGCATGAACATGTTTAGCCAATTCATGGCCGAATAACACTGGTTGCGCATGTTGTAAATGAGTGAAACCTGGCGCAGGTGCATCTGCATACTCATGAGATTTATCTAGAATCACTCTCTGCAGTTCGGTAACGAGCTGGGCTAAGTGAAGCATCTGATCGATGCAATACAGTCGCAAGTCGGTGGCTACTTGATCATTGCGGGATCGTCCCGCCCGTAGTGATCCGCCCAGTGGCCCCAACTTCACCATCAAGGCCCGCTCTAGAGCGCTATGTACATCTTCATCCTCGCTCTCAACAACGAAACTTCCAGAGAGTACTTCCTCCTGTAAAGCGATGAGCGCTGTGGATATTTTCTTCATGTCTTCCTTGGAGACTAATCCCGCCTTGTGCAACACATCCAGATGAGCGCGAGACGCGCGCAGATCATAAGGGGCCAGACGCCAATCAAATTGAATACTCCTAGAAAGTGCAAAGACGGCATCTGATGGGCCGCTTGTAAATCTTCCACCCCAGAGTGCCATAGCTACCTTCCACCTTTAACAGTACGTTTCGTCACGTTATCGCCGAATGCAGTTAACTGTTTTGCCAACGCGTTGCCACCATCGCTTTTGCGAGCGACAACTAAGACAGTGTCATCACCTGCGATAGTACCAATCACTGATGGCAAAGATCCGTTGCTAGCGGCTCTATCTAAAGCGCTGGCCAATAATTGTGCCCCACCTGGTGGAGTCCTAACGATCGCTAAATTAGCACTTGATTCCACGGAGAGAATAAGTTCGGCAGGCAAAGAAATCACTCGTGCCATGGAAGCTGAAGCAGAGATCGGTAATTGATAAACCGACTCCCCCAAAGAATGTCCACGAACTGCGCCCACTTCTTCGAGATCCCGGCTAGCGGTTGCTTGTGTCACGACATAACCCGCTTTATGTAAAAGATGAACCAAGTCAGCTTGTGAGTGGACCACGCCTGATTCCACCAGTGAAATCACGTGGGCTCGCCTGGCAGATGCTCCTACCAATTTCCTTTTAGACATGGAGCACCTCATTCATCGACATATCAAACACGGCGAGAAAACGTTTAATCTCCTTGCCGGAAATATTTAACGCAGGCGCAATTCTGATAACAGAGGTCGTCGGAGCATTAACCAAGATTCCACGTTCTTCTAACATGTCCTTAAGTTCTAGAGCTAATTTACGCTTAAGTACGATTCCCAGAAGTAAGCCCTTGCCGCGCACTTCCTTTATGCCATTCACCTTTGCTAGTTCGGTTTTTAAGAATTTTTCATCTGCTAAAACTTTTGTCAGGATAGATTCTTTCTTCAACACACGAATAACGGCTAAAGCACTTGCACACGCAACAGGATTTCCACCAAAGGTGCTGCCATGATCTCCAGGCTTCAGCAAATGTGAAGTTTTGCCCAATGCGATCATGGCTCCTAAAGGCAATCCTCCGCCAATACCTTTGGCAATTGTTATTACATCAGGTGTGATTCCTTCATCTTCATACCCAAACCATTGTCCGGTTCTGCCCATTCCGGTTTGTACGGCATCTACAACCATAAGTGCGCCGGATCGATCGCATATTTCGCGGATGCCTGATAAATACCCCATTGGTGGGGTAACAACGCCAGCTTCACCCAAAATTGGTTCAACAATCACCATAGCTGTTTGTTTCGTAACAGCTCGTGCCATCGCCTTTAAATCTCCGTACGGAACATGTTTGACGCCAGTGAGTAAAGGTTTAAAAGGATCACGTTTACTTGGTTGCCCCGTTAAAGAGAGCGCACCCATGGTTCTGCCATGGAATGAACCTTCCGAAGCCACAATTTGGAATCTGCCCGTTCGGCGCGAAAGTTTCAACGCAGACTCATTTGCCTCGGCACCAGAATTGCAAAAGAAAACTCGAGCCCGCGTATCGCCAGTCATGGATTGAAGTTCTTCGGCTAATTCAAGGACGTTAGGGTGCATATAAAAATTACTCACATGGCCTAAGGTTTTCATTTGCTTGCTGACTGCTTTAGATATTTGTGGGTGTGCATGCCCCAAGATATTTGTGGCGATGCCGCCCAACAAATCTAAATACTCTTTGCCGTTGGAATCTGTGACCATGCTTCCGCGGCCCTTAACTAAGGTTATAGAGGGCACTCCATAATTTGATTGAAGCGATTTGACCCAGCGTTCTTGATTAATAGAGGCCATTATTGCGTTACCACCGTTCCACCGATTCCTCTAAGTGCCAACGAAAAACTCTCCGCATTGGTTCCATCAATGATGCGCACACTTTTGGTTCCGGCATCAATGGCATTGATACAAGCCAAAACTTTCGGTGCCATCCCTTCGCTGAAGTGACTTTGAATGCTTCGTAATTCTTCCACGCGTATCGTCGCAATCAAGGAATTTTCATCTGGCCAATTTCGATAAATACCGGGGACATCGGTGAGGATGATGAGGGATTGCGCGCCCAGGGCACCTGCTATCGCGCCTGCCGCCAAATCAGCATTTACGTTTAAACCCACCGTTGAGTGTTCGACGTGATCCGCAGTTAACGTTGCAATCGGTGCCACTACTGGGACATACCCACCTTCAAGTAGAAGTGTCAGAAGGGCGGTATCAACACTTTCTACCTCTCCCACTTCACCCAACGATTTTTCCATGCCACTTTCAAAAACTGTCATTCGTTTTGCGCCTAAGACTCCGCCATCTCGGCCGCTGATCCCGACCGCATTGATTCCAGCACTACGTAGTTGGCCCACTAAAGTCGGTGAAACAGATCCGGTGAGAACTTGTTCTACAATTTCCAACGCTTCTGGAGACGTGGTTCGATAGCCACCCACGAATACGCTTTCAATGCCAGCGCGCTTTAAAGCAGCATCTATTTGCGGGCCACCACCGTGCACAATCACGCAGCTTTGTCCCATATTCAAAGTTTCCTGAATTGCTTTTGCAAAGAAGCCACCACTGTCGGTCATAGCGTGACCACCAAACTTTACGACGATCACGTTGCGTAAGCCGAATTCTCGTGGACATAATCGTGACTTAAATCATTGGTTAAAATCGTTGCAGACTCGTTTCCGATCTTCAAATCGATCATGATTGAAATCTGTTTTCCGGAAAGATCCACAAGATCTCGATCATCCCCAGGAGCGCTAGATCTAGCTACTTGTACTCCATTGAGAACTACATCAATATCCAGCGCATTCATATGCGCATCAGCGGTACCCACCGCAGCAAGAATTCGTCCCCAGTTCGGATCTCCACCAAAAAGTGCGCATTTGAGCAGATTATTGCGAGCACATGCTCTGGCCACATTCACCGCATCAGATTCAGAGGAAGCATTCACCACCGTAATAGAGACGATTTTTGTATGCCCTTCAGCATCAGCGATCAATTGAGATGCAAGGCTTTGACACACCTCTAACAATGCTGCTTCTAAAGAGCGATCATCAATTTGCAGGCCAGAAGCACCTGAAGACAGAAAGAGAACAGTGTCATTTGTTGATGTACATCCGTCAGAATCGAGCCGATTAAAAGTTCGGTCTGTCACTCTCGAAAAAATTCCCTGAATCGTAAGCGGATTTATAACCGCATCGGTCATAACAACAGATAACATCGTTGCAAGAGCGGGCGCTAACATGCCGGCCCCTTTAGCAATCCCAGAAAAAATAACTCCTTGCTTTTGCAGAAATGACATTTTTGGCAGCGAATCGGTGGTCATGATCGCTCGAGCACTCATCTCCATTGCCCCCGCATTGAGATTATTGGCGATCGAATCGATCCCTCTGAAAATTTTCTCCATGGGAAGTAATTCGCCAATTAATCCTGTGGAGCACACCGCAATGGTTGCCGAGGATAAATTTAAGATCTTTGCCAGATATTCCGCAGTTGCATGCGTATCTGCGAAACCTTGGGGGCCAGTACAAGCATTGGCTCCTCCAGAATTCATCACCACGGCGTTGATTGCGCCTGTCTTAACAATTTGTTTTGTCCATATAACAGGCGCTGCTGTCATCTTGTTGGTCGTAAATACTGCGGCACAATCGAAATTAGGCCCTTTATTTTCTATAACAGTGAGATCTAAGGCGCCATTATTTTTAAGGCCTGCCGCTACTGCAGCAGATCTAAAACCGAGTGGAAAATTCATATGCCCAGTCCATTAGCAACCAAACCACTAGTTTCCTCGAGCCCAACCAGGATGTTGGCATTTTGAATCGCTTGGCCAGCTGCCCCTTTCCCGAGATTATCAATGGCAGTTGAAACCACGAGACGATTGGTATGAGCATCCACCGCGATCTGCATATGTACATAGTTGCTACCCAAAACACTTCTTGTTTGAGGCATATGACCTATAGGTAGTATTTTCACAAACTCTTCGTCTGCATAGGCATCCACAAAAAGAGCTCTTATTTGTTTTTCGGTTAGTTCTTGAGTGAGTTTGGCGGTTGTAGTAGCAAGAATTCCTCGAGGCATAGGGGCCAATATGGGCGTAAAACTCACTTTCACATCTTTTCCAACAATCCCACGTAAACTTTCTTCAATCTCAGGTGTGTGTTGATGTATTCCACCGAATTTATAGGAAGTGAGAGAATTCATTACTTCACTACCACCCAAAGAACTTTTTGAGCTTCTACCAGCCCCAGAAGTTCCAGATGCCGCTACCACCACGATATCTTCTGTATCTATGTAGTTTAATGCTGGCATAGCCGATAAGGTAATTGCGGTGGCGTAACATCCGGGATTGGCAATTCTTGTGCTTGTCGAGATTTTTTCTCTTGCTCCTGGTAGTTCAGGGAGCCCGTATGTCCAAGAACCGGCATGTTCCCCGGTGTAATACCGTAACCACGAAGTTGGATCTACTAATCGGAAATCAGCACCCAAATCCACGATCAATTTCTCCGCAGAAAACTGCGCCACGATATTTGCAGATTCGCCATGTGGGAGTGCGGTAAATATGAGATCACACGATTGGATCGATGAAGCGTCAAATGCGCTGAATGTTTGGTTTTCGAAATGAGTCAAATGGGGATGTAAAGCAACAATTTTCTCCCCAGTATTTGAATGAGCCGAAATAAATGTAGGTTGGAAAATTGGATGCAGCTCTAGCAGACGCAGAAGCTCGCCCCCGCTATACCCGCTTGCCCCAATAACCGCACATTTCATGAAATCAGTCTACCTTAAGAATCTATAATTATGCAAGAATGTGTATTATTATGCAGACCGTACTATGGCTCCAGTTTGCTTAAAAGCCGCCTGGGCCGCGGATTCGCGCATCATGGAGACCTCAGCACTAGTAAGGGTGCGATCTAGCGCCCGAAAAGTCATCGTGAATGCCAAAGAGACTTTCCCATCTCCTACTTTGTCGTAGCGATCAAAGAGCTCTATTGACTCCAACAGCTCCCCCGCTCCACTTCGTAACGCTGCTTCTACTCTGGCGGCAGATACCGAACTATCAACAATGAGGGCAATATCTTGAACAGCTACGGGTAGATTACCCAGAACTTTTCCTCGCACAATAGAGCGCTCCGGTAGAACAGACAGATTGACAGCGAAGGCGCACGAGCGTTCTGGCAACCCATAAGCAGCCACTACTCGTGGGTGGAGTTCCCCGGCATGGGCCAGAATGTTGCTTCCAACGCGCAATTCTGCGCATCGCCCCGGATGCCATGGAGCAAAATCAGATCTCTCAATGGTCCATTCAAAATTGCACGCTCTCAAAACACTTTCTGCAAATGCAATGGCATCAGTCCACTTATAGGGTTCAGATTTGCCTTGCCACCCAGCCTCATCACTGTTGCCGACAAGTACTCCCGCAACGTGCATGAACTGCACAGGAACTCCTGAATAAATAGCATCGATTTGCTTCTGACTTGGGCGTTTATCCGTAGCAGGATTTGTGATCGGCGGTAAATCCACGTTGTTACGAAAAATCGAACCCATTTCGAATAATCCAAAATTGCGAGCCCCACGACTCATATTTCGAACAGCAGCATCAAGCAATCCGGGGATTAAATGCACTCGTAGGTTTGGGGCGTCTTCTGACATCGGATTGGCAAGACGGAAAGTTTTTGCCCGGTCTCCTTGAAAACCTAACACCTTCATCGTGACATCAGATACAAAAGGATAGGTTTGCACCTCAACCAACCCATTGTCAGCTAAGAGTGTTGCTATCGCTCGCCTACGCTGTTGTGCATCTGTCAGACCAGGACTTATAGGTCGCGGCGGCAATAGGGAGGGAATTGCGTCATACCCAACCATTCGCGCAACTTCTTCCACCAAATCTGCGGGGGTCTGCAGATCGCTGCGCCACGAGGCGGGCGTGATTCTCCACAAGATTTCAGATGACTTCTCAATACTGCAACCGATGACGTGCAATTTTTCTGCTACAACTTCTGAGGAAATTTCTGCTCCCGTGAAAGTTGCGACAAAATGTGGATCAAAAACGACCGTGGGTGCGATAACCGATTTTCCAGAAGTCGCTGACCCCACATGATTAGCGCCAGCTAAATCGATGAATAATTGCCCGGCTCGAGCCGATGCAATTTGAGCTAAAGCCGGATCCACTCCACGTTCTAAACGGCGTGAAGCTTCAGAGGAAAGTTTGTGGCGACGAGAGTTCCTGGCAATCGAAATTGGATCAAACCGTGCAGCTTCTAAAGCGATCGAGCGGGTGCTCGTGGTTACTTCAGAATCTCGCCCGCCCATGGTTCCAGCCAACGCCAAAGGTTGTCTTTCATCGGCAACCAGAAGATCATCAGAGTTAAGCGCGCGCACCTGTCCATCCAAAGTTGTTAAAGAAGAACTCTTGCCGGCACGACGAATGTGCAAGTCTCCCTGAATTTTCTCCCGATCAAATGCATGGAGAGGTTGGCCCAATTCGAGCATGACGTAGTTAGTGATGTCCACAGCAAGGGAAATAGATCGCATCCCACATTTTTCGATTCGCCTACGCATCCATACAGGAGAACTTGCCTGTGAATCAAAATTATCAAAAGTGCGGATATAAATTACTGATACCGCACTGGCATCATCGATATGAACTTGAACGCCTTTTTTTGTTGGAGCAAAATCATCTAGAGCGACTTGGGATGCAGGATCTTCAAAAACTAATCCCAGTGAACCGGCAATTTCGCGCGCAATACCGCGCATCGAAAGGGCATATCCACGATCTGGATTTACGGCGATATCAAAAATTACGTCTGAAGTTTCCAAAAGTTTCAGCGCATCGTCTCCAGGTTTGCCAGATTGTGGAGGCAATACCAAGATTCCTTCATGATCTTGACTCAACGCTAATTCCTTGGAAGAGCAGATCATTCCATTGCTCACCTTGCCGTAAGTCTCTCGTTGCGCAATTGCAAACCCACCAGGAAGTACTGATCCAGGAAGTGCGACAGCAACAAGATCTCCAACCATGAAGTTAGTGGCACCACAGATAACAAAACGAGTCGATTTCTCCCCACAATCCAGGCTCACCCAGCGGATGGGTTTTTTGAATTCAGTGATCTCTTCGATTGAAAGGACGCTGCCCACTACGACCGGGCCAACCACATCCGCACCGATTATCTCTACTGCCTCTACTTCAAAACCAACGCGAACCAATCCCTCAGCAATGTCATCGGCTGAGATTGTCTTTGGGATATCAACATATTCCTTGAGCCATGACAATGGGGCGCGCATTACAAACCAATTCCGAATGCACGGCTGAAACGTAGGTCGCCCTCGACGATGTCATGCATATCTGTGATGCCATGTCGTACCATCAGAGTTCTTTCTAAACCCATTCCAAAAGCAAAACCGCTAAATTCATCGGAGTCAATACCGCATGCTGCCAATACTTTTGTATTTACCATGCCGCATCCACCCCACTCAATCCATCGCCCATTGAAGAAAACATCTACTTCGGCGCTCGGTTCAGTAAAAGGAAAAAACGAGGGGCGTAATCGAGTTTTAGCTTCTTCGCCAAACATTTTACGAGCAAAAAGATCGAGAGTTCCCTTCAGGTGAGCCATAGTAATTCCACGATCTACAACTAAACCTTCAACTTGATGGAAAACAGGTGTATGGGTTGCATCAAGCTCATCGGCGCGAAAAGTTCGACCTGGGCAAATAACATATATAGGGGGTTGATTCTCCAACATTGTACGAATTTGCACTGGGGATGTATGGGTTCGTAATACCAAGTGAGCTTCTAATGGTTCCACGAAAAAAGTATCTTGCATCGTTCGTGCCGGATGGTCCGCTGGGATATTTAACGCATCAAAATTTAACCACTCTGCTTCGAGTTCAGGTCCCTCAGCTACCGAATATCCTTGGGCAATAAAGAAATCGTTAATTTCGTTTTTCAAAATTGTAATGGGATGCAATCCCCCGCGATGTGAGCGAGTTGCGGGTAAGGTGATGTCCACTACTTCTTCAAGTAAGACGCGAGCATCTCTTTGATCTTCCAACACTTGAGTTCTTTCAGCAATCATCTGAGCAACTGCCGATTTAGCATCGCCAATCACTTTACCCACCGATGCACGCTCATCTGACGCCATGGACCCTAGAGCCCTACTTGCAAGGGCAATAGGTGACTTATCGCCAGAATGAGTTATGCGCGCTGATTTCAACTCCTCCAAGGTCGAGGCACTTTCAATACTTTTTTTAGCCTCTGAAACCCATAGCGGGAGATCTTGCAAAGAACTCATGTAGTGGAGTCTACTGTCTGGGCTTAGGAAGAGGCGGAAGTAACACGGAAGAGAACGATTGCTGCTGCTGCAGCTAAATTCAGGCTCTCGGCATTACCAGGCATGGGAATATGTACTTTTTTTATTCGTGGATGAGGTTGCACATCACTGATTCCACGGGCTTCATTGCCAAATATCCATAATGATGGCGAAGGTGATACGAGCTCCAGTAAGGATTCTGGGCCATCGGCGCTCAGTGCAAAAATACTTTCATTTGGCCAGAGTTGTATCAACTCTGCAAGTTCTACCCGCTCATACACGGGAATATGCCAGAGCGACCCGGCGCTGGCTCTTACCACTTTTGGAGAGTAGATATCGACACTGCTGGGAGAGGTAATCACACCTGAAAAACCAGTAGCGTCTGCACTCCTCAGAATGGTTCCTGCATTCCCAGGATCTTGAATTTCGTGCAGGTACACAAATTTTGAATTCGTCGTTATTTTAATTTGAGATAATTCATTGATAGGAGTGCGACAAACCGCAAGAATTCCTTGCGGTGTCACGGTCTCTCCCATCGCACCCATCACTGCATCACTCACATCCACAGTTTCAAGATGGTTTATTGAGAGGCCTTCCGCGGCGATTTTGAGTCGGCCCGAAGTAGTGAGGTAGAGAGTTTCAATCTCCGGTACCGAATCCTTAGGAAGAGCTTCTCGCAAAAATTGCAATCCCTCTGCGATGAAGGAACCAGATTCTCGTCGCTCTTTTTTTCCTCTTGAACCTAAAAGAGCCTTCACTCGCGCGATGTGCGGCGAGTGAAGGCTCTCGATCATTTAGGGTTTTACTTAGCTAAAAGGCTTTTACGAGCAACCTCAACCAGTGTTTTGAAAGTTTCTGGTTCGTGGGTAGCAAGCTCTGAAAGAACGCGGCGGTCGACTTCGACACCGGCTGCCTTCAAGCCTTGAATGAAACGGTTGTAGGTAAGACCATTTTCGCGGCTTGCTGCATTAATTCGCTGAATCCACAGTTGACGAAAGTCGCCCTTCTTGTCTTTGCGGTCATTAAATGCATACACCATCGAGTGGGTGAGTTGCTCTTTTGCTTTCGCATAGAGACGGGAACGTTGACCGCGGTAACCAGCAGCACGTTCCAATGTTGTGCGACGCTTCTTAGCGGCATGGACGCCACGTTTGACTCTTGCCATTTAGGGCGCTCCTTACTTCAGACCAAGCATGCGCTTGGCTGTAAAAGTAGTTGTTGGTTTCGCCGTCGCATCATTGGAAAGGCGACGTGTGTGACGGGAGGATTTGCGCTCAAGAAGGTGGCGCTTGCCAGCTCGCTCGTGCATGATCTTTCCGGTACCCGTAACACGGAATGTCTTCTTTGCACCGCTGTGCGTCTTCATCTTTGGCATGTGGGCCTTATCCTCTCGTTGGAACTTAAAATCTATTCGGCGGCTTCAGATTCAGCAGCGGCTTTTGCTTTACGAGCCGCTTTCTGTTCTGCAACCGCTTCGGTCTTACGCTTTGTAGGACCTAACACCATCGTCATATTGCGGCCTTCTTGTTTAGGCGCAAATTCAATGAATCCAAATGCTGCAATGTCTTCTGCAAGACGTTGCAACAACTTGTATCCCAACTCTGGTCGAGTTTGCTCACGACCGCGAAATTGCATTGTTATCTTTACTTTGTCGCCACCTCGTAGAAACTTCTCAATATGATTCCGCTTGGTCTCATAATCGTGAGCTTCAATCTTTGGTCGCATCCGAACCTCTTTGACCACAATGTGGGTTTGGTTCTGTCGCGCTTCGCGTGCTTTTTGTGCGATCTCGTACTTATATTTTCCGAAATCCATTATTTTGCACACGGGTGGAACGGCATCTGGGGCGATCTCGACAAGATCAAGACCGACTTCATCTGCCATTCGCAGCGCTGTATCGATATCTACGACCCCAATTTGTTCAGCGGTTGGACCGATGAGACGAACTTCAGGGACGCGAATGCGATCATTGATGCGGGCTTCAGTTGTGATAAAAACTCCTTCACGGTTGCTGGCTTGTCAGTTTTGTAGCCGCTGCAAGAAAAAGCACCGCGAGAAACCCTGAGAAAGGGCTTCGACATACCAACTCACCGAAGTGATGAAGGTGGGAGCGGCGGCTCCTCTTTGCAGTGCCTACAGCACTGGTCTGCGCGAAAGGATACTAGAGGGCAGGCAAAGTAAGAAATCGGCCCTCATCAAGCCTAGAACTAGCCACCAATTGCGTGGACTCCGCCATCGACATGCAAGATTTCACCCGTCGTCTTGGGTAGCCAATCTGAGAGAAAGACAATGGTGGCTTGTGCTGCAGGAACCGGATCTCCGAAATCCCATCCCAATGCAGCTCGGTCATTCCAAATGGGTTCAAATTTTTCAAAGCCTGGAATCGATTTGGCTGCAATGGTTTTAATTGGCCCGGCTGCAACAAGATTGACCCGCACCTGTTCTGGACCTAAATCGCGAGCTAAATACCGTGATGTCGATTCTAATGCTGCTTTTGCAACGCCCATCCAGTCATATTGAGGCCACGCAACGCTGGCATCAAAATCTAAGCCGACCACGGATGCTCCGCCATCAAATAAGGGGCGAGCTGCCATGGTCAGTGATTTCAACGAAAATGCTGAAACTTGAATAGCGGTTGCAACATCTGGCCATTGAGTATTAAGAAAATTTCCGCCTAGTGCAGATTCAGGTGCAAAGCCAATGGAGTGCACTAGTCCATGCAACGTGGGAACAAACTCTCGTACACGATCAGGCAGAGCCGCCAAATCCTCATCGTTTGTAACATCTAGTTCGATCACAGCCGCTTGATGTGGCAAGCGTGCAGCAATACGTTCTGTGATTCGTCGCGCACGTCCAAAGGAGCTTAAAACAACGGTGGCTCCTTCTTCTTGAGCAAGGCGTGCAATGTGAAAAGCGATGGATGCATCAGTCAGCACTCCAGTAACCAAAATATTTTTTCCAGTTAGCAGTGCCATATTAATGCCCCATTCCTAGTCCACCATCTACAGGTATTAGCGCTCCAGTTATATAACTGGCTTTTTCAGATGCCAAGAACGCTACTACTTGTGCAATCTCTTGGGCGCTAGAAAAGCGTCCCAAAGGTACCGAAGCTACAATTTCGTTTCGTCTTTTTTCATCAAGTTCTGCTGTCATATCCGTTTCGACAAAACCTGGAGCAATTACATTTGCGGTGATTCCTCGGCTTCCTAGCTCACGAGCGAAAGATCGAGCCATTCCTACTAAGCCAGACTTACTTGCTGAGTAATTCACTTGTCCTGCTGCACCGACGCTACCTACAACAGAACCGATGAAAATGAGTCGCCCACGCTTGAGTTTCAACAGTCCTTTTGTCGCGCGTTTCGCAGTCCGGAAAGCGCCAGTGAGGTTGGCATCTATAACATCAGCGAAATCTTCTTCACTCATGCGAAGCACCAAGGTGTCTCGAGTCATACCAGCATTGGCGACAATTACCTCTGGGATGCCAAACTCAGCTTCAATCTTTGTAAAGCCAGCATCAACACTTTCGCTAGATGTCACGTCCATCTGTACGGCAGCGAAACCCGAAGGTGGCTCACCGCTTCGATAAGTAATCACGACATGAAAACCCTCTGATTGTAGAGCGTGAGCGATGGCAAGACCTATGCCTCTATTGGCTCCAGTTACAAGGGCAATCGCTTGGGTCATGGGTAGAACTTACTGGCTACTCGGGCGTAAGCGAAGAATCTCCACGCCAAGGTGCGATCAATGCCAGAAAACCCTACTGTTCATCCATGCCTTCATCCATGGATTTTTCTCAAGACGACCAAATTCATGACATCACGAGTGCTCAAAAATCCCTCACTCAAGATCAAGAAGGTCGTAAGCGTCGTTATTTTATATCCATGATGGTTCGCACTGCTTGCTTTATTGCAGCGGTAATAACCCCCAGCCCATTTCGCTGGATCTTTCTGGTTGGAGCACTTTTGCTTCCCTACTTTGCCGTTGTTATAGCAAATGCAGGCCGTGAAAGATCTACACCAGGCACATCAGTCATTAATGAAATCCGTCGCAGCATCTCGTAATTCTCGATCGAAAGAAAAGCATGCCTATCTGCTTTCTCTTGTGGCCTTATGTCTTATCGCTTTATGTCTGGTGGCAAGTAACTGGCAATACCAACGCGGAATAGCCAGACATGCCCATAATGCGCTCATCAGTTTGCATGTAAGTCAAGACGTCATCGAATTATCAGAAGCGAAAAACCATCTCGAAGAATCGGAGTGGCGTCGAACTCAAGCGGATGGCACTTTTGATACCAACTATCAGATCCTCCTGCGAAATAGGTACTCAGAAGGCAAATATGGATATGACTTACTTACCCTTTTTCACGAAAAATCAGGATTAAATTTTTGGGTAGATCGCGGATGGATTCCCCCTGGAGCAAATGCTGGACAAGCGCCAATTCTCCCAGCAACTGCAACTGCCCCAATTTCAATCATTGCCCGAATTCGCTTGGATCATTCTCTCCCGCAAGGTTCATTTTTCGCTTTATCTTCCAGCAAAAATGGAGAACTCATTCCTCAATGGAACGCACAAAGTAAATCATCGGTACAAACAGAAAGTTTTTACTTGGACCTTCTTTCAACTTCGGACCCCGCAACTAACCCCGCTGCGCCGGTGGAATTGCCAGAAATCACTGATGGTCCTCACATGGCTTACGCACTGCAATGGCTATTTTTCGCTGGCTTGATTGGCTATGGACGAATTCTTTTACGCAGGTCCAGATAAATCTTGGCGTGCATAAAGCTCGGAATATAGTCCGTTTGCCTGGACTAGTTCTTCGTGTGTTCCGCGTTCGACGATAACGCCCTTTTCCAACACCAAAATTTGATCAGCTTCTCGAACAGTACTCAATCGGTGGGCAATGACGATACTGGTTCGGCCTTTCAACGCTCCCCGCAAAGCTTCATGTACTAACGCTTCATTTTCTGAATCTAAGTGAGCTGTAGCTTCATCCAAAATTACAACCGAAGGAGATTTCAGAAGAAGACGTGCAATCGCAAGACGTTGCTTTTCTCCTCCAGAGAGTCGATGACCTCGCTCTCCCACCATGGTCTCTAAACCGTTGGGTAATGTCGTAATAAAATCCCAAATACGAGCTTGTTCGCACGCTTGTTGCATCTCTTGTTGTGTGGCATCGTTTTTGGCGTACCTTAAATTCTCTGCGATCGTTTCATGAAATAGATGTGCATCTTGCATCACTACACCGATATTGTGGCGCAAACTTGAAAGAGTGAGATCTCGAATATCGACATCACCCAGGAGAATCTCGCCCTTGGTTACATCATATAATCGCGGTATCAATGCGCTAATTGTAGTTTTTCCAGCGCCAGATGGACCCACAACTGCGGTCATTGTTCCAGCAGGTGCGATAAAGGAAATTCCCCGCAATACTTCACCACTGTCTGGAACTTCAGATTTTGCCACTGCTTCCAACGAAGCTAGTGAAATCTCGTTGGCTAAGGGATAAGAAAAATCAACATTTCTAAACTCAACACCAGGGTTTGGATCCTTAAGTTCGATTGCGCTTTGGCGCTCCTGCACCATGGGTTGCAGGTCTAACACTTCAAAAACCCGTTCAAAAGAAACTAATGCAGTCATGATGTCGATGCGAACATTCGAGAGTGCGGTCAAGGGAGCATAGAGTCTGGACAAGAGCGCTGTGATAGCCAAAAGTGTGCCCACAGTCAGGGAACCGGAGATGGCTAAGTGGCCCCCCACGCCATAAGCAATCGCCGTGGCTACCGCTGCGACACCGGTAAGGGCTACGAAAAAAATTCGATTGAGTAGGGCATTGGAAATACCGATATCGGCTACTTTGCGGGCTTTTGTTGAAAATTTTTCACGTTCTTGAACTGGCTGTCCGTAGAGAGTTACCAGCATTGCTCCGGAGACATTGAATCTTTCGGTCATCATGCTCGACATTTGCGCGTTTACTTCAAAAATAGATCTAGTCAAGTTGGCCAATCTGCGACCAATCCATTTTGTTGGGATTAAAAAAATCGGAAGAAGGAGCAACGAGATAATCGTTATCTGCCAAGAGAGGAAAAGCATCGCGGCTATAACCAAAGTTAAGCTAACGACGTTGCTTACTGCTCCAGACAAAGTTGATGTAAAAGCCTGTTGAGCGCCCATGACATCAGAATTGATACGCGAAATAAGCGCGCCCGTTTGAGTTCTCGTAAAGAAAGCTATCGATTGTTTTTGAATGTGGGAATACACCTGGGTACGGAGGTCGTAAATAAGGCCCTCTCCGATTTGGGCTGAGAACCATCGTCCAACAAAATTTAGAGTTCCATCTAATATTGCAATTGCTCCTACTAAAAGCGCCAATCGAGTAACAAGGGCTCCATTGTGAGGAATGATTCCTTTATCGACCAGTTCACGAAAAATTAACGGTGTGGATACAACAAGAAATGCGTCAAGAATCACGGTGATGAGAAAAAACGAGATCCGTGCTTGATAAGGCTTAGCAAATAGAGCAATCCTGCGTAAAGTTCCTGGCTTTAGTTTTTGGGCGGGTGCTTCAGCATTTTCTACTAAAGAACGGACCACCATCCATGATTGATGTTGCGACATAGATTAAACCGTAAATCCGAGAGCGCGGAGTTGATCCCTTCCATCATCAGAAATCTTGTCAGGTCCCCAGGGTGGCATCCATACCCAATTAATCCGCACATCACTCGTTAGGCCAGATAAAGCTTGACGGGTTTGATCCTCAATTACATCTTGCAGAGGGCAAGCCGCAGAAGTTAAAGTCATATTAAGGACAGCAATGTTGGCTTCATCAACCATGACGTCATAAATCAACCCCAAGTCAACGACGTTAATCCCCAATTCTGGGTCGACAACGTCTTTCATCGCTTCTGTTATATCGTCGATCTGTGCAACCATGTGCTTACCTCTCCTCAAATCTTCTTGGCTAGCCTATCGAATTATCTGCTTTGTGCTTGCACTGCTGCGTCCTTATAGGCCATCCACCCCAATAGTGCGCACTTAATTCGCGCCGGATACTTAGAGACTCCTGCAAAAGCTATGGCATCTTCTAAGACCGCTTCGTCACCTTTTTGCGTACCTTTGCTATGCATCAAGCTCATGAAACTTTCAAGAGCCACGTTTGCCTCAGTGACGTCTTTCCCAAAAAATAATCCTGACATCATCGACGCACTTGCCATCGAAATTGAACACCCGATCCCATCCCAGGTCAGGTTAGTGATCACACCATCTTTGATCGAGAGATTCAGTGTAATTTCATCGCCACAGCTGGGATTCACGTGATGAACCTGAACATCTTTTTCGAGTGAAAGTCCTTTGTGTTCTGGATGTTTATAGTGATCAAGAATGACGTCTTGATACAGGTGGTCTAGATCCATCAGCGACTCCTAAAATATTTCTGGGCATCTACTACCGACGCTAAAAGGCTTTGAATATCTTCTGAATCGTTATAAAGATACATTGACGCTCTCGTCGTCGCGTTAACACCCAGTTTACGATTTAATGGCCAAGCACAATGGTGACCAGTGCGAACAGCGATGCCTTGGGAATCCATAAACTGTCCCAGGTCATGTGGATGAATCCCTTCTACTGCGAAAGAAACAACTCCTCCGCGCAATGTAAGTTCTTTAGGTCCAAAAATTTGCACTCCATCGATCTCCTCTAGACCCAGAATAATTTCTTGAGTTAAAACCATCTCGTGTTCATGTATGTTATTTAGGCCAACCGATTCTAAATACCCTAAGGCCGCCGCCAGTCCAACAGCCTGCGCCATATTAGGAACGCCGGCTTCAAACTTCTTAGGTGCTTGCGCCCATGTTGCGTTTTCCATCGTTACGTTTTCAATCATGGACCCTCCGTAGAGGAATGGTGGTAGTTCATCAAGCAATTGATTGCGTCCCCACAGCACGCCAACACCAGTTGGCCCCAGAGCTTTATGGCCAGAAAATGCAAGAAAATCTATACCAAGTCCTTGTACATCTATCGGCAAATGCGGCACTGATTGGCAAGCGTCCAAAACAACGACAGCATTAACAGCGTGCGCTCGGGCAACAATGGCCTCTAAAGGATTTATTGTTCCCAACACGTTGGACTGGTGAGTTAAGGCGACAACTTTTGTTTTATTCGTAATTACCTGATCGATTCGAGAAAGGTCTAATCTGCCTTCATCGTTCACATCAAACCAGGACAGCTGTGCACCTGTGCGCTTAGCGAGTTGTTGCCATGGGATTAAGTTGGCATGGTGCTCCATCTCAGTTACAACAATCCCATCACCTTGCTTGAGATGAAATTCATTGTCGACAGCAGCATTGCCCATGGCATAGGCCAACAAGTTGATACTCTCGGTTGCGCTTTTCGTGAATACAATTTCGTCACTTTTTGCGCCGAGAAATTGTGCCACGCTTTCGCGTGCACCTTCATACGCTTCGGTAGCTTCTTCTGCCAATTGGTGAGCGCCTCGATGCACAGCTGCATTGTGCAAACGGTAGAAATTACTCTCCGCTTCAATCACTACATTTGGTTTCTGACTTGTAGCTCCGCTGTCTAGATAGATCAACCTCTTACCATCACGCACCGTGCGCTGAAAGATCGGAAAATCTTCTTTAATCCGGGTTACATCAAGAGTCATGGGCGAGCGTGCAAATCGGTTAATTACCGACGTACTCGGCATAGCCCTTCTCTTCTAATTTATCTGCCAGCTCAGGCCCACCCTCTTCAACTACGCGACCATTAGCGAATACATGCACAAAATCTGGCTTGATGTAGCGCAGAATTCTTGTGTAGTGGGTAATCAGAAGGACGCCCATATCGTTAGCGGCTTTCGCGCGATTAACTCCTTCAGAAACGATGCGAAGTGCATCGACATCTAAGCCGGAATCAGTTTCGTCCAAAATTGCAATTTTTGGTTTAAGAAGTTCCAATTGCATGATTTCATGGCGCTTTTTCTCTCCGCCAGAGAAGCCTTCATTAACGTTGCGCTCTGAAAATGATGGATCCATGGCTAGTGCGTTCATGGCTTCTTTAACTTCTCCTACCCATGTTCGCAATTTCGGAGCTTCGCCGCGCAAGGCTGTGGCGGCGGTGCGTAGGAAATTTGAAACTGATACCCCAGGAATTTCCACAGGATATTGCATTGCTAAAAATAGTCCGGCCTTAGCCCGCTCATCTACTTTCATGGCCAGTACATCAACGCCGTCTAAAGTGACGCTTCCACCTGTGATGGTGTACTTAGGATGTCCCGCAATTGAGTAAGCGAGAGTTGACTTACCAGAACCGTTCGGACCCATGATTGCGTGGGTCTCCCCGGATGCGATGGTCAAATCAACCCCACGAAGTATCTCTATAGGACCTTTTTCGGTGATAACCGAAACTTCAAGTCCGCGGATCTCAAGTGTGCTCATTTAGTCCTCTTTCGTCAGGGTTTGCTTAAACATCGATCATGACGGAATCTCCGTCGATTCGTACGGCAAAAACTTCCACACTTTGCGTCGCTGGAGGCGTTGTAGCTTGCCCATTGCGCAGATCGAACTGGGCCCCGTGTAACCAACATTCAATTGTGAAGCCAGATACTTCGCCCTCTGCAAGTGAGGCATCTGAGTGCGAACATGTATCAGCAATTGCAAAAACTTCAGATCCAATACGTGTCACGCAAATAGCTTTTCCAGATTTTTCTAAGCGAAGAGGCTTACTCTCTTGTAGCTGATCTAAAGATAAGTCGCTCAACTCAATGACCTGCCTTTAATAGTTCATCATCTATGCGGCTCATAAGACGCTCTTGAATTTCCTCGTCTTTGATGTTGCCAATAATTTCGGCAAAGAATCCGCGAACTACCAACCTGCGTGCTTCATCCATCGCAATTCCGCGAGACATTAAGTAGAAAAGTTGTTCATCATCGAAACGACCTGTTGTGCTGGCATGTCCAGCCCCGATAATTTCACCAGTTTCGATTTCTAAATTAGGTACCGAATCGGCGCGTGCGCCATCACTGAGAAGCAAATTCCGGTTGAGTTCATACGTGTCAGTGCCTTCTGCAGCGGCCCGAATATACACATCACCTATCCACACTGTGTGGGCTTCATTACCTGCCAGGGCTCCCTTGTAATTTACGCGCGATTTTGCATTTGGAACACCATGATCTACATGGATGCGATGTTCAAAATGCTGACCGGCGGTTGCAAAGTAGATTCCCAAAAGTTCAGCACTCGCGCCTGGTCCGGCAAACTCAACAGTGGGTAGTAAACGAACTAGCGACCCGCCCACAGTTACCGTGACTGATTGGAAAGTGGCATCCTTGCCGACAATTGCGTGATGACGAGCTGCGTGAACTGACTTTGCACTCCACTCTTGCAATGAAACAAATTTTAAACTCGATCCTGGCTCAAGCACTATCTCTACATCTTCGCCCAAAACTGCCTCACCGCTATTTTCCATAACCACTGTGGCATGTGAGCGCGCGCCGACACTGATACGCACTCTCGATAATTCATTGCCGGCAGGCCCATGGTGATCTCTGCCGAGGTGGATCGGAGTAGTTATTTCACATCCTGCAGCTACGCTTAAATGTGCCACGTTGAGAACTTCAGCATGAGCCCGCTGAATTATCACGTCGTCGGAGAATGATTCCGGCGCCAACAATTCACGCGAAACGCGCGTAAAGCTAACACCCTGCGTCGCTGGTGATTTCATAACTAATGATTCACGCTGGGCAACTTCGACCGAACCATCATGCAATCCAGCAAGACGATTCAAGGGAGTAAAACGCCATGCTTCTTCCCTGCCTGTGGGTGTTAAGAAATTAGTGGCAAGCAAACTCATTATCCAACAGCGCCTTCCATTTGTAGTTCAATCAATCGATTGAGCTCGAGGGCATACTCCATGGGAAGTTCACGTGCGATTGGCTCTATGAAACCTCGTACGATCATGGCCATGGCTTCATCTTCTGATAATCCACGCGACATTAGGTAAAAGAGTTGGTCATCACTGATTTTGGAAACTGTTGCTTCATGCCCCATTGATACATCATCTTCTCTGATGTCCACGTAGGGATAAGTGTCAGAGCGCGAAATTGTATCCACGAGAAGGGCGTCACATTTAACTGTGCTCTTGGAATGATGCGCGCCTTCTTGGATTTGAACGAGCCCGCGATATGAAGTTCGTCCACCGTTACGAGCAACAGACTTAGAGATAATTGTTGATGAAGTATAGGGAGCAGCATGGACCATTTTAGATCCAGTATCTTGATGTTGTCCCTCTCCAGCAAAGGCAATTGAAAGTGTTTCACCTTTGGCATGCGGCCCCATAAGGAAAACCGCTGGGTATTTCATCGTAACTTTGGACCCGATGTTTCCATCAATCCACTCCATAGTGGCACCTTCAGCGCATGTAGCACGTTTAGTAACAAGGTTGTACACGTTATTCGACCAGTTTTGAATAGTTGTGTAACGAACTCTTGCTCCTTTTTTAACAATAATCTCAACTACTGCTGAGTGAAGAGAATCAGATTTGTAGATAGGTGCAGTACATCCTTCAACATAATGAATATAGGAATCCTCATCGGCAATAATTAATGTACGTTCGAATTGGCCCATATTTTCAGTATTAATGCGGAAATAAGCTTGCAGTGGAATATCCACGTGGACACCCTTAGGAACATAAATAAAGGATCCCCCAGACCACACTGAGGTGTTCAGTGCTGCAAATTTATTATCTCCAACAGGGATGACGCTGCCGAAATATTCCATAAAAAGTTCTGGATGTTGCTTGAGTCCAGAATCTGTATCCAAAAAGATGACGCCTTGTTTTTCAAGGTCCTCACGGATTGAGTGATATACAACTTCCGACTCATACTGCGCGGCCACACCGGAGACCAAACGCTGTTTTTCCGCTTCTGGGATTCCCAAACGGTCATATGTATTCTTAATTTCATCTGGCAGGTCATCCCATGTGGCGGCCTGCTTTTCAGTTGACCTTACAAAATACTTGATCGTGTCAAAGAAAATTCCGGATAAATCTGAACCCCATGACGGCATTGGTTTTTTATCAAAAAGTGCCAAACCTTTAAGGCGCAGATCAAGCATCCACTGTGGTTCTGACTTCTTCTCTGAGATGTCGCGAACGACTTCCTCATTGAGACCACGACGAGCATTCGTACCGACATCACTTTTGTCAGACCAGCCATACTCATAGTTGCCGATACCATCAAGTTCTGGATGTGCGATTGTCATTGGTTTCCCCCCGTAGGAATATATGTCGTACAGACACCATCGCCATGCGCGATTGTGGCTAATCTTTGAACGTGTGTGCCTAAAAGACGAGAAAGCGCTTGGGTTTCTGATTCACACAATTGTGGGAACTCAGAAGCAACATGTGCGATCGGACAATGATGTTGACACAATTCGATCCCATGTTCGCGATCCATAACTGTTGCTGCATAACCTTGCGCAGTCAGTGAATTTGCCATAGCTAGAATTTTCGCACTCTTAGATTTTTGCGTTGCCATTGCCGATGACAGGGTCTTCTCCATATCTGCCGCTCTGGAATCTGCAAAATTCTTCAACGAATCTTGACTTGTTTGGCTTGCCATAAACTTCAATGCAGCAACTGCTAAATCATCATAGGAGTGTTCAAATTGTTGACGCCCACCATCGGTCATGAGAAAAACTTTTGAAGGTCTTCCACGGCCACGAATAAGGGCTGCGTGTGGTTGGCGTGATTCTAAAATTCCCTCGTCAACCAGGGCATCCAGGTGGCGACGAATTCCTGCAGGTGTAATACCCAAACGCTCACTCAAGATCACCGCACTACTGGGTCCGTTTTCTAGGATGGAGCGCGCCACAAGTTCGCGCGTGCGGGGGTCATCCTTGACGAGGAGGGGACTCTTTTTCACAACAGAAGTGTGTCTTAATTCCCTTCAAATCTCCACTTATCAGATCACCCGTGAGCGTGTTGAGCGCCACAGAAGACCGAGGCAAATGGCTACCGCCTTCTTTCGCGCTCAAGTCCTAGGCTAGCGAGCATGATGCGCGCCAGGATCCAACGAGCTCTCTCTCCGCTTCTGGGGATTTTGCTCTTCTTGCAATCTGGTCTTGTAGTCACTGGTGGTGCAGTGCGACTCACTGGCTCTGGGCTTGGTTGTCCCACCTGGCCCGAATGTACGCATGGTTCATATGTGCCAGTTCCCCACCAAGCGCAAGGTCAACTCCATGCATGGATTGAATTTGGTAATCGGCTTTTAACTTTCGTTCTCATCCTTTCTTCAATTGCCGTGTTGGTCGCAGTTATTTATCTACGCCGTCGTGATATCCGCGCATTAGCTATCGGACAATTACTGGGAATTTTCGCTCAGATACCGATGGGTGGAATTACCGTATTAACGCACTTGAACCCGATTCCTGTCGCTGGACATTTTCTGATTTCCATTATTTTGATTGCTGCAGGCACATCATTATATGAACGACGACAACTCAAGTTTGCATCGGTTCCGCCCGTAGAAATTCACCATTGGTTATTTGCACGAGTACATATTATCTTGGCATCTCTGGTCATCGTTGTCGGAACTATTGTGACCGGAAGCGGTCCCAATGCTGGCGATATCAGCGCGCCCCGTTTTCATATTCGAATTCAAACAATCGCATGGTTACATGCTGCACTTGTCATCGCTCTCATGGTTTTGTCGATTGCTTTTTACCTTCGCGCGCCAAAGAATTCACTTCTAAAAAGAAGGATTGCGATATTTGGAGCAATTTCAATGGCTCAAGGCGCTATTGGTTTTGTCCAGTTCTACCAGGGTCTACCGGAATTGCTTGTAGCGATCCATCTGCTAGGAGTGACTCTTGTATGGATCAGCGCATGGCGTATTCACCTAGCAGCGAAATGAGAAAGCAATGAGTCAGCGGCAATTAATTCAATGGACTGATCTAGATGAGCAGGCAGTCACATACGCCCGCGCTTTAGCCATGGACGCCGTTCAAAAAGTGGGAAATGGTCACCCAGGGACAGCCATGGCACTGGCACCTGTTGCATACAGTCTTTTTCAACGTTTCTTGCGTCACGATCCATCTGATCCTCAATGGTTGGGACGTGACCGCTTCATTCTTTCCTGCGGTCATTCATCTCTCACCTTGTACACACAATTGTTTTACAGTGGTTACGGCTTGGAGATGGAAGACCTTAAAAAATTTAGAACATGGGGTTCACTTACTCCGGGCCACCCCGAGTACGGTCACACTGCCGGTGTCGAAACAACAACAGGTCCGCTAGGACAAGGGGTTGCAAACGGAGTTGGAATGGCCATGGCTGCCCGTTACGAGCGAGGCCTTTTGGATCCGGATGCTCAACCAGGCGCTAGTATTTTTGATCATCGCATCTGGGTGATTTGTTCTGATGGAGATTTACAAGAAGGTGTCAGCGCTGAAGCTTCCTCCTTAGCTGGGACACAAGAGCTCGGTTTTCTCAACGTAATTTATGACGATAACCGTATTTCGATCGAGGGCGATACGCATGTAGCTTTTACCGAAGATGTGTCAGCTCGTTACAGGTCCTACGGTTGGCATGTTATAGAAGTAGCCGCAACTCATGACGGAAATATTGACCGCCAGACATTAGAGATGGCGATGGCCGAAGCTATTGCTGAAACTGGCAAACCAACTTTAATTCGCTTACGAACTGTTATCGCTTGGCCAGCTCCAAAAGCCCAAGGCACCGCTAAGTCTCATGGTTCGGCATTGGGAGATGCGGAGATTGCAGAAACAAAAAGAGTACTTGGATTAAACCCAGATGAGAATTTTGCAATGCCTGATCACATTCTTACCCACGTGCGAGAAGTGAAGGTGCGTGGCGCCAAAGAACGTGCTGCTTGGGATTTGAGTTTTGCTAAATGGGAGCAATCCCATCCTCACAAAGCGGCACTCCTCCATCGTTTACGAACTCGTTCACTTCCGGATGGTTGGGAGAGCGCAATACCCACGTTTTCAGCGGGAAAAGATGTTGCCACTCGAAAGGCTTCCGGAGATGTCATTCAACAAATCGCAAGGGTGCTACCAGAATTTTGGGGAGGATCCGCGGATTTAGCCGAAAGCAATAACACGAGCATTGACGAAGGTGGATCATTTTTGCCTAAAAATTCCACAATGCCGCACGCCAATCCGTATGGCCGTGTAGTGCACTTTGGAATCCGTGAACATGCCATGGGATCTATTCTCAACGGAATCACTTTGCACGGTTTAACGCGTACTTTTGCTGGAACATTCTTGGTTTTTAGTGACTACATGCGCCCCGCAGCACGATTGGCCTCCCTCATGAAGTTGGGTGTTACTTTCGTGTGGACACATGATTCGGTTGGATTAGGTGAAGACGGTCCAACTCATCAACCCGTCGAACATATCGCGGCCTTGCGTGCGATTCCTGGATTTGCTGTTATCCGCCCCGGCGATGCAAATGAGGTAGCACACTCTTGGGCCGAAATTCTGCGACGAGATCAACCATGTGCAATCTTGTTATCGCGGCAGAACTTGCCTGTTTTTGATCGTTCCACCTTCGCGCCCGCTTCTGGGACCGCTCGCGGTGCTTATATTTTGAAGGAAGCAAGCACAAAAATCCCACAAGTAATTTTGATAGCCACAGGATCTGAAGTCGCTGTAGCTGTACAAGCCCAAAGTGAACTAGAAGCCCAAGGCGTGCCCACTCGAGTTGTCAGCGCGCCATGTTTAGAGTGGTTTGCTGAGCAACCAGAAAGTTATCGTCAAGAAGTACTCCCAAGTTCGGTAAAAACTCGAGTCAGTATCGAAGCAGGCATAGCGCAAGGGTGGCACGAATACGTAGGTGACCATGGCTTATCGATCTCTCTCGAACACTTCGGAGCTTCAGCATCAGCATCAGTGCTCTTTGAGCGTTTCGGGTTTACAGCGCAAGCAATTACAGACGCAGTTCTTAAAATTGGACGCTGATTATGTCGGTCATCAAACAGATCAGCGATGGCGGCACCTCGATTTGGCTTGATGATCTATCACGCAGCAAAATATCTGGTCTAGATCCACACTCGCTGCCTTATCGCATCGCTCACGATGGTGTTGTTGGAGTAACGACTAATCCAAGTATTTTCAGTGGTGCAATCAGTAAAGGCGCAGAGTACGCGGGCGACATTGCATCTATGTCACAACTTGGCGCTGAAGCGGTCATTCAAAAATTGACGACAGATGATGTGCGAAGTGCCTGTGATCTTTTTACTTCAATTCACGCGTCTTCAGAAGGAGTTGATGGTCGAGTGAGCATCGAAGTTGATCCTCGCTCAGCTCGCCACACGCAAGCCACTATCGATGAGGGACGCGCACTGTGGAAGCTGGTAGATCGTCCAAATTTACTGATCAAAGTCCCTGCAACAAAAGAAGGCTTGCCTGCGATCACGCAGTTGATCTCTGAAGGTATCAGCGTCAACGTCACTCTGATTTTCTCGGTTACTCGCTATGCCGAAGTAATTGATGCATACATTTCTGGCTTAGAAAAAGCGGAGCAAAATGGTAAGGATTTATCTCAGATCTCATCTGTAGCGTCTTTCTTCATCAGTCGCATCGACACATCAATTGACGCTCTGCTTAAACAAGTCAGCACACCTCAAAGCCTTTCCCTACTGGGTAAAGTGGCCATAGCTAATGCAGCAATCGCCTATGAAACTTTCGAGTCCAAACGATCCAGTTCACGTTGGCTGCATTTGGCTCAATTGGGTGCCAAGATGCAACGCCCACTATGGGCATCCACTGGAGTGAAGGATCCCTCCTACGATGACACACGATACGTCATGGAGTTGATTGCTCCAGATACCGTCAACACCATGCCTCAAGCGACTTTGGATGCTGTGCTCGATCACGGAAATTACTCCGGGGTGTCTCTTAACCAAACTTTTGCGAACGCTCATACGGTGATGGCGCAATTGAATCAATGTGAAATTTCACTAGACGAAGTTACCGATGCACTTGAAATAGATGGCGTATTCAAATTCGCACAATCTTGGGAAGAGCTCATCACAAATGTAAGCAAGGCATTAACACAATGATTTCTCTCCATGGAAAAGCAACATCACTGGTTGATCGACTAGACCCTCGATTTATCGCACTCATGGATGCGAATGAAAAACTCGCCCGCAAAGACTCTTTGTTGTGGGGGCCGCAAGCAGCCCCAGAGGCGGCTACGCGACTTAACTGGATTGGTTTGCCTACTGAATCCCGACATCTCTTACCTGAACTTGATGCTCTGGCTGCCAAATTTCGCCATTGTGGTCGCGTAGTTTTATGCGGAATGGGAGGGTCATCCCTTGCTCCCGAAGTAATAGCTGCCACATATAAGCGTGAACTATTTGTTCTAGATAGCACCGATCCCCACTACATCGCACAATGTCTTGGTGGCGATTTAAGCACCACCGTAGTTGTCGTGAGTTCAAAATCTGGATCAACCATCGAAACTGCCTCGCAACGTTCCTATTGTGAGTTTCTTTTTGAGCAAGCGAAACTTAACGCCACAGATCACATGATCATCGTGACCGATCCTGACTCCCCTTTGGACCAAGATGCTCGATCACGGGGTTTCACTGTAATGAACGCTGACCCATTCGTAGGTGGCCGTTTCAGTGCCCTCACCGCTTTTGGACTTGTGCCCGCTGCATTGCTAGGGATAGATGTTTCCGTTCTGCTTGATAGCGCTGATGATGCGCTCAAGGAGTTCAACTCTCCCCATTCGCCAGTTGTGGAGGCTGCCTACTTACTGGCATATCACGCAGGACAATACTTAAATTTTTGTGATCAGAGTTCAGCCCTTCCTGGCCTCAGTGACTGGATCGAACAACTTATTGCTGAGTCAACTGGAAAAAATCACACTGGCAGATTGCCAGTTGTCATAGAAACCTTGGATCCAACTGTGCAAGATTTCACCATCACTTTTTCTGGAAATGGTGATCTTGTTGTACAAGCCGATCTTGGAGCACAGTTTATTTTCTGGGAATGGGTAACAGCGCTACTCTGTTTTTCGCTCGGAGTTGACCCTTTCAACCAACCTAACGTTACCGAAGCCAAGCAAGCTACAGCGGCACTACTTACATCCTGGTCTGGCACTATGCCGGCGCTGGCGCCTCATGCAACACAAGGCTCGGTGCAGATATTTGCCCAGTACACAACAATCAAAGACGCTCTCATCCACCTCATTGACTCTGTTAGCAATGATGGATACATCTCGATTACCGCATATCTTGATCGGATTGCTGATTTTCAGATAGGACAGTTGCGTGCAGAGTTATCCCACAAGAGTCAGCGTCCCGTGACTTTTGGCTGGGGCCCTCGATTTTTACACTCCACCGGGCAGTTTCATAAAGGTGGTCAACAGAATGGAACTTTCTTGCAAGTGACCGCTTCTGTGAAAAAAGATATCGCGGTGCCAGATGCTCAATTTTCTTTTCATACGTTGATCATGGCTCAAGCTCTCGGGGATCAAGAGGCGCTTCGCAAGCGTGGTTTCACCGTTGTTCATTTACATTTAACAGATCGAGAAGAGGGAATTTCAGAAATTTTGGCCGCAGCCCGTTCAATTACCTAGTCGTCTTCTCCACGTAATTTACGAAGGGCTTCGTCCAAAATCTTGGCGCCTTCTGCATCACTACGACGCTCTTTAACATATGCCAAGTGAGTCTTATATGGCTCATTCTTTATCGGACTTGGTGGATTGGCTTTATCGCGTCCGGCCGGGAAACCACAGCGTGGGCAATCCCATTCATCAGGGATAACAACGGTGCCATCCTCGGCAAATGATGGTTTGGTCTCATGCTTGTTGGAACACCAATAAGAAACTTGAAAACGGCCAATGGAGTCACCACGTTCTGCCTCGCCCATTGGGCCAGCGCCAACACGACTACCACGAATTGCGCTTCCGCTTGCCATTTTTTCTCCCTCAGTAGTGTCAAACGATCATAAAAAGAATTATTCGACTTACTTAAGAACCAAACTCAAAGCAACGACTCCAGCAAACCACAGTCCACCAACTACGATCGTGATTCGATCGAGGTTGCGTTCCACTACCGATGAACCACCGTAGTTGGATGAAACACCGCCACCAAAAAGATCAGAAAGGCCACTGCCTTTACCTTTGTGCAATAAAACAAGCAGGATCATGAGGACGCTGGTGATGATGAGCAAAATTGACAGACCTAACTTCATCGCTTAACTCCTTATGAGATCTTGTAGGGCAGAAGGATACTGCACTTCAGGCTGATGTATGAAACTTGACGATTTTGGCAAGTTCCTCAGGGTCAAGACTGGCTCCACCGATCAGGGCCCCATCAACATCCGGCTGATTCATAATTTCGGCTGCGTTGGTCGATTTCACCGAACCTCCGTAGAGAATGCGCATGCTCGCTGCAATCTCGGCAGATCCGATTTCTTCGATTTCAGCGCGAATCGCGGCACATACCTCCTGTGCATCCTCAGGTGTAGCGGTCTTGCCAGTACCAATAGCCCACACCGGTTCGTAAGCTATTACTAGTTTCTTCAATTCTGGTTTAGAAATATTTATTAATCCAGCACGGATCTGTCGTACTACATGCGATACATGGGTGCCAGATTCACGAACCGAAAGTTCCTCGCCAACACAGAAAATCGGCGATAAATCATTAGTAAGGGCTGCCTTAATTTTGCGGTTAATCAGTGCGTCATCCTCGTTGTGAATAGCACGACGTTCGCTATGACCCACTAAAACATATGTACAGCCGAGCTTTGCCAGCATCGCACCAGACACATCTCCCGTGAAGGCGCCGTTGCTATTGCTAGAAATATCTTGGGCGCCATAAGTCAATCTCAAGCGATCTCCATCTACCAAAGTTTGTACGGAACGAATATCGGTAAAAGGAGGAAGTATCGCAACGTCTACAGCGTCATAATCTTTATCATTGATGCTATAAACCAATTTTTGCGTGACGGCAATGGCTTCTAGGTGATTAAGGTTCATCTTCCAGTTCCCAGCCATCAACGGTTTACGCATTTTTACTCCTTGATTGGTTTCTAAAGATCTAACGCTAATAGGCCTGGAAGTACTTTGCCCTCAAGGTATTCAAGGGAGGCACCCCCACCGGTTGAAATATAACCGAAATCTGTATCAGCGAAGCCAAGTGAGCGCACCGCTGATGCGGAATCCCCTCCTCCGACAACTGATATTCCAGAAACCTCGCTCAAGGCCCGGGCAACCACAGCTGTTCCTTGGGCAAAGGAAGAAAATTCAAAAACACCCATGGGACCGTTCCAGAAAACAGTTTTACAGCTCTTAATTGCAAGGGCGAAATTTTTTGCTGATTCTGGACCAATATCCAATCCCATTTGATCTGGCGGCATAGCATCGCTGGAAACCAATGTTGGAGTTGCATGATTGCTAAATGTTGGAGCGACAAGGATGTCTGTTGGTAGATGGATCTGAACTCCCAGTTCCTTTGCGCGAAGAAGAATCTGTTTTACGGTTGGTATGAGATCTTTTTCAACGAGAGATGTTCCGATCTCCTTGCCCTGAGCTGCAAGAAAAGTAAATACCATCCCTCCCCCAATAGCCAGGAGATTAACCTTTTCCAATAAATGTGTAATGACACCGATCTTGTCAGAGACCTTCGCTCCTCCGAGAACCACTCCGTAGGGGCGTTCTGGATTTTGCGTAAGTTGCTTAAGTACTTCAACCTCTGCCGAAATTAAGAAACCGGCAGCGTGAGGCAATAGCGCTGGCAAATCAAAGACCGATGCGTGCTTGCGGTGAACAGCGCCAAATCCATCTCCCACATACACATCTGCAAGAGTTGAGAGCTCATCGGCAAACTTTTGACGCTCGGTCTCATCCTTACTTGTTTCGGCAGCACTAAAACGCAGATTTTCCAATAACGTCACTCGGGCCCGAGGCGAGATATTTTCTTTAAAATTCACGTGCTCCCCCAATAGTTCATGGAGTCTGTGAGCAACAGGAGCTAAGGAAAGTTCTGGTTTTATTTCGCCTTTGGGACGACCCAAATGTGCGCCGATAACGATTGAAGCGCCGGATTTCAGTAAGTACTCAATAGTTGGCAGCGAAGCGCGAATACGCCCGTCATCTGTAATTGTGCCGTCCTTGATCGGAACATTGAGATCACAACGTAGGAAGACTCGTTTGCCAGATAGCTCGAGAGATTCCAGCGAAGACATTAGAGGCTGCGACCCACCAAAGTGATCAGATCTACAAGTCGGTTTGAGTAACCCCACTCATTGTCATACCAACCAATAACTTTGACACTGGTTCCCAAAGCCTTAGTAAGGCCCGAATCGAAAATGCACGATGAAGGATCTGTAACGATATCTGAAGAAACAATGGGATCTTCTGTGTAGGACATAAATCCCTTGAGATATCCGTGGGCCGCTTTTTTCATGGCAGCGTTGATTTCTGCGACAGTTGCCTCTTTAGCAAGCTCTACAGTGAGATCAGTAACTGATCCTGTTGGGACTGGGACGCGTAATGCATATCCATCTAACTTTCCCTTAAGTTCTGGCAACACGAGAGAAATTGCTTTCGCAGCGCCAGTTGAAGTTGGGATGATATTTGTGGCGGCTGCACGAGCACGGCGCAAATCTTTATGTGGGAAATCCAAAATAACTTGATCGTTTGTGTATGCATGAATCGTAGTCATCAAACCACGAACTATTCCGAACTCGTCATTGAGGACTTTGGCCATAGGCGCTAAACAGTTTGTGGTGCAGGAGGCATTAGAAATAATGTGATGGTTGGCTGGATCGTATTTTTCATGATTAACACCCATGACGATCGTGATGTCTTCATCACTTGCTGGGGCCGAAATGATGACTTTCTTGGCACCAGCAGCGATATGTTTTCCAGCATCAGCAGCTTTGGTGAAATGTCCAGTGGATTCAACGACAACTTCAGCGCCGACGCTAGCCCAAGGCAGAGCAGCCGGATCGCGTTCTGCAAATACTTTAATGGTCTTGGTTCCTACAGTAATTGTGTCGGCGGTATGTGAAACTTCAAGACCTAAACGTCCCAAGATGGAGTCGTACTTAAGAAGATGGGCAAGAGTTGCATTATCGGTCAAATCATTAATGCCTACGATCTCAATGTTGGGATTGTTGAGCGCTGCACGAAAGAAGTTGCGTCCAATTCGACCAAAACCATTAATTCCGACTGTAGTCACAATAAACCTCGTTTAGTAAGTCCCCGATTTCGAGGGTGGGCTGAAAAATAGCCACAACACTGGGGTATGGGCCTACCTTACCAGTTCGTTAGTTAGCTTTGCCCACGAGTGAGTGCGCGCATTTAGAATCATCTGTGGTTTTAACCACTAGTTCGAAGATTTAATTCAGCAAATCCGCAGAAAGGCCGGCTTCAGTGTCTGGTATTCCCAAATCTGCAGCGCGCTTATCGGCCATTGCTAAAAGTCGGCGAATACGGCCGGCGATTGCATCCTTAGTCATGGGCGGTGATGCCAGGGAGCCCAACTCTTCTAAACTGGCTTGTCCATGATTGATGCGCAATTCTCCTGCTTCTTTCAAATGATCAGGGATTTCGGGTCCCAATATTTCCATCGCGCGTTGCACGCGAGCCGAAGCAGCTACAGCAGCCCTTGCCGATCGTCGCAAGTTTGCATCATCAAAATTGGCAAGCCGATTCGCTGTTGCGCGAACTTCACGGCGCATACGACGTTCTTCCCATGCCAATACGCTTTCGTGTGCACCTAGGCGAGTAAGCAATACACCGATTGCATCTCCATCACGAATTACGACGCGATCTACTCCGCGAACTTCACGCGCTTTTGCTGCAATTCCCAAACGGCGGGCTGCACCGACAAGTGCAAGAGCTGCCTCTGGCCCCGGGCAAGTAATCTCTAATGAAGATGAACGTCCCGGTTCGGTAAGTGACCCGTGAGCGATAAAGGCACCTCGCCACGCTGCTTCTGCATCGCAGATTGCTGCGGACACAACTTGGGGAGGAAGTCCTCGAACAGGTCGCCCATTTGAATCCACCAAGCCAGTTTGTCGAGCGAGAGCTTCACCTTCATTAACTACGCGTACGACATAGCGTGAACCTTTGCGCAAACCACTCGAGGACAAAACTGCCAACTCACTGTCGTGGCCATAAATGTCAGAAATATCTTTTCTCAAACGACGAGCACTTTGTGCCGCATCCAATTCAACTTCAATAAGTATCTTTCCCGCAACAAGGTGTAGGCCGCCAGCAAAGCGCAAAAGAGAGGAAACTTCAGCTTTGCGACAACATGGTTTAGTTATAGAAAGTCGGCTCAACTCGTCTTTCACTGATGATGTCATTGCCATGGGCTTATCCAATCAGGCTTTCGTTGATGATGTGGCCGATTACAGAGGTCAATTTTTTAATATCGTGGTGAACACTTCCTGGAGCTATACGGAGATCTGCAACTACGAGGCGCCCACCCAGCCGTGATGTCGCAGTTTCAAGTGCAAATCGATCCCGCACAACAGAAGCATCGGCAATGACAAATTCGCAGCGCATGTGTGAGGCATATCGCGTAATCAATTCCAGATGATCCTCTGCTGTATAGCCGGCATATTCATCTCCCACAGAGCTCGGGTGCGCATCTAAGTTAAGAATGATTATTTTCTTAGCAGAACTCTCAACCAATGCTTTACATTGGTCTTCTACAAGCAGGTGAGGCAAAACACTTGAAAACCATGAACCCGGTCCCATCGTTATCCAATCAGCTTGGGCAAGGGCTGATAAAACTTCCGGACGGGATCTAGCATTTTCGGGCAAAATTTTCAGAGATTCTAATTTACCTTTAGCTGTAGCTACCTCTTTCTGTCCCCGCACTACAACTCGTCCAACCGATGTTTGAAAAGTTGCTTCGATATCCAGCGGCACCGAAGCCATGGGAAGGACGCGTCCAACTACACGAAGCAGTCCGGCCACGCGATCTAATCCAGCAACAGGATCAGGATCTTTATTCCAAAGAGCTGCTAAAAGTAAATTGCCAATCGGGTGACCGTCGAGTGGTCCCTCACTGCTAAATCGATATTGAACAATGTCTGACCAGCTCCGACCCCATTCATCATCACTGCACAAAGCTGCAAGAGCCATACGCAAATCACCCGGAGGTAAAATTGCAAATTCATCGCGCAGGCGTCCACTCGATCCCCCATTATCGGCCACGGTAACAACGGCTGTGATTGCTTCAGTGATTGGACGCAAAGCACTGAGCGTTGCCGCCAGTCCATGCCCTCCACCGAGAGCAACAATCTTTTGATTCATCAAATCATTCATTACTCTCTGCCAAGATCGCGATGGACTGCGTGTGCATCAATGGGTGTAGATCCGTGAATAGCATTAAGTTTTTCCGCTATCGCTACCGAAATAGCAACACTACGATGTTTGCCACCAGTACAGCCCACTGCCAAAGTGAGATAACCCTTACCTTCACGCACGTAGCCTTCAACCATGCTATTAATCAGCGACACATAGTCATCCACAAAAGAAGCGACTCCAGGATTAGACAAAACAGCATCACTCACGGGTTTGGTTAATCCAGTGAGAGGACGTAATTCTAAGTTCCAATGTGGATTAGGGATAAAACGGCAATCTAAAACTAAATCTGCATCCACGGGAATTCCATATTTGTATCCAAAAGAAAGTACGTTAACCCGAACGCCTTGACTCTGGCCCGCAGCAAAAATTTCACCCACACGCTTTTCGAGTTGATGTACATTTAAATTGCTGGTATCAATCACTACATCCGCTTTGGATCGCAGGTCATCCAAGCGGATTCGTTCTTGAGCGATGCCATCCACAATGCGACCAGCGCCTTGTAAGGGATGAGGGCGTCGAGTTGATTCAAACCGTTGTACAAGGGCTTGATCTGTCGCATCTAAAAACAAAAGACGGTGCTGGATTGCCAATGCTCGCAATTGGCTTAACGAAGCATTCAGTTCATCAAAAAAACGGCCGCTTCTCACATCGACAACAACTGCTATCGATAGAGTGTCGGGATCATCGGTTTGAGAAATCAATGAAGGCAATAACGCCGCTGGTAAATTATCGACCACATACCAACCAAGATCTTCCAAGGCGTGGGCTACCGTCGAGCGACCGGCACCAGACATGCCAGTCAAAATAAGGACTTCCCTTGTGTGATTCATACCCTTGTATCCTGCATTACCTGTCAAGAACCCTCAATCCAGCGGGAGAATCTCACCAGTTTGAGCATCGAACATAATCGCGGATTCCGTATGTAGTTGGGCATAAATGAGTTCTGCCGTTTTAGCACCAATTCCTGGAATCTGTGCAATGGATTCTTTGCTGGCCTTTTTCATGGCCGAAACTGAACCGAACTTTGCCAGCAGAGCGCTACGTCGAACCTCACCCAACTGCTCGATACCATCTAACACTGACTCCAACATCACTTTTGAGCGACGTGATCGATGGAAAGTAATCGCAAATCGATGGGCCTCATCACGCACTCTTTGGAGTAGGTATAAACCTTCACTACTACGACTAAGAATCAAAGGATTAGAATTTTTTGGAATCCACACTTCCTCAAGTCGTTTGGCAAGCCCGGCTAAAGGAATCTCAGCTAAGCCAAGTTCTTGCATCGCGCGATATGCCGCCGCCACCTGCGGTTGACCTCCATCGACGATGATGAGCTGTGGTGGGTAAGCAAACTTGTTTCGCCTACCACCACTTTCATGTACTTCGGCAGGATCAACTAAGCGTTCATCGAGCAGTCGCTTTAACCTACGAGTGATTACTTGGGCGATAGCACGAGTGTCATCCCATGCCGTAGTTGTGTCAATAATGAACCTTCGGTACTCAGATTTTTTCGGCACCCCGTCTTCAAAAACGACCATAGATGCTACAACCGAAGTTCCGGAAATATTTGATATATCAAAGCATTCAATACGTAAAGGTGGTTTAGCCAAACCTAACGCCTCTTGAATTTCTACTAACGCTTGCCCGCTAATGGCTGAATCATTTGACCTCTTATTTACAAACTGGATGAGCGCATATTGAGCATTTCGTTTGACCGTATTGAGTAGTTCAGCTTTCTCTCCTCGCTGTGCAATTTTCACGTCAACTTTGCTTCCTTTGATGGATGAGAGCCACTCTTGGAGCACCTCTACATCCTTGGGCAGTTCGCTGACGACAATCTCTGAAGGAAGATCAATATTTTGAGCATCCCCATAAATCGAAGAAAAAAGCGCAGTCATTTCATCTGAACCTTCGATAGCTGCTTTTTGGTCAACAAGCCATGAACGAGACCCTTTGATACTCCCACCCCGAATCGAGAAGTAAGAACCAGCAGTGTGTGCCCCTTCACGATGAAGGGCGATCACATCAGCGCTTAAGGAATCAGATAACGAGGCGTCGCTGGATTCCAAAGTTCTCTCCATAGAAAATATCTGATCTCGTATCTTGGCTGCACGCTCAAACTCTTCTTGCGAGGATGCGCTCTCCATCTCTTTTTTCAGCGTAGGAATAACATCACCTTGCCCTGCCTGCATAAAAGAAATCAGCCCCTGAGCAAGTGTTTTGTGCTCTGGCCCAGAAACCCATCCCACACATGGCGCCGCACATTTGCCGATGTCGCCCAAAAGACATTGGCGTCCGCTTTTTCGAGCTTTCTCAAAATTGGAATCTGTACAGGAGCGAACGGGGAAGACTTTTAATACAACTTCAAATGTATTTCTCAGCGCCCAAGAATGGGTGAAAGGTCCGAAATACTTGATATCAGCGCGCTTATGTTTGCGAGTAATAAATACGCGAGGGAACTCATCTTTGATGCTGATCGCTAAATATGGATACGACTTATCATCGCGAAATTGAACATTGTAGGTTGGGTTATATTGTTTGATCCAAGAGAACTCTAAAGCTAACGCTCCAACTTCTGTATCTACAATGGTCCAATCAACTCGTACTGCTTCATGAACCATACGATGGGTCTTCTCAGGTAAATTGTTTTGGAAATAGCTGCTGAGGCGTGATTTAAGGCTGAGCGCTTTCCCTACATAAATCACTCGATCTTGAGCATCAAAGAATCGGTAGACCCCAGGTAGTGCGGGAATATCGTTTGGGCGATAGCTCTTAGGATCGGCCATTACTTCTTCGCCGTAGAACTCTTTCGATTATCCGCCAAAATCTTTGCTAAATAATGACCGGTGTAACTTCCCTTAATTTTTGCGACATCTTCTGGAGTTCCTTCAGCGATAACAGTTCCACCCCGGAATCCTCCCTCTGGACCCATATCAATGACCCAGTCTGCGGACTTGATCACATCAAGATTATGCTCAATAACAACAACAGTATTGCCGGTATCCACCAATCTATTGAGAACACCGAGAAGTTTGCTCACATCTTCAAAATGTAAACCAGTCGTAGGTTCATCCAAAACATAAATCGTGCGTCCAGTTGACCTGCGTTGCAATTCGGTTGCTAATTTCACTCTTTGTGCTTCTCCACCCGAGAGCGTCGGAGCTGATTGACCCAAGCGAACATATCCCAGCCCTACATCACAGAGAGTCTTGAGAAAACGAGCGATTGCGGGAACCGCTTCAAAGAAATCTCGAGCGATCTCGATGGGCATATCCAGAACTTCTGCGATTGTTTTCCCTTTGTAATGAACTTCAAGTGTCTCTCGGTTATACCGAGCACCATGACATACCTCGCATGGGACATAAACATCTGGTAGGAAATTCATTTCAATTGTGATTGTGCCATCACCTGAACAATTTTCGCATCGGCCTCCTTTGACGTTAAAAGAGAAGCGCCCTTGCAAGTAACCACGAACTTTTGCTTCCGAGGTTTCTGCAAAAAGTGCACGGATCTTGTCGAATACGCCAGTGTAAGTAGCAGGATTGGATCGTGGAGTTCTACCTATAGGCGATTGATCTACATGTACAACTTTGTCCAACAGTTCAATACCTGAAACGGTCCGATGTCGACCTGGCACCAACCTCGCACCGTTGAGTTTATTGGCCAAAGTTACATACACGATGTCATTGATCAACGTAGATTTTCCAGAACCGCTCACTCCTGTAACTGCGACAAAGGCACCCAGTGGAATAATCACATCAATATCCTTGAGATTATTTTCCTTGGCACCCTTGACGACTAAGTGCCTTTTGGGATCGATACTTCGACGTTGAGCTGGAATCGCAATTGATTTGCGGCCTGAAAGATATGCCCCAGTGATGGATTCTTTAGAGTTAATCAGAGATTCATAATCGCCCGAAACAACCACCTTGCCACCGTGTTCCCCGGCGCCAGGGCCGATGTCCACGATCCAATCTGCGGCACGAATAGTTTCTTCATCATGCTCAACGACAATCAAAGTATTACCTAGGTCGCGTAACCTCGTAAGAGTTTCAATCAATCGCACGTTGTCTCTTTGATGTAATCCAATACTGGGCTCATCTAATACATAAAGAACTCCCACCAGTCCAGAGCCGATCTGGGTAGCGAGTCGAATTCTTTGGGCTTCTCCACCAGAAAGCGTGGCAGCAGGACGCTCTAATGAAAGGTAATCCAAACCCACATCTAGTAAAAAACCAAGTCTTGCGTGCACTTCTTTGAGAACTCGTTCCGCAATTTGATTCTCACGTGCGTTGAGTTCGATACCTTTGAGAAACACGGCACAATCAGCTATAGAAAGTTCACAAATTGCAGCGATGCTTTTGCCGCCTACGGTAACCGCGAGTACCTCTGGCTTCAATCTTGCGCCTTTACACACCGGGCAAGGTGTCTGGCGCATATAGCCTTCGAATTTATCGCGGCTGTAATCACTATCTGTTTCACCATGGCGGCGGTGAATGAAGGGAATTACTCCTTCAAATCCAGTGGAATAATTACGCACGCGTCCATAACGGTTCTTATATTTGACATGAACTTCGTAATCTGAGCCGTGAAGAATTGCTTCCTTGGCTTTTACGGAAAGTTTCTTCCAAGGTGTATCCATCGAAAACTTCACATCATTTGAGAGTGCCTGCAACAGCCTCATAAAGTATTCAGATGTCTGACCTGATGCCCAGGGAGCAATTGCGCCTTCGGCCAGTGAAATTGAATCATCAGGAATAATGAGTTCTTCATCAACTTCTAATTTAGTTCCAATTCCAGAGCAATCCGGGCATGCTCCAAATGGTGAATTGAAGGAGAAGGATCGTGGCTCTAACTCTTCAAAGGAAAGTTCGCATTTATGGCATGCTAGATGTTCGCTGTAAGTGCGCTCTTTTTCACTTGTTTTGGCATCAACAAAATCTAGAACGACCACTCCTTGAGCCAACCGGAGCGCTGTTTCGATTGAATCTGTTAAACGATTTTTAGAATCAGCCTTAGCAGTGAGTCGATCGATAACGACTTCGATCGTGTGTTTTTCCTGCTTCTTCAACTTAGGCGGTTCCGCTAAAGCAATAATTTCACCATCTACTCTAGCTCTGGAATATCCTTGCGATACCAAATCTTGAAATAGATCAACAAACTCACCTTTACGAGCCCGAATGACAGGGGCCAATATTTGAAATTTCGTGGTTACTGGCATCGTGAGAATTTGATCAACAATCTGTTGAGGACTTTGGCGTGACACTGGTGTGCCACATTGTGGACAATGTGGACGCCCGGCACGCGCAAAGAGCAAACGAAGGTAGTCGTAAACTTCTGTAATCGTGCCAACCGTTGAGCGCGGATTTCGGTTTGTTGATTTTTGATCAATGGAAACAGCCGGTGAAAGACCTTCGATAAAATCAACATCTGGTTTATCCATTTGACCGAGGAATTGACGAGCGTAGGCCGAAAGGGATTCCACATATCTGCGCTGACCTTCAGCAAAGATCGTGTCGAAGGCAAGACTTGATTTTCCAGAACCCGATAAGCCAGTGAAAACTATGAGCGAATCTCGAGGCAGCTCAATTGAAACATCTTTAAGATTATGTTCACGAGCGCCGCGGACGATGAGATGTTCGATCATCTGACTACATTCCCGCCGTTTCCATTGCCCGTAGCTCCTTCTTCAAATCCCTAATTTCATCGCGTAACCGCGCCGCCAATTCAAACTGAAGTTCACTTGCAGCTGATCGCATCTGATCGGAGAGTGACTCTATCAACGCCAACAACTCTTGTCTTGGCAAGGAGGCGGTAGATTTAGCGTGCAATCCAATGGCTGGCGTGCTCGATCGACTCGCTTTTCGACCCGAGGATGCAAGGAGATCCTCAGTATCTTGATTTTCACGGTTGATAGAGTCAGTGATATCAGCAATTTTTTTACGCAGTGGTTGAGGATCCACGCCACGTTCCAGATTGTAAGCAACCTGTTTAGCCCTACGCCTGTTCGTCTCATCGATAGCTTTTGCCATCGACTTAGTGATGTTATCGGCGTACATATGTACCTCACCAGAAACGTTTCTAGCAGCTCTACCGATAGTTTGGATGAGAGCCGTTGCTGAACGTAGGAAACCTTCCTTATCCGCATCTAGAATCGCGACAAGAGAAACTTCAGGCAAATCCAATCCCTCACGCAACAAGTTAATTCCGATCAACACGTCGTACTCTCCCGAACGAAGTTCGCGAAGCAATTCAACTCGTCGTAGAGTGTCAACTTCAGAATGCAAGTAACGCACCCGCACGCCACGTTCTTGCAAGTAATCAGTTAAATCTTCGGACATTTTCTTTGTGAGAGTCGTAACAAGTACTCGTTCATTTCTCTCTGCCCGTGCATTAATCTCCAGCAGTAAGTCATCAATTTGTCCTTTGATCGGTTTGATCACGATTTTAGGATCTACCAATCCGGTTGGGCGAATAACTTGCTCTACAACATCGTTGTCAACCTTGTTGAGTTCATATGGCCCTGGTGTGGCTGAAAGGAAAATTTTCTGCCCCACACGTAAAAGGAATTCATCCCAACGCAACGGACGGTTATCCATGGCACTTGGTAAGCGGAAACCGTGTTCAACTAGGGTTCGCTTTCTGGAAGCATCTCCTTCAAACATCGCGCCAATTTGCGGCACAGTTACATGGGACTCATCTATTACCAAGAGAAAATCCTCTGGAAAATAGTCAAGTAAACAATTAGGACCCGAACCTGCCTCACGGCCATCTATATGCCTGGAATAATTTTCGATACCAGAGCAAAATCCCAATTGTTGCATCATTTCGATATCAAAAGTGGTGCGCATTCTCAAACGCTGGGCTTCAAGCAATTTACCTTGTCGCTCAAATATTTCTAATTGCGCAGCTAATTCAACCTCGATTTCGCCAATTGCGCGCTTCATGGTCTCAGGGCCAGCTGCATAGTGTGTCGCGGGAAAGATATACATCTCGGTTTCATCACGAACGATTTCACCCGTCAGCGGATTAAGAGTTGTGATCTTCTCGATCTCATCACCAAACATCTCGATTCTCAAAGCTAACTCTTCATACATCGGAATAATCTCGATTGTGTCACCACGTACCCGAAAGGTTCCTCGCTCGAAAGCTATGTCATTGCGGCTATATTGAATATCCACGAATTTGCGCAAAAGCACATTTCGCTCTATCTCATCCCCTACTCGTAAGCGAACCATCCGATCGACATACTCTTGAGGGGTGCCGAGACCATAAATACAAGAGACTGTTGCTACAACGATTACGTCGCGTCTAGTTAAAAGCGAATTCGTCGCTGAATGGCGAAGGCGTTCAACCTCGTCATTAACACTCGAATCCTTCTCGATAAAAGTGTCAGTTTGGGGAACGTAAGCCTCTGGTTGGTAGTAGTCATAGTAGGACACAAAATATTCCACCGCATTATTGGGCATCAATTCGCGGAATTCGTTTACTAATTGCGCTGCCAGGGTTTTGTTAGGTGCGATGACAAGAGTTGGGCGTTGTAATTTCTCAATAAGCCAAGCAGTCGTGGCGGATTTTCCGGTTCCGGTTGCGCCAAGTAGAACTACATCAGAAACACCATTAGCAATTCTTTTGCTTATCTCAGCAATAGCTTCAGGTTGATCACCAGCAGGAACGTAATCACTGATTACTTGGAATGGTTCGACGCGTCTTTGAAGATCGGTGATGGGACGCACAGCGCAACTCTAGTGGCGGTCAGGATCTTTCGCGTTGTAAGGGCGGCAATACCATCGCCCAAATACGCTCAACTTCACGTAAGAGATCATCGGCTGAGCCATCATTAATGATCACGTAATCTGCGATGCTGGCACGTTCTTGGGCGGTTGCTTGGGCACTGTTGCGAGCTGCGATTTGAGTCGCCCGCATGCCGCGTTCCATCAAACGGCCCTGTCTTATGGGTTCAGCCGATTCGACCGTAATTACGTAATCAAATCGATTTGCTGATTGCGTTTCAAAAAGTAGAGGGATTTCATAAATCATTATTTCTTGCGGGCCAAGTTGAGATACTGCATTTTCAAAAGATTTTTTAACAATCGGATGGACTATTGCTTCGAGTTTCTTGCGCGAATCGACATCGTTAAAAACTACATCCCCAAGGAGCGCACGGTCGATATCCCCGTCGCGCAAAATGGAATCTCCGAACAATTGGATTACCGCATCAAATCCTGTGCTCCCACGTTCTAGAGCTTCTCTGGCCAAAATATCAGCATCCAGAACTAGAGCGCCCAGTTGAGCAAAATATTGGCCGACCAAGGATTTACCCGATCCGATCGCCCCTGTTAAACCTACGATTAACACGGTGTGACTTTACTAGCGAAATGAGAAAAGAGCGCCAACAATGAAATCCCCGTTTCGGGTATTTCTTGGTGACGCTCTTTCCCTAAGGGATGTGGAGTTATTCGCTAACTTCTGGAGTGCTCTCTTCAGGGGTTGTAGCCGCTGCCGCATCTGCTGCGCGTGCTTCTTCCTTCTGTTTCTTATGAGCTACGAAGCGTGTTTGAGCTTCAGCGTACTGACGCTCCCATTCTTCGCGTTGTGTTTCATATCCAGGCTTCCACTCTTGAGAGTCGGCATCGAAACCTTCTGGATAGATGAAGTTGCCTTCGGCATCATAACGAGCAGCCATTCCGTATTGAGTGGGATCAAATGCTTCGATTTCAACTTCATGTCCCTCGTTGGCTTGCTTGAGGGAGAGGGAAATACGGCGACGCTCGAGATCAATATCAATAATTTTGACAAAGAGCTCATCATCCACTTGAACAACTTGTTCTGGGATTTCTACGTGGCGTTCAGCCAACTCGGAGATATGAACTAAGCCTTCGATTCCTTCGTGAACGCGAATGAATGCGCCGAATGGAACAAGCTTGGTTACTTGACCAGGAACAACTTGGTTAATTGTGTGAGTGCGAGCAAATGCTTGCCATGGATCCTCTTGTGTCGCCTTGAGTGAGAGTGAAACACGTTCACGCTCGAAATCAACTTCAAGAACTTCAACGGTAACTTCATCTCCAACTTCAACAACCTCATTGGGATGATCGATGTGCTTCCATGAAAGTTCTGAGACGTGCACAAGTCCGTCGACGCCACCAAGGTCTACGAAAGCACCAAAGTTCACGATTGAAGACACTACGCCAGTGCGTACTTGACCCTTTTGCAATTGATTTAAGAATGTCGTGCGGGATTCAGATTGTGTCTGTTCTAGATAGGCGCGACGTGAGAGTACGACGTTGTTACGGTTCTTATCTAGTTCAATAATTCGAGCTTCAACTTGCTTACCAATATATGGCGTCAAGTCGCGAACACGGCGCATTTCAACAAGAGATGCTGGCAAAAAGCCGCGAAGACCAATGTCAACAATGAGGCCACCTTTAACAACTTCTATAACAGTTCCGATAACAACTTCATCGCGTTCTTTCTTGCCTTCGATGTCGCCCCATGCACGTTCGTATTGCGCACGTTTTTTGGAGAGAATTAAACGGCCTTCTTTATCCTCTTTTTGCAGAACTAAAGCTTCAACCTTTTCGCCAACTTTAACAATTTCACTTGGATCCACGTCGTGACGAATCGAAAGTTCGCGGGCGGGGATTACGCCCTCTGTTTTATATCCAATATCTAGTAGTACTTCGTCTCGATCTACTTGAACGACGATGCCTTCAACAAGGTCTCCATCGTTGAAATTTCGGATGGTGCCTTCAATTGCGGCTAGAAAATCTTCTGCTGAACCAATGTCATTTAATGCGATTACTGGTGAGGTACTCAAGTTGCTCCGTAGGGATAGAAAGTAGTAGGGATAGGGCGGCTAAGGGTACGGTTTGCCCTCCTCAATGGTCAATTCGCACAGGTATAGTGGACCTCGACATGAATCGCTACGGCCAACTCCTGCAGTTTGACCATGTCAAAGTCCTGCTCATTAGCTCATTCCCAGCCCGGATGGCCTACGGGATGATTGCGTTAGGAACATTTTTTAAAGCTGAAAGCGCTACGAAATCCATTGCTGTGGCGGGTTTGGCTATAGGTCTTGAATCTTTTTCATCAGCGATGACTGCTGGAGTTCGAGGATCACTGATGGATAAGTGGGGCTTCAAATGGCCTCTCAGACTCTTCGTACCTTGCTATGCCTGCATGATTCTTGCCCTCAATGCTTCACATGAGCGCACCACTATTTTAGTTTTTTCATTTCTACTAGGACTCACTTCGCCACCAATTAATCTTTCGATTCGCCCAATTTGGAAAAGTGTTGTTCCCGCGGAATATCTGCGTATTGCCTACGCCCTGGATACTTCGGTGATTAGTGCTGCAACAGTACTGGGTCCTGTAATCGTTACAACGCTAGCGCTTTCGAGTCATCCCGGCAGTGCGCTGGCAGTGTGCTCGGTATTACTTTTCATCGGTGGGACTGCACTTGCACTTACAAATGTCTCCAAGCAATGGAAACCAGAAAAGAAAGGCAAGACGGGTTCATCCCTATTTCGAAGTCCAGCAATTCGCTTGTTGATGCTGGAAGGTTGCTTCATTGGCTTTGGTATGGGTGCATTCGATGTTGGCGTCCCAGCTTTTGCCACAATTGAAGGCGTCCCCGGACGTACCGCGTGGATTCTGGCGGTCATGGGTGTTGCAAACATTTTTGGTGGATTACTTGGTGGTTTAGTTTCCAAAAGAACTTCTCCGCTGAAAGTATTTACTCGAACCTACTACATCTGGTTTATTGTGATGCTGCCTCTTGCCTTCACATATCCCGGTTGGAGTATGGCCCTTGTTGGTGCCTGCTTAGGTCTGTGTGGAGGCGCACAACAAGTTTTCTATTTGGAAGTGATGGAGGCAGTGCGTCCTCGCGGTAGCGCAATTTCTTCACTGGGTTGGTTGTGGACTGTAGAAGGAACCTTCATGTCATTTGGTGCGGCGGTAGGAGGTTGGGTGTCCAACAGCATCTCTCCACGAGTGTGCCTTTCCTTTTCAACGATCACGGTGGGTTTGGGTTTGATTGTTTTATTAATCGGCCGTGAACGACTTGCGCTGGCTAATAAAATTCCAACTCCCGAACAAGATTTGAATGCGATGAAAGAAAATGCCTCTCCATCTCATTAAATGCGCTCAAGGACTGGAGCGTTAAAAAGATAATTCCCGAATGCTAAAAAAGCGGAAAGCTTAGTGCGCTGCTTGGTTCCAGCTCTTACCAATTCCTATGCTGACAGCTAGAGGTGCTTTAAGGGCAAAAGCTGAACCCATCTGTGTGGTGACCAACTCCACCATTTTTTCGCGTTCGGCTTGCGTTATTTCAAATATCAGTTCATCGTGCACTTGAAGCAACAGTCGCGATTTAAGGTGAGATTGGTTGATTGCCGTTTCAACCTTAAGCATTGCTTCCTTGATTATGTCGGCCGCAGATCCTTGTATCGGTGCATTGAGGGCCATCCTCTCGGCCACTTCTCGACGTTGGCGATTATCATGAAGTAAATCTGGAAGGTATCGACGGCGTCCCAGTATGGTTTCGGTGTACCCAACCTTGCGCGCCTGTTCAACCACAGTAGTCAAATAATCGCGAATCCCACCAAATCTCTCGAAATACTTATCCATTAAAACCTGCGCTTCTGGTGGAGAAATTGAAAGTTGCGCCGAGAGTCCATACGCCGAGAGTCCATATGCCAATCCATATGACATAGCTTTAGTTTGCCGTCGCATTTCTGGCGTCACCGTCGATGGGTCAACTCCAAAAACTTGAGATGCGATGGTGGAGTGCAAGTCTTCCCCTTCGCTAAATGCTCTCAATAAGTGCGCATCATCAGAGAGGTGGGCCATAATTCGCATCTCGATTTGGCTGTAATCTGCCGTTAATAGAGATTGATATCCATCTCCAGAAACAAAACAATCGCGGATTTTGCGTCCCTCTTCCGTCCGAACAGGAATATTTTGCAGGTTAGGACCAGTTGATGAAAGACGCCCAGTTGCGGCAATTGTCTGCTGAAAATGGGTGTGAATTCTATTGTCCCCAGACACTTCTGCAAGAAGTCCTTCGATTGTCGTGCGTAATTTGTTCGTTTCACGAATCCGCAAAAGATGTTTGAGAATGGGAGATCCAGTCTTTGCAAAGAGCCAATCGAGGGATTCTGCATCAGTTGTGAATCCTGTCTTAATCTTTTTGGTTTTTGGCAGCTTTAACTCATCAAATAAAACCACTTGAAGTTGTTTCGGTGATGCCACATTGAACTCGTGACCGGCCAATTCATAAGCTGCCAAAGTTTCTCGTTCTACTTCCAGAGTGAAGAACTTCTGCAGTTTTACCAGTGCGCCCGAATCCACTCCTATTCCACGGCGTTCCATCTTGGCTAATAGCTCTGCAATAGGAAGTTCTAATTCATTGAAAAGCCCGGCTACAGATCGTTCACTCATCTCCCGTGTCAAAGAGGTTTCCAAAGTGAAAAGTGCCACTGCTTCTTGAGCTAAATCACCAGCTGCAGGTGCTAACGCGTTTCCCCAACGTTGACATAGTTCAGAGATACTTTGTACTTTTAATCCAGGGTTCACAAGGTAGGCAGCAAGTGCAGTATCAAATTTCACACCTTCTAAAGGGAGAATGCGTTCAAGAGATTTTGCATCATGCAATATTTTCGAGATTGCTGCATTTTGAGCCCACTCTCCCATGTTCGAGGCGTGAACTACATAGACTTGCGCAGGAGAAAGTGCGACGCAGTATTTGTGTAACGTTTCTCCCACGATTTCATATGTGATCGAAATAGGTCCATCGTGCTTGGAGATCAAAGCGCTTAATTCATCCGGAGTTTTCATAGCCTCATCAATGTCAAAGCCCAACATCGACAAAGGTTCGGCCTCTGGCACTACATCCACTCCAGATGGGGACAATAGAGGCTTTACCCGGTCCAGTAATGTGCGAAATTCTAAGGTTTCAAAAAGGGATGCAACTTCTGACCCATGGACGCCGTTCCACATTAGAGATTCAATGGAAATTCCTAGTGGAACATCGTGGATCAATTGCGTTAATTCACGATTTCGCAGAACAACTTCCGCGCCTTCGCGAAGAGCATCACCAACTTTTCCTGTGATCTTTTCCTTGTTAGCTAACAAATTCGTAATTGAGCCATACTCGACCACCCATTTTGCAGCAGTTTTTTCTCCCACACCGGGTAATGAAGGCAAGTTATCACTGGGGTCTCCGCGTAAGGCAGCAAAATCTGGGTAGCTCGCTGGAGGCATGCCGTATTTTTCTAATACCGATTCTGGAGTCATGTGTGCCAACTCGCTTACGCCTCGCTTGGGATACAAAACAGTTACATCCTTGGAAACTAATTGGAAAGTATCGCGATCCCCTGAACAAATCAGCACTTCAAGACCCGCAGCTGCTGCTTGGGTGGAAAGCGTGGCCAAAATATCATCTGCCTCAAATCCTTCGACTTCAAATTGCGAGATACCGAAGGCCTTAACTAATTCATGGAGAAAGGACATTTGCGATCGAAACTCATCAGGAGTCTTTGCTCGGTTAGCCTTGTATTCAGGAAATTTTTCAGTTCTGAAAGTCTTGCGAGAAACATCAAAAGCCACAGCAATATGCGTGGGTTTTTGATCTTTCAAGAGGGAAATAAGCATGGTTGCAAAGCCGTAAATGGCGTTGGTGTGTTGGCCGGTGGCAGTGGTGAAATTTTCTGCCGGTAGAGCGTGGAAAGCACGATACGCCATGGAATGGCCATCTATCAGGAGAAGGCGTTTGCTCATATGCGCAGTCTAGGTCCGCAAGATAGGATGCATGCTTATGAGTGAGAATTCAGATTTCATGGAAGTTTTGCGCGTGCGTGGTAGCGGCGCGTTAGACAAAAAAATGGGGATTGAAATCCTTGAGGCCAGCCCGCAAAAACTGGTGGCAACGATGCCCGTGGAGGGCAACACCCAACCATTAGGACTGTTGCATGGTGGCGCTAATGTGGTGCTTGCCGAAAGTCTGGGTTCCATCGGCACCCAACTACATGCAGGCCCAGACCGCAAAATTGTTGGAGTGGATATTAATGCTACACATCACAAGTCTGCGACTAAGGGAATTGTCACTGCAGTAGCAACGGCCATCTCGCTGGGGAAGACAATGTGCAGTTACGAAGTTGTTATCACCAACGATGAAGGCGCTCGTACCTGCACCGCACGGATTACTTGTTTAATCTTGGCACAGCGATAAAGATTAGCCGCCTAGATAAGCTTTAGTCACTGCCTCATCCTTGGCAAGATCAGATGCTTTACCGCTCATCTTGATGAGTCCAGATTCTAGAACATAGGCGCGGTCTGCGACCTCAAGGGCTGCAGCTGCATTCTGCTCGATAAGCAAAATTGTGATCCCTTGTTCGCGAATTTTGATGATTGTTTCAAAAATCATATCTACCAAAACTGGAGCAAGACCCATGGAGGGTTCATCTAAAAGCAAAAGTTTTGGAGCGCCCATCATTGCTCGAGCCACTGCGAGCATCTGCTGTTCTCCACCAGACATCGTGCCGCCTTTTTGCTCATAGCGTTCTCGCAAGCGAGGGAAGAGATCTAACACGCGTTCACGATCTGCTTCGATTCCATCTTTGTCATTACGGAGAAAAGCTCCTAGATCTAAATTTTCGCGGACCGACATGCGAGGGAAAATACGGCGACCTTCAGGTGACTGACACAAACCTTTTGAAACAATGTCATGCCCGCTTTTGCCGTCAATGCGCTCACCTTCAAAAGTGATGGTTCCAGCTTTCGGCTTGAGCAATCCAGATATTGTGCGCAATGTGGTTGATTTACCCGCGCCATTAGAGCCGATCAAGGTAACGATTTCTCCTTGATTGACCGTCAAGGACAGGCCTTTAACAGCCAGAATAGATCCATAAGCCACTTGCAAATCTTTTACTTCAAGAAGAGCGCTCATGCCTTCTCTCCCTTTGCTTTGCCGAGGTATGCCTCGATCACTCGTTGGTTGGATTTAATTTGTGCAGGCGTGCCTTCGGCAATCTTTTCGCCTTGATCAAGAACAGTGACTCTCTCTGAGACCGACATGACAACGCTCATATCGTGCTCAATTAAGAGAATGGAAACTTTCTTCTCATCGCGCACGCGATAAACGAAATCGATAAATGTCTTAGATTCTTGTGGATTCATGCCAGCAGTTGGTTCATCTAGCAAAAGTACTTTCGGCTTGAGTGCCAAGGCGCGAGCAACTTCCAGGCGACGTTGATCACCGTAGGAAAGATTTCGCGCGTACTCCCGCGACCATTTCCCGAGCCCAACAAAATCCAAGAGCTCTTTTGCATCCTCATGTGCAGTCTTTTCTTCTCGACGCTGGCGTGGTGTCCCGAAGACTGTTGCAAGGATGCCGGACTTCAAATGTGAATGCATGGCGACCATAACGTTTTCTTCTGCCGTCATCAAACCAAACAACCTGATATTTTGGAACGTGCGCGCTAATCCACCTTGAGCGATCTTGTGCGGTGGGGTCGCAGTGATGTCACGATCTCCAAAATGCACCGTTCCACTTGTTGGCTTATAGAGCCCAGTGAGTACATTGAAAAAAGTAGTTTTTCCGGCACCATTAGGGCCGATCAAGCTAACGATTTTACCTTCTGGAATATCAAAGGAGACATCGTTAACAGCAGTGAGACCACCAAATTTAACTGTGATGTTCTGGGCAACTAGTGGGCTTGTCATCAATGATGCCCTTCTAGGTTGGCCGAGGCGTCATCGCCTTCATGCATGATCGCTTTGAGTCGAGATTCGGGGATCAAACCTTCGCGTTTAAAGAGCATCATGAAAATGAGGACTCCACCGAACAAGACGAAGTTGTAGGAAGGAAAGTTAATGGATGTATGCAATGAAGTGTTCACAAGATCGCCCATAGCTTGAAGCCCAGTGGAATTGACCCAGGCAATGACCAAGGCGCCGACCATGACTCCCCACACATTTCCCATGCCCCCCAGAACCACCATGGCTAACAAAATAATTGAAATCGAGAAATTAAATCGGTCAGCAAAGACACCATTGACGTGCGTTGCAAATGCGACGCCACCAATTCCGCCAGTGAAGGCCCCCACAGAATATGCCGCCAACTTGGTGCGCATAAGTGGAACTCCCATCATGGATGCTGCTAACTCATCTTCTCGGATTGCTAACCAGGCACGTCCCAGGCGGCCAGTACGCAAGCGCAAGGAAATAAACACCATCATGGCGGTGAGCAAAGCAAAGATTGTGAATTTCCAACTAAAGTCAAAAGGTCCCAGTGCGCGTCCTGGAACGCCGATGTTATCAACCGGCGAGATTCCCTTAGTGCCGTTCGACATGTTAAACCCCGCAATATTTTCACCATTGGTAAATACTTGAGGAATGATTTCACCGAATCCTAAAGTTACCAGCGCTAAATAATCACTCTTTAAACGCAAGGTAGGTGCACCAATAACGATCCCGAAGAATGCGCAGATTAAGCCACCAATAAAGATAACGCCCCAGAAACTTATGTGAATTCCGGGAAGGGTGGGCTCGACAGTACTAAATACATGCCAGTTTACTTGGCGGAAAAATGCCGACATGAACCAACCAGCGCTATATCCGCCGATCGCCCAAAATGCCACGAATCCCAAATCTAAGAGTCCCGCATACCCCACAACAATGTTTAGACCTAAAGCACAGATAACCCACACCATAGCCTCATTCAGTTTGGTAGGTGGTAGCCAGTTTTGAAAAATTGTTTGAACTTGATACGGCAAGCGAAACATGATGAAGGTATAAAAAGTCCACATGACAACTGCAGCGATAATAAAACCAATCGCCCAGGTACGTTGACTAGCAGCGGGCTTGACAGGCTTCTTCACTTTGCTCATGGCCATCACACCTTTTCCGTAGTCGGTTTACCGAGCAACCCTGTGGGCCTAAAGGCCATCAAGAGAATGAGAATCGAGAAAACTACCGTTTGAGACCACTGTTGGCCAAGACCAATAGGAAGGCCATCATTGAGACCTTGAATTAATCCGATGAGTAGGGCCCCGAGCACTGCCCCTTGTAAATTACCAATACCTCCCATAACGGCCGAGGTAAATGCAATCAAACCCAATTGATAACCCAAGTTATAAGAAGTCAATCCTCGCGTTTGCTGAAAGAGCAATCCAGCAGCTCCAGCTAATGCCCCACCCAGCGCAAAAGTAAATGAGATCGTACGATCAACGTTTATGCCCATCAATCGAGCGGCATCTTGATCTTGGGCAGTGGCGCGCATTGCTTTGCCCTGACGCGTGCGCGTAACGATCCAACTCATCAAAAGCAAGAGTGGAACAGTTACCGCGAATGAAAACAGAGTCGTGTAATCAATACTCACACCTGAAATATGAAAAGCTCCCGCAGGCAGCACAGTGTCCCAAGTTTTTGGTCCAGAACCATTCCAACGCAGACCAACAAATTGCAGACAGAATGAGACTCCAACCGCGGTAATCAATGGAGCTAATTTCGGTGCTCGCCTGAGTCGTCTATAGGCGAATCGTTCAATGCCGACATTTACTGTCGCACTCAAAGTCATGACAACTAGCAAGCACAGGAAGAATACTCCCCACGCGCTTGGGCCTGATGATTCTTTACCAAACCAGATCGTAATGAAGTTTGCGGAAAATACCGCACCAAGCATAAAGAGATCTCCGTGAGCAAAATTAATGAGCTCGATAATGCCGTACACAAGTGTGTATCCCAACGCAATCAGAGCGTAAAGGATTCCGTTACTCAACCCGATTAAGGAAGCTTGAAAGAATTGTGAAGGGGACTTGAGAAAATTGATTGTTAACCAAAAGAGAATTGCAAAAGCGGCGACCGTTCCAAGACTTCTTTCGAGATAACGTCGACGAAGTTGTCTGGCTTGATACCCACTTGTGAAGATACTCACGCGGTCTCCCTTGGCAATGTTCGAAGGTGCTTTGAGAATTCTATGGCAATAAGTGCATTTTTGGTAGATAAAAAGAAGAGGGCGGACATTTCTGTCCGCCCTCTTCTTTTAAGTACTTAGGTCAATCTAAGAAGACCACACGGTCTACTTGAGTGTCCAAGCTGTAACGGTAGTTTCTGCTCCACCCTTAACAACTTCAATTGTGATATCAATTGCATTGGTATCACCAGTTGCTGGATCGATTGCTATTTCCTTGCCAAGAACTGAATCATTGGCAGAGATTGTGATACCAGCGCCTGAGAAGATTGCCTTCTGAACGCCAGCACGTGTTCCATCAGATGCAGCAATAGCAGCCATAAATACCTGGACTGCAGCTACGCCGTAGAGTGGGTATGAACCAATTGGATCAACGCCGTACTCTGCTTTGTAATCAGCGACGAATTTTGCACCAGCACCGGTTGGGTTGTTGGCAAGAAGTAGGTCTGTTGATAGACCAGCGAAGGAAAGGTATACGCCTTCAGCTTCGGCCATCTTGTTAAATTCTGGGTAACCAGTAAATCCGTCTGGTGCCATGACCTTAACCTTGGTGTTGTCGCCAAGAACCTTGACCTTGTCCTTCATCAACTGTCCACCGTTGTTGTCGAAGATGCCTGCGATGTAGACCATATCTGGCTTCAAAGCTTTGATCTTGGTGAAGAGTGCTTCGTATGAAGTCTGCTTTGCATCCCAGCCTTCGCCGTTGACGCCGCTGGAAAGAACCTTGAGACCGAGCTTGTTAGCTTCAGTTGTAAATGCTTGTCCAACACCTTGACCGTAGGTCTGGGTATCGTTCAAAACATAAACGCTCTTAACGCCAATTGATTGAGCGAATTGAGCTGCAGCTGCACCTTGGAAATCATCAGTTGTGCAAACACGGCCGTAGTTACGAGTACCAGTTGGATAGTAAACATCTGGCTCGCCTGGGTTCCAGGCTTTTGTCAAACCTGGGTTTGTGTTTGCGTCAGAAATCATTGCCATTGGACCAGTTGGATCTTGGTTCAAAATTGGAACGATGATCTTTGCGCAACCTGAGTTGTATGTACCCATAACGGCAACTTCGTGCTTATTGGCAACGTGTGCTTGTGCGTTAGCTGCGCATTGTGCATCATCCCAGCCACCCTTAGCGGCTGTTGCGTTGTCATAAATCTTCATCGCTACTTTGTAAGTACCGGCTGTATAGCCCTGTTGCTTCAAGTAGAGAGCGATTGCCTTGTTTGTTGAATCATTTGAATCGAAAGATGAACCCTGCAATGGGAGATCTGTCGCAATGATGAGGTCGTTGGATGATGAACATCCAGTCAGAGTTGTTGAAACCAACGCAGCAGCTGCGATGATTCCAAAAACGCGAGAACGAATTTTCATAAACTGCCTTCCTATAGCTACTGTCCCCAGAGAGGGAAGCCGAAAGGATAGCGTTACTGATTGGTACTGGACAAGGGCGCAACCCCTATAAAAGGGGCAGAAACCCCATGAATCCAGAGAAATTAAAGAGCAAAGCTGAGCAAATCAGAAAAATCAGTGATCGGGCACCGCTGAAGGCGATATGACGGCAAGTGCCACCTCCTTCATGCTCAAACGTCTATCCATCGCCGCGCGTTGGATCCATGAGAAAGCCTCAGGTTCTGTGAGATCTAGCGCGCCCATCAAAATTCCTTTCGCTCGATCTATCACCTTGCGTGTCTCTAAGCGCTCATGCAGATCTGAAACTTGCGCAGCAAGTGACAACATCTGTTTATGTCTGCTCATCGCTATCTCCATGGCAGGAACAAGTTCTGCCAGAGAGAACGGTTTGACAACATAAGCCATGACTCCGGCATCACGTGCGCGCTCTACCAACTCAGCTTGGCTAAATGCAGTCAACATTAAAACAGGAGCGATGGAAATTATTGTTTCAGCGGCAGAAATGCCATCGAGCACGGGCATTTTCACATCCAAGATGGCCAAATCAGGTTTATGTTGGGTAGCAAGTGCAATTGCTTCTTCACCATTAGTTGCTTGAGCAACAACGTTATAGCCAGCCTCGGTCAGCATCTCAACAAGATCCATTCGAATGAGGGTCTCATCTTCTGCAACCAAGATTCTGGCACCCCCAGATAATGGGGAGGAGTGAGAAGGTGAAGTCATGTGCCCCGAGTCGGATTCGAACCGACACTATGCAGTGTTTGAGACTGCCCTCTCTACCGTTGGAGTACCGAGGCGCGCCCGTAGTCTAGCGATAAGCAGGTGCTGCGCCACCAACTGCATCTCCTACGCAATGCACGCGCATGGCATTGGTAGATCCTGGGATTCCTGGAGGAGAACCCGCAACAATCATGATGAGCTCACCTATTGCTGCTCGACCTGAACTAATAAGAATGGTGTCCACTTGCTTCACCATCTCATCGGTATGGTTTACAAAAGGCGCCAGCATCGATTCGATTCCCCACGACAATGCCATTCGATTGTAGGTACCTACCTCGGGCGTCAAAGCTAATATCGGAATCGGTGAACGAAGACGCGACATTCGTCGTGCTGAATCTCCACTTTGAGTAAAAGCAACAAGAAATTTTGCTCCGATAGTCTGACCAACTTCGGTCGCAGCTTTAGTAATTGCCCCACCTTTTGTTTTTGGTGAATGCTGTAAAGGCTGAATTCGGTATAAGCCGCCCTCTTCAGTTTTCTCAATGATGCGCGCCATTGTTTCTACTGCCTCAATCGGGAATTGTCCGACGCTGGTTTCACCAGAAAGCATGAGTGCATCAGCACCGTCGAGCACTGCATTGGCGCAATCAGTTGCTTCTGCGCGAGTAGGGCGAGAGTTGGTGATCATCGAATCGAGCATCTGCGTTGCGACAATGACTGGCTTTGCAGATTCGCGGGCTAACTCAACACATCTTTTCTGGACGAGTGGAACATCTTCGATCGGAAGCTCTACACCTAAATCTCCACGAGCCACCATAATCCCGTCGAAAGCATCAATAATCTCCTGAATATTTTCTACTGCCTGAGGTTTTTCAATTTTCGCGATTACAGGAAGGCGTATTCCAACCTCATCCATGATTCGATGAACATCTTTGATGTCATCAGCGCTTCTGACGAAGGAGAGGGCGATGAAGTCGGCACCGGCTTTGAGCCCCCAACGCAAGTCTTCAATATCTTTTTCAGACATCGCAGGTACCGATACAGCAACGCCCGGCAAATTGATTCCTTTATTATTGCTCACTGCGCCCGGTTCAATGACTTTGGTGATCACATCACTACCTTTTACTTCAAGAACTTCTACAGTCACTTTGCCATCGTCAATGAGAATTCGATCACCTGCTTTGCAATCCCCGGGTAGCCCCTTATAGGTAGTACCGACTCGTTCTTTGGTGCCCTCTACATCTTGGGTTGTAATGGTGAAAATATCTCCGCGGGATAATTCGTGAGGCCCGTGAGCAAATCGAGCTAAGCGAATCTTGGGCCCTTGCAAATCGACCAAAATCGCAATGGGGCGCCCGGCCTGCTTTGCAGCTTTACGCACTTGATCAAAACGGAGTTGGTGCTCTGCATAACTTCCATGGGAAAGATTTAGGCGAGCCATATTCATTCCCGCTGCAATGAGTTGTTCAACCTTTTCTTCTGTTTCAACGGAAGGACCCATCGTGCAAACTATTTTGGCTCTACGCATCTTCCAACCTTAAACCATCATGGGGCGAGCAGTTGGCTCAACTGGGTCTGGAAGCTGGGTATGCCCCATTAAGAAACGATCCACTGCAGCCGCAGCGCTGCGCCCTTCAGCGATTGCCCAAACAATGAGGGATTGACCACGTCCTGCATCGCCACAGACAAATACTGAGTCAGAAGTGGTTTGATAATTTTCATCGCGCTTAATAGTGCCTCGCTGATCTAGTTCAATCTCTAACTGTGCCAGCAAAGGGCTCTGCTCTGGTCCAGTAAATCCCAACGCTAGAAAGACAAAATCAGCAGGAATTTCGCGCTCCGTTCCAGAAATTTCTTTAAAAATTCCATCGATCAATTGTGTTTCTATAATTTCTAACGCACGAACTGAACCATCTTGATTCCCTAAAAACTTTCGTGTACTTACTGCGAAAATCCGATTATCTAGTTCTTCGTGTGCGCTAGATACTCTAAAAATCATGGGATACATTGGCCAAGGCTGAGACGTTGGACGTTCATTTGTAGGCATAGGCATAATTTCAAGTTGAGTAACACTCTTTGCGCCTTGTCGAATAGCAGTGCCCAGGCAATCTGCCCCGGTGTCGCCGCCTCCTAAAATTACGACATTTTTGCCAGCGACGTTTATTTGCGCAGCTGATGCATCTGAAAGTGCCTGCTTGTTTCCCCAAGGCAGATATTCCATTGCTTGGTAAATCCCAGTCAATTCGCGCCCGGGTACCGGCAACTCTCTCCACTGTGTTGCGCCGACAGCCAAAATTACAGCGTCATAGCGAGATCGCAATTGTTGGCCAGTAATTTCGGTTCCTACATCGACTCCTGCGCGAAAACGAGTTCCTTCCTCTTGCATCTGATGTAACCGACGATCCAATATCGACTTCTCCATCTTGAATTCTGGAATTCCATAGCGCATCAATCCACCAATTTTTTCAGCGCGCTCATAAACAGCGACGGTATGGCCAGCTCGAGTTAATTGCTGGGCGGCTGCAAGTCCAGCAGGGCCTGATCCAATGACCGCAATTGTTTTGCCAGAGAGGCGATCTGGAGGTAATGGAATTACTTTACCTGCGCCGAAAGCTTCCTCGATAGTGCGCAGTTCAACCTGTTTGATAGTCACTGCATCTGTATTGATTGCCACGACGCATGCCGTTTCGCAAGGGGCAGGACATAATCGCCCAGTAAATTCTGGAAAATTATTCGTGGCATGCAATCGCGCAATCGCATCAACGGTATCCCCACGAAATATCAAGTCATTCCACTCGGGGATCAAGTTTCCTAATGGGCAGCCTTGATGGCAGAACGGAATTCCACAATCCATACATCTGCCAGCTTGCTTTTGAATTTCCTGAAAACTCTGCGGCTCATAAACTTCCTTCCAATCCATGATTCGCACAGAAACTGGCCTGCGCGCAGGAAGAACACGTGGAGTTGTTAAGAATCCTTTGGGATCACCCATGACTGACCTCCATTACATAATGATCAGATGACAAACCTTCTCGCTTAGCTTTTTCCATGGCAGCCATGACACGTGCATAATCTCGCGGCATTACCATCGTCAATCTTGAATGCGAACTATCCCAATCCTCAAGAAGTTGATGTGCCACCTGTGAACCAGTCTCACTTTCAAAGCGCGAAATGAGTGCGTGTAGATCTTGTTTTTGATTTTCTGGAACTGCTAATAAATCAACCATCTCTGTGTTTACTGAAGCTGGATCTAAATCAAGAACGAAAGCTCTGCCACCTGACATACCTGCTGCGAAGTTGCGACCGGTCTGACCCAAAACAACTACAACTCCCCCTGTCATGTATTCACAACCATGATCTCCGATACCTTCAACCACCGCTGTCGCTCCCGAATTTCGCACACAGAAGCGTTCTCCAACCACGCCACGAATGAAAATTTCTCCAGATGTAGCGCCATAACCAATGACATTGCCTGCAATTACATTCTCGTGTGAGGCAAAATGTGCGCTCTCATCCGGTGTCAATACAACCCTGCCTCCGGAAATTCCCTTGGCGACATAATCATTGGAATCACCATGAAGTCGCAACGTCAATCCGCTAGGGATAAAAGCACCTAAGGATTGACCAGCGCAACCGCGAAGTGTGATCACAATGGTGTCATCTGGCAATCCACTGCCACCAAAGCGACGCGTAATTTCGGCGCCTAACATCGTTCCGACTGTGCGGTTAACATTGCGCACTGGTATATCTATTCTCACATGCTCGCCTCGCAACAGCGCTGATTGCGACAAGGAAATCAATTCATTATCTAGGGCTCCACTTAAGCCATGGTCTTGAAGTTGTGTTTGATGCAATGAACTAGCAACATCGGGGCGTGTGAGCAATGGGGCAAGGTCTAAGCCGCTGGTTTTCCAATGTTCTCGCGCCGCTTCGGTATTCAAATACTCCACGTGTCCGATGGCTTCTTCAATAGAACGTAAACCTAGGTCAGCCAGGTACTGTCGCACCTCCTGAGCAATGTATTCAAAGAATGTTTCCACAAACTCAGGCTTGCCAGTAAAACGTTTGCGCAATTCTGGATTCTGAGTGGCTACACCAACTGGGCACGTATCTAAATGGCACACTCGCATCATTACGCAGCCAGAAACAACTAAGGGTGCAGTAGCAAATCCAAACTCCTCAGCACCCAAAAGCGCTGCAATCATGACATCTCGACCAGTCTTGAGCTGGCCATCAGTCTGCACAACGATGCGATCTCGTAGACCATTCAGGAGCAAGGTCTGTTGTGTTTCAGCTAGTCCTAACTCCCACGGTGCACCTGCGTGCTTGAGGGAAGTGAGCGGAGATGCTCCAGTGCCACCATCATGGCCAGAAATCAAAACAACATCAGCATGAGCCTTACTCACACCTGCTGCCACCGTACCGACACCTACTTCAGCAACTAACTTCACATGTATGCGTGCGTTCTTATTTGCGTTCTTAAGATCGTGGATCAATTGTGCCAAATCTTCAATGGAATATATATCGTGATGTGGAGGTGGCGAAATGAGCCCAACGCCAGGTGTTGAGTAGCGAACTTTTGCAATCCATGGATAAACCTTGTTTCCCGGGAGCTGTCCTCCTTCTCCTGGCTTTGCCCCTTGGGCAATCTTTATTTGAATGTCATCAGCGTTAACAAGATATTCACTTGTCACTCCAAATCGTCCACTCGCTACCTGTTTGATTGCAGAACGTTTAGAGTCTCCGTTTTCCATCACGGTATTTCGATCTGGATCTTCGCCGCCTTCTCCCGTGTTGGATTTGCCACCTAAACGGTTCATGGCAATGGCCATGGTTTCATGTGCTTCTTGGGAAATTGATCCATAAGACATAGCACCCGTGGAGAAGCGTTTAACGATCTGGGAAATAGGTTCCACTTCATCAATAGAAATTGACTCTCTACCTTCTACATTGAAAGTAAATAGTCCCCGCAAGGTCATAAGCGCTTTACTCTGATCGTCAATACGCTCGGTATAGCGCTTGAAAATATCAAACCTCTTCGTGCGTGTGGAATGCTGCAAAGTGAAGACAGTTTCTGGATCAAATAGATGCGGTTCACCCTCGCGGCGCCATTGATATTCCCCGCCAATCGGCAAACGCTTGGTACCTGGAATTTCACCACCGGGCGGGTATGCCACATGATGACGGGCTATTGCTTCCTCGGCGATCACCGAAATATTAATACCACCGAGGCGAGAGGTAGTGCCGGTGAAATACTCATCGACAACTTCTTGAGAAAGTCCGATCGCTTCAAATACTTGAGCACCGGTATAGGAGGCAATCGTTGAAATTCCCATTTTGGACATCACTTTAAGCACTCCTTTGCCCAAAGATTTAATGAGATTTCGCACCGCTTTTTCAGGAGTGATTCCAGAGATAACGCCTTGCAGCACTAAATCTTCGGCACTTTCCATCGCAAGGTAAGGATTTACTGCAGCTGCTCCGTATCCAATAAGAAGGGCTACGTGATGAACTTCTCGCACGTCACCAGCTTCAACAATTAATCCCACTTTAGTGCGCGTCTTCTCGCGAATCAGATGGTGATGTACTGCAGCTGTTAGGAGTAATGAAGGGATGGGTGCATTTTCTGCATCCCCATCGCGATCGGATAAAACAATGAGTCGAGCGCCGTCCTTGATTGCTCGGGAAACCTCAGAGCGAATTTCCTCGAGTCGCTTTGCTAAATCAATTCCTTCACCCGAAAGTGGAAACAGCCCCCGCACGATGTGTGTTTGGAATCCTGGATGGTTGCCATCTGCGTTAACGTGAATGATCTTTGCTAGCTCATCATTATCAATCACCGGGAAATCGAGATCAATTTGGCGGCATGATGCAGGACCTGGATCTAACAGATTGTGCTCTGGACCGATAGAGCCACCAAGTGAAGTCACCAACTCTTCACGAATTGCATCGAGGGGTGGATTTGTTACCTGCGCAAAAAGCTGTGAGAAATAATCAAAAAGTAATCGTGATTTGTTGGAAATCGCCGCGATGGGTGAATCTGTTCCCATAGAACCTAACGGCTCTCCACCTGTTCGAGCCATCGGCGTAATCAAAATTCGTAGCTCTTCCTCTGTGTAGCCAAAAGCTCGTTGTCGTCGCACTACCGATGAGTGCGGGTAAACAATGTGTTCACGGGCTGGAAGATCTACAAGTCGAACTTTGCCAGCATGTAACCACTCGCTGTAGGGAGCCGTATTCGCCAATTCTTCTTTAATATCTTCATCTTCAATAATGCGGCCAGCTTGAATATCAACTAAGAACATTTTTCCAGGTTGCAATCTTCCCTTGCGCACAATCTTGCTCGCAGCAATATCTAATACGCCTACTTCACTTGCTAATACAACAATTCCTTCGTCGGTAACCCAATATCGAGAAGGTCGTAACCCGTTGCGATCCAGAACCGCACCAACTTGATTGCCATCGGTGAAAGTTACACAAGCCGGACCATCCCATGGCTCCATGAGTGATGAATGGAATGCGTAAAAATCACGTCGTTTCTGGCTCATTGATTTATGGTTTTCCCATGCCTCAGGAATCATCATGAGAATGGAGTGAGGTAAAGATCTACCGCCGAGATAAAGAAGTTCAAGTACTTCATCAAAGGAGGCCGAATCACTACCTTGGGAATCCACGATTGGAAAAATCCGGGAAATATCTCCAGGTATCAATGTACTAGCAAGCAATGCCTCTCGCGCCCGCATCCAATTCCGGTTTCCTTTGACAGTATTAATTTCACCGTTGTGAGCGATGAATCGGTAGGGATGCGCCAAGGGCCATGATGGGAAAGTGTTTGTGGAAAAACGTGAATGAACCAGAGCAAGTGGTGAAACAACTCGCTCATCTGATAAATCCGGAAAAAATTCTTCTAACTGACCGGTAGTGAGCATTCCTTTGTAAACAATTGTTTGTGAAGAAAGAGATGGGAAGTAAATTTCCAAAGAATGCTCGGCTCTCTTACGCAAGCAAAATGCAAGCCTGTCTAATTCGATACCGACTTCGCCATTAAGCCCTTCCATAAAAAGTTGTTCAAATCGTGGCATGACGGAAAGTGCAGTTTTACCCAAAGATTTACTCTCGACAGGCAAGTCGCGCCATCCCAGAACTTTTAAACCCTCTTCGCGCGCTAAGAGCTCGATGGCAGAACGCACCTGCGCTTGCACGCCAATGAAGGCAATACCTGCAACGTATGCACCAGGTAAGGGCAATGCGAAAGGTAGAACTTCTCGAAAGAAGGCATCAGGAAGCCGTATGAGAATTCCTGCTCCATCTCCACTATCGGGTTCAGCTCCCGAAGCGCCACGATGCTCAAGATTGCGAAGAGCGGTAAGTGCAGTTGCAACAATGTTATGTGTGGCTTCTTTTCTTAGAGTTGCAACCATGGCAACGCCACAAGCATCATGCTCAAAGGCAGGATCATAAAGACCTTGCGCTTTAGGATAATTCGATACCAGTGACACGAAGCCTGCTCCTGTTGTCGCTATTACGATGATCGGGACAACAGTGGCCCACAAGCAATTTTAAAATTTAGCACTTATCTACGAGGTGATCCTAGCAAGAATACGAGCAAATGAGGAGTGACTAGATTCCGCTGAGATGAACCAAACTTCCGATCCCAGCGGTAATTGCCATGCCCAGGCAACCTCCGATGAGAACTCGAATAGTAGGGCGCAATACTTCAGAACCTGCAGTGCGTGCGCTGATGATGCCAGTGCCGAGTAAGCCCACGACGGTGAAAGCGACAATGCTCCACGCCTTAGCACCTAAAGTCGGGGCGAAAGCTCCTGCAAAGGGAATGAGACCACCAAGTGTGAAACTTGCTGCAGATGCAACTGCAGCCTGCACGGGGCGAGCCTTAGTGTGCGGATGTTGGCCAAGTTCATCACGCAAGTGCGCCGCCAACGGATCCTTGGCATGCATAGCTTCGGCTACTTGTTGAGCAAGTTCTGGAGTGAGGCCACGAGCAATATAAATGTGAACCAGTTCTAAAAGTTCACCTTCTGGATCAAGAGCTAAATGCTCAATCTCTAATAAACGATCCGATTCTTCCACATCATTTTGGGAACGTACCGAAACATATTCACCAACGGCCATCGACATTGCTCCAGCCACGATGCCAGCGATTCCTGCGGTAATAAGAAAATCATTTGCATTAGCCGCAGCGACACCGATCATCAAACTTGCGGTGGAAACGAGCCCATCATTGGCGCCTAGCACAGCGGCGCGAAGCCAACCGGCCCGATGGGTTCGGTGAGCTAGATTCCTTTGATAAACCTCTTCTAGCGACATAGTTAGAGAGTACCCGATTCTTCACTTGATGGCGCGATTGTAGATTTGCCAACGCGTAGAAAGAAATAACTCGAAGCAGCAGCTACAAAAATACTCATCCATTCATTCACTCGCAATCCTGCGATTACGTGTGCGGTATCTATCCGGATGCTTTCAAAAAAGAATCGACCAAAGCAGTACGCAGCGATATAAAACAAGAACCCCTGTCCCGCTGTGAATCTACGCTCAAGTTTGATCAAGACAAAAGCCACTAAGACACACCAAAGTGCCTCATAGAGAAAAGTTGGATGAAATGTTGCGAATTTGGTGTAGCCAAAAGGACGATTGAAGATTGGAATTTCAAGACCCCAAGGAAGCGTTGTCGGGCGGCCAAAAAGCTCTGCATTAAACCAGTTACCAAATCGACCAATGGCTTGAGCGAGTAAAACACCAGGAGCAAGCGCATCAGCAAAATGAGCGAAAGAAAGTAATCCTTCACGTCCTTTTTTTCTCAATCTCTCATGCTGCCACCAAGCAGCCAGGGTGCCGAGGGCAATTGCACCCCAAATTCCTAATCCACCATTCCATACTTTGAATGCATCCAGAGGTCGGCCATACGTGCCAAAATAATCATCTGGAGATGTAATCACGTGGTAAATGCGCCCACCGATAATTCCAGCTGGGATTGCAACTATAGAAACATCAGCAACAACGTTGGCAGAACCGCCTCTAGCGCGATAACGCTTGTCTCCAGTCCAAATAGCAACCGCTATACCCGCAACAATGCAGAGAGCATAAAAATGAATCGTAAAGGGACCTACGCTCACCAAAGATATGCTAGGCGTAGGAATAAAACGATTCATGACAAGGGCTCCTTAGCCCTCCACTGCCTTCTTGAATGCAGCAGCATCGAAGTATTGAGTATTGCGGTCAATTTCTTTACCGTTCACAAAAACAGTCGGGGTCGAGTTGATGTTCTTAGCAGCGCCATCGGCTGCCACATTGTTGACCCACGCGGCGTATTTAGTACCCGTCACGCATCTATTGAATGTATCTGATGTTAACGAAGTAGCCGCCCCAGCCGTTATGAGACCTTGAGTACTCCACAATCCGGAGTTTTCGGTTTTAGATTGAGTGGCATACAAATATGAATGGAATTTCAAGAATTGATTCTCATCAGCGGCACAGGCACCAGCATTTGCAGCCAAGATCGATTCAGGACCGATAAAGGAGAGAATATGAAATACTACCTTTGCGCGTTTTTCGGTAATGAGTTGTTGCATATAAGCACCATTGAGTGCCTCAAACTGACCGCACACGGGACACTGAAAATCTTCCCACAAATCTACGACAGGCTTATCTTTGAGATCGCCATTAAAAACAATTCCGTATCCTTCAGATTTTGAAACAGCTGCTGGAATCACTCCAGTAGAACTTGATTTACTAGAGACCATGGAGAATGCAACTCCGACTCCGACAACAAAGACCACCATGCCGATCACAATGTTTCGAGTGACCTTGTCCCCGCCTGGTTTTGGAGCAGCCATTAGAATCCTTCTTTCTCAAGTGCGAAACGAGTCGTAGGGTATCGAAATAAATAGAGCGAAAGTGCGATTAACCCTGTATCACGGGCAATCTCTAGCAAATATTTGGTTTTACCGGGTGCCACTTGGCCTCCACCGCCAAAGCAGCCGCAATCGATAGATAGCCCACGAAGTGCTGCTTGGGCAATGGCTATCACAAAGAGCAACATCAATGCTGCTGAGATAAAAGAGGCATAGCGAACTGCAACTCCAAGTATCAGAACTATTCCAAGTCCGATTTCACACCACGGCAACAAAATCCCTAAAAGATTAGCCATCGGTACAGGAAGCGCTTCATAGGCCCGCACTGCCATTTTTGCTTTGCTGGGATTAAATGCTTTGAGATACCCGGCATAGCCTAAAACTCCGCCCAGAAATAAGCGAACCGCTAGTCCTAACCAGGGCGCAAAGCGTTTCATCGCGCTTCCCTGACTCCCTTTACCAATTCGCGGGCAAGCACATCCACTGCAGCGATTGCGTCAGTTTCTGTTTTGGCCTCGAGGATCACTTTGATAAATGCAGAACCCACTATTACCCCATCTGCATACCCAGCAACTTCTTTTGCTTGTGCTCGAGTTGAAACACCTAAGCCAACTGCTACAGGCAAGGTAGAGCATGTACGAATTCTGCTAACGAGATCTTCGGCACCTGATGACATAGTGGTTCTAGCCCCAGTTACTCCCATCAAACTGGCTGCATATACAAACCCAGAACAACGGGCGGTTACACGCGCTAATCGATCATCATTTGTTGAAAGTGCAACGACATAAACAGTATTGATACCAGCGCCATCAGTCGCACTTTTCCAGCCTTCGGATTCCTCGATCGTGAGATCTGGCGTGATGACACCAGATCCACCATTGCGAGCCATCTCTTGTGCAAAGTTATCTACTCCGTAAGCTTCAATTGGATTCCAGTAAGTCATTACCAAAGCCGGCAAACCAACATCGTGTGCGGATTTCAACGCTGAAAATACTTCTGCAGCCCCCGTGCCATTTGCTAAAGAAATTCCGGAAGCTTCTTGAATTGTTGGTCCATCCATCACTGGGTCGCTATAAGGGAATCCGATTTCTACTGCATCTACTCCAGCTTTAGCCAAAGCCGCAATAATTTTCTTGCACCCCTCTTGCGATGGAAAGCCGGCGGGAATGTATGCAATAAGTGCAGCTCGATTTTCGCTTCTAGTTTGTACGAACAAATCCTCGAGTTGAGTAGTCATTTATAATGGGATTTCAAAATAGTCGGCAGCAGTCTGTACATCTTTATCCCCGCGACCAGAAAGGTTGATTAAGAGAACTGACTCAGGGCCAAGTTCCTTTCCGACAATCATCGCGCCAGCTAAAGCATGTGCAGTTTCTATTGCAGGAATAATGCCTTCAGTTTTGCAAAGCAAAGCAAAAGCTTCCATTGCTTGAGCATCCGTAATTGGACGATACTCCGCGCGACCAATGTCATTGAGGTAGGCGTGTTCTGGTCCAACCCCTGGGTAATCTAATCCTGCCGAAATCGAATGTGACTCTACTGTTTGACCATTGGAATCTTGTAAAACATAAGAACGTGTTCCGTGGAGTACTCCGATTGTTCCACCAGAAATGGTTGCCGCGTGGCGCCCAGTTTCTACGCCATCTCCACCTGCTTCAAATCCGATGAGTCGCACATTCTTATCCGGAATAAATGCGTGGAAAATTCCAATGGCATTTGATCCGCCACCGATACATGCCAAAACCGCATCTGGCAAACGACCCACTAATTCAAGAGTTTGAGCGCGCGCTTCTTCTCCAATAATTTTATGAAAATCACGGACCATTGTTGGAAAGGGGTGCGGACCTGCAACTGTTCCAAGCAGGTAATGTGTTGTCTCTACGTTGGTGACCCAGTCACGCATCGCTTCGTTGATTGCATCTTTCAATGTGCGAGACCCAGCAGTAACTGGCACAACTTGCGCGCCAAGTAATTTCATACGAGCAACGTTAAGAGATTGACGACGGGTATCTTCTTCGCCCATGTAAACAACACATTCAAGACCAAAAAGTGCGGCTGCAGTTGCAGAAGCAACTCCATGTTGACCCGCGCCAGTTTCGGCGATAATTCTTTTTTTGCCCATACGCTTTGTCAGTAAGGCTTGTCCCAATACGTTGTTGATTTTGTGACTGCCAGTGTGGTTCAGATCTTCGCGCTTGAGAAGGATGCGTGCACCACCTGCATGCTGAGCAAATCGTGGGACTTCGGTCAAAATACTTGGACGTCCGGTGTACGTCGTGTGTAAATGCGCCAATTCTTTTTGAAAAACTGGATCCTTCAGTGCTGAATTATGTGCTGCTTCTAATTCATCAAGCGCCCCAATGAGAGCCTCTGGAACGAATCGTCCACCAAAAGGGCCGAAGTGGCCGAGAGTTTCTGAGCTGCTCATAATGGCTTAACTCTACCCTTGACCTAAGAGTGTGCGCATTGTGAGAGCGGCATCACCTCCGCGCACCAAAGCTTCTCCAACCAAAATAGCATCGGCTCCGCACTCTCGAGCGAACTCCACATCTTTGCGCGTTGAAATCCCGGATTCAGCTACCTTGAGAATGCCGGCTGGGATACGAGGGATGAGATCTGAAAATGCTTGCGGATCAACTTCCAAAGTTTTCAGATTACGCGAATTCACGCCGACAAGTTTTGGGGAAATCTCAAGTGCTCGCTCTAGTTCATCATGAGTATGTACTTCAATAAGTGCACTCATTCCTAATTCCTGAGTGAGATCAGCATAATCTTTCAATTGACTCGATGAGAGTGCTGCAACAATAAGAAGAACAAGGTCGGATCCATGTGCGCGAGCTTCTAGAAATTGATACTCATCAACCATAAAATCTTTACGCAAAATTGGTATCGAAATTGCCTGTCGCACTGCATCTAGATCGGCAAGTGAGCCTGCAAATTTACGTCTTTCAGTAAGCACACTCACTACAGCAGCACCAGCACTCTCATATTTTCCGGCCAGCGCTGCGGGATCTTCGATCTGTGCCAGCGCACCCTTGCTCGGAGATGAGCGCTTTACTTCAGCGATCACTTGTACTTGCTCACCTTGGAGAGCCGTGTGAGCATCCAAAACTTTTGGCGCGGTGCTCATTAGTTCATGCAATTGAGCAAGCGGCAATCTTCGCTGCGCCAAATCCTCGCGAACGCCTGCAATTATTTCATCGAGAACGCTCATGATTTTTCTGACTCTGTCGGGTCGATACCTAGATCAAGTGCACTCCATGTGCTGAGTGCATGGTTTGCGCCTTTATTATGAGAACGTTCGTATCGAGACGGAAGTTTGAGGGTTCGATAGATCCCATAGGAAGCTACGCCCAATCCAAGTAGGAAGATGGTTGCGTTCTTTAACATCACAGAGTTTTCAATGAATTAGCAGAGTTGATAGCACCAAGAACGGCCGCAGCTTTGTTGATGCACTCTTGATTTTCCGATTCTGGTACTGAATCTGCCACGATTCCGGCACCAGCTTGCACGTAAGCTCTATTTTGATAAATCACTGCGGTTCGAATCGCGATACAGGTATCTATGTTGCCCGTGAAATCTATATAGCCAACTGCTCCGCCATAGATTCCACGCCGAGTAGGCTCAAACTTTTCAATGATCTCCATCGCCCGAGGCTTAGGTGCGCCAGATAATGTGCCTGCTGGAAAGACCGAAAAAAGTGCATCAACGGGTGATGAGTCGGATGCGAGTTCTCCGGTGACCGTTGAAACAATATGCATGACATGGGAATAACGTTCTACGTGCATAAATTCAACTACTTCAACGCTGCCAGGTGCGCAGACTCGACCTATGTCGTTGCGACCAAGGTCAACCAACATCAGATGTTCAGCGCGTTCTTTCGGATCGGCTAAAAGTTCCTCGCCAAGTCTCTGATCTTCTTCAGGTGAGGCTGAGCGTTTGCGAGTACCTGCGATCGGGTGAATAAGGACTTCTCGACCAGTTACTTTTACCAATGCTTCCGGACTTGATCCAACGACATCTACTCCATCACGTAAGCGCAAGATAAACATGTAGGGGCTTGGATTGTGCAAACGCAACATGCGATACACATCCAACGCATCCGCGGTGCAATCAATGGAGAACCTTTGGGAGAGCACAACTTGAAAAGCTTCTCCAGCAATGATTTCTTCTTTAATCTTCAGTACTTTCTCACAATATTCCTCATCTTGAACATTTCGGCTAAACACTGGAGGCGTGCGTACCGAGAGCTCGGCAATCTCGGCATCAGACGGCGCTAACAAGTCTTTTTGCATGCGGTCAAGTCGTTCCTGTGTTGCATTCCAAGCACTGTCAACACGTTCATCGCTTCCATCCCAATTGATTGCATTTGCGATCAAAGTGATGGTTCCTTCACTGTGATCCATCACAGCTAAATCACTGGTTAACATAAAAGCTAAATCTGGAATTGGAAGATCTTTCTTAGAAAGATTCGGTAGCTTTTCTAGCCCTCGCACGCAGTCATAACCCATGTAACCAACAAGTCCACCAGTCAATGGCGGTAGGCCGGGAATATTTGGCGAGCGTAAATGCTGGGCTGCGATCCGAAGGGCATCCAATACTGGGATTGCCTTTGGGGCACCTGCTGGAGCAGTGCCCTCCCAAACCGCGAGACCTTTTTCCTCCGTCAGCGTTGCTTCGCTATGTACTCCAATAAAGGAATAGCGTGACCAAACTCCTCCGTGCTCGGCGGATTCAAGAAGAAATGTTCCGGGTTTATTCTGTGCCAATTTGCGATAAATCCCAAGGGGTGTTTCGCTATCAGCGAGCAAGGTGCGAGAAACAGGAATTACGTTGTACTCCTTGGCGTATTCGCGAAATTGTTCGAGTTTCATTGAACAGTAACTTCGATGGGTTGATGAAAACAGGTAGCGGCGCCGGTATGGCACGGCACCCCAATTTGGTGCACTTGCAAGAGCAATGCATCTGCATCGCAATCGAGTGAAATGGATTCAACACTTTGCGTGTGGCCAGAGATTTCGCCCTTGACCCATATTTCTTGGCGGCTTCTGCTCCAGTACGTTGCGCGTCTGGTTTCGATTGTCATAGCAAGTGCTTCTTGGTTCATCCACGCCAGCATTAATACTTCGTGAGTAGTCGCATCTTGTGCAATTGCCGCAATGAGTGCATCAGGATCTTTTAATAGACCTCGGATATGTGCAGGAACTTCCATCGCGGCCATGTGCTTATTCTGCCCTATTGAATACTCGCCTCGCGAATGGGATAACCGGCTGCCTTGAGATGGCTCTTGACTTGACCAATTCGATGGATGCCAAAGTGAAAGACGCTCGCCGCCAATAGGGCATCTGCTCCGGCTTCTAGTGCTGCTTCGAAATCCTCTAGATTTCCCGCCCCGCCGCTGGCAATTAACGGCACAGTTGCAACTGCGCGCGCTGATGCAATCATGGCAATGTCATATCCGGATCGCGTTCCATCGGCATCCATCGAATTAAGAAGAATCTCCCCCACTCCCAGTGCGCATGCACGTTGCACCCAAGTCACCATGTCCATCCGTGCGCTTTGGCGTCCACCATGAGTTGTGATTTCAAATCCGGAATCGGTATTTGCTCGGCGAGCATCCACAGAAAGAACCAATACTTGGGATCCAAATTTATCGGCGATCTCTGAAATTAGTTCAGGTCGAGCAACAGCGGCAGTGCTGATAGAAACTTTATCTGCCCCTGCGCGCAATAAACGATCTACATCTTCCACGCTACGAATTCCGCCGCCCACGGTGAGAGGTATAAAAACTTTATCAGCGGTCTTACCGACGATGTCTAAGGTGATCTCTCGATCTGAGCTACTAGCCGAAATATCTAGGAAAGTTAACTCATCTGCTCCTTCGGAATCATAAAGAGCAGCCAACTCCACGGGATCTCCCGCATCTTGCAAATTAGTAAAGTTGATTCCTTTGACAACACGTCCGTCGGTGACATCTAAACAAGGAATAATGCGAATAGATAAAGTCATCAGCGTGTAAGTTCTAAAGCTTGCTCCAAGGTAAATGCCCCGGCATAGAGCGCTTTACCAACTATTGCCCCTTCTACCCCGCTCTCACGCAGGGCAACTAGGTCTGCAATATCTGAAAGTGAAGAGATACCACCGCTTGCAATCACTGGCACTTGAGTAACGGCACACACTTGCTTGAGCAAATCTAGATTCGGGCCCGTTAACGTTCCATCTCTGGAAACATCGGTAAGTACGTATCTCGCACATCCGTCACGATCTAATCGGGTGATTGTTTCAAATAGATCGCCTCCATCTTGAGTCCATCCACGCGCCGCCAACACGTGACCACGAACATCCAGACCAACGGCAATACGATCACCAAATTTCAATATTGCTTGAGCGGTCCATTCGGGATCCTCAAGTGCTGCTGTACCAAGATTGACACGTCGACAACCAGTTGCAAGTGCCTTTTCCAGGGAATCTTGATTTCGTATGCCACCTGAGAGTTCAACATCTATATCTAATTTACCGACAACTTCTGCCAAGAGAGCAGAATTACTGCCACGATCAAAAGCTGCATCCAAATCCACTAAATGAATCCATTGAGCCCCAGAAGCTTGAAATTCTAGGGCAACTTCAAGTGGGTTTCCGTAGATACTTTCCCGAGCAAGTTCTCCTTGTACCAATCGAACTGCCTTTCCATCTTTAACATCCACGGCAGGAAGCAGATCAAAAGTTGCTGACTTCATAATGAGCCAATCCAATTCTCAATTAATTTCAGTCCTGCCTTGCCTGACTTTTCTGGATGAAACTGAGTTGCACAGATCGCGCCATCCTCGACAGCGGCAAGAAATTTTTGATCGTAATCACTCCATGCCTGCTTCTGTCCTGCACTTCTTGTTGCGGCGTATGAGTGAACGAAGTAGAAAGATTCATTCTCTACTCCCTTAAAAAGAGTTGACCCGTGAGAGGAGGTCGTGGTGTTCCACCCCATGTGCGGTAGCACTGGTGCCAACATACGATTGACTGTGCCGGCCCAAATTCCTATCCCTAAACCACCGTGAGGGTAAGAAAGTGATGACTCTGTTCCAGATTCAAAAAGTATCTGCATGCCAACGCAGATGCCTAAGGTAGGACGTTCTAAAGCAAGCCGCTCACGGATAATGGAATCGCCATTGATCGTGAGTAATCCCTGCATACACGAAGCAAATGCTCCGACACCAGGAACAACTAAACCTTGCGCTTCAACCGCAGTTCGATGATCTGATGTGACGATGACATCTTCACCCGTTGAAGCAAAAGCTCGTTGTGCCGAACGAAGATTGCCAGATCCGTAATCAAGAATTGCGATCAAAGAGCACCCTTTGTCGATGGAATTCCGGAAATATTGCTATCTAGGCGGACAGCATCGTGCAGTGCGCGAGCCACTGCCTTGAATTGGGCTTCCATAACATGGTGGGCATTGCGACCTTCAAGAACGCGAACGTGGAGTGCGATGTGCGCCTCAGCCACGATGGATTCCCAAATATGTCGGCCAAGTGTTGTATCAAACGTCCCAATTAATTCAACAATTTCAGGTTGGCGATGTACTAAATATGGCCTGCCAGAAAGATCAACTGCCGCTTGAACCAACACTTCATCCAAAGGCACCATCGCATCACCAAATCTGCGAATCCCTACTTTATCTCCAAGGGCTTCACGTAGTGCTTGCCCAAATGCCAGCGAAGTATCTTCAACGCTGTGGTGGGAGTCCACTTCCACATCCCCAGTGGTGCGTACCATCAAGTTAAACCCTGAGTGTTTTCCCAATTGACCGAGCATGTGATCAAAAAATGGGACACCGGTAGACACGTCGATAGCACCTTCACCGTCAATATTCAGCTCGACGATGACATGTGATTCCTTGGTTTTTCGTTCAACTCGTGATGTTCTCACTTGGCGCCCCCTAAAGATTGTTTCAGTGCTGCGATGAATCGTTCGTTTTCGGCTTCATTGCCGATGCTCACTCTTAGATAGTCTGATAATCCCACATCACGGATAAGCACGCCTTGATCCAGGAGTGATTGCCAGATGATTTTTGGTGATGGGACTTTAAAGAGCAAGAAATTGGCGCTGCTGGGAACGACCTCTACTCCCAAAACCTTCAAGCTTGCCACCATCGCCTCTCGAGATTTGATGAGAATGGCTACGGTAGCAAGTGACTCTTCCCGGTGCTCTAGCGCGACCAATGCAATAGCTTGCGTTACTGCACTCAAATGATAAGGCAATCGCACAATCAGCATCGCCTTCACAACTTCGGGATGAGCAGCCAGATAACCAACGCGTGCACCAGCAAATGCAAACGCCTTGCTCATTGTTCTGACAACAACTACATGAGGCTGATGGTTCAATAATTTGAGTGCAGAGGGGTCTTGCGAAAATTCAGCATAGGCTTCATCGACAACAAGGAGTGCACCGACTAAAGCGGCGGCTTGTGCTAGATCAACTAAATCCTGGAATCTCGCTGACGTGCCGGTGGGATTATTTGGCGTAGTTACAAAAATTAATGATGGACGAACATTCTTGATCTGTATCTGTGCTTTCTCTATGTCAATCGAGAAATCCTCTTCGCGCAATCCGTCTGTCCACGTGGTACCGGTTACTTTTGCAATTGTTGGATGCATAGAATACGAAGGTGTGAATCCAATAGCCCCCTTGCTCCCGAAAGCCAGGAACAGCGATTGGATAACTTCATTGCTCCCATTAGCCGCCCAGATGTTTTCTAGGTTAAGAGCGCTACCAGATAATCCATTGAGGAATTCTGCTAATCCAGTACGAAGCTCGCTGGCATCACGATCGGGGTAACGATTAAGTCTGAGAGCAACTTGAGAAAGACGATCTGTTATTGCTGCAATAAGTGCCGGCGAAGGCGGATATGGATTTTCATTTGTGTTGAGTTGCGTCATATTTTCAATCTGAGGTGCGCCATACGGTGAGAGCCCTTGCAGATTCTCACGTAATGGCAGCCACGTTGGGAAACTCATTTCTTCACCACTCGAACTGACATCGCTTCCCCATGAGCTGGCAAATCTTCTGAATTGGCTAAGGTAATTACGGTTTGCGCAATATCTGCAAAAGCTTTTTCGTCATACTCGATGAGATGAACTCCACGCAAGAATGTTTGGACTGATAAACCACTGGAATGACAGGCACAACCTCCAGTAGGCAGAACATGGTTGGAGCCCGCTGAGTAATCGCCCAATGACACTGGCGAAAATCGACCAATGAATATTGCTCCAGCGTTGCGAACTTTGTGGGCATCGGATCTGGAATTGCGTGTTTGAATCTCGAGGTGTTCAGGAGCGTAGGCATTAACAACATCTAGGCCTTGTTCAATCGAATCCACAAGAACAATTGCCGACTGAATACCAGATAGAGCGGTAGCGATTCTTTGATGATGTTTAGTTTTGGGGACTCGCGCTTCTAACTCGAGTTCAACTTCTGTTGCCAATTCTGGAGATGTCGTAACTAAAATCGCAGCAGCGATGGTGTCATGCTCTGCTTGACTCATCAGATCGGCGGCAACTTCGGATGCAATAGCTGTTTCATCTGCAAGTATCGCGATCTCTGTTGGGCCAGCTTCTGAATCAATGCCAATCACCCCGCGAAGTGCACGCTTGGCGGCAGCGACATAAATATTCCCAGGCCCGGTAACCATGTCAGCTTTCTGGCAAAGACCCTCCATTCCAAATGCGAAGAGAGCAATTGCTTGAGCACCACCTATCGCATACACCTCCTCGATCCCCAGGAGCGCGCACGCAGCTAATATCGTGGGATGTGGAAGTCCGTTAAATTCTTTTTGTGGCGGTGATGCAACGGCGATGCTGGCAACATGTGCGATTTGAGCGGGGATTACATTCATCATCACGCTACTGGGATAAACAGCTTTGCCCCCAGGAACATATAAACCAACGCGATCAACTGGTATCCATTTTTCGCTGACTACTCCCCCGTCGACCACAGTTGTTTGCCTCTGGCCGCGGACCTGCTCGGAGTGAACTTTGCGGATTCGCATAATTGAAATCTCAAGTGCTTCCCGAATGGATGGCTCTAGTTCTAAGAGCGCTGTGTTGATCGCATCCAACGGGACTCGTAAATTCTTTGGGCGTATTCCATCGAATTCTTGACACAAATCCAAGAGCTCATTTTGCGTACCATTTTTAACTCGCTGGAGAATTGGTTGGATCGCCTCCATAGCCTGCGCTACATCTAAGCTGGCACGAGGTAGTTCGCGTGCATATGCAGCTTTACCCAAAGAGGAACCCCGAAAATCAACCACACGAATCATGCTCAGAGTCTAAAGGTTGAGGGCTTTTCCTGGATTACCCATTAAATGGGTTATTAACTCTTCAGACTAAACAAGAGGGGCCCAAGATCGATTTCAAATCTGCGCTCAAACTAGGCGAAGCTGTTACGCGGTTCTCTAATTTCATGATCGTTATCTTTCCCAGATCATCAATTTTGAGATGCACCTCTCGATTTCCAGGGTGCGTTCTAAAAATCTCCTTCAAGCGATCCACAACTGGCGGAGTGCATTGGTTGGCGGGCAAAGCAATGACAAGGGGCCCTATCGGCCCTTGGGATACATCGGGCATAGTCAATTCAAGTGCGGTAAAGCGCACTTTATCTTCACGACGATCTACTCTTCCCCTCACGACAACAACACGATCTTCAGTTAAAGTCAGCGCATATTGCGTGTACGTATTCGAAAAGAAGAGAGCCTCAATGGCTCCCCCGAGATCTTCAATCGTAACAATCGCCCAAGAGGCACCTTGACGAGTTACTTTTCTTTGTATCCCTGTGACAAGACCAGCAATCGTCACCATCTGATCCATGGCAGATCCATCATCGAGCAGTTCGCTGATTGTCATATCTGTCGCAGCTTTCAAAACATGTTCAATGCCCAACAAGGGATGATCAGAAACATAGAGTCCTAACATTTCACGCTCATAGCTCAGGAGTGTGGTCTTATCCCACTCACCGGAAGGAATTTCCAGATCTAATCCAGCAACTTGGGATTCTGCAACCCCACCAAAGAGATCAAATTGGCCGATAGCTTCTGCGCGTTTAGTTTCGATGACCGAATCAATTGCTTCTAAGTAAATAGCCATCAAACCTTTGCGGGAAACTTCAAAGGAATCAAATGCTCCTGCTTTGATCAGCGACTCAATGGTCTTTTTATTACACACTTGAACATCTACTTTGGCTAGGAAGTCACCGAATGAAGTAAACCGAGTTTTTGTCGCTCTCGAACTTTTTATCGATGCCACGACTCCTTCGCCTACATTGCGAATCGCTGCCAGACCAAAGCGAATATCCACACCACGTGGCGTGTACTCGGCATCAGATTCATTCACATCTGGCGGTAGGACGCGAATTCCCATTCGTCGACACTCACTCAGATAAAGGGCGGATTTATCTTTATCATCTCGCACGCTGGTCAAAAGTGCTGCCATATATTCAGTGGGGTAATTGGCCTTCAAATATCCCGTCCAATACGAAACTACTCCATAGCCCGCACTATGTGCTCGGTTGAATGCGTAGTCAGAGAATGGGATGAGCGTTTTCCAGAGTTCTGCTATCGCTGCATCTCCAAAACCGTTCTCCTTCATTCCTGCTTCAAAATGCACATACTCTTTATCCAAGATGTCGCGATCTTTTTTGCCCATAGCTTTTCGTAATAAATCTGCGCGGCCAAGAGAAAAACCAGCAACTTTCTGGGCAATCGCCATTACCTGCTCTTGATACACAATTAACCCGTAGGTATCCCCCAAAATTTCTTGCAGGGGTTGAGATAATTCACGATGTATCGGTTCAACCGGTTTACGACCGTTCTTGCGATCGGCATAGTTATTGTGTGCGTTCTCGCCCATTGGGCCTGGGCGATACAAAGCAATGACTGCAGAAATATCAGCGAAGGAATCTGGGGCCATCGACCGAAGTAGCGCGCGCATGGGGCCACCATCGAGTTGAAATACACCCAAAGTGTCACCTCGAGAAAGAAGTTCGAAAGTTTTTACATCATCCAAAGTGAGCGTTTCCAAAACCACGTCTTCATTACGATTGGCTTTGATATTAAGCAAGCAGTCATCGAGAACCGATAAATTACGAAGCCCTAAAAAGTCCATCTTTAAAAGGCCGGTTGCCTCGCATGCACCCATATCAAATTGGGTGATGATTGCCCCGTCTGCTTCTCGTCGATGGATCGGAATAACATCCAAAAGTGGTTCGCGAGAGAGAATGACACCAGCGGCATGTACGCCCCATTGCCGTTTGAGTCCTTCTAGACCGCGGGCAGTGTCAACTACTCGCTTGGAATCTGGGTCCGTTTCATAGAGAGCTCTGAATTCGCTCGCTTCTTCATATCGTTCATTACTCTTATCAAATACTCCGGCCAAAGAAATGTCTTTGCCCATAATTGTCGGAGGGAGAGCCTTAGTTAACTTATCCCCAATTGCATACGGGTAACCAAGAACGCGAGTGGAATCCTTGATTGATTGCTTCGATTTAATGGTGCCGTAAGTAATGATTTGAGCAACACGATCCTCACCATATTTATGTGTGGCATATCGAATCATTTCGCTGCGTCGACGTTCATCAAAGTCCAAATCGATATCTGGCATAGAAATACGCTCTGGGTTGAGGAATCGCTCAAACAAAAGGCCATGCTCAATGGGGTCTAAAGCTGTTATTCCTAGCGCGTAGGAAACGAGTGAGCCCGCAGCAGATCCGCGGCCAGGTCCAACGCGTATGCCTTCACGTTTAGCATGCGCGACAAGGTCTGCCACAACAAGAAAGTACCCAGGAAAACCCATCTTGATCATGACGTCGAGTTCATAATTCATGCGCTCTAAATGTTGCTGCGGTATTGCTCCCTGCATGCGTTCGGTCAGGCCACGCGCGCTTTCTTTCCTTAGCCAAGAGTCTTCGGTTTCCCCATTTGGAACTTCAAATTTTGGTAATAGATTTTCGCCCTCGCGCATAGTCACGTCGCAGCGTTCTGCGATGAGCAGGGTGTTATCGCAACTTTCTGGAATCTCTTTGAATATCTCTCGCATCTCTGCTGGCGTTTTGAGATAGAACTCGTGATTATCAAATTTAAATCGCTTGGGATCGGCAAGGGTTGAGCCAGATTGCACGCATAGCAAAGCTTCATGAGCTGTGGCATCTTCTTTGAATGTGTAATGCAAGTCGTTGGTGGCCAACAAAGGAAGATTAAGTTCTTTGCCTAACTTGATCAAATCTGCTTTCACTCGAGATTCAATCTCAATGCCATGGTCCATAATTTCCAAGAAGAAATTTTCTGGACCAAAAATATCTCGAAGTTCACTAGCTGCGCGTATGGCCTCTTTATAAGCGCCCATGCGCAATCGAGTTTGTACTTCTCCACCCGGACACCCTGTTGTTGCAATGATCCCCTGTGAATACTTTGCCAGGAGCTCACGATCCATGCGAGGTTTGTAGTAGTAGCCTTCCAATGAAGCGAGCGATGAGAGTCTGAAAAGATTTCCAAGTCCCACATTGTTTTCAGCAAGCAAAGTCATATGTGTATATGCGCCACCACCAGAGACATCATCATCTCCACCTTCGGCCCACTTCACACGCTTTTTATCAAAGCGAGACTCGGGCGCAACATAGGCTTCAATTCCAATGATTGGTTTAACGCCAGCCTTTTTGGATTGTTTATAAAAATCAAAAGCACCAAAAACATTTCCGTGATCGGTCATGGCGATCGCAGGCATCTGTTGACGCGCTACTTCTGCAGTCAGGTCTCCAATACGAGCAGCGCCATCGAGCATCGAATACTCGGTGTGCACATGTAAATGAACGAATGAGGCCACGATTGGTGAGACTAGCCCTTAAGGCAGGACTGAGGAGTCAAGCAACGCCAACGCTCGAACGAGGTCTGCCGGATAGGGGGCGCGCAAATCGAGGCGCTCTTGGGTAATGGGATGAGCAAAACGTAGTTCTAGTGCGTGCAACCATGGCCGCGAGATCTCTAAGCGCGCTGCCAGCGTAGGGTCTGCCCCGTAAGTCATATCTCCCACCAGCGGATGACGCAAAGCTGAAAAGTGGACTCGGATTTGATGGGTGCGGCCAGTTTCTAACTCCACTTGCACCAACGAAACCGCACGATAAAACTCGATCACTTCGTAATGAGTAATGCTTGTTTTGCCATCTGCAACTACTGCAAAACGGTAATCCTCTTTAGGGTGACGATCAATAGGTGCATCGATGGTGCCAGTCGTTGGATCCATATGTCCTTGCACCAGTGCATGGTAAATCTTTTCTACTTCTCGATTTCTGAAGGCATCCTTGAGCACTGTATATGCGGAATCAGTTTTAGCAACAATCATGAGACCGCTAGTACCAACATCTAATCGATGGACGATCCCAGCTCGTTCTGCTGAACCGCTTGTTGAAATTGAATAACCCGCAGCAGCTAGGGCGCCAATAACAGTAGGGCCAGTCCAGCCAGGACTCGGGTGCGCGGCACAACCGACGGGTTTATCAATAACGACGATGTGATCATCATCGTAAACGATGGTGAGGCCTTCAAGTGGAGTCAGTGGAACGGCTTCGCGAATCGCGGTATCAGGCATAAGAATTTCAATCATCTGATCAGCAACTACTTTTTCAGATTTTTGCATCACGACTCCACCAGAGCGAATTTCGCCATCGTCTAAGAGTCGGACAATTGCCGTACGGGATAGTCCGAGCACGCGAGTAAGTGCGCTATCAACACGTTCGCCAGCCACGCCTTCAGGAACTATCAGAGTGCGTAGTTCACGAGTCATGGTCTTCCTTAATTTTCGGAGCTATCGGTGGGATATTTGCAAATGAAAGGATCAATGCAATACCTGCTGCAATCACAATAGCCGAATCTGCAACATTAAAAATCGGCCAATGAGGTATCTGGATCCAATCGATGACTTCTCCTTGAAAAGCTCCTCCAGTGCCTCTAAATATGCGGTCAGTAAGGTTTCCCAGAGTTCCACCGAGCACCAGCCCCAGAACTACCGCCCAAGGACGAGAAGTAATTTTTCTCGCCCAAACCCCAATCAAAATTGCTACTAGAAGGGCAAACGTGGTCAAAAAGATTGTCCCACTCGTAGCAAAACTAAATGCCGCGCCAGAATTTCTCGTAAAAGTAAATTGTAGAAAGCTCCCTAGAATTTTTTTGTTCGGGCGGCCTTCAAGGTTAGATAGGGCCCAGGTTTTGGTAGCAACATCAATGCCCCAAATAATCCATGCAGCCAAAAGCAGGCTAAACCAGATCGGCCCTTTGCGGCGCAAAATTAGCGCCGTTCTTCCTTTTGTTTGCAGAGCATGCATAAGGTTGCGCGAGGAAATACTTGCAGACGCGCTTTCCCAATGGAATTTCCACATTCTTCACAATTTCCGTACGTTTTCTCATCGATTCGTTCAAGAGCACGCTCAGTTTGAAGGACCATGTCACGAGCATTTATCACAAGAGACATTTCGTGTTCGCGTTCAAAAGTCTTGGTTCCGGCATCTGCTTGATCATCGCCTGCACCTTCACCAGATTCGCGAATAAGTTCGTCCATCTCTTTTTCCACTTCTAGAAGCTCTAAATTCAAGCGAACGAGTTCTTTTGAAATCTCAACCCGCATCGCTTTAAGTTCTGCCGCACTCCATGGAGCTTCATTTTCAGAAACCACAACAGGAGTAGGTGCAAGTTTGATCGGCTTTAATGGTGGATTCTTTTTGCCAGTCTTTGCTGGACGCGGTGGTGGTGGCATCACCAATCGACGCTCTTCAACGATAGGAGCAGCCACAGCACTAGATGTCACTGCGGCAACAGGTGCCACCTTTGAAGGAAATGGACGTCCCGGCGCTTTTTTAACTGCTGCCTTCTTAGCAGGTGCTTTTTTCGCAGGTGCTTTCTTGGCAACTTTCTTGACAGGTGCTTTTTTAGCAACCTTCTTTACGGCAGCTTTTTTAACGATTTTCTTCGCTGCTTTTTTTGCTGGCACTTTGCTGGCAGGCTTCTTTGCGGGCGCCTTCTTGGCTACCTTTTTTGCAGTTTTCTTGGATTTTGCAGGCACGGCGCGCACCTTATGCTCTTATTGCGCTAAATGCCACTCTCGCCACGATGGAATAGAGTTGGCCCAATGAGTAGCAATCCGAGTACCTATCGCGCAATTTCACCTCAGGTGGATCTGCCCTCAATGGAGCACCAAATACTCACTTTTTGGGAAGAAAACTCCATTTTCCATAAGAGCTTGCAATCTCGTTCAGGCCAGAGCGCGTGGACTTTTTTTGAGGGGCCACCCACTGCCAACGGTGCACCCGGTACCCACCACATCGAAGCTCGAGTATTTAAGGATGTCTTTCCTCGTTTTCAGACCATGAAGGGAAAGTATGTTGTCCGCAAGGCTGGTTGGGATTGCCACGGACTTCCAGTGGAAATTGCTGTTGAAAAAGAGTTGGGATTTAGCGGAAAAGGCGATATCGAAAAGTTTGGAATAAGCGCTTTCAACGATAAATGTCGAGAATCTGTTCAGCGCCACGTTGGTGCATTTAGTGCGATGACACACCGTATGGGATTTTGGGTCGATTTCGACGAAGCATATTGGACGATGTCACCTGAATATGTAGAGAGCGTGTGGTGGAGTCTTAAAGAGATTTGGAATAAGGGCCTGCTTGTCCAAGATCATCGCGTCGCACCTTATTGCCCACGATGTGGAACTGGCCTTTCTGATCACGAACTTGCTCAAGGATACGAAACGGTGATAGATCCCTCCGTCTATGTGCGTTTTCCTATTACTTCGGGGCCACTTGCCGAATTGGGCGCCGCACTTCTGGTTTGGACAACTACCCCATGGACTCTAGTTTCTAATACAGCTATCGCTGTTCACCCCGAAGTAACCTATCTCGTCGTCGAGGAAACCACAGAAAATGGCAAGGAAGTTCTGGTCATCGCCGAGCCACTTGTTAGTTTCTTAAAAGGTGAGACGAAAGTTCTGCGCAAAATTCAAGGAAAAGAACTTGAACGCACTACTTATACTCGTCCCTTTGATTACATAGAGATTCCAGATTCACATTTTGTCGTGCTGGCTACTTATGTGACCACTGAAGATGGCACTGGCTTGGTCCATCAATCTCCCGCATTCGGTGCCGATGATTTACTTGTTTGCCGCGGTTATGGCCTACCAGTAGTTAATCCCATCGCCCCCGATGGCACTTTCTTGCCGGATGTCGAATTAATTGGCGGAATGTTCTTTAAAGAAGCCGATAAATTACTCGTCAAAGAATTGAAGAAATCTGGTGCTCTCTATAAGCATCAGCCATATGAGCATCAGTATCCACACTGCTGGCGATGCCATACGGCTCTGCTGTATTACGCGCAACCATCCTGGTACATCCGAACCACGTCTATCAAAAACGAATTGATCCGGGAAAATGCCAAAACTGATTGGCATCCCGAAACAATTAAAACTGGGCGCTATGGCGATTGGCTGAGCAACAATATCGACTGGGCCCTGTCTCGTAATCGCTACTGGGGAACTCCGCTGCCAATCTGGAGATGCGAAAATGGGCATGACATTTGCGTAGGTTCTTTGAAGGAACTGGGCGAATATTCTGGTTCAGAGCTATCTGCCTTGGACCCACACCGTCCTTTTGTTGATGACATCACGTGGTCGTGCTCACAATGCTCATCCCCGATGACTCGAGTAAGTGAAGTGATCGACTGCTGGTATGACTCAGGTGCAATGCCCTTTGCTCAATGGGGGTACCCACATAAGGCAGGTTCAGTGGAAAAATTCAAAACTGCCTACCCTGCGGATTTCATTGCAGAAGCGATTGACCAAACACGTGGGTGGTTCTACACATTGATGACAATCGGAACATTGGTATTTGATAAGAGTTCTTACAAGTCTGTTCTGTGCTTAGGCCATATTCTGGATAAAGACGGTCGCAAGATGAGCAAACATCTCGGCAATACACTCGAGCCGATCGCCTTAATGGACCAACACGGTGCAGATGCCGTGCGTTGGTACATGCTTGCTGCCGGCTCACCTTGGGCAGCTCGCCGAGTCGGCCACGACGCAATTAATGATGTCGTTCGCAAAACACTTTTAACTTACTGGAACACCGTCTCTTTTCTTGCTTTATATGCCAAAGCATCTAATTTTGACTTATCCCAAGCTCCAAGGATTTCGCAGCGACCACTTATGGATCGCTGGATTAATTCAGACTTACAAGCCCTGATCATCGAAGTTGATGCCGCGCTCTCAGATTTTGATTCTCAACGAGCCGGTAAAGCTTTGGCAGTATTCATCGACGACCTCTCGAATTGGTATGTACGTAGATCTCGCCGTCGTTTTTGGGATGGACAACCCGATGCTCTAGCCACCTTGCACGAATGCCTGCGTACCTTGACACTTTTGATGGCCCCTATGGTTCCATTTATTACCGAGCACGTTTGGCAAGAATTAATTTTGCCGGTTGAGCCTTCTAGCTCACAATCTGTTCACCTCGCAGATTTTCCCGTTGCCGATGTCAGCGCAATTGACGCCACGTTATCTGCGCAAGTTGCACAAACTCGACGTATCGTTGAACTTGGTCGTGCGGCAAGAGCTGAATCCGGTGTAAAAATTCGACAACCACTGCAACGAGCACTTGTCGCCGCTTCGGGTTGGGCGCAAATTCCTGAGGCCATGAAAGAGCAAATCGCTGATGAACTCAATGTTCTTGAGCTCCAAGATATTGCTACCGCAGATGGCGACCTTGTCGATGTGTCGATCAAAGCTAATTTCCGGACTCTCGGAATTAAATATGGTGCTCAAGTGCAAGCTGTCGCTAAAGCCATTGCACAAGCACCGGCCCGGAGCCTTGTGGCACAGTTGCGTAGTCAGACAAACGCCACCGTAATAAATGCAGGAGTTTCCTACGATATTGATATCGATGACTTGGTGATCACAGAACAACCTAAATCCGGTTGGATGGTTGCCAGCCACGAAGCGGAAAGCGTGGCACTAGATCTTGCTCTTACTCCAAGTTTGATTGCAGCCGGACAAGTGCGCGAAGTTATCCGCTTCTTACAGGAAATGCGCAAGAGTGAAGGTTTTGAAATCAGTGATCGTATTATCGTGCTCTGGAATGCTCACCCTTCGGTGGTCCAGGCAATCTCCCAGGGAGCTCAGGAAATTGCACGTGAAGTGCTGGCCACAGCAATTACCTTGGATACAACTCTGGCACTTGGTGAGAATGAATTAGGGCTGCGCTCAAAAATCACAAAGGCGTAAAAGTTTAGAGTCTGGCCGCAAATGACATTGCAATTTGAACTGCAAAAAAGAGTACGAGAAATGAAAGATCCAAACTCACAGCGCCTAGTCGGAGTGGTGGAATAAAGCGTCGTACTAGAGCTGTGGGTTTATCAGTAATTGCATAAATGGTTTCAGCAACATAAAGAACGATTCCACGCGGGCGCCAGGATTGCGAAAACATGCGAATGTAATCAAAAATCAATCGACCTAAAAGAGCAAAAAGAAATAATTGCAGGATCAGAACGATGATGCCGCCTACGCGCATCTGAGATCAGCTTTGGTTAAAAAGACTTGCTTCAGCTGCTGCGTTCTTGTCTTCATTACTCACGCGCACATTGGCGGGTGAAAGCAGAAAAACTTTTGAAGTAACGCGCTCGATGGTGCCGTTATGACCGAAAACCAAACCACTTGCAAAATCGACAAGACGTTTGCGTTCGCCTTCTTCCATGTCACTCAAGTTCATGATGACCGGATTACCTAAGCGATAATGCTCACCAATAGTTCGAGCTTCGTTATAAAAACGAGGATGTAATGTGACGATGCGATCTAGTACCGGCATATCCAATTGCGGAGCAAGCGAGAGCGCAGTTGAACGCGCCTCACGTGTGCGGATTTTGACATCGGGGACGCGGGCAACAGGAACGTTCTCGACATGTTGAGGATTGTCCATTTCGACATCGTCCATGAGACCGAGGTAGTTCGCTACTTTTCTCAATGCATTAGCCATGCGGGAATTTTACAGTGGGCTTATACGAGAACCGAGGATTGAGCTACCCACCCGAATGTGTGTCGCCCCATAGGCAATTGCAATCTCAAAGTCCCCACTCATCCCTGCAGACAGAGCGGTTGCTTGCGGATGATGGGCCAAAAAAGAAGTATGGATCACTGCTAATCGCGCAAATGCACTTTCTGGGTTTTCACCCAGAGGGGCAACGGCCATCAGCCCCATCAATTCCAAATGCTCACAAACCTCCACCTGATCAGCAAGACCTAGGAGTTCACTTGGCTCTATGCCCCCACGGCCTGGGGATTGATCCAGTCCAACTTGTAAAAAAACCGAAAGTTTTTTGCCTTCTGGCACCGATTTATCCAAACGATCTACATGTTTAGAAGTATCAAGGGAATGAATAACATCAGCCCAACCGGTGATGGAGGCAATCTTGTTACTTTGAAGTTGGCCTTGAAAGTGCCACCTACCTTGTACGAGCGATGATTTTTCTGATCCTTCACTATCTCGATTTTCGCCAAAATCAGTAACGCCTAGATCTCGCAATATCTCCACATCGCTGGCTGGATAGGTTTTAGTAACAGCAATCAAAACCACACTTTCACGGCTTCGGTGTGAGGCTTTCACCGCAGCGCCAATTTTGCTCTCTACCTCCGCAAGTGAGGATGCAATGTGTTCTCGGCGATTGGTCATAAAGAAATAATTCCTGCTTGGCGACCAGTAACACCATCACGGCGATAGGAAAAAAGTGATGCATCCTCTGCGGTACACCGCGATGAAGATGTAGTCGAAACCCCTAAATCAAAAAGTTGTGTCTTCAAAGCCTTAGCCAAATCCAATCCTTTACTAGAGCGAGAAGTGAGCGAGGCAGCCGCAGGGTAATCAGCAACTACCTGTTGATATACATCCTCACCGACTTCATAACATTTACCGCAGATTGATGGCCCCATCGCACCGCGAATTTCCTGGGCTCCAAGAGCTCGCATAACCTCTAACGTTCGAAGCGCAATATCAGAACACAAACCCCGTCGTCCTACATGTACCGCTGCAATCACCTCATCTGACCAGAGCAGCAAAGGAATGCAATCTGCGACTAACACTGCCAAGGAAACCCCGGGTTGCGCCGACACCAACGCATCAGCTGTCGGTTCGTAGGCAGAAACCGAATCAACAACCACCACTTGATCCCCATGAACTTGATTCATGAAGGCAAGATTCCCGAATTCTTTACTAGCCAAAGCCCGATTAGAAGTGACATCTTCCTTGAGATCGCCAACATGACGAGCAAGATTCAAGCTCGCATATGGTCCTTGGCTTACCCCGCCGCTGCGATCTGTAAAGAACGTTGCGACCAAAGCAATTACTTCATGAAATCAGGAACGTCGATCTCATCCTCTGCGACTAGTTCTTCAAAAGTCACACGAGCACGACGAGAGTTTTCGTCAGGTAACTGTAAAGCCACAGCGAGTGGATCATTGCTAGGAATTGGATCAGCATGGCCGCCCAGAGTTGCGACATCAATCACCGGCATGGAAACTTTTTTAGGGGTGCCACCTTCAAAGCCAGCGGCTATAACCGTGATGCGTACTTCATCTCCTAGGGCATCATCAATTGTCGTACCAAAAATCAAGTTAGCGTTCGGGTGGGCCGCGGCTTGCACAAGTTCGCACGCTTCATTGATTTCAAATAAACCTAGATCAGATCCTCCAGCTACCGATAGCAAAACACCCATCGCGCCATCGATTGAAGCCTCTAGTAGCGGACTAGAAATCGCTAGTTCTGCGGCACGCAAAGCTCGGTTCTCGCCGCGAGCAGAACCGATTCCCATTAATGCAGATCCAGCATCGGTCATGACGCTCTTTACATCTGCAAAATCTAAATTGATCAAGCCAGGTTGAGTGATGATTTCGGTGATACCTTGAACACCAGAAAGCAAAACTTGATCTGCGCTCTTGAATGCATCGACAGCGGTGATATTGCGATCAGAGATAGCGAGTAGGCGATCATTTGGAATGACAATTAAAGTGTCTACCTCTGCACGCAATTCTTCGATTCCAATATCGGCTTGCTGTGTACGAATTTTTCCTTCAAATGCAAATGGACGAGTAACAACGCCAATGGTCAATGCACCAAGTTCGCGAGCAATTCTTGCAACGATTGGTGCTCCACCGGTTCCGGTTCCGCCACCTTCGCCGGCAGTTACGAAAACCATATCGGCACCACGCAAAACTTCTTCGATTTCATCTACATGATCAAGACATGCTTCACGTCCGCGTTCTGGTGAAGCACCTGCTCCTAGTCCGCGAGTTATTTTTCTACCAATGTCTAACTTCACGTCAGCATCACTCATGAGCAAATGTTGTGCATCAGTGTTAATTGCAATGAACTCAACACCTTTGAGTCCGACATCAATCATGCGATTGACTGCATTAACTCCACCGCCACCAATGCCAACAACTTTGATGACAGCCAAATAATTTTGTGGTGAAGCCACGATGCACCCTCCTCATGAACCATAACCCTCAAGTTGAGAATTACAGTGCCCTTTTTCTCTGGGGCGAAGGTATGTCGATTAAGAAAGGTAAGCAAACACCGACACGAATTGTTAAATCTTTGAGATTTGAATTCTATTTAACGATGGGAGCATGTGGTGCAACGAGATCGATCAGAGAAATTTTCTTATTTTCCGGAAGTGTAATAAGTGATTGATATACACGGATTTTAAGAGCCATTTCACTGGCATCTCCCCAAAGAACTTTGACTTGGCGATGCAAAGTCGAATCTTGAATCAAGACAGTGGCTGATGTGAGGGATCCAACATCTATCGATCGGATCTGTCCTAGAAGATCAGGGGGCATTGTCGTAAGTAAGGAGATCGCTACAGCAACTCCCGCAGGTGCCTTGGCCGTTATTGCAGGCAACGTAGAGCTGGTTGCATTTGGGAGAGTGAAAATGTGCCCTTGTGCATCGATAAACTTTTTTTGGTAGGTGGCAATGGGCGTACGCGGCCATAGCCGTATGTCGACGGAACCGTTAAACCAGTTTCTTTGAATACTTGAGTGATCCACCCACTCAATTTTCAATAGATTCGACTGAATCACTCGCGATTCAATGCGCGCTAATTTCTCACCTACCTGTAAACCAGAAATCCCTGCCACTTCTTGCTGGGCAGCAGCAGAGGGAGCATCAATAATATGTATGGATTTAACACTTAAAAAAGAAGACCAACCCAGAAGATATGCTGCTCCCGCAAATATTGCGATGACAACTGAAACAACCACTCTGGATTTTGCGCTACTCACTATTCGGGAAATCTCTTGATCAAAGAATCTACGATGATCGGTGCAAGTGAGCTCACATCCCCAGCTCCTAAGGTAATAATCACATCTCCAGGCTGGGCAAAAGCAACAACCGCGTCCGTAGCAGCCAGAAAATTAGGTTCGAACGTACCTTTATTCATTAAGTTAACAATTGAATGTGCGCTCACTCCAGCAATCGGTTGCTCACTTGCGCCATACACTTCTAACACCCAAATTTTGTCAGCTATGTCTAGAGCTGTTGCAAAACTTGGAATAAAAGCTTGCGTTCGGGAATAGCGATGAGGTTGAAAAATTACCAATAAGCGGCCATCTGTTGCATAGCGTTTGGCAGTTTCTAAAGTTGCGGATATTTCTGTCGGATGATGCCCATAGTCATCTATAACTCGGATGCCATGTACTTGTCCTTTGAGTTCGAAGCGTCGCCCAGTCCCCCGAAATGTTGCAAGCCCTTCGAGCAAAGATAAAGCTGGCAGCCCCAAAGCCAACCCAGCAGCCAGGGCAGCGGCTGCATTGAGAAGATTGTGATGTCCGGGAACCGATAAATTGATCGTGCCGATTTTTTTGCCTTTCCATAACGCACGAGCATGAGATCCCCCTGGCTCGAGGAGGATCTGATCAATGCGTAAATCAGAATTTTCATGTGTTCCATAGGAATACGTAGCCAAACCAGAGACGTCTTTGGCAACCGAAGCTGCTCCGTTATCGTCGGCGCAATACACCAGGAAGCCATCGCGGGAAATCGTTGTAATGAAGGTGTCAAAGGCGACAAAGACTTCTGCCGGAGTTTTGAAATAATCTACATGGTCATGCTCAACGTTGGTAATAATTGCGCCAAAGGGATGATACTCAATGAATGATCCATCAGATTCATCGGCTTCAGCGATAAAAAAATCACCCGTTCCTCGATGAGCATTAGAACCAGATGTACTTAACGTTCCGCCGATTGCAAAAGATGGATCCTCGCCACAGGATTGAATGGCAACGGTCAACATCGAAGTTGTTGTGGTTTTGCCATGAGTTCCCGCCACAGCCACGCTGCGCGATTGAGACATCAGGATGGCAAGTGCTTGAGCTCTTGAAAGTTGGGGGATATTTAGCTCCCGCGCTTTGTCAATTTCTGGATTTTTTTGCGAGATCGCAGTTGAGAAAACCAAAAAGTCCGCTCCATCAACGTTATCTGCTTTATGCCCCACGGTGACATGAGCGCCTATCGCTCGCAGCCCACTTAAAACTTGAGAATCTTTTTCGTCCGATCCGGAAACTCTCACGCCATGAGAAATCATGATGCGTGCCAAGCCGCTCATTCCAGCCCCACCTACGCCGACAAAATGCACATGCTTGCCAATCAAATTCTCAATTGAGTAACTCATGAGTTTTCTCCACCGAGAGCCATTTCCATGAGTCCCACAATATTCTTAGCGGCGTTAAGATCACCTTTTGATCCAGCTACTGGATTTGCCGATGATTGAAGTAAAAGTTGCGGTAGATGGCTAATGAGCCATTCCGATGTAAATTTCTCTTCAGCAAGTACTACTGCCCGACCTTGCTCAACCAGGTTATCGGCGTTTCTAAATTGCTCACCATTACCGATTGATAGTGGGATGAAAAGTGCCAGTTTCCCCAATGCACCAACTTCGGCACAAGTAACCGCACCACTTCGGGCCAGGATTACATCTGCACCTAAATACGCCTGCGCCATCTGATCAATGTAGGGCACTGCTTTGTATGTTCGGGTACTTGGCGGCAAAGCATTCTTTGCGCCAACTGAGTGAAGCATCTGCACACCCATAGAAAGTAAAGTAGGGAGCGCTTGTGCAATGGTGGCATTAATGCGCGCCGACCCTTGCGAGCCCCCGAGGATTAATAAGGTTGGCGCATCAGCCTCCCAACCCATCCCCCGCCGGGCTTTGTTTCGCGCACCGGCCCAATCACTTGCTGCATCTGTGGCAGCAACCTGCACATCACTTCGAAGAGGCAATCCCGTCAATCGCGCTTTGGAAAATTTTCCTCGAGGTATCGCGTGAGCAACCGCTAAATAGGATGTGAAAACACTGCCCATCCTATTTGCCCAACCAATTCGAGCATTAGCATCATGAATAACAATGGGAATACGACGAGTCCAAGCCGCAAGATAAGCAGGCCCGGAGACGTAACCTCCAAAGCCAATCAAGAGGTCAACTCCTTGAAGAGCACGGCGAGCTTGCATAACCGAGATGATCAATCGCGCAGGTAAAAGAATCCACGTGAGTGAGATTTGGCGCGGGACATAAACTTTGGAGATAAGACGTAATTCAAACCCGGCGGCAGGAACGAGTGAATTCTCCAAACCGCTAGATGTTCCTATAAAAATCATGTGATCCTGCTTGTGCTGTGCGCCCCATTGCCTGGCCACTGCCAGCGCAGGTTCAATATGTCCAGCTGTGCCGCCTCCTGCGAATGCGATAGTTCTCATCGTCGGGCTCGTTTAAGTGCCGGAGCAATGGCAGGATCACGCAAAGCAGAGCCCAAGACAAAACCTAATCCGATATATAGAGCGATGAGAGATGAGCCACCATAGGAGACCAGAGGCAGAGTGACTCCAACCACCGGTAGCACGCTTGTCGCAGATCCAATGTTGAGGATTGTTTGTATAGCAATCCATAATCCGATTCCAGCACATGTGTAGCGAACCATAGGATCGGTTGCTCTTAGCGCGATTTTAAAAACGGAATAGATCAACGCAGCTAATAAAAGAAGAACGCACAGGGTTCCTAGCAAACCTAGTTCTTCTCCAATGACAGCAAAAATAAAATCTGTATGTGCTTCTGCGAGATTTCCCCATTTTTGTCGGCTAGCACCGAGTCCGACACCGAACAAACCTCCAGATGCCAAACCCATGATGCTGTGAGCCGGTTGCCATCCGGCTAATTTGTAATATTCAGGAGCAAACGGATTGAAGACAACAAGAATTCTCCTCATGCGATTGGGTACGGTAACAATTGCTGTAACCACTAATGAAAGCAACACAATCGAAGTTGCACCAAATGCCCTAAGAGCTATTCCGGAAACGAAAAGTAGACCAATTAAAATTGCACCAAAGACTGCTGTAGTTCCTAAATCGCGACCTTTCATAATCAAGATCATGACTGCCACAAACCCTGGTACTAATAGAGTGAGAACATTGGTCCTCGTGTGCCCCGTATGCTCGCGCTTGGAAAGCATGTAGCCGGCCCACAAAATCATAAAGAATTTCGCAAATTCACTGGGTTGAATTACTACTGGGCCGAATCCCAACCAATTTCGGTTGCCATTTACAGACTGTCCGATTCCTGGAATCTGTGTCAACAATAAAATTGCTACGGACCCCAGTAACGAAAATTTTCCTAACCAACGCCATCTCTCCATCGGAAGATGCGCTGCCAAATAGCCCAAAGGGACTGCAATAACAATAGAAATGAATTGTTTTAGGACTATCGAGTAGGACGTTCCGTTAACTTCTAAAGAATGAATTGAGGATGCTGACAAAACCATGACTAGACCCAATGCCGATAGTGCGGCTGTAGTGCCAATGAGCAAATAATAGGCACTCAAAGGTTTAGAAAGGAAACTCTGCTGTTTCATGCACCTACCACTAACTTTTGTACGGCTGCAGAGAACTGGTCTCCACGATCGGAATAATCTACAAATTGATCCATTGAGGCACATGCTGGTGCCAACATCACGGCATCACCAGCGGCAGCAATATCTTTTGCCCGGAGGACAACATTTTCCATCAAGGAATGTGATGCACTCGAATCTTCATCAACGAAATAAATAGGCACATTGGGGGCTTGGTTGCGTAATTCATTGGCTATGAGGTTGCGATCTGTCCCGATTAACAATGCCGCCTTTAGACGCCCCTTGGTGCGAGCGACAAGCGATTGCATTGAAGCGCCTTTAGCTAGACCACCGGCTATCCAAATCACAGATAACTGCGAAGCTAGTGAAGCAGCAGCCGCGTGAGGATTGGTTGCTTTAGAATCATCAATCCAACTTACTCCAGCAACATTGGCAATCATTTCAATTCGATGACGTCCTGGTCGGAAGTTCTTGATGCCTCGTTGAATCACTTCGTGTGGCACTCCTAGCGCACGTGCCAAACCAGCAGCCGCCAAAGCATTGGACACGCTATGTGGCGCGCTGGGATGGACATCAAGTAATTCAGCGATAACAGAAGCTTCTTGTTGATCCGAAACAAAAGCTCGATCTATCAGAAGGTTTTCAACCAATCCCAGTTCACCGGGTGATGGAGTGTCGAGTGAAAAGAATACTTTTTTACCGCTGCAATGTTGAGTAGCACCTACTACGGTGGGGTCATCGGCATTGAGTAAAGCCACGTCGCATCTTTCAAGAATTTTGATTTTTGCTGCGGTGTAATCATCAAAAGTACCGTGCCAGTCAACGTGATCATCTGCAATATTTAGGATTGCCGATGCGGAGAATTCTGGTAATTCACTCCAGTACAACTGGAAAGAGGACAATTCCACCACTAAGAAATCCCACTTCTCTGAAGAAACTACCGCTTCGATAACGGTGTCTCCCACATTTCCGCAGGCGGTGGCATGGAGCCCCGCTTCCTTCAAAATCGCCGTCGTTAGTTCGACGGTACTGGTCTTGCCATTTGTACCCGTGACCGCAATCCATCGCTGATTCGGTGCAATTTCATTTCGAATTCCCCAAGCTAAATCAATTTCACTCACCAATGAAATACCAAGATCTGATACACGACGCACAATCGGATGATCACTACGCCATCCTGGCGAAACAATTGCTCTATCCCAAGACTGTGAACCTATTTGGTCTGCCGAAATGAAATCACTTCCACTTCGGTTCTCATCTAGCATGGCAACTACATCGCCCCTTGATTCCAATACACGTGCAACCGATCGGCCTGTAACGCCAGCACCTAAAACTAAGGTTCTCACGACTACTGTGCTACCCATTGCGCATAGAACAATCCCAAACCTAAGGCAACACATAAACCAGCGATGATCCAGAAGCGAAGCACAATCGTAACTTCGCCCCAACCTAATAGTTCAAAATGATGTTGCAAAGGCGCCATTTTAAATACCCGTTTGCCGCCTGATAATTTGAAATATAACCGTTGGATAATGACCGAAAGAGTGATGATGACAAATAAGCCACCCAGTGGAATGAGCAAAAGTTCTGTACGCATGGTGACTGCCATGCCGGCCAAAGCTCCGCCTAAAGCAAGTGATCCCGTGTCCCCCATAAAGATTTTTGCGGGAGATGCATTCCACCAGAGAAAACCCGTGCAAGCCCCGGCAAGGGAAGCTGCAAGCACCGCCATATCCAATGGATCTCGAACTGCGTAACATCCAAATCCTGGGCTCACCGCGCAACCTTGCCCAAATTCCCAAACGCCAATCAAAATGAACGCGAGAAAAGTCATTACCGATGCTCCCGTAGCTAATCCATCTAAGCCATCAGTGAGATTGACTGCGTTGCTTGTTCCAATGACCATAAAAAGAATCCAGATGACTACAACAACAGCGCCCAACTTCAATGAAGTGTCACGAAGGACGGATAAATTCGTCGAGATAGGAGTCAAATTATCGTTGTCCGGGAAGTGCAAACCCGCTATTGCAAAAGCACAAGCAAAAATTGCCTGACCAAAAATTTTCTGCCAACCAGTCAACCCTAACGATTTTTGGCGTGAAACTTTAAGCCAATCATCAAGAAATCCAACAAAGCCCAGAGAAGTCATGAGTGCGATGACCAAAAGTGCGGACATACTTATTTGAACTCGAGTTAATCCGTGGGCAACAAAATATCCCAAAATTGAAGCGAGGATGATGATAATTCCACCCATAGTTGGCGTGCCATGCTTAGTCTGGTGGGCAGGACCGTCAACGCGAATGATCTGACCATATTTGCGTCTATTAAGTCCTTTGATTAAAAATGGAGTTCCGAAAAGACTAATAAGCATTGCGAATGCGCCGGCAATCAAGATCTCTCTCATATCTCGCTCACTTCCTCGTCAGCCTTTCTTTTCCGCCAGTTGTCTGCAATGTTCAGTGCTAACTCCTCCAACTTTTCAGCCCGAGAAGCTTTCACTAAAACAACATCCCCGTTTTCCAAGTGCGCAGCTAATGCCAGGGCATCGGATTGAGAAGGGCAATAATGAACTGTCATCTCATCCCCAAAATCTTGTGTTTGAGTTAATCCTTGCCCATATTCAGGTGCGCCAACACAGACTAAATGGTCAATTCCCAACTCTCTGGCAAGGGTGCCAATGCTTGCGTGATCTTGACGGGATGACTCGCCGAGTTCGTGCATCTTTCCGAGAAATGCCCATGAGCGTCCACCTCGTTCCTGTGCAAAGAGCACCAAGCTCTGCAGCGCACCTGCAGTTGAAGCAAGATTCGCGTTATAGGCATCGTTAATCAATACCAGGCCAGGGAGCTCTTCTATCTGCATGCGCCATTTACTAGAAACTTCAGCAGTAGATAGTGCTCCGGCAATTACATCTATAGGAATATTCAGTGCCGTCGCAACTGCCGCGGCCGCTAGTGCATTGGGAATCTGATGCACTCCAATCAAACGCAATCCAACCGGTTCGCGTCCTTGAGGAGTTACCAGGTCAAAATGCGCACGACCTTCACGCACTTCAATATCGGCCGCCCGCACTTGCGCGTTGTGAGTCTCCCCAAAAAAGATTACTTCAAGGTCACATCCATTGGCCATCAAGGGAGTGAATGAATCATATTGTCCTAATACTGCAACCGAACCTGGAGCCAGCTCATGTATTAATTCTGCTTTAGTTCGAGCAATAGCTTCTATAGATCCAAATTCTCCGATATGTGAATTGCCAACAACGAGGACTACGCCGATGTGCGGTGCTGCAATTTTTGTAAGGGCAGCAATATCGCCAACTTTTCTAGCACCCATTTCTAGAATGCAAAATTTAGTATTCTCAGTACAACGCAATAAGGTCAAAGGTAAACCCAATTCATTGTTGAAGGAATTACGCGGAGCAATTGTTTCTCCATGCATTCCTAAGATCCAGGCTATGAGATCCTTAGCGGTAGTTTTCCCAAAAGAACCTGTTATCGCCACCACCATCAAATTTGGCAATAGATCCCGCACATGTTTAGCTAACTTTGCTAACGCTTCAACTGCATCATCAACCACGATGCAAGGCACTGACACTTTTCTAGTAGCAATAACCAGAACGGCTCCCTTATCGATCCCTGCCTGAGCGAAGTCATGACCATCAGAATTTTCACCTTTTAGAGCAACAAAAATGCATCCGGGTTCGGCATCCCTAGAATCGATGACGGGACCGGCGGTAACGAGAAGATCCTCAGAAGCAAATAACTTACCTTGAACGACGGTCGCAATTTCTTTTGCAGTCAGGGCAATCATTTCTTTACCCCAATCGCTTGGGCCAAAACCAGTCGATCATCGAATGGATGAACAACTCCTGCAATTTCTTGACCAGTCTCATGGCCTTTTCCTAAAACAATGAGTACGTCATCACTCTGAACCAAGGATGCGGCATAGGCAATTGCTTGTGCTCGATCTGTTATGACAGCACTTGGGCTCTGCACCACATGGGATCCGAGCATCTGTTTCAAAATTTCGTCTGGGTTTTCCGAACGGGGATTATCACTTGTGAAAACTGCGATATCGGCGCCTTTCCTGAGTGCATCCCCCATCAAAATTCTCTTTGTTGTGTCGCGATCTCCCCCACATCCCAAAACTGCAATTAAACGCCCTGAAGTCATCGTCGAACAAGTGTGCAAAACAGTTGCGACGGCATCTGGTGAATGCGCATAGTCCACAAAAGCTAAGAAATCTTGACCAACATTTATCGCTTCCAACCTTCCAGCGGCCCCCTGCATCGCGGTAAATGAACGTTGAATATCCAGTGGATCTACTCCGCTTTCAAAAGCCATCGCGATAGCCATCAAAGCATTATCTAAATTAAATTCTCCATGTAGGGGTATCTGTCCCTGAAGCAAAATGCCACCGGGGCCACGCACGACTACTTCGTTTCCACTTGGCAGCTTGTGTGATGAAACGTAACTCCAGTCTGCTTTTGAATTTGTGCGAGAGAGTGTCCGATAAGGAATTTGGCAATCAACGACAAGTCGTTGCCCGTAAAGATCATCAATATTTATGATGGCTAAATCTGAATATTCAAATGTAAAAAGAGCCGCCTTGGCCTGGAAATACTCCTCCATGTTTGAGTGAAAATCTAAATGATCTTGACTCAGATTGGTGAAACCTACAGCCGCAAAGTGTGATCCCTTCATCCTCTCCAAAACGAGTGCATGGCTTGATACTTCCATCGCAAAATCGCGCACGTGACGTTCTCTCATGGCAGCCACAAGGGCCTGCAGCTCGCTGCTTTCTGGTGTTGTTCGTTTGCTCGCCAAAACTTCCCGACCAATTCTCATTTCGACAGTACCGACGAGACCGGCTTCATGGCCAACGAATGTCCAAATCTGATGAAGCAAAGTTGTTGTCGTAGTTTTACCGTTGGTGCCAGTAATTCCTACAGAAAATATGTCGCGCATCGGTTCGCCATAAAACCAGGCACTCAAAGTGCCAGCAGTACGGCGCGGGTTTTTAACAACAATGACTGGAATGTTTTCAATCATCTCTGCGCCCTCGGAGTCAGTGAGCACTGCAACTGCCCCAGAATCTTTAGCGGCAGCGGCGAATTTTGCCCCGTGAACTCGTTGTCCGGGAAATGCTAAGAAAATATCGCCCGGTTGCACATTTGCGCTGTCGTGCGTTAGCCCAGTTATTTCGAGCTCTCCATGAAGCGTTTCTGTTTCTAGAAGTTCGGCGATGGATGCAAGGCTCTTATGTGGCGGCGTCAGTGGGCGTATCACTTCTTTGCCTTCTTGATTTGCGATTCATTGAGTGGGTACGGGATAACTTTTGTGTTGGTTGGCGAGATATGTTTTGACTGAAGAACGAATGACATAACTTTCTTAAAAACTGGCGCACCTAAAGTTCCGCCCCAGTGAATTCCTTGAGGTGCTTGAATCGTGACGCTAATGACATATTGCGGAGCATCCGCTGGTGCGAAACCAATGAAAGAAGCTGTGTAGCCGCTATAACAATGACAAGACTGGCTGTATCGCATTGCAGTTCCGGTTTTGCCTGCTACGCGATAGCCGTCAATTGCTGCTTCAGGCGCGGTTCCATTGGCAGATACAACGCTCTCCATCATTAGACGCAATTTAGTTGCAGTATCAGGACTAATCACTTGGACGCTCTCGCGCTTTGGCGAAGGAGTGAAGTGTCCACTTGCATCACTTGTTCCGGCAATAACTGTGGGAGAAACTCTGACACCGTTATTTGCAATAGTGGCGAAAACACTTGTCGCCTGCATGGAGGTAACCGAATACCCTTGACCAAATGCAACTGTTGGAGCTGTGGTTCCAGACCAATTAGCTAACTCTGGGAGGAGCCCTGCTGATTCACCTGATAGCCCAGATCCAGTTGAACTTCCGATTCCAAATTTTTGAAGATAGTCATAGAGGACACTGTTCGATAATTTCTCGCCCACTTGGATAGTTCCAGTGTTACTTGATACCGCCAGGATGCCAGACGTCGTTAGTCGAAGGGTTGAATGTCTCTCATGGTCGTGAAATATCCCATTAGAAACCTTTAACGAATAAGGAACAGTAAAGACTGTCGTCGGAGTAATTTTCTTCTCTTCTATCGCCGCTGCCATCGTCATAACTTTTCCGGTGGAACCTGGTTCATAAACATCTTGAACTGAAGGATTTCGTATGGCATTAAGAGAGATCTTCTTAGTGTTATTTGGATCAAATGTTGGAGCTGTCGCATGCGCCAAGATTTGCCCAGTTTTTGGATCCATCACGATTACAGTCCCACTTAACGCATGCGCCGATTGGACAGCCTCGGAAATCGCTTGAGAGGCAACCCATTGGATATCGCGATCGATGGTGAGCCGAATACTTGCCCCAGCTTTGGCGGTAATCAGTTCTTGTTGAGATCCAGGAATTTGAGCGCCATAGCCGTAGGCATACATATATTTTCCAGCGGTCCCAGCAATCTTGCTGTTTAAGCTTGATTCCAACCCAGATGCGCCAACCCCGTCTTGATTAACAAAACCAACAAGTGAGCCAATTAATTCACCCGAGGGATACTCACGGATATAACCGCGTTCAGAAAAAAATCCAAAGATTTTTTTGCTTTGATTGGCACGATCTAAACTTTGGTTATATACGGCAAGCGCGGCATTTACTTGATCCCATTTTGCAGGGGTGACATTTCGCGCTACAAGAGACCAAAGCTTGCTACCCGTTAGTGATGCCTGCACTGTTATAACAGGTAAAGAAAGGATTGGAGCAACAATTCGTGCCGCTTTAGCTGGATCGCTTATGAGTGTTTGATCTACAACGATATTTATCGCAGCTACGCTTCGGGCGAATTCAACACCATTGATATCTGTGATGGATCCTCGAGAGGCTGGCATAATCGTCGTGCGAGACATTTCATTTGCTGCACGAACCGCATATGACTGAGCTTGGACTGCTTGAATATCTACCAATCTAAATGCAAGCAAAAGAATAAATACCAAGGAAACCGCAAGTAATCCCCTAATTCTCTCCCGAGAAAGTGAAAGATCTCCCATGCCTTATCCCTTCGTCCCAGCAGTTACTGGGGAATTTAGGGTTAAGAAACGCGGAGATTGAGATGCCACCATACCTAAGGATTTAGCTTGAACGGCTAAATGTTCTGGAGAAGAAACTCTCGCAACTTCGCGCAAAACAGCTTCTCGCTGGTCGCTCAAAGATGTCGCTTCCACTTTTAATTTGTGCAATTCAAATGCGTCTTGTGCAAGTGCGGTATTGATCACTAACAGCAGAAGGAGTCCTACAACGCCTATGACTGTCATGAAACTCAAAAAATAACGATGATCGACGCTTTCACCCGGTGCAACATCTGGCGCCAGACGAAGGGCGGCGCGTGCCGACTTTTGTAAAACGGCTTCTCGTGAACGAGTAATCGCAGGAGCAAAGGAGGCAATTGCCATTAGGCCGCCACCCTTTCAATCGCACGCAAGCGCACAGATTGGGCGCGCGAATTTTCTTGGATCTCACTATCACTAGCCCCTTCGCTAGCTTTCACAACCAATGCAAATTTTGCAGCTAATGCCGGCAGCTCTACTGGCAAATCACGTGGAGTGCCGGATGCGCAGGCCTTAACGAAAAACTCTTTGACGATGCGATCTTCCAGGGATTGAAAAGACATCACCACTAAACGCCCACCCACCACTAGCGCTCCCATCGCATCCGGGATTGCTCGAGTTAAAGCACCGAGTTCATCATTGACGGCAATACGAAGGGCTTGGAAAGTGCGCTTGGCAGGATTTCCTCCGGTTCTGCGCGTTGCTGCTGGGATATTTTCTTTGACCAATTCGGCAAGGTGCGTCGTGGAGTTAAGTGCTTTCACCTGCCTTTCGCGGATGATCGCATCGACAATTCGGGGAGCGAATTTTTCCTCACCAAAATTTCGGAGTATCGAAATTAATTCATCACGGCTTGCAAAATTGATCAGGTCACCAGCACTTCTTCCTTGGCTGCGATCCATTCGCATATCTAGCGGAGCATCCGTTGAATATGAAAATCCTCTTTCGCTGTGATCTACCTGCATGGATGAAATGCCAAGATCAAAGAGAATCCCATCAATTTGTTTGTGTCCGGCTTGAGTCATGACATCAAGAATTTCGTCATAAACAGCATGAAAACCCGTGAATCTTTCGCCAAACTTGCTTAATCTTTCCCTGGCAATTACTAGAGCCTCTGGGTCGCGGTCGATCCCAATCACGGAAAGATTTGGGAATTTCTCCAGTAGAGCAAAACTGTGGCCGCCAAGACCTAGTGTGGCATCAATAACAACGGGGGCGCTCTTTGCGTTAATAGATGGGGTCAGAAGTTCGATGCATCGATCCAGCATTACTGAAACATGTTGCGCCATCTTCTCCCCCTTACCGTAAGTAGTTGCTTTCATTTTTCTTTTGCGTGCTTCCTTGTTTCTCTCTTCTCTGGTCACCGCCGGCCGACGGAACTTTGTAGCGGCGCCGGGGAAGTGGCGCCGCTTCGTAAGGTCGGCGGTGGCCACAAGAGAGAGCCACTTTTATATTGAATTTTTTAGGAGCGCTTAGAACAGTCCTGGAAATACCTCCTCGGAAACATCAGCAAATCCCTTTTCGCGATCTGCTAGATATTCATTCCATGAAGATGAATCCCAAATTTCAACGCGCGTATTTGCTCCGATAACAACGCACTCTTTTTCTAATGTGGCATAGGTGCGAAGTCCTTGAGGGATTGTTATGCGACCTTGACGATCTGGAATTTCATCGTGAGCTCCCGCAAACATCACGCGCATGTAGTCGCGAGCTGATTTTGCTGTGACTGGCGCTTGTCTTAGCTGCTCAGTAATCGTTGCGAATTCAGCAGATGGAAAAACATAGAGACAGCGTTCTTGGCCTTTTGTAATAACAAGTCCCGATGAAAGTTCTTCCCGAAATTTTGCGGGAAGAATCAAGCGCCCTTTCTCATCCAGGCGAGGCTCATGGGTGCCAAGAAACATTTTCTGCAGGTTCCCTTCCCCAGGTCCCTAGTTAACGATTCCCCACTCTACTCCCTTTCCCTCCATTTTCAACCACCTTTCACCACTTATCCCCCTTACCCGCCCCCTTTCCCCCCACATATCCCGATGCAGGACTTTGCGGTTCTGGGGCTTGTCGGTTGTGGAGTTGGCAAGAGGCATCTCCTGAAGTACATGCGGAGATAAAAAAAGAACCCCGAAGGGTTCTAGGCCGTGCTCAATAACGCTAGTTAGCGCTCAAAATTTCGGCGATCCCAACGATCTTCCATACGTGAACCCAGGGTCCGTCTATTCTTTTTAGCTTTAGGAGCGGCAAGGCGGCGAAATCCGGAAGCACCTGAGAGTGCAAATCTGACGCCACCCAAAGAGATCAGAAAGCCCAGGATTCCGATAGGGATGGTCTTGGAGATAAGCCCAGCAAAGAGAGTTGCAATACCTGCAAAAACCATCGCAATACCGAGCAGAAGTCTGGTGCGTCCAGGATAAAGTCGAGTGCCTGTAAGAGTAGAAACCAAGCGTGGGTCATCAGCGCTCAGCGCTTGTTCCATTTGAGCCAACATCTGGCGCTCATGCTCGGATAAAGGCATTTCACGCTCCTTTCTGGCTAGTAAGAGCACAATAGAACATTCACTGCCAGATTGCATAGCGGGCAAGGGCTGGGTCGATTTATTCTGGAGGATCCTGACTTTCGCGCTCGACCAATCTGCCTGGGCGCACGCTTCCTCGCCCAAAACGGGCTTGAGCTTGATCCACAGCGCTCTCAGCTTCGCGCCAACCCCGCTCACGAGAGCCCAAAAGCATCTGCTCAGGGGCCTGGTTGGCCAAATTATCAAAACTCACTCCGACTAATCGCAAACGGGCACCAGCAATGCCCATCGCACGATACAAATTCTTTACAACTTCGTAGATGTCGTGAGTGCTATCGATGGCAAGTGGCAAAGTTTTGGAACGGCTCACTGTCGTGAAATCTGAATACCGCACTTTAATGGAAATGGTTTTTGCAAACAGTGAACGCTCTCGCAAACGCGAGGTTGCTTTTTCAGTGAGTCGTAAAAATTCTTGCAAAATTACTTCTGGGTCATCAATATCTTGTGGAAAAGTTTCAGCTGCACTAATACTTTTTTCGGGTTCATCAGTTACCACATCTCGATAATCGCGTCCCCAGGCTAATTCGTATAGTGATGCACCAGCAGCCTCACCCAATGCCCGAATGAGAGTTGCACGTGGAGTATTAGCCAACTCCCCTACTGTTCGCAAACCTAAACGTTCAAGTGCCTCTCCAGTTTTAGGACCGACTCCCCAAATTGCAGAGACTGGTAGCGGGTGCAGGAATCCAAGAATGCGATCTGCGGGAATTTCTAGCATTCCGTTGGGTTTGCAACGACTCGATGCCAATTTTGCAATGAACTTTGAGGGAGCGATTCCGACCGAACAAGTAATACCTTCTTGAGCTTCTACTTTTGCTCGAATTGCTGCACCGATTTCGCGAGCCGATCCAAGCAATCGTTGAGCACCCGTCACATCAAGAAATGCCTCATCAACTGAAAGTGGCTCAACTAGCGGCGTAAATGACTGGAATATTTCCATGATGTGCCCGGAGACTTCAGAATATCGAGCATGATTAGGTGGAATAAAGATTGCATGCGGTGCCAACCTTTGTGCTCGGCCTACGGGCATAGCTGCATGGATTCCGAATGTACGAGCTAAATAATTAGCGGCTAGCACTACTCCCCGGGCTCCCGCACCAACAACCACCGCTTTGCCTTTCAACGATGGGTCATCGCGCTCGGAGACAGAAGCAAAGAATGCATCCATATCTACGTGCAAGATTGTCGCGGTACTCACGTCACGAGCGTACTTCTACTTGTGCACCATTTTTCGTAGGCGGCGCGTAATTCCCATGCCCCAGTTGCGCGCAATGAAACCCCGCGCGCTCCAGTGCGCCTTACGTGACCTCGAACCAGAAAAAGGCGTGAGCTAAAGAGAACGCTGGCATATTTATCTTGAACATCGCTGAAGAAAGTAGCATCGCTGCAGCCATAGCCATCATCGATGCTTAGAAAGAGAACACGTTTACCAGAACGAACTGGTGGAGTTTGCAGCGCCACTTTAACCCCAGCTATCAAGACCGATGCATGTGAGCGCTGTGCTAAAAGATCTGAAGATCGAACTGCACCAATCTCATTAAGGAATTCGGCATAGAACTCGAGGATGTGATGTGAGATCTCCATCCCTAAATGATCCACTTCGTTACTCATCCGTTCATGGGAATCTAGATCTCGCAACCCACTCGAGACAAGTGCTGGTGGAGCAAAACCAAAATTAAGTTGAGCCCCTGGCAGGGCTCGAACTGGTGATCGATGTAGATCGCTCAAATGCAACAAAAGGTCACGACGATTGATCTGGCTACTTTGCATAGTGTGAAGTTCGTCGAAAGCACCAACAAGAATCAATTTTTCAGTAGTGGGATAGGAAGCACCAGAACGACGGTAAAAGTCAGCTAAGTCCAAATAAGGCTGGCCTTGCACAATCGAGGTAATTTCGCGCGAACTAATGCCAGATAAATCAGCAAATGAAATCCTGATCGCATATCCACGAGCATCTGGTTGGCTTAACTTGCGCCCAGTACTTGCATTATCGATAAGAGCTACTGGCGTACGTCCTTGCCATGGGTTCACTTTTTCGACACGGTATGTAGCCCTCGAGCGATTGACATCTACGCCAACAATGCTGACACCTAACTGCCGTGCATCATCAAGAATCAAACGTTTGGGATACATGCCAGGATCATGGGTAAGTAGCCCTGCAATGAAGGCAGCGGGGTGGTGGGCTTTGAGCCATGCTGATTGATATGTAGGAAGGGCAAAAGCAGCAGCATGTGCTTTACAAAATCCAAAAGAGGCAAAAGCCCGTAAAACTTCCCACACTTGTTCAACAACAGATATCTCATAACCACGAGCAAGGGCGGCAGGATAAAACCAGTCACAAATTTCTTGTTGGCTTTGGCGATCCCCCAATCCTCGCCGCTTCTCATCTGCCTGCGCTAAAGATGCACCGGTCATAATAGAAATTATCCAAATCACTTGTTCATGGAAGACAACAACACCTTGGGTCTGGTGCAAAGTTTCATAGAGATCTGGATGGATGATCTTTGCCGGAGTCCAACCACCTCGCGCCGAAAGAAATGGCGTGATCATGTCACCCTTAACTGGTCCGGGGCGAAAAAGAGAAATATCTACGATCAGATCAGCGAAAGTTTCTGGCGCAAGTTTTCCCACAAGTTCGCGCTGCCCTGGACTTTCTACTTGGAAAATTCCAAGAGTTCGGGTGGATGCAATCAAATCAAAAGTAGCTTGATCATCAAGTGGAACTGCATCGATATCAATGGCTTCTTCTTCAATACGTTCGATTTCTGTGATCGCATAAGCGATGCTCGATTGCATGCGCACGCCTAAAATGTCTAACTTAAGCAACCCAACTGCTTCGACATCATCTTTATCAAACTCCACCATCGGATAGCCACCAGCGTTAATCTGCAGCGGAACTCGATCAAGAAATCCCCCATCGGAGAGAACAACTGCGCACGGGTGCATCGCTAAATGACGAGGTAGGCCATCTAGACGTTGAGCAAGTGAGATAGTCATTGCCACAAGAGGGTTGTTCAAGTTAAGAGTGCGTAATTCTGGCAAGTTAGCTAACGCCTCTGAGATATTACGTGCACGAACATGGGGCAGAGATTTTGCTAACAGATCGATCTCAACAAAAGGCAGACCTAAAGCAGCTCCAGTATCGCGAATAGCATGGCGGGCTCGATACGTATCAACCATGGCAACTGTGGCACAACGTGATGTATTGCCGGGTTGGCCCCAATTGGAATCGCCATAGCGTTTAAAAACCATGTCATAGATTTCCAAACGACGGGCAGATTCGACATCTATATCGATATCAGGAAGAGCTCTGCGAAGTGGCGAACAGAAACGTTCCATGAGCAAACCATGTTGCAACGGATCTACTCCAGAAATGCCGAGCACATGACAAATGAGCGAACCTGCGCCACTGCCGCGAGCAGCAACGCGAATACCTGCCTCGCGTGCCATATCGGTGATGTCGGCGACTGTCAGAAAATAGGATTCATATCCTAAAGTTGCAACGGTGGTGAGTTCATCATCAAGGCGTTGGCGTGCTTTCTCTAACGTTTTACTATCGTTATAGCGCCAATTAAGCCCTGCTTCAGAACGTGCGCGCAGCAATGAACGCATTTGGGCAGAAGATGTCGCACCCACTACATGTGGCTCGGGTAGATGAATACCACCCAGGCCAATATCGCGAGTGGGAGAAAGGATTGCTCGCGTAGCCCATTCTTGAGTTGTGGCAAGAAGTTCGCGGCCTGTGCGCTCTCCTGCTGCTCGTGCAATCTCATCGGCTAACGCGGCCATGACAGATGCTGATTTGAGAAAACTTTCGGCATTCTTGCGCTCGATATGTCGAGGATGCAGCGGAACTAGTTGACGAGCACAATCCAAAATATCTGCAACGGGACCATCTTCGGGGTCGCGCATCCTCACAGCATTAGTGATAATCGCTGGAATTCTTTCATCACGAGCAAATATCAAGGAGCGCGCAGCATGTGCCGTAGAGCGAGGACCGTCACCTGCAACAAGATGAGATACGCATTCGATTGCATTATCTAAAAAATATTCACGAATCTTGTTAAAGCGATCTAAAGCTAGATCCGGACGCCGTTGTGTGATGGCTTTACCCACTAAAGATTCAGGACCGTGAAGAGCTAAAAGATTGTTGCTGTACTGATTAAAACGTTGCAGAAATTCGAGAGTAAGAACAGGTGCACCTCTGACAGACTTATCTGAATATGTATGTAAGCAGGTGAGCAACCGACAAAGGCTGCGCCATCCCCCATCACCATGGGCTAAAAGAGTGATGCGCCCGGATTCTTTATCACTATCAATCCCGATATCAATTCCGATGATGGGTGCTATCCCATAGTCAACACAACTTTGCGCAAAACGAATTGCACCTGCCAGACCATCACGATCTGTCAGCGCAAGAGCAGGCATCTCATATTCGCTAGCGCGTGCGACAAGATCACGCGGATGAGCTGTTCCGTATTTGAGTGAATATCCGCTATGAACATTCAGGTGAGTAAAGGCGCTCATCAGATCGACCGGATGTGCCAGCTGCCACTGGTTTCATCGCGTTCAAGTTCGAAAGTTGTCAGGGTGCCGATGGGCGCAGCTTCCACGCGCCATAGTGCGCGAGCGCGATCATCGGGACGGTGAATGCCATCGCTAATGCGATTCCACCATCCGCCTGCTTCGCACCATCTGGAGAGAATCAGGTGGATGCGAAAACGTTTGCCACGATAGGTGAATTCCACCGGGGTCGCGCCATCGGCGATGACCTCGTGCTCCTCTGGACTCTGGTATTCGAACATATGTTCGAAAAATAGCCCTTAGGACTGACATAGGCAAGTGAGCGCTGAGGACACGCCATAATAGCTAGGATAGTTGAAGTTTCAACTACTTTGGCCTACAGTATGCCTGTCCTGTTCAACCATTAAAGGAGTTCCATGAACGCAGTACTAGTAATCGGGCGAGTTCTCTTCGCCATTATCTTCATCAACTCAGGTATCAACCACATTCTTAAGCTCGAAGCAATGACAGGCTATGCAAAGTACAAAAAGATCCCTGCAGCCAAGGCATCGGTTGTTGTCACTGGATTGATGATGCTAGTTGGCGGCGTATACGTTGCTTTGGGAATCTACGCAGATCTTGGCGCACTTCTTATCGCTGCTTTCCTTATTCCAACAGCGTTGCTCATGCATAACTTCTGGACAGAGACCGACCCAACTGCAAAGCAGAACGCTTCCATCAGTTTCTTTAAGGACCTCTCCCTTGCTGGCGCCGCGCTTATGCTCTTTGCTCTCATCGGAGCAGGTGCCGATATCGGACCATCAATCACTTCTGCACTCTTTAACTTCTAATTGACTTCTAATTAACCCTTAATCAACCCCTAAGGCGCACTGCCTGCCTCAATCACGTAGTCACCAGATGCCCGTTACGCGAAAGCGTGGCGGGCATCTGTCATGATCGACCCGTGGAAATTTTTGGCGCCCTCATCGCTGGATCATTCATCGGTGCAGTGCTGGGATTTGTCGGTGCAGGCGGGGCGATGCTCTCTGTTCCCATTCTTACCTACCTCTTTGGCTTTACCCCCCACCATGCCTCTACTGCAGCACTTGCCATCGTCTTTCTTGCCGCAGCATCAGGAGCCATTCCGAAATTTCGAAAAGCTGACGTTCTCATTCGTGAAGCGCTGACAATTTGGGCACTGGGCTTAATCACCAACGTTGGCGGATCCTGGATTTCACATCGCCTCTCTGATGGCGCAATCATGACGGGCTTTGCTGTAGTTCTAGCAAGTGCTGGCACATCCATGCTCATCAAACCTGTAACCGGAAGTGAAAAGCGGATGTCGCCGCTGGTTTTGATTGCAGTCTCACTCACCATCGGACTCATCACTGGGTTATTTGGAATTGGTGGTGGCTTTCTAGCCATTCCTGTACTCGTGCTTGCTTTTAAAACTCCGCAAAGTAAAGCAGCTGGAACATCTTTGGCGATCATTTCTATGAATTCACTCACCGCACTGCTCGCCCATTACAGCAACTGGTCTGAAATCAACTGGGCAATTCCAGCAGTAATGGCGATGGCTGCAATCATCGTGGCAACTTCAGCTTCACATCACAGCGCCAAATTTTCTGCAGTATCACTACGGCGAGCATTTGCTCTTTTGCTCTATACAGTGGCGCTGTTTACTTTGTTACAGACTTATTTAGGATAATTGCACGGGATTGATAGCCTGACAAAATAAAAGTAATAGCAGGAAAAGCCATGGCAACAGGCAGTGAAGTTATTTGAGCAAGTCCTCCAGTAATGGCAGGCCCAATAAAGAATGCCGAAAGACCGATGACTCCAACGCGGGCCATGCCCACAGATGACGCAATTCCTGGGGCTGCGCTAGCTCCCAAAATGTATGCAGGAAACATGGGCCCCATCCCTAAGCCTGCAATGATCAAGCCGAGATCGATAACAATCAGCGCTGCTACTTGCGAATGAGAGGAAAGCGGCACAGCAATAGCAATCGAAAGACCAAGAGCGCTTCCGCCTATGTATCCTCCAAGTCGTACCGTCTTTGCCGGTCCCCAATGTTCTAATGCGCGATCGCCCAAAAATCTACTTACGATCATGGCCAGAGCGAAACTTGCATACCCTGATGCATTTGCGCCCTTGGGAATTCCCATGTGATTGCGGAGCAAAATTCCACTCCAGTCAGAAACTGCGCCTTCAGCAATCACGGCACCGAGTAACCCAATTCCCATGGCCCACAGAGGAAGCACTGACTTAGAAATTAACGGAATTTTTGCCGTCGTCTCTTCATGTCCCCCATCATGTTCATCTATATCTGGACCTAATAGCGCGCGAACGGAAGGGATGTATAAAACGATGCAGACTACTGCAACGCCAATTAAATTCGAGCGGGGAGTTGTGATGCGCGCAATTACTCCGCCTAAGACCGTGACTGCAAAAGCCCCAGTGCTCCAGAGGGCATGAAATGTAGACATCCATCGTCTGCCCAAGAGTTTTTCAACCACCACTGCTTGGGTATTCACGGAAATATCCAAACTGGTATAGCCCAATCCAAGGAAAAATAGCGCAATGAAAAGTTCGATCGCATTTCGCGCAAGTGCCACAAAGGTCAAACCAGCAGGCATGATTCCGATTGCGACTTTGCATACTCTGCGAGAGCCAAATGTATGAATAAAACGTCCAGCAAGTTGGGCCCCCATGAGGGATCCAAATGCACTGCCAGTGAGAAGCAAACCAAACTGCCCATTACTTAATCCAAGAGCCACTTTTATCTCTGGAATTCTCGGAACCCAGGCCATCGAAACCACTCCCATGATTCCAAAAGATGCCCAAAGAGCATTACGCGCACGCGCTCCTGCTTGATATGGAGTGAGTGAAGACATAAGAAGGCAACAATAGGCCAAGCAGGGTAGTTTCTACTCATGTCAGTTGATCATCCAGCCGTGGCGCGCGTTGAAGCAGCGTTACTCAAGGCAGGAATCCATGTTGTAATCACCCATCTTTCAGACAGTGCGCGCACCGCTGCAGAAGCAGCTGAAGGATTGGGAATTCAAGTAGGACAAGTCGCCTCCTCTATCGTCTTTAAATTACCGGATGCAAGCCCACTTCTTGTTATCACCAGCGGACGTCATCGCGTGGATACAGAGTTAGTAGCAAAGAATTTAGGAGTTGAGAAACTTCACCGTGCAGATGCAGATTTTGTCCGCGAACATTCCGGCTTTGCCATCGGTGGCGTCTCCCCTGTTGGGTGGTTAAACACGGCAACCACTCTCATTGATGAAGCTCTCAACGAGTATGAAACTATTTGGGCTGCAGCGGGTCATCCACACGCCGTCTTTCCAACAACATTTGCAGAATTAGTCGCATGTACTGGTGCCACAGCAACCGTTGTGAATGAACGTGAATAGCCCGATAATGTCCCAATTGACGAGTAAGAAATTGCGAAAGGACTAGATCATTTCTGCCACCAATTCCACGCCACGGGCTCGAGATTTAGGTATTCCTTTTGGCGGAACACCGCGAACCAATAACGCAATTACAGATGTTCCTGGAATCGAAGTTGGGTATGTGACTCTTCATGAAGGAACTGATGTGCGAACTGGCGTCACGGCAATCTTGCCTCGTGGCAAAAGCGGGGTTGGATCTGCCTGTGCTGCGGGTTTCTACTCGCTTAACGGCAACGGTGAAATGACAGGAACTATTTGGTTAGAAGAAGTTGGTTCCCTCGCGACTCCCATAATGATTACAAACACCCACGCCGTTGGTTCTGTTCACCGCGGAGTCATAGATTGGGTGAACGAAAAAATGCCTGCTCTTGCAGCCGAATGGCTTTTGCCAGTTGTAGCCGAAACATGGGATGGATACCTCAACGATATTAATGGCGCACACGTGCAACCTGAACATGCAAAGCAGGCGATTAACGCAGCACAGGCAGGCAAAATTGCCGAAGGCTCTGTCGGTGGTGGCACTGGAATGAATTGCTATGAATTCAAAGGTGGATCTGGGACATCCTCACGTGCGGTGAAATATGGAGTTGATGAATACACCGTCGGAGTCTTTGTGCAGGCAAATTTTGGCGCTCGAGATGAACTCACCATCGCTGGGGTTCCGATCCCGTCTAGCGTTGCCCCCAATCCATTGAGTGATACTGATTGGTTTAATGAAGATTTGGCTGATGCGAAATTTTCAGCTGGTGCAGGCTCGATCATCGTCATTATCGCAACTGATGCACCGCTGCTTTCATCTCAATGCAAAGCTTTAGCACGGCGCGTTCCACTTGGATTAGCGCGAACCGGTACCACTGGAAGCCACTTTTCTGGCGACATCTTCCTTGCTTTTTCTACAGCTAATGAAGGTGCTCTCAACAGCAGCTTCCCCCAAGGTGAACCCACTAGCGATGATTACGATCACATCAAATCCATCCCATGGGGACAAATGAATCGCTTCTACACCGCCACTGTCCAAGCTGTTGAAGAAGCCGTAGTCAATGCCCTCATCGTTAACCAAAATTCAATAGGTCGAAAAGGCCATATAAGTTATGCCCTACCCCACGATGCGGTCGTGAAAGCCCTGCGTGCAGCAAATCGGATTTAAGTAATGCTTTTAACATCAACAATAATCGCACGCAAGAACAATGCCCCTGCGCTGCTTTTGATCCATGGCATGGGTTCTGCATCGACTGCCTGGAAAACTATTCTTGGACATTTACAAGAGCACTTCACGATTGTGATGATTGATTTGCCCGGACACGGAAAAACGCCGATGGATTCATCCCAACTCATGGATCCACAATCACTTGCACGTGCAGTAATTGAGACCATGCACTCACACGATATTGATCACTTTCACGTTGTTGGAAATTCTTTAGGAGGCTGGATTGCACTAGAAATGGGTGCCATGAAACCAGAGGCGATCGCATCGATAACTGGATTAGCTCCAGCCGGCTTATGGCTGGCTCCCTATAACGCCCGATACCCCGGCACTGCTGTTGCCAGGATTTTGGCGATTAGCGTTGGAGCGATTGCACCTTTTGCTCTGCGATTTCGATGGGCCCGTAAATTAGGTTTTAAAGATGTAAGTCCTAGATGGGATTGCTTTTCATATGAAACTTGTTTGGATGCAGTTCGAGCCATCGCTAAATCGGCTGGATATTATCCAGCATGGGATGCGATGTTGAAGAAACGTTTCAATGGAATCATCCCGCCATCAGTACCTGTGACTGTCATCTTTGGAGATTCAGATAAGACATTGCCCGCTCCTAGATCACAAGAGCGATCCTTGGTTCCAGAACATACGCGGTGGATCGTGTTTCGCGAGTGTGGCCATGCTCCGATGTGGGATTTCCCAGAAAAAGTTGTTGAGGAAATTTTAAGAACGGCTCGGCAAAATTAATGGTCACAGTTCTATATTTTTGGATCCTTCCAACTAAATCTCTCCCATTCGCTCTTATTCGAATGGCGTTGGATCGAGGCGCTCTGCGTAAAACTGATGGGGTTGAATTCGGAAAATTGTTGGGGTGCGGTAAGGGAGAAACTTTCTTGCCATCAGATGTAGATATCAATCGCTGGGGGCTGCTGGCCACAATTGAAGAAAATCAACTTGCCTTCCTTGATTCTTCTCAACTAGTGCAACGCTGGCGCAATCACTCAACCAAAGAATTTCGCATCGTACTTGATCCCATCTCTTCACATGGCAAGTGGTCTAAGCGAGAGCCATTTGTCCCCAATGTACCTGCCAATTTTGATGGACAAATTGCTGCAGTCACACGGGCTCGTATCGCTTGGCGACAGAATCTGAAATTTTGGAAGGCGGTTCCGCCGGTGAGCAAAAGTTTACATAGCGCAGAGGGTTTGATTGCTGCTTTTGGAATAGGAGAAGCCCCCATCGGGTTACAGGGAACTTTCTCGCTTTGGCAATCCTCGTCAGCACTTCGCAATTTCGCATATAAGAGCCAAGCGCACAAAGATGTCATCGAAGCAACCGAGCGCAATAAATGGTTCCCCGAAGAACTATTTGCTCGATTTGCAGTTCGCGACGTGCGAGGCTCCCTCTGACATAGGGCAGACTTACGCCTGTGTCCATCCGCCATTACAACCCACGCAGAAATCGACGTGGAGGAATATCTAGTCGAGCCAAGAGCTTTCTTTCCTTGCTTCTTGCATTAACAATTTTGCTTCAAATCTCTTATCCATTAGTTGATGGCGAAGTACTCAGATTAGTGACGATTGCCACCGTCTATTTCGGTGCTGCTGCGATGTCGTTGCACTCGTTGTTTGCATATGGAGTGCGATATGCGAGCACATACATGGCGCTCACACTTGTATTTGCATTATCAATAGAACAAATTGGAATGCGAACAAGTTGGCCCTTTGGAAGCTATGTCTATGATGCATCATTGGGCTATCAAATATTTGGTGTACCCCTTGTAGTTCCTTTTGCTTGGTTGATGATTGCTCACCCAGTTCTCATTGTTGCTCGACGAATAACCCAAAACTGGACTTTTCTTTACGGTGGAATTTTGATGATGGCTTGGGATTTCTTTCTAGATCCTCAGATGGTTACAGCCCAACGCTGGAGTTGGACTTTTACCGGGGCGCATGTGCCATTTGAAAGTGACATTCCCATGTCTAATGCATTTGGATGGCTCTTTGCCGGGATGGGTCTGATCGCGTTACTTCACATTTGCTTACCTAGAGAGCGTCGAAAAGCTAGCGCAAACTTCTCTGCCGTTGATGTATTTCTTGCCTGGACCCTATTTGCCGGAATCGTCGGCAATATTTTCTTCTTTCATCGCCCAGGAGTAGCTCTTTTAGGAGGCTCCATTTTCGGGGCAGCATTGGCCCCGTATGTATTCTCTCGCTGGCTCGGGCGCCCGTAGGGCACATCCATGATTCTGGCAATTGCGCAATTGCTTCTACCGTTGTTGATGGCAACAACAGTTCTATGCAATCTTTTTCTCCTGCGCCGACCAAAGCAGACTCAACTACCAATCACCGCAAGTGTAGATGTGCTCATTCCGCTGCGTAATGAAGCCCATAACATTCCGGCTCTCATCTCAACTTTATCGGGACAAGCGCGAATTGAACAGCTAAATTTTCACCTACTGGATGATAACTCCAGCGACAATACTTACGCTTTGGCGCACTCGCTTCTGCAATCGGATTCACGCTTTCATTTACATACCGGAAAGCCCCTTGAACAGGGTTGGCTTGGAAAACCTTTTGCGATGCAACAGTTAATCCAAAAAAGCACGGCAGATTTATTGATATTTATCGATGCAGATGTTCGCCTCGAACCTAATGCTCTGGCAGATTCCCTTGACCTACTTGATAGATTAAAATTAGATTTTATTTCTATCTATCCACGACAAGTTGCCTACACGTGGTCCGAAAGACTCATTCAACCTCTCTTGCAATGGTCTTGGATGTCTACGCTATTCCTGCGAAAAGCAGAAAGATCCTCTAACCCGGCACTCGCAGTAGCAAACGGTCAGTTCTTCATCACTCGATCAGCGGCAATCACCTCAATCGATGGTTTTGCTGGCCTTGCTCAAGCAGTCTTGGATGACATCTATCTTGCGCGCGCACTATTGCGAAAAGGTTTTCATGGATGCGTTGCAGATGGTTCAAGACTTGCTTCATGCCGCATGTATGAATCCTGGCCACAACTTCGCGATGGATATTCAAAGTCTTTACGCGTTGCCTTTGGCAATCGTGTTGGCAGTGCCGTGGTTATGGGCATACTTTTAGTTTCTAGCGTCTTTCCCCTTGCCCTGGCAGTGACCGGAAATTGGTGGGGCTGGATTGGCTACATCCTGATCGTGAAATCTCGGGCGCTCAGTGCATTTGCAACTCGTGCTCGAATTCGAGACTCTCTTTTGCACCCTCTGTCAGTGCTTTTACTGATCTACTTGATTGCTCGTTCATGGAACAAACGAGGCAAAGTTTTATGGAAAGGACGCCCAGTATGAGCACCGTGGTGATCATTGGTGCTGGTATCGGCGGAATGTCGGCCGCTGCACGATTGGCCAAAGCCGGTCATAACGTCAGCGTCTATGAAAGTTCTGACACAGTTGGCGGCAAATGTCGGACTGAATGGATTGGTCGCTATGCATTCGATACAGGTCCATCTCTTCTCACACTACCTGCCGTTTATCGTGATTTCTTTTTAAAAACAGGGGCGCCCATCGAGAGTGTTCTGGAATTAGTACCCGTCAACCCCTCATTTGACTACCGATTCAGTGATGGCAGCAACGTAACCTTTGCCAACTTATCTCGCTTCCAAACCCTGGCGGCAATTAGTAAGAGTTTCGGAGAGCAAGCCAGTACGCAGTGGAATACCTTGATGTTACGTGCCGAAAAAATGTGGGATCTATCTCGTGAACCATTTATTGAATCCGAACTTCGCTCCCCTGTATCTTTGTTGAAGCGAACTTCCTTCTTGAAAGATTTACTGACAATCGCGCCATGGAAAAGTTTGCGAGCTTTCGTAAAGGAAGAAACAACCAATCAGCATTTGCAGTACATCATTGATCGATACGCGACTTATAGCGGATCTGACCCCCGGAAAGCACCAGCAGTTTTGCTCTCCATCGCATTTGTCGAAGAAGCTTTCGGTGCTTGGCATATCAAAGGCGGTATCGGTCAGCTTTCGCAAGCCATCTATCAACGCGCATTGGATCTCGGGGTCACCTTTGTCCTAAACACTCCAGTAAAGGAAATCCGCAATGATGGCAGAAAAGCAACAGGGGTTATCTTAGAAAACGGCGAGACCATATCAGCAGATGTAGTCGTAGCAAATGCTGATGCATCAGACATTTACAATCATCTACTGTCCCCATCTCTCAAGAGAACTAAATCCGAACGCGTTTCTCTATCTAAATCTGAAAGTTCACTCGCTGGCTTTACTTTGCTCCTAGGACTTAAGCCCGCTCCACAACAACCTCGCCTGCAGCATCACACAATTCTTTTTCCAGAAAATTATGATGCAGAGTTTGATTCGATATTCACGCAACAAGTTCCAGTTGAAAATCCCACGATTTACATCTGCGCACCCCAAGATGCTGCGATGGTCAAAGAATCTGGTTATGAGAGTTGGTCAGTTCTTGTAAATGCTCCAAGACATTCAGATTCTGGCCAAGGGTGGAATTGGGCGGATGAGAGTTTTTCCCGTACCTATGCAGCAAAAATCATCGACCACATAGAAGCCCGAGGTATATCTGTTCGTGATCGACTAGAAGTTTTAGAGATACGTACACCTGCAGATCTAGAAAAGTCAGTCGGTGCCCCAGGTGGTTCGATTTATGGAACCTCTAGCAACGGTGCTCGTGCAGCATTCCTGCGGGCCAAAAACCGCTCCCCATTAGAAAACTTATATTGCGTAGGGGGTTCAGCCCATCCAGGAGGCGGATTGCCGTTAGTAGGAATAAGCGCGGAAATTGTTTCTAACGCAATTTGCGAAAAGCAAAACGTACAACGAGGAAAAAGCTAAGAGCTTGTAAGAGGCCTAGCGCAATCACGAACGTTGTCGCCCATGCATGTGGCGCCACGATTGCACAAAAGAGAAAGCTTGCTCGTACCGGCCGCTCAGCTGGAGTTACTACCCCAACCTCATGCACGCCTAGAGATCCCATTCGAGCACGTGCATATTCCTGAAAAGCAGCAAGAGCCGAAACGATCAACACCCACGACAGCGGCACTCCTAATCGATAGAAAGCCACTGCCCAGAGAGCTTCGGAAATGCGATCTGCCAAGCCATCCCACGTTGCTCCTAATTTACTGGCACGGTTTTGAATAATCGCAACGCTTCCATCTATCCCGTCAAAGAAAAGAGAGAAGGCTAATAGCACAGCACACCACCAATGAGGTGAAGTTGCAGCAGTAAATCCTGCGCACAGGACCCCGAGAAAAGTAAGAATGTTGGGTGTGATGCGAAGGGTCGTGCAAATTCCAGCGGCGACAAATGAGATTCGGAGCCACCCTCCGACCATGCCCGTTGTGGTGGCATTCCCATGTAGCTTTGACCAGCGCGATGAGAAGTCGGAATAATTCATCAGGCTCTCGAAATTCCTAAGTTTGAATAAATCTCACGCGTAGCAGTGGATGAATTCATAGTATAAAAATGTAATCCAGGGGCGCCGGCATCGAGTAATTCGCGACATTGTTGAGTTGCTAGTTCGATACCTAAGGCCTTAATTGCTTCTGTGTCATTTTCATATGGAAGGTATCGACTAATTACATGTTCTGGAATTGTCGTGCCGCTGAGTTCTGCCATACGAACTAATTGTTTAAAATTTGTTACTGGCAAGATGCCGGGTATGACCGGAAGGCTTGAGCCCCGTTCTTGAAGGCGGGAAACTAACGCCTTCCATTTAGACACTTCGAAAAAGAATTGTGTGGTTGCAAAACTTGCACCCAAATCTTCTTTGCGAAGCAAGACAGTGATGTCTTTATCTAAATCTCCGCCTGATGCTGGATGACCATCTGGGAAAGCGGCAACTCCCACTGTGAAATCACCAAATTCGGCAGCCATCGCAACGAGTTGATCTGCGTGATCTAGGCCACCTGGCGTTGTTATCCACGGTGCACTCGGACCCCCTGATGGGTCTCCTCGCAATGCCAAAATGCTCTTAATCCCAGCATCTCGATATCGGCTAAGGATTTCTGAGATCTCATCTTTTGTAGAACCAACACACGTTAAATGTGCCACTGTTGGAATTTTGGTATGGGCAGTTATTTCAGATGTAATGCGAATGGTGCGATCGCGTGTGGAACCGCCAGCCCCATAGGTAACGGAAATGAAATCAGGGGCAGTTGATTCAAGGGCAGCAACGGCTTCCCAGAGGCGCGCCTCGCCTTGAGCATCTTTAGGAGGGAAGAATTCGAAAGAGTAGGTAGTGCGAGCCACGCTCTTACCTCCCGTCATATCTTTGACTAATACTCACCAGGTGCTGAGTTAGAAGAGTGAGGGTACCGTTACCACGTGACCTATGAACCCCAGCGCGCCTTAGCCGATATACGAATTAGGGTACAACGTGAACTCGTTGATTTCCTAGGCCTGCAGACTCACTATCTTGGTGAAATAGGCAGTGAACTCGTTCCCGTTGCCGAGGCTATGAATGGATTTCTCCTCGATGGCGGCAAACGTTTGCGTCCACTCTTTGCATACTGCGGATACCTCGCCGCCGGTGGCAAGGAAGATGATGCGATTATCAAAGCTGTTGCTAGCTTAGAACTTCTTCAAGCCTGCGCACTGATTCATGATGACTTGATGGATGGTTCTGATACGCGTCGCAATAAACCTTCCATGCATCGACATTTCGAAAGTATCCATAGCGATGAAGATCTCTCAGGTTCCGCTACATCGTACGGATCTGCTGCAGCCATCTTGTTGGGAGATTTAGCGTTGGTCTGGTCAGACCAAATGTTTCACACCAGTGGAATTTCTTCAGAGGTATTGGTGAGGTCGCTGGGCATTCATGATGAGATGCGCATCGAACTCATGGCAGGTCAATTTTTAGATATTCACGAACAAGCCCTTGCCGCTTCCAGTGTCGCTCGCTCATTGAAGATTGCCAGATATAAATCCGGTAAATACACCATCGAACGTCCGCTCCACTTTGGCGCCTCACTTGCGCTATCGGATTCTCATCAACGATCGCTTTTCACTGATATTTTCTCAGAATTTGGATTGCCTCTCGGCGAAGCATTTCAATTACGCGATGACCTTCTTGGTGTGTTTGGAGATCCTTCGGTTACGGGTAAACCCGCAGGTGATGACTTGCGCGAAGGAAAGCGCACAGTTTTGATGGCAATGACCAATGATCGAGCAGATGAGAATCAAGAAGCGGTCATAGCCAAGTACTTCGGAGATCCCAATCTTGAAAGCAATGGTATTGCAGCACTACAAACGATAATTTCAGAGACAGGTGCAGCCCAACATGTCGAAGATCTCATCGAGAAATTGACTCTCACCGCGCTAGATTCACTCAACCGTGATGAAATTGAGCCCAATGCGCATGCTCTACTCAATGAGCTCGCCTCGATCGCGATACGTAGGAGCGTTTAATGCCGGCTCGAGTTAAAGGTCCCACCGATCACGTTGTCATTGTTGGCGCTGGATTAGCTGGACTCAGCGCCGCTCTGCGTCTTGCTGGGGCAGGCAGGAAAGTTACCGTCCTAGAACGCGAAAGTGTTCCAGGAGGTCGAAACGGATTGCTCATCAAAGATGGATATGCCTTTGATACAGGACCAACAGTATTAACAATGCCAAGTTTGATCAACGATGCATTTAATAGTGTCGGAGAAGAACTACATGATTGGCTCGAGCTCACACCCGTTGCTCCGCTGTACCGCGCTTTCTATGCCGATGGCTCGCAACTTGATGTCCATGCCAATACTGATGAGATGGAAGCAGAGATCGCAGCCAACGTCAGTGCCGAAGATGCCGCTGGCTATCGACGTTATGTTGAATTTGTTACCAAACTCTATAAATATGAAATGAATGACTTCATCGACCGTAACATCGATTCACCCTTTAACCTGCTCACTCCCAATTTAGCTCGCCTCATCGCACTCGGTGGATTCAGGCGACTTGCACCAAAGGTCAATCAATTTCTTAAGGACCCAAGGTTACAAAAGGTGTATTCATTCCAAGCAATGTATGCCGGCGTGAGTCCACAACAAGCACTTGCGATCTATGCAGTGATCGCATATATGGATTCTGTCAATGGCGTTTTCTTCCCTAAGGGAGGAATGCATGCGCTACCTCGAGCACTTGCTGCTGCTGCACAAAAGCACGGCGTAGAATTTAAGTACAACACCACTGTTACCAGTGTTGAACATAGCAACGGACGTGCCCGCGCAGTGCTTACTGAAAGTGGAGAACGTATCGAGTGCGATGTCCTTGTGCTCAATCCAGATTTGCCTGTGGCATGGAGAGACTTGCTTGGAAGGACGCCACCGTCAATTAAGCGCCTGAAATACTCCCCCTCTTGCGTCACGATGCTCGTTGGTTCCAATAAAGGGTATTCACACCTTGCGCATCACAATATTTTCTTTGGAAAGTCTTGGGACGGAGTCTTTGATGAACTCATCAACAAAAAAGTGCTCATGTCAGATCCCAGCGTGCTTGTCACTGTTCCGTCTCTAGATGATCCGACACTAGCGCCACCTGACAAACATTCGTATTACGTGCTCTTCCCAACACCCAATTTGGATGCAAATATCGATTGGAAGAAACAAGCTGCGCCTTATCGAGATCAGATGATTAAAACTTTGGAAGACCGCGGCCTTGCATACTTTGGAGACTCCATCGAAGTTGAATCGATGACGACGCCTCTGGATTGGCAAAACCAAGGCATGGAGCGCGGAGCACCATTTGCTAGCGCGCACACCTTCTTTCAAACTGGTCCATTTCGGCCGCGCAATTTGGCTCATGGTTTTGAGAATATTGTCTTTGCTGGATCGGGCACGCAACCCGGCGTTGGAGTTCCGATGGTATTAATTTCCGGACGCCTAGCTGCCGAAAGAATTGTCGGCCCTGTGAAATGAATCAACTCGAGCTTTCCTACCAGGAGTGCAAGAGACTCAATGCACAACATGGGAAAACTTATTATTTAGCCACACTTCTACTTCCCAAGAGCAAGCGCCAATACGTACATGCCCTTTATGGTTTCGCACGGTATGCCGATGAGATCGTCGATGATCTTAACTCGCAGTTGAGCGTTGACGAAAAAGCCAAGGAACTTCGTACATGGGGCAACTCGATATTAGAAAGCCTCGAAACTGGTAGGAGTGATGACCATGTTGGCCGGGCCCTTATCGACACAGTTTCACGATTCGACATACCCCACGAACACTTCGAAGCATTTTTGCACTCTATGCAAATGGACTTAACAATTGGCAGCTACGAAACCTATGAGGACCTCATGGAATATGTCTACGGTTCTGCTGCAGTCATTGGGTTAGAGATGCTGCCGGTACTTGGCGTCTTGTCAGACCAAGCATACGAACCTGCCAAAAAATTAGGAATTGCTTTCCAATTAGCCAATTTCATTCGTGATGTCGCAGAAGATTTAGATCGGGGGCGAATCTATCTCCCAATCCAAGAATTGAAGGCTCATGGAGTAGATAAGGCGATGTTAGAGCGCAGAGTCCTCACCCCTGAAATCGTTTCGGCCTTGAAAGAGCAGATCAGTCGAGTTCGCAGATTACAAAAAGAAGCGGAACCAGGAATTCAATTTCTATCCAAGGAAAGTCGTCCGTGCATCCAAGCCGCGAGCGAGCTCTACTGCGGCATTGTCGATGAAGTAGAGAATATTGGATATGACATCTTCACCAAACGTGCAAAAACTTCCACTTCTAGGCGCCTGAAAGTTGCAAGCAAAGCTTATGCAAAAACAATCTTTGCGCGTCAGCGCCTACCTTGGTAAATCCACAAAGATAAAACACTGAGGATCAACGCAAAACCAAAAAGGAGATCCTCCACTGGGGCTGATGCAATACGCATCCCGACAATAGCGTTATCGCTATACATAACAATATTGCGAGATGTCAGCCACCAATTGGTGAGTAACTGAAATGGCAAAATAATGGCATAGGAAGTCCAAAATCCTCTGCGAGTGACCAAATGAGTTTTAGCTAGATAAAGATCCAGAATCAAGGCCAGGATTACAGCTAGCAAAGCAATCTGCGTGTAGCTCATCCCTCATCCCCCATTTTCCACTGCTTCTTAACTGTGCGAACAGCTTCGATTGTCATGATGGCAGCTAGAGGAATCACTAAAAAGAAGAGAAACTCTTCAAGTGGGATGTCGAAGGGACCATAAATACCAAGTATCTGTGCAGTATCAAATTTCCAATGGCCTTGCGCAATTGCATACGCATCCCAAGCAAGAAAAAGTGTCCCGACTGGAGCAATACTTAAAAGTGCCCTTTTGTAGCGACGTAAAACTGAAACTCTCAGAACAATTTCAAGCCAAAAGGATCCGAGCACGCTAAAGAGCAACATTGCGACATAGCCCCATTTACCCATGGTGCTATTGTGCCGAAACTTTTGCTAGAGTAACAAACACGGGAGCCGACACGGCTGAGAGGATCTGAAATTCAGATCGACCGTTAGACCAGTCCGGTAATGCGGGCTCGGAAAGGTTCGTGATGTTCACTCTTGTTACAATCTGGGGCTATCAACTTTCTTTTTTGGAATTTATTGCTGCCGTAACCTCATTTATTGGGGTTGGGTACGGCATCACGGGCAAGCGCATTACCTGGCCCTGGTGGATTATTAGCAGCGCTCTTTATGCAATCTTCTTTTACAAAGTAGATCTACTAGCAAGTGCAGCTCTGCAATTTGTTTTCATTGCGGCAGCGATTTGGGGATGGTTCGGATGGGCGCCAACTGGTGCTGTTGCCGGAAAACTGACCCGACGGGCTATGGCCTACTGGGGTATCGGTCTTATGGCCTCTTGGATATTTCTATCTCCCGTTTTAAATTCAATCGGAGCGGCGGCAGCCAAATCTGATTCGTTTATCCTCATAGGAAGTTTCATCGCGCAATTACTCATGGTCTATGAAAAGTACGAGAACTGGCCTCTCTGGTTCATCGTTGATGCAGTGGCAACTATTGAGTACTTCGTTCTGGGATATTGGTTTACTGGAGCGCTCTATATTGCCTTCACGATCATGGCGCTCTTGGGCTGGCGAGCATGGTTAAAAAAAGCCACGAGAACATGAATCTCATTGCAGTATTGGAAGACTTATTACGTGAACCTTCTCGTTGTGGGACAAGCAGAGTGATTGCCATCGATGGGCGCGCAGGGGCTGGAAAAACCACTCTTGCGCACGAACTCTTTCTCGCATTTGGCATAGAGAGAAAAGTTGAAGTTATCCATATGGATGAGATTTATTCCGGATGGGAAGACGCTCTAGGGCAACGATTAACCGACACTCTCACCGCACTTCTTGAAAATATTTCTCGTGGTGCCAAATTTCAACTGCCGATTTTTAACTGGGAAAATTCCAGCTTCGACTCAACACGAGAAGTTAGTCCAGTTGATCTATTAATCCTGGAAGGAGTCGGTAGCGCTCAAAGTATTGTTCGAGAATATACCTCAGCAACCATTTGGCTTGATGTCGAAGCAAGCATCGGCTTGCGACGAGTCCTAGTAAGGGATGGCAATTCTCTTGCCACTCAGATGCAACAGTGGCAACTTGATGAAGACGCACATTTTGCGAATGACAAAACTCAGCAGAAAGCAGATTTCGTACTCTCCACCGTGTAACGTGCACAGCGCGCCGCGCCATGGTTTTCCAGCACTATTGCCTAAGATTTTCACGTGTCCAATCTGTCTGGTGAACTCATTGATGGGCGCTACGAACTTATACGCCAAATCGCTACTGGTGGAATGGCCACTATTTACGAAGCACTTGATTCACGGTTGGACCGAAAAGTGGCCGTCAAAATCATGCATCCACATTTGGCTAATGACGAAGAATTTGTTACTCGCTTTATTCGTGAAGCCAAGGCAGCTGCTGCCCTAACTCATCCCAATATCGTTGCAGTGCAGGACCAAGGGTGGAATCAAGGCGGATCCCCTGCCGTTTTTATTGTCATGGAACTTATTGAGGGTCACACCCTGCGAGACTATCTTTTCGAACGAGGTTCCCTGAGTGTTGCAGAAACTCTGCGTTTTCTAGCACCGATACTCAGCGGATTATCCGCTGCCCACAAAATTGGCATCATCCACCGCGATTTGAAACCAGAAAACATACTCATTGCAAATAATGGTCGAGTAAAGATCGCGGATTTTGGTTTGGCTCGAGGCGACGCACTAGGCATGACGATGACCGTGGAATCCAGCGTCATATTAGGAAGTGTCTCCTACCTTCCGCCAGAACAAGTGCAAAGAGGAATGACTGATTCTCGAAGCGATGTCTACTCGATCGGTATCGTCGCATTTGAATTGTTGACTGGACGCAAGCCATTTGAGGGTCAAACCCCTATCGAAATTGCCTACAAACATGTGAATGAAAAAGTACCTGCGCCATCTTCTTTCAAAGCCACAATTCCAGCTTCAATTGATGCCCTCATTGTGAAGGCAACTAGCAATGATCCCGATGATCGATATCCAGATGCTGAGAGTTTTTTGCAGGATGTTCTCCTGGTGCAAAATGTCATCGATCCTCAGCGAAACCAACTCAGTCTGGAATTAGATATCCCTCCCCTTCCTGTGCGAGATAAATCTCGCAAAATTCCGAGAGTTTCAACGCCTCAAGCACCACCCATATCTGGCACAGTGCCACCTATGGCAACTAACAAAACAACTAAGAAGGCAAATAAGAAATCTGGTGCGCGGCCCACTCGCGCAGAGACCAGTGCCCGAGTAAAAAGAAATCGTCTTATTGCCCTCTTGATTGTTTTAGCCTTGCTTGTTGGTGGTTGGTTTGTTTTTGTGGGACCAGGGGTGCGCGTTGTTGTTCCTTCAGTTGCAGGAATGAGCGTAGATGAAGCAAACGCCGCTTTAGAACCACTTGGGTTAACCTCAGTAGTTGCAAGTGAAGTTTTCGATGAAGATGTCCCTAAAGGGAAAATTATTTCATCCAAACCTGGCGGGGGTGGAAAAGTTTCTGCAGGTGGGAGCGTTGCATTTACCCTCTCCAAAGGTGCAGAGCGTTATGACGTGCCCGATCTCAAGGGACTCACTCCAGAAGCTGCTGGTAGTTTAATAGCAGAAAGCAACTTGAGTGTAGGAACGATTACTCAAGAATTTAACCCAGATGTTGCTTTAGGCACTGTCGTATCATCCAATCCTAAAGCTGGCACGAGCGTTAAACGTGGAGAGGTCATCAACCTAGCCATCTCACAAGGTGCAGAATTAGTTCCGCTCACCTCATATATTGGGAAAAGTGGTGAACAAGCTCTCAACGAATTAACTGACGCAGGCTTTGATGTGACCACTAATTATGTTTACAGTGACAGCGTTCCTGTTACTGCAGTAGTTTCACAAACTCCAGATACTCCTACCGCTGCAAAGGGTGCGAAAATCGTCCTTGAAATTTCTCAAGGTTCTGCCTGGGTATATATCCCCAATGTCTACTCTCTCAATGTTAAAGAAGCTAAGAAGATGCTTACCGACCTTGAGTTCGTTGTTACCGTAAAAGGCAGCGGCACCAAGAAGGTCACCAATATTTCGCCCAAAGTAGGTGCGAAAGTTAAACGTGGCAGCAAAGTCACCATCACAGTAGGGTAGGCGGATGTCGCCAACCCTTCCTCGCATCGGAGCGCACGTCCCAACTTCCGGCGGGATGGCAAAAAGATCAATCGCATACGCCCTTGAAGTTAAAGCTGAGGCAATTCAAGTTTTTGCGTCAAACCCGCGCGGTTGGGCAATGCCTGAAGCAAATGTCGAAGCTGATGAAGCATTTCGCAACAAAGCCGCCGAACTGGATATAGCCACGTATGTTCATGCGCCATTTCTTATCAATTTGGGTTCACCCACTGTTGGAACATATGAAAACTCTTTAGCTTCAACGGCATATTCACTAAAAAGGGGTAAAGAAATTGGCGCTCTTGGTGTTGTCATTCACACCGGTTCCGCTGTCGATGTCAATCACGTTGCCAAGGCATGGAAACAGATTCACGAAGGAATGATGCCGATTCTCAATGCCTTAGGAGATGACTCCCCTACTTTGCTGTTGGAGCCCACTGCTGGTCAAGGACAATCTCTTGTAAAGAAATTGGATGATTTAACTTTTTATCTTGAGGCACTTGAATATCATCCTAAAGTAGGAATTTGTTTAGATACTTGCCATGTCTTTGCCGCTGGACACGACATTGCTATAAAAGGTGGAATGACGCAGACTCTAGATCTTTTGGTTTCAATTGCAGGAGCTGAGCGGATTCAATTGATTCATGCCAATGATTCCATGGATGTATGCGGGGCTCTCAAGGATCGCCATCAAAATATCGGTAAAGGCGAAATCGGAGTTGATCCTTTTGCCGAGCTCCTCAAACATCCAGCAGTTGCAAATGCTCCATTAATTTTAGAAACCCCCGGACAGGAGCCTGAACATAAAGGTGAGGTCGCTCTCCTTAAGAAACTTCGCAAATGAGTAGACGTCTCAAATTAGCCCCCTCGGCACTGCTCTTAGTTTCTATGATGTGGGGTGCGACATTTTTCTTAATGAAAGATGCGATTGAACGGCAAGACGTTAATAGTTTTCTCTTTACACGATTTGTCATTGCCGTCTTTGCCATGATCCTGCTTCGCCCACAAGTGGTGAAGCATTTCACTAAGGACCTCGTTAGCAAAGGCGTCATTGCAGGTTGCTTCCTTGGTGCTGGCTACATCTTGCAAACTTTTGGTCTCGCTCACACCACAGCGGCAGTCACTGGATTTGTTACTGGGTTATATGTCGTTGCTACACCACTGATTGCCGGCGTATTACTCCACCAAGAACTTCCGAAAAAGATTTGGATCTACGTCACCATGGCTACAGTTGGCCTGGCGTTGCTTTCTTTGCATGGCTGGTCTGTGGGATTTGGCGAACTTCTAGTGCTGGGTTGTGCAATCGCTTACGCCGCACACATCACTGCATTGAGTCAGTGGAGCAAAGGTCGCGATGCATACGCACTTACCATCATTCAACTCGCAACTTGCGGAATCCTTACCGGCATTCCAGCTCTATGGAATGGATACCAAGCGCCACCGGATAAAGGGGTCTGGGCAGTCGTGATTTTCTGTGCACTCTTTGCAACTGCAATTGCCTTTATCGTGCAAACCTGGTCCCAGGCTCACATGTCAGGGACAAAGGTTGCGGTCATTTTGACGATGGAAGTTGTCTTTGCTGCCATTTTTGCCGTCATCTTTGGAGGCGAGCACATGACTTTACAAATAGGGCTAGGCGGGATTCTCGTGGTAACTGCCATGTTTCTGATCGTCTTAGAAGAAGCATGAGAGGATTCGACCATGATGCGCGTTGACCTTCGCTCCGACACTCTCACTGCACCCTCATCGGGAATGCGCGAAGCAATGGTCCACGCTCTTGTTGGCGATGATGTTTATGCTGAAGATCCAACAGTAAATTCATTGGAGGAGCGCGTTGCCCAATTATTTGGCAAAGAAGCAGGCGTTTTTACTGCATCTGGATCTCTAGCAAATCAATTAGGGATCCGCATGCTCGTAGGGCCAGGCGAAGAACTCATAGCCGAAACTAACTCCCACATCGTCCGTGCCGAGCTTGGAGCTGCTGCAGTATTTAGTGGAATTACCACTCGTACTTGGCCTGCTAATCGTGGCTTATTAAAAGCATCGGATGCACTTGAAATTGCGCGCCCTAATTCAGGCCCATACTTAGTTTCTACAACAGCAATAGCAGTTGAAAATACTCATAACTTTGGCGGCGGAACCGTCCAGCCATTAGATGAGATCGCTAAGTTACGTGTTGGTGCAGATGAAATGGGTCTTGCCTTGCACCTTGATGGCGCGCGCATCTGGAACGCACATGTTGCTACTGGCGTTGCCTTGAGCGACTATGGAAAATTCTTTAATACTGTCAGCGTTTGTCTTTCAAAAGGCTTAGGTGCGCCAGTGGGCTCAGTGATGCTTTCAACGAAGGAAAATGTTGCCAAAGCCCGTGTTTGGCGCAAGCGCTACGGTGGCGGAATGCGTCAAGTAGGTATCTTGGCTGCTGCTGGTCATTACGCCCTCGATAACAACATCGCACTTTTATCCGATGACCATCGCCGTGCAAAATATTTAGCCAAGGCGTGCAACTCGGTGGCGGCCTCGACTATTGATCCATCACATGTAGACACAAATATTGTTAGTTTAGATCTAAGTTCTCTTCCTTTTTCTGCTTCAGACTTAGCACTAAAGCTCAAAGCTGAAGGCGTACTCATTAGCGCTTTGGGTCCAAATTTTGCGCGCCTGGTGACACACTTAGATATCAATGATGAAGGAATGGAATTTGCAGCTGCTGCTCTAAAGCGCGCCCTCGTGTCGTAACAACCATTCTTTAGTATCTAAACCAAAGGCATAGTTTCCTAGCGCTCCCCCGGTTTTTACAACTCGATGGCAGGGAACCACAAGGACTATTGCATTCTTGGCGCAAGCTGATCCGGCAGCACGCACTGCCGCAGGAGACCCTGCTCGTTGTGCTAAATCCGCATAGGATAAAACTTTGCCAGCTTTAATTTTTCTCATTGATTTCCATGCCGCTTGTGAAAATGGCGCACCTGGCTGCCTCACAGTGATTGCATTAATTGCTTCAATGTCACCATCAAAATAGCTTTCGATAAGATCAGAAATTACTGGGATCTGTTTAACACGCTTTGTTTCCTCAAGGGGGTTTGGGCCAAATGTCGCACTCACCAAAACGTGTTCATCTGCTGCAATCTGCAAAAGTCCAACAGGAGTCTTAACAGAAGTTGAAATCAAAGCCACAGGCTTAGATTAACGATCACGCAACATTTCGGCTACCAAAAATGCAAGTTCAAGAGATTGGGAATGGTTTAAGCGAGGATCGCAGGCGCTTTCATAACGCGTGGATAAATCTTCGTGTGAAATCTGTTCCCCTCCGCCTACACACTCGGTAACATCATCTCCGGTTAATTCGATATGAATTCCGCCAGGATGGGTTCCGAGCGCTTTATGGACTTCGAAGAAACCTTTAACTTCATCTAATACATCGTCAAATCTACGTGTTTTATAACCGCTTGGGGCTTCATAGGTATTGCCATGCATCGGATCGCAAACCCACAAAACCTGAGCACCAGATTGAGTGACACCATCAACAAGTGCTGGCAAGATTTCACGAATATTTTTAGCACCCATACGAGTGATCAAAGTAATGCGACCTGGTTCACGATTAGGATCTAGCTTTTCAATCAAGGCAAGAGCATCTGCAACGCTGGACTTAGGTCCTAGTTTCACGCCAATCGGATTACGAACTTTAGATGCAAAATCAACATGTGCCCCATCAAGTTGGCGAGTTCGCTCACCGATCCAAATAAAATGCGCTGAAACGTCATAAGGCAATTGGGTGCGTGAATCGATGCGTGTAAGCGCCTTCTCGTATTCAAGAATGAGGGCTTCATGGCTGGAAAAGAAATCAACAGTTTTGAATGCTTCTGGGTCTACACCGGCAGAGCGCATAAACTCGAGTGCGCGACCAATTTCTTTTGCCATTTCTTCGTAACGCACTCCAACGGATGAATCGCGGATAAATCCTTTGTTCCACTCATGCACCTGGCGCAAATCTGCGAAACCGCCTTGGGTAAATGCGCGAACCAAGTTCAAAGTCGATGCAGATGTGTTGTACACCTTAACCAGGCGTTGTGGATCAGGGGTGCGCGATTGCTCTGTGAATTCCAGACCGTTAACTGCATCACCGCGGTAAGCAGGGAGTGTGACATCACCTCGAGTTTCAAAATCATTCGAGCGGGGTTTAGCAAATTGTCCAGCCATGCGACCAACTTTGACCACAGGTAGGCTCGAGTAATACTGCAATACAGCTGCCATTTGAAGAATTGTTTTTATGCGATTTCGGATCGAATCAGCTGTTGCTGCTTGGAAAGTTTCTGCACAATCTCCACCTTGAAGCCAAAACGCCCGTCCAGCCGCGGCCTCTGCGATCTTGCTTTTTAAGTTATCGCATTCTCCAGCAAAAACTAGAGGGGGGAAACTCTTGAGTTCGGCAACAGCACGTTTAACTTCTGCGCCATCCACGCCACCCACCCATGAAGGTTGCTGGGCAGCGACAAGGCCAGGAGTAAACAGGGAATCCAAAGTGGTCATAGTTTCCTAGAGTAGAGAGTTCGTGGGTAATCGCGCAGGCGATTATCCAAAGAAGATCTCTGCTTCCTTGTAGCGCTCAAGATTGACTGCTTTAAGCTTTTCAGTGGCCGAGGCGAGGGATACACGAACAATATCTGTGCCATGTAGAGCCACCATCTTGCCCCAATCGCCTTCATGCGCGGCGGTGATTGCCATCAATCCAAAACGAGTGGCGAGTACGCGGTCAAACGCGCTTGGCGTTCCACCACGTTGAATGTGTCCTAGAACTGATGTGCGAGCTTCCTTACCCGTACGAGTTTCAATTTCGTTGGCAAGCCAATCGCCGATGCCTGAAAGTTTGGCATGGCCAAAAGAATCCAGTGAAGCATCCTTGGTAACCATGTCTCCATCTTGAGGAATGGCGCCTTCTGCAATAACGATGATCGGTGCGTAATTAGTTTTGAATCGTGATTCCACCCATTCGCACACTTTTTCAACTGAGAATTTCTGCTCTGGAATAAGAATGCAAGCCGCTCCACCAGCAATGCCAGAGTGCAAAGCGATCCATCCAGCATGGCGACCCATTACTTCAACAATCAATGCACGGTGATGGGATTCAGCAGTGGTATGCAAACGATCAATCGCTTCCACCGCAATATTTACAGCAGTATCAAAACCAAATGTGTAATCAGTGTTATCAAGATCGTTATCAATCGTCTTTGGAACGCCAATCACCTTTACGCCAAGGCCATGAAGCTTTGAAGCTACACCAAGGGTGTCTTCTCCGCCGATTGCGATTAACGCATCAATGCCTGCATCTTTTAGGTTCTCTTTAATTCGCTCTACGCCGTTTTCGATTTTGAATGGATTGGTGCGAGATGAACCCAAGATTGTTCCGCCACGAGGCAAAATCCCTCGTGTTGCTGCGACATCTAATTGCATCGTTAGGCCTTCAAGAGGTCCTCGCCATCCATCACGGAAACCAACAAACTCATAGCCATATTCCTTTACGCCTTTGCGAACGACGGCGCGAATAACAGCATTCAGGCCAGGACAATCTCCACCACCGGTAAGGACACCTATGCGCATTTAAAACTCACTCCAAAGTTCATCGAAAAGGGCTCATTTCGCCCTTATGCATTGTCTTCTTTGACAGCGCTAGTCTACCCGAGAAAAAACTAAGCTGTAACGCGAATTCCATTGCCAACAACAATTATTGCGCTTTCTGTAACGCTAAACCCCTCACAATCGCGTTCTATATCCAGCCTTACTTGTGCTCTGGGATCAATAATCACGTTCTTGAGCAAGATTGCGCACAGAGCCACTGCATGGATGCCTCGTGCAAAACACCCAACTTCTCATCGAAATATCCCACCGCAAGGCGCCAACGTGCAATCTGCAAATTTTGTTGGGATGCAGCGGCAACCGCTAATATGTCTTTACCTAAATTTTCTTCGCTAAAAATCTATTGGATTAGGAATTCATGTCCCGTCGCAATTGGCTGCTTTTTCTTCTCGTCGGATTTCTTTGGGGCGTCCCCTACATGTTCATCCGCATTGCTGTCCGAGATTTCAGCCCGGCATCGATTGTCTTTGCACGCGTATTGATTGGCGCTGCAATCTTGCTGCCAATTGCATGGCGCCAAGGTGGACTGAAGGCAGCAATAGTCGGATATAAATATGTCTTCCTTTATGCACTCACTGAAATGATTGGTCCGTTTTTTCTCATCACAAAAGCTGAGACCGCTATTTCATCTGGCCTAACGGGGTTGCTTGTAGCAACAGTTCCAATCTGGTCCACAATTTTCGCGTCCTTTTGGGGAGATAAATCTGTCTGGCACCATAAACGCTTGCTTGGCATGGTCATAGGTTTAATCGGTGTCTTTCTACTTGTCGGAATTGAGAGCTTTTCTGGCAATAGCGCCTTCTGGGCATTCGCCTGCGTACTGGCTGCTTCTATTGGTTACGGGTTCGCAGTAAATATGGTGATCAGAAAACTTCCCCATGTCTCAGGTATCGCAGTCAACGGACTTGCTATGGCCATGACAGCAATTTTCTATGCCCCTTTTGCGATGACGCAGTGGCCACGTCATTCAGTATCAATCAACGCGGCATTTTCATTGCTTGCTCTAGGAACTCTTTGCACTGCAGCAGCATTCATTGTCCTTTTTGCTATCGTCGATGAAATCGGAGCTGCCAGGGCATCCCTAGTTACCTATCTCAACACCGCATTCGCCGTAATCCTCGGCGTGCTTATCTTGAAAGAACCATTCACTCTAGGAATTGCCGTTGGTCTGCCGCTTGTCCTTATCGGTTCTTATTTTGCAAGTCGAAAGCCAAAAGTTTCTTAATTCTCGCCAAATCCTAAGCGCTCCAGCAACTTGGGATCGCGTTGCCATTCTTTTGAGACTTTTATATGCAATCCAAGATAGATGCGAGCGGACAAAATCCTTTCGATATCGGCCCGCGCACGAGTGCCGATGTCTTTTAGCCGCTCTCCCTGATGGCCTAACAAAATCCCACGCTGTGAATCGCGTTCAATATGAATAGTTGCATGAATGTCATAGAAAGGGCGATCCCCAGTGTCTTGGCGCTGTGACATTTCATCAATGGTCACTGTGATCGAATGTGGTAATTCCTCGCGGGCATCGCGCAAAGCCGCTTCACGAATGAGTTCACAAATCCACTTCTCTTGTGGCTGATCACTAACAACATCTTTAGGATAAAACTCTGGTCCAGGTTTGAGGCTGTTACCAATCAATGTTGCTAAGAGGTCAACTTGATCATGTATCGCGGCAGAAACGGGCACAATTTCATCCCACGTGAAATCTTTTGCAAGTCCCACAATCCCCATTAATCGTTCTGCCAAGACCGCCTTCTTGACGAGGTCGGTTTTGGTGATAACAGCAATCTTTTTGCTGCGTGGGTGCTTTGCGATTTCGGCGACAATGAAATCATCCCCAGCCCCAGAAGTTTCATTAGCTGGAATACACATCATGATTACATCAACAGAATCTAAACTCTCACCTACTACGGCATTAAGGCGATGTCCCAGCAAGGTTTTTGGCTTATGAATTCCTGGGGTGTCTACCAAAATTGCTTGAAAGTCAGGCGCGTTCACGATTCCACGAATTGCATGTCGAGTGGTATTTGGATGCGGTGACGTAATGGCAATTTTGCTTCCCACAAGGGCATTCACAAGAGTTGATTTGCCGGTATTGGGACGCCCCACAATGGCAACAAACCCAGAACGAAATTCACTCATGGGCAAAGTCTCTCATCTAAAAGATGATACAAACTCCACAGCATCAACGATAGATGTCACAATTTCTGCAGCACGCTCACCAATGAGGCGATGACATCCTTCACTTGTAGGAGATGTTATGGGGCCTGGTATTGCCATCACAGGGCGCATAAGTTCGGCCGCATCCCGAGCAGTTCGTAGAGAGCCACTTCGAAATGCAGCTTCAACGACCAATGTGGCTTTGCTTAACGCTGCGATCAATCTGTTACGGACGAGAAATCTTGAAGGAATTGCATGTACCCCTGGAAGTACTTCGGAAATGATGGCTCCGCTTTCTGCAATTTCAGCAAAGAGTCGTGCATTCCCGGCAGGATAATTAACATCCACTCCGCATGCCAGAACTGCAATCGTCACTCCCTCCGCAACTAGAGCGCCTCTATGAGCTGCTGAATCAATTCCGTAGGCACCGCCACTAACAATTGCCCATTCACGGTCGACAAAACCCGCAGCGAAATCTCCCGCGATCCTCACACCATAATTAGTTGGATTTCGAGTTCCGACAATGGCTAAGGAAGGCAACTTCAATACATCTAGATTTCCTTTGACGATTAATGCAATTGGAGGCACAACAAGATCATCAAGAGACTCTGGCCAAGCGCGATCCTCGGGGATCAATAGGACTGACCCCGCGGCAGTAATCCTTTCCAGAATTTCTAAAGGATTAGCTTCACGAACCGCTCTGATTATGCGCTCAAACCTAATTGGGTCATATCCCGAAGATTTAATTTTATCAACAACAGCTACAACCCCAGAAGTTTGAATTTCATGAATCCAAAATGCGGAGCCCCCTTCAATGGCGCTCAACAAGATTGCTCTCGATTCTAAGAGATTCATAGATTGACACCTTCACGTAGCTCAAAAGCCTTCTGTGTATCTTCCAAATTTGGCCGGTCATGTCCAGCAAGGTCAGCAATACTCCAGGCAATTCGCATGACTTTATGTAGTCCTCGAGCGGAAATGTGCTCGTGATCGAGTTCATTATGTAAGAAATTCATTCCAGTGCGATCAGATTGAAAGGTGGTTCGCAGCGCTCGGCTTGGTATTCGCGAATTTAGGGACCAAGGTTGATCTGCGAATCTCACAGCGGCAATCTCTCGAGATGTGATCACACGTTCGCGAATAGTTGCACTTGTCTGCCCTAACTCTGGTTTCATCAGATCTACTCGACTGAGGGGTTCAACTTCTACACGTAGATCAATACGATCCATGAGCGGGCCAGAAAGCTTTCCAAGATATCTTCGAACTTGTTGTGATGAACATGTGCAATTGCGACCGCGACCTGAAAAATTTCCACAAGGACAAGGGTTTGCTGCCAGAATCAGTAAGAAGTTTGCAGGGTATGCAACATGGCCAATACTTCGGGCAATTGTAATTGAGCCAGATTCAAGTGGCTGACGTAAAGAATCCAATACTCCTGGACCGCATTCGGGGGCCTCGTCAATGAAGAGCACGCCATGGTGTGCCAGCGAACATGCTCCTGGTCGAATGTGGTGACCGCCTCCCCCTACCATTGCAACCCGTGTTGCTGTGTGGTGCGGCGCGATAAATGGCGCTGTACTTGCCAATGGAGATCTAGAACTCAATCCCCCTGCAATCGAATGAATCGCAGTGACCTCAAGTGCTTGTTCGCGTGAAAGTGGTGGCAATATTCCAGGAAATCTTTGTGCGATCATTGTTTTTCCGGCACCCGGTGGCCCAATCAGAAGTAAGTGGTGTCCACCTACAGCTGATATTTCTGCAGCTTCGCGCGCCTTGTCTTGTCCGGCTACATCGCTGAAATCATAAACTTCATCCAGATCAGTCTCATCTAGTGCTAACTCTGCCTCTTCTTCACGTTCGTTGGTACGTAACCATCTCAAAAGTTGGCTGAGGTTATGCATGGGAATGATGGTCATTTCAGCCATGAGCTGAGCCTCTAAACGATTTGCATATGGAATTACCGCAGTTTTAACTCCGTTCTTAAAGGCAGCAATCAATGAGGGCAGAACCCCACGAACAAAACGAATTTGGCCATCTAATGCTAACTCGCCAAGAAATATCCGCTCGTGATTATTTTCTTGTGGGATGAGACCCTGGGCAGCAAGTAGGGAAATCGCAATGGGTAAATCAAATCCTGGACCACTTTTAGGCAACCATGCTGGTGAAAGCGAAACAGTTACTTTGCGATTGGGCCAACTTTCATTGCAATTTACCAATGCTGAACGAACGCGATCGCGAGATTCTACTAAGGCAGCATCAGGCAAACCCAGAAGCGTGTAACCAGGCAGACCATCAGCGATGTCAACATCTACGCTAATCAAGTACCCCTCTAAGCCAAGCAGGGCAACTCCCAAACTCATCCCTAAGGTCATAAGACATTTGCTCGGTATTCAATAGTGTGACTTTCATCTTTTCCAACCAATACTGATACGCAATCGATTTGATATTCCTGTCCAAGGCGCGAATGTGTTGCCATCCACCCCAACGCAAGCCTCTGTAATCGATGGGCTTTCGCAGATGAAATTGCCTCAAGTGGGTGACCAAATGCCATTGAAGAGCGAGTTTTCACTTCAACAAAAGCAATAACTCCGTTTGATAACTCCGCGACGAT
>CAIJOY010000017.1 GCA_903822425.1 uncultured Actinomycetes bacterium | reverse complement strand
GGGGCCCACATTACAGATCCACATTCAGGCTTGATCGCTATCGGCGCTCGTTCTGCCACTGTAATTGGACCAGATGGCGGATTAGCAGATGCTTTAGCAACGGCGCTCATGGTGGAAGGCCGAGATGGTGCGATGTGGTTTTCACAACCCGAACTCCGCGAATACTCTGCATGGGTAATTGATCGCCACGAAGATCTCTCGTGGAGTGTTGGTCCACTTGTAGGGCAGGATTGAGCCATGGTTGAAACAACGGGTGGCTTTACAAGTGCAGGACTAGAGCTAGAAGCAGAAACTTTAGTGCTGCCTTCACTTTCCATTACCGATGCAATCGAACTTGGCGAGATCGCTGTTAACTTTGCGCGAGATCGCGCACTGCCTATTGCTATTGAAGTTCGTTTGAAAGAGTGGACCGTCTTTCATGTTTCATTACCTGGTGCAACCCCAGAAAATGATTGGTGGATGGGGCGTAAAGCTGCGGTCGTGATGGCGACAGGTAATTCCAGTATTTATGAAAGAGTTCTGGCCGAAGAGCAAGGTATTGATTGGTATGCGGCTAAAGGTTTATCTGAAGAAACTCACGCAATACATGGCGGAGGATTAGCGCTACACGTTGTTGGTCTTGGATTTGCAGGGATATTACTGATCAGCGGAATGCCTCAAGTAGATGATCATCTCTTTGGAGTGGAAGTGATCGCCGAATTCCTTGCTCGCAAAGGCGAACTTCAGTGAGCATTTGGGTTTGTGGCGAGGTTCTGATTGATTTATTACCGACAGGCCCAGTTGTCGGCGGTGGTCCAGCAAATACAGCAAAAGCACTAGCCCGGCTAGGCCATGATGTGGAATTTATTGATGGTATTTCTAACGATGCATTTGGCACAAATGCGCGAGCTGAACTTAGGCGCGACAAAGTAAAACTTACTTTTGCTCGTGATAGCTCCAAACCAACTGCACTGGCCAGGGTGAGTGTAGAAAAAGATGGCAGAGCTAGTTATTCCTTCGAGTTAGAAAACACAGCGACTTTTGATTTTGATAAATCTTGGTTGCCTGATCCTTCTCGCCACAAACCTCAATTACTTCACATTGGCACACTCGCAACAATTATTGAACCTGGCGCTTTGGCCCTCTATGACTGGGCACTAGATGTTGCAGAATTTGCACCTATCGTTTTTGATCCAAATGTGCGCCCCTCTGTAATGCCCGATCGTGATCGCTATGAAGCGGCGATAGAGAAATGGGTAGCAATATCAACAGTGGTGAAAGTGAGCGATGAAGATCTCAGTTGGCTCTTTCCCCTTGCCGATCCTGTAGATGTGGCTAAGCGCTGGGTCGCAGATGGCGTAGCGATTGTTCTTATTACTCGCGCAGCGAAAGGTGTCACGGCAGTGACTGCTGATGAAGTAATAAACGTTGCTGGTGAGAGCGTTTCAGTAATCGATACCGTTGGTGCTGGTGACACCGTTGGCGCAGTAATTGTGGATGCCGTGATCGATACCGGTGTGCTCAATTTGCACGGTGAAACTCTGCGTCAGGTGCTGAATTGTGCGGTTGTCGCTGCTGCAATAACCTGCTCTCGTGCCGGTGCGCAGCCACCTTCGCGTTCAGAATTAGATGCAGCTCTAGGAAAGAGGTCCTGATGGAGTTCATCGATGACGCTGAATTTCAAATTGCAATAGACCTCGATCAAGGCGCGCGCATCGCATCTCTTAAATGGCGCGACATGGAATTTTCTGTCCCTTTCCGCGGTGAAGTTGCGACGTGGGGTTGGTATCCACTGGGGCCATGGGCTGGACGCATTCGCGATGGAATCATTAAAAATCCGGCTGGAAAAGAATTTCAATTGCCACAAAACTTTGATCCACCACATGCCATCCATGGCTATGGATTTACATCCACATGGCAAGAAATCGGACCAGGACGCGCACGTCTTGAATTACCTGCACCGTATGGTGGAGCCAGCATCGAACAAACTATTGAGGTTCTTGATGATGCCGTGCGCTGGAGTCTGGAATACGATGCAGGCAACTGCGATCTTCCTGCATGGTTAGGTTTTCATCCGTGGTTTCCTCGCGATCTTTCACATGGCGATAGCGCAGAAATTGAATTTAGCGCGGCAGTGATGCTCGAGCGCGGCAGTGATGGACTACCGACAGGAAAGCGCGTTGAACCAGGTAAACAACCGTGGGATGACGCATTTACTGAAATTCGTGGAACACCAGCAGTTGTCTGGGAAGGCGCCGCACGTATTGATATCGAATCGGATGCACCATGGTGGGTTGTTTATACCGAAGATCAAGAAGGTATTTGTATGGAGCCACAAACTGCGCCACCAGATGCTGCAAATCTAGGAATCACGGGCGATCATTACATTGAGGCGCTTTTCATTTTCTCGGAAGGTTAAAATGATCAACCGCACACATTTAGCTGAACTCACAGCAATCGAGGAAGCACGCTTTCTTAAACTCCACCCCAAAAGTGGCGCGCTTTTTAATGATGCCAAAAAAGTGATGCCTGGTGGTGTGCCAATGTCTTGGATGGCTAAATGGCCAGGTGCATATCCAGTCTTTGTCGAAAGTGCTCATGGCGCACGATTTACCGACGTTGATAACAATTCCTATATAGATTTTTGTTTGGGCGATACCGGCTCTATGACTGGCCATTCACCTGCTCCCACTGTTGCTGCAATTACTGAACAAATGAAACACGGTTTTACGTCAATGCTGCCAACTCAAGATGCAGTTATCGTTTCCAAAGAATTGGCCAAACGCTTTGGACTTCCCCTGTGGCAATTCACTGTCACTGCCACCGATGCGAATCGCCACTCAATTCGTTATTGCCGCCTAATTACTGGCAAATCAAAAATCATCGTGATTGATATGTGTTATCACGGAAGCGTGGATGAAACTTTTGCAACGTTAGATTCTGCGGGTAAGACAATTAAACGTCAAGGAAATTTAGGTGCACCTGTTGATCTGGACCAAACAACTCGAGTTGTTGAATTCAATAATTTGGTTGCAATGGAGGAAGCCCTTAAGCATGGTGATGTAGCAGCAATCTTGATGGAACCTGCGATGACAAATATCGGAATTGTCCTTCCAGAAGATGGCTACTTGGTTAAAGTTGGTGAATTAGCTAAAAAATATGGTGCAATCTGGATCATCGATGAAACTCATACGATCTCAGTTGGTCCTGGCGGGATGACTGCGTTGTACGGCCTCAAACCAGATATTTTGACTATTGGTAAAGCGATCGCGGGAGGAATTCCTACTGGAACATTCGGAATGACAGAAGAAGTTGCCGAGGGCATTAAGGAGCGAACCTCTCGCGAAATTATTGATACAGGTGGAATAGGTTCTACTTTGGCTGGAAACTCCATGAGTCTGGCTGCAATG
>CAIJOY010000016.1 GCA_903822425.1 uncultured Actinomycetes bacterium | reverse complement strand
TGTGTTAAATGAGCTCGAGCGGCGAATGATGCCGTGTACTTCATAACCTTTGGAAAGTAATAGTTCTGCTAAGTAGGAACCATCTTGGCCAGTAATGCCGGTAATCAATGCGACTTTACTCTTCATTTTTCTACCAATCTTTTCATCTCGGTTTTCCGGAACCATTCAATTTGTTTTCGGATACCATCTTGGAGTGAAATATTCGGGGTCCAGCCTAATTTAGTAATTCTTGAGACGTCTAGAACTCTTCTCGGTGTTCCGTTCGGTTTTGACTTGTCCCAAATAATTTCTCCTTTAAATCCGCTGGCGACTTGGACCTGAGTAGCTAACTCCTGAATTGTTACATCCACCCCTGTTCCAATATTCAAGAGTTGCTCTTCATTGTAGTTATCACTCGCCAATAGAATTGCTGAGGCAAGGTCATCAACATGCAGGAATTCTCTGCGTGCCTCTCCTGTTCCCCAAACGGTGACATGGGGTTCGTTTCGATCTGTCGCTTCAACGAATTTCCTTATAAATGCAGGCAAAACATGTGAATTATCCAAATCGAAATTATCGTTTGGTCCATAAACATTGGTTGGCATTAGAGAAATCCATTGACGGTTAAATTCTTTACGATATGACTTAATGAGCTCGACTCCTGCTATTTTTGCGATGGCATACGCAGAGTTAGTTTTTTCGAGAGGGCCCGTCATGAGGTATTCCTCTTTTATGGGTTGCGGACAATCTCTCGGGTAAACACAACTCGACGCTAGAAAGACGAACCTCGCAACATTTGCTTTATGTGCGGCTTCCATAAGATTATTTTGAATTTGAATATTTTGAGTTAAGAATTCAACTGGCATGGAATTATTTGCACCAATTCCGCCTACTTTTGCAGCCGCATCAATAATCAGGGTTGGTTTAACTTTTTGAATGAAATCTACAGTTGCACGATTATCTGTTAAGTCTAAGACTTTACTGTTAATCCCAAGCGCCTCAATACCTGCCCGTTCGTAGGCTCGAAGTACGGCAGAGCCGACAAGTCCAGTAGAACCAGCGACGAGGATAGTCATATTGGAACTCTACCAGTCACGCTATTTAGTGAATTCGACCGCCAGAAGTTCAGCGATTTGAGCGGTATTTAGCGCCGCACCTTTGCGCAAATTATCTCCACACACAAAAAGATCTAAAGCCATCGGATTATCAATGCTCTTACGCACACGCCCTACCCACGTTGGATCAGTTCCAACAACATCAGCAGGGGTTGGGAACTTGTGGTTTTCTGGATCATCAACCAATTTAACTCCGGCAGCGTTCTGCAAAATGTCCTGTGCCGCTTTACGCGATGGTTCCTTGGCAAAAACAGCATGAACAGTGAGTGAGTGAGTTGTTATTACTGGCACCCGAACGCAAGTGGCGGCAACTTTTAGATTAGGCAATCCCAAGATCTTACGGCTTTCATTGCGCACTTTGAGTTCTTCGGATGAGTAACCATCTGCTTTAAGAGAACCAGCCCATGGAATAACGTTCAATGCAAGTGGTGCAGGAAATGGTGCAAGGTCTGAAACCTTGTTGTGAATGTCCCCAGCATTTGTGCCAGCATCAGTCCCAGCAACTGCAGCAATTTGTGAGCGTAGAGCATCAATGCCAGCTTGTCCGGCACCTGATGCTGCTTGATATGAAGAGACGACAAGTTCTGTGAGTTCAAATTCATGATGCAGTGCACCCATTGCAACGATCATGGAAAGTGTTGTGCAGTTGGGATTGGAGATAATTCCACGGGGACGATTACGCACCTCTTGTGGATTTACTTCCGGAACAATCAGTGGCACATCGACATCCATGCGAAATGCTCCAGAGTTATCAACCACTACTGCACCGCGAGATGCTGCAATAGGTGCCCAATGGGATGAGATTTCATCTGGTACATCAAACATCGCGACATCAATGCCATCAAAACTTTCAGGGGTAAGTGCAACGACTGTGAGTTCTTCACCGCGACAGGTGAGTTTTTTACCAGCACTGCGAGCAGATGCAATCAGTCGAATTTCACCCCACACATCTGGGCGCGTGGAAAGAATATCCAACATGACCGTTCCTACTGCGCCCGTTGCGCCAACTACTGCAAGTGATGGTTTGCGCGTCATCGGCCAGTTCCACCATAGACAACTGCTTCTACTTGATCATCATCTAGCTCAAAAGCAGTGTGGGCTGCTTTAACTCCGCGGTCTAGATCTGCTGCGCGGCACACAATTGAAATGCGAATTTCTGAGGTAGAAATCATCTCGATATTCACGCCAGCCTCTGACATTGCAGCGAAGAAATTAGCGGTAACGCCAGGGTGTGAGCGCATACCTGCGCCGACCAAGGATAGCTTTCCAATTTGATCATCGTATTGAATTGAGGCATAACCAACTTCGCCTTGAATACGTTGCAAAATCGCTGTGGCATTAGCGCCTTCACTTTTAGGCAATGTGAATGAAATATCTGTTAATCCAGTAGATGCTGCCGAAACGTTCTGCACAATCATGTCGATGTTGATATCAGCATCTGCGATGGATTGAAAGATCCGCGCTGCAACACCAGTTCGGTCAGGCACTCCAACGATGGTGATCTTGGCTTCGCTCTTATCGTGTGCGATACCAGAGATGATTGCTTGCTCCATGGTGCCTCCTTCTGGATGGCTCTTGACCACCCATGTGCCTTCGTTGGTTGTAAAAGATGAACGGACATGTATCGGCATTTCATAACGACGTGCATATTCAACGCAGCGAAGGTGCAGAACTTTTGCGCCACATGCTGCTAGTTCTAACATTTCATCGTAAGTAACAGATTTTAATTTGCGAGCATTAGGGACTACGCGAGGATCGGCGCTAAATACTCCATCAACATCGGTATAAATTTCACAGACATCTGCATCTAGCGCTGCAGCAAGTGCAACAGCAGTTGTATCTGAACCGCCGCGGCCCAGTGTGGTTACATCTTTTGTATCTTGACTAATTCCTTGGAAACCAGCAACGATTGCAATCGCACCTTCCTTCAACGCTTCTTGAATTCGCCCTGGTGTGACATCGATAATGCGAGCGCGCCCGTGCGATGAATCTGTAATCACGCCAGCTTGGCTGCCAGTGAAAGATCGCGCTTCATGACCTAAATTTGAAATCGCCATCGCAAGAAGTGCCATCGAAATTCGCTCTCCAGCGGTAAGCAACATGTCGAGTTCGCGCCCTTTAGGCATCGGCGTAATTTGGTTTGCTAAATCGATCAATTCATCAGTGGTATCGCCCATTGCGCTGACTACGACAACGACCTGGTTGCCATCGCGCTTGGAGGCCACAATCCGGGCAGCTACGCGCTTCATGCCTTCGGCATCGGCAACCGAGGAACCGCCATATTTCTGAACAATCAGACCCATGGGCCAATCATGAAGCAATAAATCTAGATTTGGTAATTTATCTCAATTAATGAGACGGGTTTTAGTTCAAATAATGAGACAACTACTCGTTAACGGTCCGTCGGCCTTCAAATGCGCGCCCCAAGGTCACTTCATCGGCGTATTCAAGATCTCCACCCACCGGCAACCCGCTAGCCAAGCGCGAAACCTTAAGGCCAAGCGGCTTAATCAATCGAGCTAGGTAGGTAGCCGTGGCTTCGCCTTCGAGGTTGGGGTCGGTGGCCAAAATAATTTCGGTCACTGCACTATCGGCCAATCGAGCCATCAATTCGCGAATGCGCAACTGCTCAGGGCCAATGCCATCAATAGGACTGATCGCTCCTCCGAGTACATGATACTTACCGCGAAATTCGCGCGTGCGCTCAATCGCAATAACGTCTTTGCTTTCCTCTACAACACAGATAGATGTATTTTCACGGCGCGGATCACGACAGATGCGACATTCACTCTCTTCTGAAACGTTGCCACATTGTGAACAAAACTTCACTCGTTCCTTTACTGTGCGAATTGCATCAACTAACGCTGCTGCAGTTTCACTTTCGGATTGAAGAATATGAAATGCGATGCGCTGTGCACTCTTAGGTCCAATGCCTGGCAAACGCCCCAGTGCGTCAATCAAATCTTGTATAGCGCCTTCATACATGCCACTCATGAACGAGGCGTCTCACTAATAAATTGTGCACCAAGTTCTTTAGCCAGTAGCGCTTGACCAGACAAATGCACTCCATCACTTGGGGATTCATCTACCCTCACTTCACGTGCTTGTGGGGTATTTGGATTGATTGATGGATCAACCACGACTTCGATTTTGCGATCAAGACCAACTACATCGATAAATGCCTGACGTAAAATTTCATCACTTTCAGAGCGAAGAAAGGAATCACGGGCTCCCGCATTGACGATCGCGATGGTAATCGCTGTCTCATCTGCGCCAAGAATCTGTGCACTAGTGCTGAGCAATGACCAAGTGAGGCGGCGGCGCTTCTTTACATTTTCAATAACATCAGGCCATAGCCTGCGAAGGCCAGCAATATCGGTTGCTCCCTTTGGTTGTGCTGCTCCTTTTTTCTCGTCAGATTGG
>CAIJOY010000015.1 GCA_903822425.1 uncultured Actinomycetes bacterium | reverse complement strand
TATTACGGTTGATGACGCGGCGATAAAGATCGTTGAGATCTGAAGTCGCAAAGCGGCCACCATCGAGTTGAACCATTGGGCGTAGATCTGGAGGAATGACCGGAACAACATCGAGCACCATAGATGCTGGGTGATTGCTTGTGGTCAAGAATGCGTTAACAACTTTAAGGCGCTTGATGGCACGAGTCTTCTTCTGACCCTTACCGTTTTCGCTTAAGTCGTTAAGAATTTTGTATTCGGCTTCAAGATCAAAAGTTTCTAGGCGGCGCTTGATCGCAGCGGCTCCCATGTCACCCTTGAAATACATGCCGTAACGATCTTTCATCTCACGATAAAGACCTTCATCGCCCTCAAGATCTTGAACCTTCAAGTTCTTAAAACGTGCCCATACCTGCTCAAGACGATCGAGTTCGCGTTGTGCACGATCACGGATTCCCTTGAGTTCGCGCTCAGCGCTTTCGCGCACCTTGCGACGGACATCTGCCTTAGCTTCTTCAGCTTCTAGACCTGAAAGATCTTCTTCTAACTTCTTGGTGCGGGCATCAAGTTCGTTGTCGCGACGAGTTTCGATCTTCTTGAGATCTTTTGCCAACTTAGTTTCAAGTTGTGGCATATCTTCTGCGCGAAGTTCGGCATCTACTTCAGTAATCATGTATGCAGCAAAGTAGATAACTTTCTCAAGATCCTTAGGTGCAAGATCTAGAAGATAACCCAAGCGGCTTGGAACGCCCTTGAAGTACCAAATATGAGTTACAGGGGCAGCAAGTTCGATGTGACCCATGCGCTCACGGCGAACCTTTGCGCGAGTAACTTCTACACCGCAACGCTCGCAGATGATTCCCTTAAAGCGAACGCGCTTGTACTTACCGCAATAACATTCCCAGTCACGAGTAGGTCCGAAGATCTTCTCATCAAAGAGGCCGTCTTTTTCTGGCTTAAGGGTTCTGTAGTTAATGGTTTCTGGCTTCTTTACTTCGCCAAAAGACCACTCACGAATATTGTTAGCCGAAGCTAGACCAATCTTGAGTTGATCGAAAAAGTTCACATCAAGCATCATGGTTTCCTCTCCCCTTAAATCTCGTCAACGCTGCTTGGCTCAACTCGTGACAAGTTGATACCTAGCTCTTCGGCGGCACGGAATACTTCTTCATCGGTGTCGCGCATTTCGATTGCGACACCTTCAGAAGAAAGAACCTCTACATTGAGGCAGAGAGATTGCATTTCCTTAACAAGCACCTTGAATGATTCAGGGATACCTGGTTCAGGGATGTTTTCACCCTTAACGATTGCTTCATAAACCTTTACACGACCAAGCACGTCATCAGATTTGATGGTGAGAAGTTCTTGGAGTGTGTATGCAGCTCCGTAAGCTTCAAGTGCCCACACTTCCATTTCACCAAAGCGCTGACCGCCGAACTGTGCCTTACCACCCAGTGGTTGCTGAGTGATCATGGAGTATGGACCGGTAGAACGTGCGTGAATCTTGTCATCCACCAAGTGATGGAGCTTCAAGATATACATGTAGCCAACTGAAATCGGAGTTGGGTATGGCTCACCACTTCGACCATCAAAGAGACGTGCTTTTCCACTAGCGCCAACGAGTTGAACGCCATCGCGATTTTTAAGTGTGCTTCCAAGCAGACCAGTAACTTCTTCTTCGCGAGCACCGTCAAATACCGGTGTTGCCAAGTTAGTTCCCGGTGCGCCCTTTTCTGCACCAATATCTTTGAGGTGTTTCTGCCATGCCTCATCGATTCCGCCAAGATCCCAACCAGTTTTTGCAACCCAACCTAAGTGCATCTCAAGAACCTGTCCGACGTTCATACGTCCAGGTACACCGAGTGGGTTGAGGATTACATCTACTGGTGTGCCATCTTCAAGGAATGGCATATCTTCTTGCGGAAGAATCTTTGAAATAACACCCTTGTTACCGTGGCGACCAGCAAGCTTGTCACCATCTTGAATCTTGCGCTTTTGCGCAACATAAACACGGACGAGTTGGTTAACACCAGCTGCAAGTTCGTTACCCTCTTCACTTTCAAAGACGGTTACGCCAATTACCTTGCCGGATTCACCGTGTGGAACCTTGAGTGAGGTATCGCGAACTTCGCGAGCTTTCTCACCGAAAATTGCACGGAGCAAACGCTCTTCTGGTGTGAGTTCGGTTTCGCCCTTTGGCGTTACCTTTCCGACCAAAATATCTCCTGGAACAACATCTGCACCAACGCGAATGATTCCGCGCTCATCCAGATCTGCCAGAACTTCTTCTGAAACGTTAGGAATATCGCGTGTGATTTCTTCTGCACCGAGTTTGGTATCGCGTGCATCAACTTCGTATTCCTCAATGTGGATCGAAGTTAAAACATCGTCTTGAACCAAACGCTGTGACAAGATGATCGCGTCTTCGTAGTTGTGGCCTTCCCATGACATAAATGCCACGAGCAAGTTCTTTCCAAGTGCCATTTCACCGTTTTCGGTGCAAGGACCATCGGCAATAACGGATCCAACTTCGAGGCGCTGTCCTTCAGAAACAACAACTTTCTGGTTATAGGACGTGCCTTGGTTGGAACGTGTGAACTTAGCTAATGAATAGGTCTGGTAACTGGAGTCATCGCCCATAACTTTTACTTCATCGGCCGAAACTTCAGTAACTACGCCAGCATGAGTTGCAACGACAACATCGCCTGCATCTACTGCTGCACGAAATTCCATACCGGTTCCGATGAGTGGAGCTTCAGCGCGCATAAGTGGAACTGACTGGCGCATCATGTTCGAGCCCATCAAGGCACGGTTAGCATCATCGTGCTCAAGGAATGGAATCATTGCAGTTGCAACAGAAACCATTTGGCGTGGAGATACATCCATGTAATCAACTTCATCAGCAAGGATGTATTCAACTTCTCCGCCACGACGACGGACAAGTACACGCTCTTCTGAGAAGTGGTTGTCTTCGGTCAGTGGAGCATTCGCCTGAGCGATGATGTGTTCATCTTCTTCATCGGCAGTCAGGTAATCAACTTGATCACTTACGCGACCTTTTGAAACCTTGCGATAAGGAGTCTCAATGAAACCAAATGCCGTTACGCGGCCATATGTTGCAAGTGAACCAATAAGTCCGATGTTTGGACCTTCTGGAGTTTCAATTGGACACATACGTCCGTAGTGAGATGGGTGAACGTCGCGAACTTCAAAGCCTGCGCGATCACGGGAAAGACCACCAGGTCCAAGTGCTGAAAGACGGCGCTTGTGAGTTAAACCAGAAAGTGGATTTGTCTGATCCATGAACTGCGACAACTGAGAAGTTCCAAAGAACTCTTTGATCGAAGCAACAACTGGACGAATGTTGATCAAGGTCTGAGGCGTAATGGCTTCAACATCTTGAGTCGTCATACGTTCGCGAACTACGCGTTCCATACGAGATAGTCCGGTACGAACTTGGTTTTGAATCAATTCACCGACGGTGCGAAGGCGACGGTTACCGAAGTGATCGATATCGTCCTTTTCAACGCGAACTTCACGGCCGTATTCCATGATCAGATCGCCCTTGTGCAGAGCAACGAGATAACGAATAGTGGCAACGATGTCTTGAATTGTAAGAAGACCTTGCTTGAGTTCTAGATCAAGTCCTAACTTCTTATTCACCTTGAAGCGACCGACCTTGGCCAAGTCATAACGCTTAGGGTTGAAGTAAAGGTTTTCGATCAAGTTCTGAGCAGCTTCCTTTGTTGGAGGCTCACCTGGACGAAGTTTGCGATAAATATCAAGAAGGGCTTCATCTTGTGTATTGACGTTATCTTTTTCAAGAGTTGCACGAATTGATTCAAACTCACCGAACTCTTCAAGAATTTGTTCAGTAGTCCAACCAAGTGCCTTCAAGAACACAGTTACAGATTGCTTGCGCTTACGGTCGATGCGAACACCAACTAAATCTTTCTTATCAACTTCAAATTCCAACCAAGCACCGCGGCCAGGAATAATCTTTGAAGTAAATACATCCTTGTCAGAAGTCTTTTCAATCTTGCGCTCGAAATAAACACCCGGTGAGCGAACAAGCTGAGAAACAACAACACGCTCTGTTCCGTTGATTACGAAAGTTCCACGCTTAGTCATGACAGGGAAATCGCCCATGAAAACTGTCTGGGACTTAATTTCACCAGTGGTGTTGTTTGTAAATTCAGCGGTTACGAAGAGAGGCTGCGAATATGTTGTATCGCGCTCTTTGCAATGCTCAATTGAATATTTAGGTGGCTCAAAACGATGGTCTCTAAATGAAAGACTCATGGTTCCTTGGAAATCTTCGATTGGTGAAATCTCTTCGAAGATTTCTTCCAAACCAGATTGCTTAGGGAGCTCGCCACGGCTGGTGACTTCAGCTTGTGCAAGACGCTCACGCCAAATGTCGTTACCTAGTAACCAGTCAACGCTTTCGATTTGTAGCGCTAAGAGATTAGGAACTTCAAGAGGTTCGCGGATCTTTGCAAAAGAAATACGGCGTGGTGCAACATTTTTAGATTTTGACGCGGCCAAGGAATGTCCTTCCGAACAGTTTTAGTGACGCACGGACAAAGGTCTCAGCCGCTATATGCATTGACCTCAAGGATTTTGTGCGAAGGGGAAGGGTATCGGGCGCAGCCCCCGCCTGTCCAACCGAGGGCTTGTATCACACCCGCCCCGCCCTCGCCATGGATTTGGCAAAAATCTGTGGGTGATCTGCTGGTCTGCTTGTGAGCGTGGATGAGGGGATAACCCTGCCTCAATCTGATATCCCATCACGGTATTTGCCCAAGGGGATAAGAAAAAGCTCAGGCCCCCGAGCGAAGTCGAGGGCCTGAGCTATAGAGATGTATTACAGGATGAATTTACTTAACAGAGACTGTGGCACCGGCTGCTTCTAGAGCTGCCTTTGCCTTATCAATTGCATCCTTGGGAGCCTTCTCAATCAAAGTTGCTGGGCATGCATCAACGAGGTCCTTAGCTTCTTTCAAGCCAAGGCTTGAATTGATGTTACGGACTTCCTTGATCACTGCAATCTTTTGTGATCCAGCTGATTCAAGAATGAGTGTGAACTCATCTTGTGCTGCTTCGGCTGCAGCAGGTGCTGCTCCGCCGCCTGCAGCTGCAACTGGTGCTGCTGCTGTTACGTCGAATTCAGTCTCGAATGACTTTACGAACTCTGAAAGTTCGACAAGTGTCATTTCCTTGAACTGACTCAATAGGTCTTCAGTGCTGAGCTTTGCCATGATTTATTCCTTTTCTTCCGCTGCTTGGGGTGCCTCTACAACTTCGGCGACTACTTCTGGTGCAGCATCTGCTGCTGGGGTTTCTGCAACTGCTTCGGCAACGGGTGCCTCAACAACTGCTTCAACAACTGGTGCTGCAACAGGAGCAGCAGGTGCTTCTCCTGCTTCCTTCTTGAGACGAAGAGCATCAATGGTACGAATTGCCTTAGCAAGGGATCCCTTCATAGCTCCAGCAAGTTTCGCCAAGAGAACCTCACGGGACTCGAGATCTGCAAGCTTGAAGATTTCAGCTGCTGTTACGGCTTTGCCTTCATAAATTCCACCCTTGATAACAAGGAATGGATTTTCTTTAGCAAAATCACGCAAGCTTTTAGCCGCATTGATTGGATCGCCTTTAATGAATGCCAAAGCAGAAGGGCCTTTGAGAAGTTCTGAAGGAACATCAACGCCAGCTTCTTTTGCTGCAATCTTTGTCAGGGTGTTCTTTACGACTGAATACTTAGTTGTCGAACCAAGGTTTCGGCGTAGTTGCTTCATTGAAGTCACGGAAAGACCGCGATATTCAGTGAGCACTGTTGCATTTGCTGTACGGAAATCTTCCGTCAACTCTGCAACTGCTGCTGCTTTATCTGGGCGAGCCATTCGGTTCACCTTTCCTTATGCATTAAGTGGTGCGTTGGGTAAAAATGTGGTCTTAAAAATGCAGAAAACCCGTGACGCGTAAGGGCGCACGGGTTAATCGTGAACACCTACGCGGGCCAGACTTTCGTCATCTTCATGAATTCACCTTGTGGGCAAATTCAGACCTGCGGTCTTTGGTTATATGGCGAGGGTAGGCGCAAGCGCCCACCCTCGTCAAACTCGAGCTATTCGGCCGAACTTGCCTCGCGGATCAAGTTGGGATCGACCTGGATACCAGGTCCCATCGTGGTGGAGACGGTTGCTTTCTTAATGAAGCGACCTTTAGAAGATGATGGCTTTGCGCGCTGTACTTCCTCTAGTGCCGCTGCATAGTTGTCAGCAAGTTGTGCGGCAGTGAAGGAAACTTTGCCGATGATGAAGTGAAGGTTTGAGTTCTTATCAATGCGAAATTCAATCTTTCCGCCCTTGATATCTGAAACTGCCTTAGCAACATCTGTAGTAACAGTTCCGGTCTTTGGGTTTGGCATCAAACCGCGTGGTCCAAGTACTTTTCCAAGGCGACCAACTTTACCCATGAGGTCAGGTGTGGAAACAACTGCGTCATAGTCAAGGCGACCCTTTGAAACTTCGTCAATCAAATCATCTGCGCCAACAATGTCGGCACCTGCTGCGCGAGCTTCTTCAGCGCGCTCTCCACCTGCAAATACCAAAACGCGAACAGTTTTACCTGTTCCGTGTGGCAAGTTAACAGTGGAGCGAATTGCTTGGTCGGCTTTCTTTGGATCTACGCCAAGGCATAGAGCAACTTCTACAGTTGCATCGTATTTAGTCGTTGAAGTTTCACGAGCTAGCGTGACTGCCTCAAGCGGTGTGTAGAGATGATCTTGCTTAACTTTCTCTGCCGCTGCCTTATATTTCTTGCTGCGCTTCATTTCGTTCCCCTTTTCTCTTCTTTCAAAGAGTCCCCCTCTTTCGAAGGGCTAGTGGTTGTGGTTAGCGAACCAGCGAGGTTCTCCCACATCTGCAACTCAGGTTGAGTTCCAGAAATTTATTAATTATCGACAGTGATGCCCATCGAACGAGCAGTTCCGGCGATGATCAAGCTGGCTGCATCAATGTCATTAGCATTGAGGTCTTCCATCTTGATTTTTGCAATCTCTTGAACTTGGGCTTTAGTAATTGAAGCAACTTTGGTCTTGTGAGGGACCGCAGATCCTTTTTCTACTCCAGCAGCTTTCAAAATCAAACGAGATGCAGGTGGTGTCTTTGTAATGAATGTGAACGAACGATCTTCATAGACAGAGATTTCAACAGGAATGATCTGTCCCTTTTGTGATTCAGTCGCAGCGTTGTATGCCTTGACGAACTCCATGATGTTTACGCCATGCTGACCAAGGGCAGGGCCCACTGGTGGTGCAGGTGTTGCAGCGCCAGCTTGGATCTGCAACTTAATCATCGCGGTGATCTTCTTCTTCGGGGCCATGATGGTTTCCTTTTTCTCTGTTATCTCTAGTGGTGGACTAAATCTTTTGGACTTGGTGGAATGAAAGCTCTACAGGTGTCTCGCGACCAAAGATTGAAACCAATACCTTGAGCTTTGCCTGCTCTGGCATGATTTCGCTGATTGATGCAGGAAGTGTTGCAAATGGGCCATCCATAACGGTGACGGATTCGCCAACTTCGAAGTCAACAACGCGGATCTCTGGCTTATCGGATTTCTTGACCGGACGTGGGGCAAGGATCTTTTCAACTTCATCGAATGTCAGTGGGCTTGGGTGATGGGCGTTTCCTACGAAGCCAGTAACGCCAGGGGTGTTACGAACCGCTGACCAGGATTCATCAGTGAGATCCAAGCGGACCAAGACATAACCTGGGTAGATATTGCGCTTAACCATTTTGCGCTGGCCATTCTTGATTTCCATAACTTCTTCTTCAGGGACTTCAATCTGGAAAATATATTCTTCCATGTTGAGTGAGGCGATACGTTGTTGAAGGTTGCCCATAACTTTCTTTTCATAGCCCGCATAGGAATGGACTACATACCAATCACCTGGGGCATTACGAAGTGCTTGACGAAATTCTGCGTTGGGATCGAATTCTTCTTCCTCAGCAGCTGCATCAACTTCCTCGACTGATGCAACAGCGTCAATGACCTCAACAACAACCGGAACTTCTTCAACTGCCGAAGCAGCAAGGGCCGCTTCGAAAGCATCCGGTTTAATTTCCTCAGACATATTCATTTCCTTATCCAAATACCCAGAAGACGATCTTCGTTAAAATTAGATCGAGAATTGAAACTACGGCGATGATGAAAGTTACGAAAACTAAAACCACTGAGGTATATGTAGTCAACTGCTTGCGCGTTGGCCATACAACTTTCCGAAGTTCGGAAACAACTTGACGATAGAACAGGCCAGTACGTCCGAAGAGACCAAGTTTCTTCGTTTCATCTGGTGCGACAACATCTGTCATCTGCATGCCTTCCTTTCGTTAGTTCAGGTCGTACCTTCATTGCAGGGCAGGAGGGACTTGAACCCCCAACCGCCGGTGTTGGAGACCGGAACTCTGGCCAGTTGAGCTACTGCCCTTCGCGAGGGCATGGCGAAACCATAAGAATTACCAAATCCCCGTGAGCGTTGAAGTGTAGAGGTTCACCACGGGTTAGGTCTAACTCGATTCTGGCTGCCCATCTGAGCTCACGCTTGAAATAGGTCTCTGGGAGAGAACTCCTCTTTATTACGGCAGACTTAGACCATGACTTCCACACCTTCGGGGCGAATCTCCGCACGAATTGCAGCAATTGCCGAATCTGCCACGCTTGCAGTGGATGCTAAAGCTAAAGCTCTCAAAGCCGCTGGTCGTCCTGTTATTGGCTTCGGAGCTGGAGAACCAGATTTTCCTACACCTGCCTACATCGTTGACGCTGCAATTGCCGCCGCCTCGATTCCTGCCAATCATCGCTATACACCTACACCGGGATTACCTGAACTTCGCAATGCAATCGTTGCAAAAACAAAACGTGATTCCAACTACGACATTAACGCGGATCAAGTGCTTGTTACCAATGGTGGCAAGCAAGCGGTTTATCAAGCATTTGCAACGATTGTTGATAACGGAGATGAAGTCCTACTTCCTTCGCCTTATTGGACCACTTATCCAGAATGCGTTAAATTAGCTGGAGGGATTCCTGTAGAAGTTTTTGCAGATGAAACACAAAACTATTTGGTTTCAGTTGAGCAACTTGAAGCAGCGCGTACCCCAAGAACCAAAGTCTTGCTCTTTTGTTCACCCAGCAATCCAACTGGTTCGGTCTACTCTCCTGAACAAGTAAGAGCAATTGGTGAATGGGCCCTGAAGAATCACATCTGGATTATTTCTGATGAAATTTATGAACATCTACTTTATGACGGTGCAAAAGCGCCGAGCTTGCCAGTTTTAATTCCAGAATTAGCTGACCAGATTATTATTCTAAACGGGGTTGCTAAAACTTATGCGATGACGGGTTGGCGCGTAGGTTGGATGATTGGTCCTAAAGATGTCATCAAAGCTGCAACCAACTTGCAATCACATCTTTCAAGTAACGTCTCAAACGTAGCTCAACGCGCTGCCATTGCCGCACTTACTGGTGACTTATCAGCTGTTCATACAATGGGAGAAGCTTTTAACCGGCGCCGTAAATTGATTGTTGGATTATTAAATGAGATTCCCGGATTTATTTGTCCAATGCCAACAGGTGCTTTCTACGTGTATCCATCCGTCAAGGGTGTTCTTGGCAAGACTATTCGAGGAAAAACTCCTACGACTTCTGCGCAATTAGCGACATTGATTCTGGAAGAGGTCGAAGTTGCAGCGGTCCCTGGTGAAGCTTTCGGACCATCTGGTTACTTGCGCTTTTCCTATGCACTCAGTGATGAAGACATCATTGAAGGAATTGCTCGAATCAAAAAACTAATTACTGAAGGTTAATTACTTCTTCTTATAACCGGTAGGACATTGTGGCTTAGCCGCGGTGACATTCTTTTGGATCTTCCCCTTGAGGCAAATAATGGTCTTTGCTGCAGAAGATTTGGTAGCGGCAATCGGCTTTCCAACAGGAGCACTGGCTGCTTTAGAAACTAACTTTACAGAAATTTTATTTGTACTGAATGTGAATCCAGTCGCAGTAAATTTGTAAAATCCGCCAGAAATACTGCTGCCGGCTGTGAATACTTTTATTTGACCGTCAGCACTTGTGACACTTATTTCAGCCGAAGGCGCAAGATTTTGAACGTGCCAAAGGCACTTACCAACTTGTTCAGAAATCAAAAGATCATATTTTCCGGTGAATTCTTTACCTAGTGCAGTGTGAGGCGAAGCTATTCTATAAACCAAGGCGCTGTTTGCAGCGTCCCACGTTGGAATAGCATTTTCATAGGTCAAAGCGTTACTGGAAACTATCCCAGTGAAGCCAGATTTTAAACAAGGAGTGCTAGGCGCAGTACCAAAGGATTTTGATTCAATGCGCCAGATATTCTTAAGGGCATCTGCATTGTTAAATGAGGGAACTTTAGAAACTATGTCTTGAAATTCGCTTATTGCATCAGAACTGAACGGAATACTTATGGAATATCTTTTTCCATCTGCAGTGAGCTTATCCCAGATCAATCCCGGCAGGGTTTTTGCAACTTGATTCCATTCATCTTGTTCACTTTGAATTGTGTAATGGTAATACCTACTTATTGAAGGTATCGCTTGAGAATTACCAGAAAAAGTAACTTGAGTTCTGCCATCAGATGCGGGATTTATTTGAACATCGGGTGTCGTAATTCTGCTTGTGAACCACCCAACTGGCGGAGTCGCGAGTTTAAGATTTAATGTAAACCCAGTATCTGAAAGAAAACTTCCACTCTTCCAACAATACCCAGCGGATGCATCGATAAAACCGCACAAATCTTGACTGCTAGTTTGGAAGGCCGGTGCAATTAGAAATGTGTACTGAGTTTCCCCTACAACGCCCTTGTTTACAGATTTTGTTGAAAAAGGGTCAACCATAAAATTGTCACCTTTGTCATGGCTTAGTCCTGGAAACTTATAGATAAGAATCGGGCTTGACTTCGCAATTCCAAATTCTGGTTTTGCCGTAAATGCATAGGCGTTCCAAACGCCAACTGGGCTTACTACGCGCTCACCTTTTACTTTAACTCCGTTTACGTCAGCATAAACACTTTCTACGCAATCTAATCTTTTATCTGATCCGTCGGCAGAGTCGCAAACTGGTAGAAAGTTAACCACCTGTACATTGCCAACACTCGGATCGCATGTTGCCGACCAACCCCCATCGCACGGATTACCAGATCCTCCAGAAAAGGAATACGCGACAGGGTAATCGTGAAAAGGCGCAGTATCTTCCCAAGAAATAACTCGACCTAGATAAGAAAGGTCTTCGGCATGTACTGGAGTAACGGATGCAAAAAGCAAGACCGCGACGGCGATGACTTTCTTAAACATTGAATTAGAGTAACTCTAAGCCAATGAGATTTACTTCAGGTTCTAGAGTAATTCCGAATTCTTCCTGAACGTGTCGCTGTGCGCTCTTGGCAAGACTGACAATATCTTGGGCAGTTGCATCTCCAGCGTTAGTCAGTGCCAATACATGTTTGGTTGAAATGCGCGCACCTAAGAGAGAGTCTCCCTTGTGAACTCCTGCATGTTCCATTAACCATGCGGCAGAAGTTTTTACTCGGCCGTCGGCCTGTGGCCATCGTGGAGCATCAACTGGAAGCTTGGATGCACTCTCTGCGCTAATAATTGGATTGGTAAAGAATGAACCGGCCGACCATGAGTCATGGTCATCTGGATTAAGCAACATGCCTTTACTCGCGCGAAGTTTCAAGATGTGTTCACGAGTGGTAACGACAGGAGCCTTCTCCCCAAGTTCGATCCCGAGAGATTTAGCTAAATCAGCATAGAGAATTGGAGTAGTTACTTCTCCGATGCGAAGTTGGAATGCGACATCTAGAACCACATATCGATTGGGTTCGGTTTTGAAATGGGAACTTCTATAGGAAAACTCGCACTCTTGATTAGTAAAGGTTCGGACTTTTTTCTCTTTGCGGTCATAAGTGCGCACTCGCGTAATGAACTCAGAAACTTCGTGACCGTATGCGCCAATATTTTGTATCGGAGCAGCGCCGACCGTGCCGGGTATTCCACTCAAAGTTTCAAGTCCTGCAAACCCCCGAGAAATTGTCGTTGCAACGAATGCATCCCAATTCTCGCCAGCACCAATTGTCAGGGTCGCCCCACTGCAAGCATCCACTTCACTTTCAATATGATTATTTGAGATATGAATAACAGTGCCTTCAAAACCTTTATCACTCACCAATATGTTGGTGCCTCCACCCATAATCAATATGGGTGAATCCCCCGCCGCCTCAATTGCCGCAATGATTTCATCTTGCGTTGATACTTCGACAAATTTTCTTGCAGGTCCGCCCACGCGCAAACTTGTGTACTTCGATAAATCGGTCATGATTTCAACACCAGCGCTTTGGCCATTCCAAGTACTTTCACGCCTTGAGAAGTTGCCGTTATGTCCAGCCGAGCCATACCTGCTGCTATTTCACTTACGGTAGCCGCGACAGTCAAGTCAACTTTTTGGTTAATCGGAACTACCACTGGTTTTGTAAATCGACCAGAGAACTCTTTAACCGTTGCTGCCCCGCCAGCCCAATCTGTGACAAATTTTCCAACTAGGGCCATCGTCAACATTCCGTGCGCGATGACATCGGGCAATCCGACAGATTTAGCAAATACCTCATCTTGGTGAATCGGATTCTGGTCTCCACTTGCATTTGCATATGCTTTAAGTAAATCGCGGTCAATCCAAAAAACTCGCTCAGCAACTACATCACCTACTTTGATCATGCGCGCACCACCAGCGTCGACCATGTAGAAACGACTAGTTCAGAGGCTGCGTGCAAATCTGATCTCACCGTGACAATTTCATTTCCGGCAGCAACTTTATAATTTTCAATCGTAGATGAACATTTCAAACGATCCCCGGCGAGGATTGGGCGATAGATTTCAAATTTCTGATCTCCATGAACAAGTCGTGCCCAATCTAGTCCCACGCTTGGATCAGATAAAAGCACTTGTGATTGCGCCAATGTAATGCGGATAGAAAACGTAGGCGGGGCTACCGAGGTATCAGTTTCGCCGAGCACGGCAGCAAAGGCTTGAATTTCAGATTGCGTAACCAGAACTTCTTCCGCACTGTGGAACGTGCGCCCGACCGAATCGGGGTTGAGCATTAGCGGGTTTCGCGATGAAGTGTTGAAGATTTGCAACGTGGGCAGAACTTCTTAAGTTCAAGACGATCTGGATCATTACGACGGTTCTTCTTCGTAATGTAATTACGTTCTTTGCAATCCACGCAGGCCATGGTGATCTTTGGACGAACGTCCGCGCTCTTACTTGCCATGGTAAATCTCCTTCGTAGATTAGGGCGTCAGGTTACCCGACGACCCTGCTTGTCGCGAAATTGCAGGTTTTTACTAGTAGCGGAGGCGGGATTCGAACCCACGACACAGCGATTATGAGCCGCTTGCTCTACCAAGCTGAGCTACCCCGCCAAAGGTACTTCGAGCCCCCCAACGGAATCGAACCGTTGACCTTTTCCTTACCATGGAAACACTCTACCGACTGAGCTAGGGGGGCTGATCAAGAAGTGAGCGTACAGGTTCACCTCTCTAATCTAAAAATCATCTCGTTACTAGGCATTACAACGCTGGATTCAAGGTCACTTTTCCTGTTGTTTCGCGAGCAACGATTGCTCTGTGCGCCTGGGCCGCCTGAGTCAAAGGAAAAATAGGTCCGACTACAGGTGTGAGTTTGCCGGCAACAATCAACGCAAAAAGTTCGACAATCACATCATTGAGAAATTCCTTATTATTAAAACAATTACCCAACCAAAACCCGGCAATCGTCTTTGTTCCACCTATGAGAGTGGCTGGTTGCACAAGCGTCGGAGGCTTACGTGATGCCATTCCAAATGTGACGAGGCGACCAAACGGAGCCAAGATAGCAAGTGAATCATCAAAAGTTTTCCCGCCCACCATCTCTAAAATCAATTCTGGGCGCTTGCCATCGTTAGCTGCGCGAATGTCGCCTTGTAAGTCTTCTGAATTGGCATCTACCCATTGATCCGCCCCAAGTGAGAACGTTAAATCTTTTTTAGTTCCAGATGATGTGACAGCAATGACTTTGGCACCCCACATTTTTGCTAATTGAATAGCAAGACAGCCAACTCCACCTGCTGCTGCATGAATCACAACACATTCACCTGCCTGTAGGTGGCCAACTGTTTTCAAGATATGCCAAGCGGTTGTTCCTTGCACCAACATGGCCAGGGCTTGTTCATCTGAAACTCCTGCTGGAATATCAATGATCAGGTTTCTATTTGCTATAGCTTTTTGTGCGTAGGCACCGTGCCCAACAGAAGCTAAAACTCGGCGACCACTCAAAGTCGTTCCAACAACTTCCAGACCTGGATAAAGCGGAAGTGTTTGTGGCACTCGATAACTATTTTCAATCTGATGTGTGTCTGCATAATTGACACCTATGGAGGTGATGTTAATCAGTTCCTCGTTCTCACCCGGGGTGGGATCAGGTAAATCCACCAACTTCATGACGTCGGGGCCGCCGAATTCAGAAACTTTTATTGCTTTCATGCTTAATAGCCTAGGTCCCCCGACATCAATTGTCGTCCTATGTTCTAGGCTGACTCCATGGCCACCGTTCGAGTCCTCACAGGGCTTGCCGAGCAAGACTTAGCTCGCGAACTCTTTAATGAAGTCTGGCCCAGTGATGAAACTCAAGTCACTTCCAATTTACTTCAAGCCTTAGTTCACAATGGCGCATACATTGCTGGTGCATTTGTCGATGGTGAAATAGTCGCTGCCGCATTAGCTTTTCCTGGAGTCGATGAAAACAAACACTTGCATTTGCATTCGCACATGGCTGCAGTCAAGGAGAAATTCCGAAACCTCAATATTGGCAGAGAATTGAAATTGCATCAGAGGGAGTGGGCGCTAGCGCGCGGGTATCAAACCATCACCTGGACATTTGACCCACTCGTTCGCCGAAATGCTAAATTAAATATTGTCAGACTTGGGGTAAGAATCTATGACTACTTCCCTGACTTTTACGGTGAAATGCCAGATGCTCTCAATGCTAATGACCCAACTGACCGCGTTATTGCTCATTGGGAAATCTCAAAAGATTGGTCCCCAACTATTAGTGGTGAGGCAATTCCCGTCGCTCTTGCAAATGTAAGTGGGGCACCCGTACAACGGGAAGTCTCTGGAACAAGTGTTCTTTGCTACTTACCTGAAGACATCATCGCGCTGCGAACTGATGATGCAGCACTTGCGAGCCAATGGAGATACGCCCTTCGCGCTCAACTACACCCAAGGCTCAGCGCTGGATGGCAGATTACGGGATTTACTGAAGATGGCGCGTACATTGTCACTCAATCTAGTACTTCAACGAAATAAGAAAGGGCAACACTTATGAAGATCAAAAGCGTGGAGCTACGAATTCTGCAACTTCCACTTGTTCGCCCTTTTCGTACATCTTTCGGAATTGAATACAACCGAGACCTCCTTCTTATGAAAGTCTCAACGCATGAAGGTGTTGATGGTTGGGCCGAATGTGTTGCGATGATCGAACCGCTCTACTCTCCCGAATACATGTCGGGCGCTCAAGATGTCATAGAACGGTTCTTGCTTCCTCGCCTATTTGCTGCAGGAGATGTCCGTGCTGAAGACCTTGCTGGGCTGTTCCGTCCCATCCTTGGGCATCAAATGGCGAAATCAACTCTGGAAACAGCAATCTTGGATGCACAACTTAAACTTGAAGGAAAATCATTTGCTTCATATTTGGGTTCCTCAAAGAAAGAAATTGATTGTGGAGTTTCTGTTGGAATTGCCCCAAGTATTGATGCACTCGTTGAAGAAGTCTCTCAATACGTCTCCGACGGCTATCGCAGAATTAAGTTGAAGATTGAACACGGTTGGAACATTGAACCAGTAAGCGTTATTCGGGGACTCTGGCCCAATATCCCGCTACAAGTTGATGCCAATCAAGCCTTTTCTCGGGATGATTTTGGGTTGCTTAAGAAATTAGATCCATTTAACTTGCTGCTTATAGAGCAACCTCTTGATGAACATGACGTCTTAGGTCATGCCATGCTGGCCGCAGAAGTTGATACCCCTATTTGTCTCGATGAATCGATTACCTCCTTTGAATCTGCACGTGATGCCCTTGCATTGAAAGCGACGACAGTCATTAACATCAAACCTGGTCGTGTTGGCGGATATCTTGAGTCAGTAAAAATTCATGACTTGTGCGTTGAAAATGACATTCCAGTTTGGTGTGGCGGAATGATTGAAACAGGTATTGGACGAGCTGCGAACGTTGCACTGGCATCTTTGCCTGGATTCACGCTGCCTGGGGATACAAGTGCTTCATCTCGCTTCTTTACTCGCGACATCACCAATCCATTTGTAATGGTTGATGGCAGACTCACAGTTCCAACAGGCCCAGGAATTGGTGTCGATATTGATTTGGATTTCGTCGATGAAATTACGAGTGCAAAGAAAGTAATCCTGGCTTCCTAACGTGACATCACTGTTGGCACTAAAACTTTTCTTAGCGCCAATATTTGTTGCCCTAGTAAGTTTTATCCAAAGACGCTGGGGTGATCGCATTGGTGGTCTCTTAATTGGCCTTCCTTTAACAACTGGCCCCTTTATCTTCATCATATATTTACAAGAAGGAAGTGCCTTTGCCGCGCGTGCAGCACATGGTGTTTTAGTAGGACAAGTGGCACTGATGGTTTTTGCTTGGACGTATGCCATCACAGCTCTCAAACTTAATTGGTATCAAGCGCTTTCAACAGGAACGATTGCCTGCATTGCTACAGGGGCGTTCTTAACAAGTTTTGAAATACCACTTATTTTTCTATTGCCGTCACTTTTGATCACCTGGTATCTCGTAACGAAATTTTGGCCACAATATTCAAAACAGAACCGCCTCATAAGTCCTCCTCGTTGGGAGTTGCCAGCTCGAATCGCTGTTACGTTAATTGTTATTCTTTCTCTCACAGGGCTTGCCTCGTTATTGGGAGCAAGAGTTTCAGGTGCGCTCTCCACTTATCCGGTTATTGCTTCGGTTCTTGGTGCATTCAATCAAAAGCGCTCTGGGGCTGATGCCACGGTGGCAACACTCAAAGGGATTATGCAGTCCTTGCCTTTCACCATTGTGTTGATGGCCACTTTGGCAATCCTTCTCTAGCAGTACACAGCAAGGTTCTTACTCCCTATGATGAGCACGAAATGAGGGGACGTGATGCAATCTCAACCGTTTGAAACTCGCAGTGATGTTGATCAACTCACTCAAAACGCTATTGCATCAGTTGCCGAACTTCTCAGTAATTCTGACAAGAAACGCTCTAGGCATGATGAAGCAAACCGCAAACGTTTTGCGCGCTTACTCAGGGATCCAGCAGCTATCGCATTAACTATGTCCTTAACGGATGAAGTAATGCGCATGAGTTCAATGCCCAGTGCAGCACGCACTTTGCGCAAAGTTTCGCGAAGTGCTTCAGTCTCAGGTTTAGGATTTATAGATTTTGTAGGACTGAAAGTTATTAGTCTCATTTCACATATATTTCCATCTCTTGTGATGAAAGTTGTTCATGCTCGAGTACGCATGGCTGCTACCGGAATCATTTTGCCGGCAGAAAAACCGCTGCTGGCCCGGCATATAAAAAATCGAGATAACGATCATGCACGATTAAATATTAACGTCCTAGGTGAAGCAGTCCTTGGAGATCATGAAGCGCAAGAGCGACTTGCATCGGTCATTGAAATGGTTCAGCGTCCAGAAGTTAATTATGCATCTGTGAAGATTTCCTCCATCGCCAGCCAATTGATCACAGTCGACCTTGATGGCTCTGTTGAACGTGTAGCAACAAGATTACGGACTTTATATTCGCAGGCTCTTATCAATAAAACCTTCATTAATTTGGATATGGAAGAATTTCGCGATCTAGAGATCACTGTTGCTGTTTTTAAGCAGCTACTAACAGAAGAAAAGTTTATGAAGATGGATGCAGGAATTGTTCTGCAGGCCTACCTCCCAGAATCGCATTCCGTCTTTGCCGATTTGGTTCACTGGGCAAAACTGCGAAAAGAATCCGGTGGTGGCCAAATTAAGATTCGCTTGGTAAAAGGCGCAAACTTGGCAATGGAGAAAGCTGAAGCAGAACTTCATGGCTGGATCGCTGCGCCATATGCAAGCAAATCTGATGTGGATGCCAGCTATGTGCGATTGATCGATGCCGCTCTTCGTCCAGATCATGCCGAGGCGGTCCGCATCGGAATCGCCAGCCACAATCTTTTTCATCTTGCATTCGCTATTGAAGTTGCTCAAGCTCGAGGGGTCAGCGCACAACTAGACATTGAAATGTTGGAGGGGATGGCAAATGCTGAGGCACTCGCCGTCGTCAGCAAAACCGGAAATGTATTGCTCTATACCCCGGTAACACGGCACGATGATTTCCCTGCTGCTGTTGCTTATCTAGTTCGCCGGTTAGATGAAAATACTTCTACGGAGAACTACCTGCGTGCCTCATTTGAAATGAAGTTGGGTAATGAGAAGTTCTTGGAACAAAAAAGCCGTTTCTTAAAATCAGTAACAGAGCGTCATCATGTATCAACGAACTCTCGACGGCATTTGCTTAAGCGTGATGATTGCCATGATTCCTACTTAAAAGGAATATTTGAGAATGAAGCTGATGGTGATTCAACAAGCCCAATATTTAGAAATGAACTCGATAGCGCCAGAGCTCACCTTGAAGGAATTTCTGACCTTCGCATCCCACTCGTAATCGACGGACTTGAAATTCATTCTCAGCACACTGAGCCTGGTTTAGACCCAGGCAGGGGTGGGGCACTTTGGTATCACTACAGCGTCGCCGATATGGAGCAAATAGATGCAGCAGTCGAAAGCGCTAATAGAGAACAAGATGCATGGGAAAAATTAGGTGCAATTTCACGAGGAGAAATTTTGGAACGCGCTGCAGTGATGATGCAAGCCGAGCGAGCAGAAACAATCGCAACGATGGCACGCGATGCTGGCAAGAGCGTTGCTGAAGCAGATCCAGAAGTAAGTGAAGCAATAGATTTTGCACGTTTCTACGCCCTGTCTGCTCGAGAAAAAGAAAATGGTTCAACTGCCCTAGGGACGGTCTTGATCGTTCCGCCTTGGAATTTTCCTTATGCCATTGCCGTCGGTGGAGTTTGTTCTGCGCTAGCCGCTGGTAATACAGTCATTCTTAAATCTGCCCCAGAAACAGTTGCCACAGCATGGAAGATCGCCCAACAATTATGGAAAGCTGGGGTACCAAGAAAGGTTCTTCAATTTGTTTCAACTCGCGATGATGAAGTAGGTCGCCACCTTGTAACTCATGCAGCAATCGATGCAGTCATACTCACGGGCGCATTCGATACTGCCGCAATGTTTACAGGCTGGCAACCAAATATCCACTTGATGGCTGAAACAAGTGGCAAAAACTCAATCATCGTTTCTGCTAGCGCTGATATCGATAGTGCCGTCAAAGATCTTGTTCAATCATCATTTGGCCATGGAGGACAAAAATGCAGCGCTGCCAGTTTAGGAATTATCGATAAGAGCATCTACAACAATCCTTCTTTCTTGCGACAACTAGAAGATGCTGTAAAGAGTTTGAGTGTCGGTGCTGGTTCCGATTACGCAACAACCATGGGACCAATAATCCATCCACCTCTTGGTGCTTTGCTGCGGGCACTCACAACTTTAGATGACGGTGAGAGTTGGTTAGTAAAACCCCAGCAACTAGATAGCAATGGATATCTCTGGTCACCTGGTGTGAAGTTAGGAATCAAATCCGGTTCATGGAGTCATCGCACTGAGTGGTTTGGTCCAGTGCTAGGCATAATGCAATCACCCGATCTTCATACCGCCATCACATGGCAAAACGAAGTGGATTACGGTTTGACTGCAGGAATTCATTCATTAGATGAAGGCGAGTGCGAACTTTGGATCTCGCAAGTACAAGCTGGGAATCTCTACGTCAATCGCGGTACCACCGGAGCAATTGTGAATCGTCAACCATTTGGTGGGTGGAAACGCAGCAGCGTTGGTCCAACATCTAAAGCAGGTGGTCCCAACTACCTCAACAACCTTCGCAGTTGGAACCCGCTGACCTCATCGATACAAACCATCGCACAATCTTCCACATGGTGGAAAGAGATTGGATGCAAAGCCATTGATCCTGCAGGGCTAAGTGTTGAACGAAACTACCAGCGCTATCTGCCATCAAAAAAGGGAATTCTTGTACGCATTGATGAAACGCTCTCGCAAGAATCCCTTATTTACATTAAATGGGTGGCACAAGAAAGCAAGACATCCGTGCAGTTCAGTTCTCCAACTCCCATCGCCTCAACTCCTGAAGCGGCGGTAGAAAGTATTCCAGAATTACTTGCAACCAAATTTGATGTAGATAAAGTCCGTTGGCTCTCATCGGAAATTGCGCCAACCCTTGAACTTCTCAATCAAGGTATCTCCACAGACAAACGCCCACTTGCTGCTCGTGGAGATGTTGAAGGACCACGCTGGCTATTGGAACAAAGCGTCTCAATTACCAATCACCGTTACGGGAATATAGGAGCAGGGCCTAGGCCGCAAATATGTTGAGGTGTGTTAATGAGGGCCATAGTGCAAACAGGATTGATACCGGCAAGATTAAAAATACAACAGGAATCATCATGGAAATTTCCGCTTTCCCCGCTTTATCCATCAAGTGATTTCGCTGAATCTGCCTGGCTTCTGCTGCGTGACGTTGCAATACATCAATAAGTGGCGCTCCTCGCAACATGGCGGTGATGAGTGCATCCACAAAACGCCGTATCACTACCGATTCCACTCTCCTGCCTAAGGCATCTAGTGCGACATGAAATGGAGCCCCACTCCTGACGCTGTTGATTACTGTTTTGAGTTCGTTGGCGAGTGAACCATGTGAACGTTGTGCAATCCGCGTCATCGCGCTCACCGGTGTTTCTCCAGCAGATAACGCTAAGGTCAACATTTCAATAATTGCCGGAAACTGACTCTCAATTGCAGCACGATATTTCCTTACATCCTTAGTTAGTTGTTGATCAACATAGAAATATGCAGCTACCGAGCTCATGAGCGCCAACAATAATGTTGGAAGTAGGCTTCGAAGGAGTACAAGTAAAAAGAGAAAAGTCAGAAAAAAGACAATTATTGACTTGATGAGCTGCTTTATCCGAAAGGATTCGTATTCATTTTCGCGGCCGATCTTTGCAAGACGTTCGCGTACATGAGTTTTATCAGGGTAGGTTTTCAAACGGTCAAAGTGGATTTCGTCCTCCGCGTAGAGAACAATTATGCCGGCTATCGTGAAGAGCACGGGTACCAATAATTCCTCGATGCGCATTTTCGACGCTAACCAAACACTCGGGGTGTTTTTGGCAATTGACCTAAACGTCCCATCCAAAAATATGCCACCACCGTAAGAAAAATACCAACGAGCAATATTGCAATTCCCCCTGGTTGTGCGAAGGATTCCACTGTTCCAGGTTGACTCGAAAGCAGCAAGAGCAATAGCCACGGTGCAGCGGATGATAGATGTGCCGAATTCTTTATCCATCCATGTTTTATTTCAATCTCTTTGCGTAAAGCAAGATCTTGTCGAATGAAATCTCCAAGTGTTCGGAATATTTGCAAAAGTTCTGAACCGCCTAACGATTTTGCAAGGAGTACGGCCTCAAGAATTTGATCACTGCTTTGAGAATTGAAGCGTGCCTTTAACTTTTCAGCCGACTCTGTAAAATCTCCTGTATGAAGGAGATCTTGGTGAAAATCTAAGAATGCTGGCCTCAATACTTCTGGTCCCCTCGTGCTCAGCCCAACCATTGCCTCTGAGAGGGAAAGTCCCGAATGAATTCCCGACACGAGGTGATCAATAACTTCTGGCCAAACCATCGCGATAGCGCTTTGGTTACGTGACTCTTTGTTGCGGGTATAAATCCAAGTTACTGTCCCAGCAAAGAATGTGAACGGGAATGTTATTACCGCTGACCCAGTCCAAATTAATACAAGAATTGATGTCGCGATTGCTGCGAGGGCAGTGCTTGATAGCTCTCTTTTTAGCAATCTAAATTTTGAGGGAAGGTATTTAATCTGACTCTTTCTCTTGATCGGCTCATAAAGTATGGCTAAAGCAAGCGCGCAAATCCCAGATGAAATAGTAGCAACGACAAATGAGTATGCCATCGGCGAAGCAATTTTCATTCTGGCCACCACTGTTGAATATTTACCCCGGCGTTAGCAAATCTTTCAGGATGTGGAACCGTTCCAAGTCCGCGTTCATATCGAACTCCTTGCCAATGCCAAAGTGTTTCAACTTCCACTCGATCCCCTTCAGTACGACCAGTGACTGCCGCTACTTCAACAACTCTTCTACTTCCAGAAATATCAAGTGCGACCTGGATAACAAGATCTATAGATGAAGCGACGGTGGGACAAATAAATTTGTGAGAAATGTTTTCGCCAGCGAGGAGCGGAAGGGTTTGCAGTTTGACAATGGCATCTCTTGCCGAGTTTGCATGAATGGTTCCCATCCCAGGTAACCCAGAATTTAGTGCGATAAGAAGATCCAAGGCTTCTGCTTCCCGAACTTCACCAACGATAATTCGGGATGGGCGCATGCGTAAGGATTCTTTAATCAGCCTCCTCAGAGCAATTTCTCCTTCACCTTGCAAGTTAGCTCCTCGTGTTTGCAAGCTAACTACATCTGGCAAGTTGGGCTTGAGTTCGAAAACTTCCTCGATTGTGATCACACGTTCTTCTAGGGGAATTGCAGATACGAGAGCGTTAAGAACGGTTGTCTTTCCAGCTTGAGTTCCACCGCTTACTAGGATGTTTATGCCAGCTTTAACACTATTACGTAACAATGTTGCAATTTGTGGACTCATCGCACCGCGATTTGCTAAATCTTCCAGAGAAAGATTGCGCAAGAGATGTTTCCGAATATTGACCGCCCAATGCTCTGGGGTTATTTCTGGAATCACAACATGTAGCCGACTCCCATCCGGAAGACGCGCATCAACAAATGGATGTGAAAGATCAAGGCGTCGCCCACTCCACATAAGTGCTCTCTCAACGATGTTGCGTACTTCATCAGCACTTAGTAGAAGGTTAGTTAGTTCATTTCGCCCTCCACGAGCGATGAAGATCCGTTCTGGGGAATTAATCCATATCTCTTCTATTTCGATATCGGACATATATGCCGCGAGAGGGCCAAATGTCATTGAAAGATCAGTAGTCGACATGTGGTGACTTTAGGAGCGCATACACTGGCAATTGCTCGTAGTTATACACACGGTGGATAAAGAGGGGAAGAGTTTAACTCTGTGTTACCTATGGATCACTGGCTCGCAATCTAATCTATTTAATAATGTGAGCGGGTTTTCCCCGGCTTGTGCCATAACCCAGGAAATTGAAAGATCGCCGGGATGTGTTGTGAGATGCCACTGGTCCACGATGCGCTTAAGGAATATTTCACTGGCAGCGCTATCGCCTCTGAGAACGACAACAAATTCATATTCACCGATGCGCGCGCAGATGTCTTCACTCCGTGAGGAGATCGTGAGCGCATGAGCAAATTCGACAATTGATGCTTCTTTTCTCTCAGTGAGAGCTAACTCGATTCGGAGCAAACAGAGTGCTGTGCCATTCCGATCACAATGTGCTACCTCGCGTCGGAGTTCGGCATAGAGAAATGGTGGAGCAGCTAAATGAGTCAAGGAATCTTTGACGCCATCATGGGAGAACATTTCACTCCATTGTTGCTATCGTTTCGGCTATGAAAGAAAAGTTTGGCGATAAGAGCTGGCGTCGGTCTATCGTGGCATCCCTGTTATCTATCGAAGCTGCGATGGTATTAGCCCTAGGTTCCTACCTTCTCGTTAAAGGTGTGACTTCAGAAGTTCAGGCACTTTCTGCATTGATTGGCGTGATTTTTTTTGCATTGCTGGGCGGTCTTGGTTTGCTTGCAGCTGCTCGAGGTTTTCGCAGCGCACGCAACTACGGACGGGCACCTGCTGTACTGGCAAACTTCATCGCCCTCGGTGTTGCATACTTTCAAATGCAAGCAAATCTCTGGGCCACAGCAATTCCACTAGCGCTGCTGGCAGCCTTAACTTTGGCTTTGGCTCTTTCTATAATCCCAGACTGAAATCCCCGACTGAAATCCCAGACTGATTCCCGCATAGGGGAGCAAATGTGCTCTATCTCCCTAGCGCGTTGGGAAATTCAATGTAAGCCATCGCCGAACTCTCGGTAGGCTTCGGGGGCTTACTCACGCACTGTGAAATAAAAGAAGGGTCCCGACTGTGGCTGGCGATCAATTTGCTGAGCAATTCGGAGCAAATGAATGGCTCGTAGAAGAAATGTACGAGCGATTTCTACAAGATCCCACATCTGTTGACGCTGCTTGGCATACATTCTTTAAAGATTTCAATCCAGCAGCAGTAACCCAAAGCGCACCTCCGATAGCAGGTGCCCCTCGCGGTGGAGTTCCTCCAATTCCTAAAGCCGCACAACCCCCAGTTGCGCCTCAACCAGTTCTTTCTCAACCAGTTGCACCAGCGCTCCTCGCCCCAGCTGTCTCCTCGCCAGTTCTTCAAAGTCAAGAAGTAGTGCGCCCTGCACCACAAATGATTCAAACACCAGCAGATCCAATCGTGAAACCTGCTCCGGTGCTTGCAACTCCGGAAGCATCTGCTGTTGAAGCACTCCGTGGTGTTGCCGGACGCGTTGTGCAAAGCATGGAAGCTTCTCTCACCGTTCCAACGGCAACCAGTGTGCGCGCCATCGCAGCCAAATTAATGATCGATAATCGCATCGTAATTAATAATCATTTACGGCGTGCACGAGGCGGGAAAGTCTCCTTTACTCATTTGATTGCATTCGCGATGATTAAAGCGCTGCGTGCCATGCCAGAAATGAATTCGTTCTTCACTCAACTTGAAGGCAAGCCCGCTGTCGGTCATCCAGTTCACATCAACTTAGGAATCGCCATCGACCTTGCTAAAGAAGATGGCACCCGCCAACTCTTGGTTCCATCTATCAAGGGATGTGAAAATTTAGATTTTGCACAATTTTGGGCATCTTATGAAGCAACTGTTCTCAAAGCTCGCAATGGCGCATTAACTGTTGAAGATTTCGCTGGCACGACAGTTTCACTTACTAATCCAGGCACTCTCGGCACAGTTCATTCGGTCCCTCGCTTAGTGGTGGGACAAGGGATGATCTTGGGCGTTGGAGCATTGGATTACCCTGCAGAATTTAAAGGCTCCAGTGAGGAAACTTTAACTAGGCTCGCAATTAGCAAAACAGTAACTTTGACCAGTACCTATGACCATCGAATTATTCAAGGTGCGCAATCGGGTGACTTCCTTCGTCGCATTGATGAACTTCTCCTTGGTTGCGATAGTTTCTATGACGAAATATTTGCCGCTCTTCGCATTCCTTATGAACCAATTCGTTGGGTCGTTGATATCGAATTTGCTCATGATGAAGAGATCAATAAAACTGCCCGAGTTCAGCAACTTATTCATGCCTACCGCACATTTGGCCATCTCATGGCAGATATCGATCCCCTCGAATACAAGCAGCGTTCACATCCAGATCTTGATGTTGTTACACATGGACTAACTCTCTGGGACCTGGATCGCGAATTTGCAACAGGTGGTTTTGGTGGTCAAAGCTTCATGAAGTTGCGCAAGATCCTTGGCATTCTGCGCGACTCGTATTGTCGCTCCATCGGTGTTGAATACATGTACATAGAAGATCCAAATGAGCGTCAGTGGATTCAAGAGCGAGTTGAAGTTGGCGTCCAGAAGATGCCACGGGAAGAACAACTACGCATTGTTCATAAATTGAACAGTGCTGAAGCTTTTGAAGCATTCTTACAAACTAAGTACGTGGGCCAAAAGCGTTTCTCACTCGAAGGTGGGGAGACAATGATCCCACTGCTTGACGCAGTTATTTCTGCTGCAGCAGAGTCTGGATTGGATGAAGTTTGCATCGGAATGCCTCACCGCGGACGACTCAATGTTCTTGCGAATATCGCTGGTAAATCTGCCGGCCAAATCTTTCAGGAGTTCGAAGGCTTCTATGTACCTAATTCTGTTCAAGGATCCGGCGATGTTAAGTACCACTTAGGCACAGAAGGCGTATTTGTCTCTGTATCTGGAGCCAAAACGAAAATTTATCTCGCTGCAAACCCTTCTCACTTGGAAGCAGTGAATCCAGTATTGGAAGGAGCAGTTCGGGCAAAACAAGATCGTATGAATCTGCGTGATGCTTTCAATGTACTGCCGATCCTGGTGCATGGAGATGCAGCATTTGCTGGACAAGGCGTTGTTTTTGAAACCTTGAATCTTTCCAAACTACGCGGATATCGCACGGGCGGAACTGTCCACTTGGTTGTTAACAATCAAGTTGGATTTACGACTTCACCACATGCTTCTCGTTCCTCCACATATGCAACAGACATTGCAAAAGGTATTTCTGCTCCGATTTTCCATGTCAATGGCGATGATCCAGAAGCCTGTGTTCGTGTTGCTCGCTTGGCGTTCGAATATCGCCAGGCGTTCAACAAAGATGTCATCATCGATATGATTTGTTATCGACGCCGTGGGCATAACGAAGGCGATGAACCAAGCTTTACCCAACCGCTCATGTACAAATTAATCGATGCGAAACGATCTACTCGTACTCTTTACACAGAAGCACTCATCGGCCGCAAGGACATCACCAACGAGGAAGCGCAAGAAGTTGCTCGCGATTACCAAGCGCAACTTGAAGGTGTTTTCGCATCTGTCCATAACTTGCAACCTATTATCGAAAACCACCCTCCAGCCCCTGTCGCAACTCAGCCTGCAGATGTCGCAACGAGTATTTCAGAAGAAATTGCTCGCAAGATTGCCGGTACACAAATTGCAGTGCCTGAAGGGTTTAATGTTCATCCAAAATTGACGCCGCAACTAGCCAAGCGCGTTGAGATGCTCAATGACGGATCAATCGATTGGTCGATGGGTGAGACTTTGGCGTTTGGTTCACTCTTGCTTGAAGGAAAACCAATTCGATTGGCTGGTCAAGATTCTAGACGTGGAACATTTAGCAATCGTCATGCCGTGATTATTGATAAGGAAAATGGAAGTGAATGGACTCCCCTTCGCGGCCTTATTTCTGATGAGAATCAATTCTTTGTGATCGACTCACTTTTATCTGAATATGCAGCAATGGGCTTTGAGTACGGGTATTCGGTGGTGCGAAGTGAAGCGCTTGTACTTTGGGAAGCGCAATTCGGAGACTTCAGCAACGGTGCACAATCAATCATTGATGAATTCATTTCCTCTTCGCTTCAAAAATGGGGGGAGCGTTCGGGGTTGGTTCTGTTGCTTCCTCACGGGTATGAAGGCCAAGGCCCGGATCATTCATCGGCTCGCATCGAACGTTTCTTAGCACTTTGTGCCGAACATAATATGACCGTTGCGCAACCTTCTACTCCAGCCTCTTATTTCCACTTATTACGTTGGCATGCGAGTAATCCGGCTCAACGCCCAATGATCGTATTTACACCGAAATCTATGCTTCGCCTGAAAGCGGCCGCCTCTTCACTAAAAGATTTCACGCAAGGGCATTTCCAACCTTTAATTACGGATGAGACAGTCACGAATGCAACAAGAGTTATCTTCTGCTCTGGAAGAATTTATTATGACTTGATTGCTGAACGCGAGCGTTTGAGAGAAGTTGATACAGCAATCATTCGTGTTGAACAGCTTTATCCCATGCCTCTTCGCGAACTTGCTGCAGAAGCTGCAAAACATCCACGAGCAAATTTGTTGTGGGTCCAAGATGAACCTGCAAATCAAGGCCCATGGCCATTTATTTCATTGAATACTTCAGAAACTTTTGAGGGCAGAACTTTGCGCCGTGTATCTCGTAGAGCTATGGCAAGTCCTGCCACGGGAAACCATTATGTTCACGAAGAAGAACAAAAAGCTCTCATGACTGAGGCTTTTACCCGCTAACGAGCTTTGCGATATCTCAACAAAACTTTTCCAACAACCTCACCGGAGTTCAACAATCCCCAACTTCGGGAATCAGTGCTTGAATTTTTATTATCGCCTTCAACCCAACAACCTTGTTGATCCATCCTCACTAACCTCTTAATAAAAAAGACGCCCGGATAGCTCTCTCGTTCAACCACTACCACGTGGCCAACTTGAGCGCGCGCACCCCAACGCACCAGCAACCAATCCCCCGCAGCGTAGGTAGGTTCCATTGAACCCCCATCGACGGCGACAAATCCGAACCTGCTAAATCTTGCCATGGGCGGTAGTCTCACATCTATTAACTCTTAATGCACTACAGGCCAATACTCGAAGGGGAGAAATATGTTTACACCAAAAATTACTGTTCATGCTCACTGCGACCTTCCATGCGGGATCTACGATCCATCTCAAGCAAAAATTGAAGCGCAATCAGTTAAGGCATGCATGGAAAAATATGCAGCTAGTAGCGATCCAGATTTTAAGGCTCGCGCAGTTGCCATCAAAGAGGCTCGTTCAAACATGGTCAAGGAGCATCTGTGGGTTCTCTGGACCGACTACTTCAAGCCAAATCATTTTGAGGCATATCCGCAGTTGAGTGCACTTTTCAATGAAACGACAAAACTTGCTGGTGCTGCTGGCACTAAAGGAACTAACGATGTTGCAGTTGCAGAAAAGTTAATTAGCAAGATTGATGAAATCGCTGAGATTTTCTGGGCGACAAAGAAATAATTTGTAAGTCTTAACTTCCTTGGGAGTTAAGACTTTGAGCGGCAGTGCGGGCGAGGAAAGAAACTCGCTCCACTGTCGCTCTTTTCATTTGCGCATGAGCGATGTGGCGTTCACCCTCAAAAATGTCACACAAAAATTCACTCTCACGTCCATGAGCAGCAGAACAAGTAGCAGTTGAGCGAATCTCTGCCCCTATAGCAACCGCATCCAGCACATCGATTTCAAGGTGGGTCAATCGAGTTGTTTCACCTGGTTGAAGAAAATCTCGGATAGCAGCTAAGGCTGCACTCTCCATAAGATTTACAAAATGCGAATTTGCGGCAATCGGGAGATCCCCAATTCCCAATGCAACTGCACTATCGCCAGGGCGCACAGTCATGGAGGAAAAACCTACAGCTCCTAATAGTTCGCTGGCTCGTTCCATTTTTAATCCTCGTGGGGCAATCTAATTTCCTGCGTATGTTCAATGGTGATTTCGTGCCGTTCTACTTGGCCAAATTCATCAATCTGTATGGAAATCTCGGTGGTCGTTGTTTCTGTAATGAAACCAGTTGAACCAAAAACCATCGCAGCAATTTGGTCATGAAGTTCCTGAGGAGCAACCTCGCAACAGGAACGGGTTAGCACATCATGAAGCATCTGATGAATCCGACGTTCATGTGAAATCTCGGAACGACACGGCGCGCATGCTTCTAGATGAGATTCGATTGCCCTGACTTGATGGGAATCACCAATTTCGCCATCGATAAACATGACGACTGCGTTTAGGACTTCAATACAAGGGGATCCAAGATGTTCTGACGTTGTCATGGTTTCACCTCAATCCCATATCCACGCTCTTTTGCGTAGTCAGCGAGCAAGACGCGAAGTGCTTTTCTTCCCCTGTGTAATCTAGACATGATCGTTCCGGTTGGGACTCCAACAATTTCAGCAATTTCTTTATAGGAAAATCCCTCAACATCGGCAAGATAAACAGCGATACGAAATTCTTCGGGAATTTCCTGAAGTGCCCGCTTGATATCGCTATCTGGAAGATTTTCCAGAGCCTCAACTTCGGCTGATTTTCCTTGATCACTTGTGTGCGAAGCTGATTTTGCTAAATGCCAATCCTCAATTTCATGGTCGGCGATTAGAGGCTGTCTTTGGCCTTTGCGATAAGAGTTGATAAAGGTCGTTGTTAATACGCGATAAAGCCAGGCTTTTAGATTTGTGCCTGGTTCGAATTGGTGAAACGAGGCAAATGCCTTGAGGTAGGTATCTTGAACTAAATCTTTAGCATCATGAGGATTTTTTGTATATCTCAGTGCAGCGGCATATAACTGATTAGTAAATGCAAGAGCATCACGTTCAAATCGAGCGGTGCGCTCTTGTGCGCTTTCCTTTACCAACTCTGTTGTCATCGTCATTAAGGCTACCCCTAGAAGAGAGTTTCTGGGTCGCCCAAAGTTATGGGTTGGGTCATTGCCGCACCATTGTTGGCGACGGTATTAACTGAATCTGATACAGCATGTGCTGTTAAACCACGATCTGGCTCAGAAAATTCCATCAAATCACAGAGCGTTTCCACTTCACGCTGCGCTGGATCCAACCAAGCTCCCCAGCGCTCGGAGGGCATGATCACAGGCATCCGATGGTGGATGGGTTCAAGCATTCCAACTGCTTCTCGCGTAATTATTGCCGCACTTTCTATGACATGTCCTGTCGGTGAAATCCACGTACTCCAAATACCTGCCAAGGAAAGTGAATGCTCGTCTTGGCGAGAAATGTAGAAGGGTTGCTTAGGGCGATACACACCAAGTGCAGTTGCCCACTCGTAATAACCATCGGCAGGAATCAAGCAACGATGCTTGCGGAATGAATCTCTAAACGTTGGCTTTTCAAATATCGATTCACTGCGGGCGTTAATTGCATGCGACTGTGAGGCACGTGCAGTTGCCGCATCCTTATGCCAATGTCCAATCAATCCCCACGAAACGGTGCTTAGTTCTAATTCCCTGCTCGAGCCGTTTTGCCTGACTATATAGATTTCATTTGTTGGCGCGATATTCCAATTAGCAGGCAACGGATCAACCGGCGTTGATCCGTTAATTCCGAACTCTTCAACCAGATCGGCCATCGACTTGGATTGCGCATAGCGTCCACACATGGGTATCAGCCTAGAAGTAATCACCGCGAGAAGGCGAACGGTAGGCTCGGGGTATGTCAGCGCTATGGTCAGCCCCTTTTCGCGGAGAGAAAGCACTCTCGGCGAAAGTTGTCATCCCCGGTTCTAAATCGGTCACTAACAGGGCTCTGGTTTTAGCTGCATTAGCTAATTCTCCATCGACTCTTCGACGCCCTCTGATTTCCCGCGACACAACTCTGATGCGAAATGGTCTAGTCGCAATGGGTGTGCAGATTTCCGATGACGCACAGAATTGGAAAATTACCCCTAACACACTTTCCGGACCAGCACTTGTTGATGTCGGAAATGCTGGGACTGTGATGCGATTTTTGCCTCCTGTTGCAGCTCTCGCAACTGGAGCAATCTCATTTGATGGAGATGCGCGCTCATATGAACGCCCACTTGCGCCAGTGATTCGTGCACTTGAAGAACTTGGCGTTGGAATTGATCATGACGGTCGTTACGCACTACCTCTAACGATAAATGGCACGGGTCAATTGCGCGGTGGAGAAATTGAAATTGATGCCTCAGCATCGAGCCAATTTCTTTCTTCACTATTACTCATAGGCCCTAGAACTTTAGAGGGAATCACGGCTAGGCACATTGGCTCAGCTCTTCCCTCCATGCCTCATATCGACATGACTGTTGCAATGCTTCGAGATTTTGGTGCACAAGTAGAAGTAGATTTATCTCAAAATATCTGGAAGGTGTACCCCTCTCAACTGCACGGACAAGATCTTGTCATTGAGCCAGATCTTTCCAATGCTGCTCCATTCTTGTCTATCGCTATGGTCTGCGGCGGAAGCATCACTATTTCTGATTGGCCTTCAAGCACTACGCAACCGGGAGATCAATTGCGAACAATTTTGACCACGATGGGTGCAGATATTTCCCACACCAGCGAAGGCTTGACACTGCAATCAACTGGAAAAATTCATGGAATTGATATTGATCTGCATGATGTTGGAGAGTTAACTCCAGCGATTGCAGCCCTTGCGGTGTTGGCGGATTCGCCTTCGCATTTGAGGGGAATTGGGCACTTACGCATGCACGAGACAGATCGACTAGCAGCACTCACTCGTGAAATTAACTCACTCGGTGGCAACATTACAGAAGACGCTACTTCGCTACACATTATTCCAGCCCCGCTACATGCTGGAGTTTTTCATACTTATGAGGACCACCGTTTAGCAACCGCTGGAGCTGTCATTGGCCTGGTCGTTGCGGGAATCGAAGTTGAAAATATTGCAACTACTTCCAAAACATTGCCTGATTTCCCTGGGCTTTGGTCAAGTTTGATTGGATAAAGAGAACACAATGGGAGCACGGGAATTTGATGAGACCGACGCGAAGGTGCGTCCAAGTCGTAGTACACGTCCCCGTAGTAAGGATCGACCATTACATGCCGATGCGATCAAAGCTTTGGTGACGACGGTGGATCGAGGCAGGACTACATGTATTACTGATGATGGCGTTGTTCTAACAGCGATGAAATCTCGAGAATTAGGTCCAAAATCTGTCGTGGTGGGTGACATCGTTGGCATTGTCGGAGATGTGAGTGGCACGATTGGGACTCTTTGCAGAATAGTCACTGTAACTGAGCGGCGTAACTCTTTGAGTCGAACAGTTGATGATGTAGCCAAAGTGGAACGTACAATCGTGTCTAACATCGATCAACTTGTAATTGTTGTGGCGGCAGAGAACCCAGAACCACGCAGAGGTTTGATTGATCGGTTTTTGGTAAGTGCTTTTCATGAAGGTATCAAGCCGATAATTCTGATTACTAAAGTCGATCTCGCGAGCCCGCCATCATTTCTAGATGAGTATCGAACCTTAGGCGTTGAAGTACTCACGACGAAGAAAGGTGCTGACATCTCGCAAATCCGAAGTGCCTTGCACGCTCACACATCAGTTTTAGTTGGCCACTCCGGAGTTGGTAAATCAACCCTGATTAACGCATTAGTTCCACATGCCGATCGCGTGATTGGCGATGTAAATGCAATAACTGGCCGCGGAAGACACACCTCCTCTAGTGCAATTGCCCTTCCCCTCTCTCCACAATTGAAGTTAAGCGATGGATGGATTATTGATACTCCGGGAATTCGCGCATTCGGATTGGCTCACATCGATCCCAATCGAATCATCGCAGCATTTAGTGACCTACGTGAAGTTGTTGCTCAATGCATGCCAAATTGTTCGCACGCTGAAGCCAGTTGTGCACTTACGCAATGGGCTGCCCCCAACGGTGAAGTTATTTCTGAACGCCAAGCTCGCATCGAAAGCTTGAGAAGCTTGCTAGATATCAAGCTGGACTAGGCTGTATGACATATGGACGCCACGGATTTACAACTCGCACTTGCTTTAGCTGATAAGGCAGATTCAATTACATCTGCCCGCTATCAAGCACAAGATCTTGTTGTGACAACAAAACCAGATAACACGCCTGTCACGGATGCGGATAAGGCAACTGAAACTGCCATTCGAGAGTTGATCAAAGCGCAGCGACCAGATGATGGCCTAGTTGGTGAAGAATTTGGAGATAACGCTGAAGGTAAGAAGCGTTATTGGGTAATAGACCCAATCGATGGCACAAAAAACTTCATGCGCGGTGTTCCTACATGGGCAACTCTCATCGCCTTAATCGAGGATGGTGAAGTAGTCGTTGGCGTTGCCAGCGCACCAGCGCTCACGCGTCGTTGGTATGCATCTAAAAATAATGGTGCATTTGTTTGCTTTAATAAACAAATGCCTAAAAGAATTTCGGTCTCGAAAGTGGCTAAACTTTCTGACGCCTCAATCACATATTCAGATTTCCTTGGTTGGGATGAACGAAGCGCTACTTTTGATACATTGATAAAGACTTGTTGGCGCACTAGAGGTTTTGGAGACTTTTGGTCACATATGTTGGTCGCAGAGGGAGCAGCTGATATTGCAGTCGAACCTAAATTAGCTCTTTGGGACATGGCAGCCATCGACATTATTGTGCGAGAAGCTGGCGGCGTATTTAGCGGCGTGAATGGAGTTCATGGTCCACATCAAGGAAGCGGTCTTTCAACTAATGCCCACTTACATGAAGCGGTGGTGAAGCATCTCAATGGAAAATAAAACCGAGTCATTGGAGCCTGTCACACTCAACATCGAGGGCATGACCTGCTCAGCATGCGTTGCGGCGGTTGAACGTACTTTGAATGCCATACCTGGAGTAAGTGCAACAGTAAATTTTGCTTCCGAAACTGCATACATTATGGCGCCTGCAGATATTGATACTAAAGTCCTCATCGCCGCCGTGAAATCAGCTGGCTACACAGGTTCTAAAATTTCAGATTCCAGTCAAGTAGCACTTCATAGCAAGAAATCAGCGACGGCACTCTTCTTTGCAGCGTTTTTCACAATTCCAGTTTTAGCGATTTCCATGAACATGACATGGCACCACCAGATTGAAAATTGGTTGCTTCAACAATTAGAGTCATTCAAGATTTTGCCACCAGTAGGTTCAGCAACCTCTTGGTTAGTCATAGGCTTAAGTGCACCCGTTGTCACAATAATTGCTTGGCCAATTCATCGAGCAGCCGTGCGTAATATCAAGCACCCTACGATGGATACGCTGATAACCCTCGGATCTTTATCGGCCTACGGTTGGTCCATCTATGCAAACATCACTGGCGAAGGCGATGTTTATGCAGAAGTGGCAGCCACAGTTGTTACTTTGGTTATTGCAGGTCGTTTCCTTGAATCGCGCGCAAAGCGCCGAGCCAGTAGTGCCCTATCTACTTTATTAGCACTCGGGGCAAAAGAAGTTTCTGTATTACGAAACGGTGAAACGGTTCTAATTCCGATTGCGCACTTGGTCATTGGAGATGAATTTCTTGTTAAACCGGGTGAACGAATTGCAACAGATGGGTTGGTCATTTCCGGTGATAGCGCTGTGGATAATTCGATGTTAACGGGTGAATCCATGCCTATCGATGTCACTATTGGTTCACATGTCATTGGTTCATCACTGAATCGAAATGGTCGCTTAATTGTTCGGGCCTCTCGCATTGGTTCAGATACCGAACTTGCCCGCATCACAGCAATGGTGATTAGCGCCCAAGGCACGAAAGCACCTATTCAGCGATTAGCAGACAAGATTGCGGCAATCTTTGTTCCTGTAGTGAGTGTTTTAGCAATAGGTACATACTTTGCTTGGCGCTACACAGATCACACACTCACGCAATCGATATCTTCTGCAATCACCGTGCTAGTTATTGCTTGCCCGTGTGCGCTGGGATTAGCCACACCAGTAGCTCTCCTTGTTGCCTCCGGGCGCGGTGCTCAGCGCGGGATTGTTATTCGTCAACCTCGAGTTCTCGAAGTTGCCCGAAAAATTGATGCCGTAGTGCTTGATAAGACTGGAACTTTGACGGCAGGAACGATGAAAGTCTTAAGTTCGTTGATTCTTCCCACTGCAGGTGTAGCCCTCGGTACAAAATATAGCGACTTGCTGCGCGAGCCCACTATTTTATCCTCTGCCCTCTCGATCGAAAGTCAGAGTGATCATCCTGTCGCAACTGCAATCGCTCATTCAATTTCGCAACAAGGAATTAAACCCACAACAGTCAGTGAGTTCTCGGTTTCACCAGGATCAGGAGCTGCAGGCCGAGTAAATCTTGGATTCTTATCACCGGTGGTTTTGATCGGCTCACCTCAAGCAGTTGCACACAGCACCACTACATTTGATCCTCAATTGCAATCATGGGTCCTTGACGCGCAATCAAAGGGCCTAACGGTGTCGGTTTTAGCGTGGGACGGAATTGCCTTGGCAGCATTTGCAGTCGGAGATGAAATCAAAGCAGACGCTATCGAAACGATCCTTGAGTTCAGGCGTCAGCGAATTGATCCTTGGTTAGTCACTGGAGACAGTATTGAAGTTGCATTAAACGTTGCTCTACAAGTGGGCATAGCAGCAGACCATGTAGTGGCCGGTGCCCTTCCCCAGAATAAGGTCGAGCATGTGCAAGCTCTGCAATCACAAGGTCGACGCGTGCTGATGGTGGGAGATGGAATCAATGATGCTGCCGCCCTTGCAACTGCAGATCTGAGCATTGCCATGGGTACGGGCACAGATACCGCAATTGCCACTGCAGATATCACGCTGATGAAACCAGAACTGAGAGGTGTCATCTCTGCCCTCAATTTGTCTACAAAAACTTTGAACGTAATTCGCGGCAATCTTGCTTGGGCATTTCTTTACAATGTGATCGGGATCCCAGTAGCTGCACTAGGTCAACTTCGCCCAACCTATGCTGCTGGTGCAATGGCACTTTCAAGCCTATTTGTTGTCACAAACTCTCTTCGAATTAAGTGACAGCACTTCCATATTCTCATTTTTATTGACGCTAATTTTCCTGCCTGAAGTAGGGTTGAGTATCAAAAGTTTTCTTTAGATAAACCAAGAAAACCTAATAGTAAGTAGGAGATCATGAGCGAATCAAAATTAGAACTCGTAGTAGTTGAGAAAGAATGTGCTTGCGGCAACGAGGGTGGCTGTTCAGAGCCCAAAGCCGAAGGTTCTGGATGTTGTTCAGATACCAAGGATTCCAGTAAGACCTGTTGTTAATTTCTTAATAAAAATCAGCGCCTACATTTGCATAGGCGCTGATTTTTTATTCTAGTAGCGGGGGCAGGATTTGAACCTACGACCTCTGGGTTATGAGCCCAGCGAGCTACCGAGCTGCTCCACCCCGCGTCGGTAAGCGCAATCGTAGGTCAGAAGGACCTACATTCCAAATCGGAAAAAATTACTTACGTGATTGGGCTGCATTTAGCGCAGCAATTGCTGATTTGAGTCGTTCTTGCGCGCGACCTTCGGCAGCGTAATCGCCCTTAGCGTGCGCAGCATTTGCATCTTTAAATGCTTGAGTGACACTGGCAATTGCTGAAGAAATATCTGCAGCCTTCGTACCTGTAGATACAGTTGAAGTTGTGCCCGTAGATCCACCTAATGTCGTACCGGAGTTACCACCGAATACTTGATCAAGGGCTCCTTGAAGATTGTCGTCATATCCAATTTGATCACCAAAGGAGACGAGAACTTTCTGCAATAGCGGATAAGAAGCAGTGTTGGCGGTTGCGCGCACATAGACGGGTTGCACATAAAGAAGTCCGCCACCCACTGGAAGTGTCAGCAAATTGCCAAGTACTACATCAGAACCACCTTGTCGCAAGAGTGAAAGTGAATTCGCAACTTCAGGTTTGGCTTCAAAGTTTGAGGCAACCTGTGAAGGTCCTGCAATGTTTGTACTACGTGGCAATTGCAAAACCGTCATCTTGCCGTAGTTGGGACCAGGATCTGAGTTGACTACTGCAAATGCAGACAAGTTTTCACGACCGCCTCGTGGGACAAATGGGGTCGTCAGTGAGAATGCAGACTTTGTAGTTCCTGGAATTTGCATCGTTAAATAGTAAGGTGGCTGTGCGCTTGCATTGGCTCCGAATGTTGAAGGATCGCGAGGTACGCGCCAGAAATCTTGGCCACCGTAGAAAGCACTAGCCGTCGTCACGTGATATGAACTCAAGATGTCGCGTTGTACGCGGAAGAGATCTTCTGGATACCGGATGTGGTCAAGTAAAGATGCTGAAATCGCGCTCTTTGGTTGGATCGTCCCTGGAAATGCCTTGCTCCATGTTGCTAGCACTGGATCTTTTTCATCCCATTGATACAAGGTAACAGTGCCGTTATAAGCATCGACAGTGGCTTTTACGGAGTTACGTATGTAGTTAATAGATTCATTGGATTGAGCTGTGATGGAATTTGAATTAGTTGTTAATGCATCTGACGTTGCACTCGAAAGTGTGGTCTTCTTAGAATATGGATAGCCGGCACTTGTCGTGTAGCCATCAATAATCCACGTAATTTTTCCATCAACTAGAGCAGGATATGGATCTCCATCAAGAGTGAGCCATGGCGCAACTTTTGCCACTCGATCTCGAGGATTTCGCTCGAATAAAATCTTGGAATCAGCATTAATCAAGTTAGATAGAACAATACGTTGTTCTTGATACTTAATAGCAAAAACAAGTCGGTTAAAGAGAGATCCCATTGGGACTCCGCCAGTACCTGTGTAGGTAACGTTCTTTTGGCCATTTGATGAAGTGTCATCTGGGTAATCGAATTCAACTGGGTCGGCACTCGTGGCTGCACCGATGATTGAATAATCAGGAACGTTCTCACCAAAATAGACTCGCGGTTCAAATGCGCCAAGACCCTTAGTTGGAGGTAAATCCCCTACAACGAAAGATGGTTTTCCATCTGCATCACGAGCATTGCCTAGTGCCGCCACGAATCCAAAACCGTGGGTGTAGACCAAGTGATCATTGATCCAGTTGCGACTTGGGTTACCTGCAATATTGAGTTCGCGTACAGCAACCACTGTGTCACGTTCAACTCCGTTGACTTTATAGCGATCAATATCAAGGGAATCAGGAAATGTGTAATACGGCTTGATCTGTTGTAGTTGGCGGAAAGTAGCGGATAAAACGTTGGGATCCATCAAGCGAATATTTGAGATGGTTGAGGCATCCTTCGAAAGCTGACCCGCAGTGGTGGAAATCGTCGCCTGGTAATCATTGACTTTGACATCAGATAGGCCGTAAGCAGCACGCGTGGCATCAATATTTTTCTGAATAAACGGGGCTTCTTTAGTTGATTCACTTGGCTTGACTTGAAATTGCTGAATCAATCCCGGATAGACACCCGAGATTAGAACTGAAGAAATAACCAACAGTGCAACACCTGCAGTTGGCAAAACCCAAGAACGGCGAACGATATTGGCAAAGAAAAGTAAAGAACAAACAATTGCGATGCCAGCCAAAATTGCTTTTGCTGGAAGTACGGCATTGACATCGGTATATGTCAATCCCGTGATCAATTTACCTTCAGTGAGAGCTAAGTGATAACGATCTAACCAATAGGCAGCACCTTTGAGAAGCACAATTAGGCCGAGTAAAACTGAAAGTTGAACTCGAGCTGCAACGCTGGTTCGATCTTCTCGTACCTGCAAACGAATTCCACCGTAGAGATAGTGAACTACGGTTGCTGCAATTAAAGAAAGGACGAGAGTAGAGATTCCCCAGTCGAGTAAAGATTGCCAAAACGGCAATTTAAATGCAAAGAAAGAGATATCTAAATTAAATTGTGGATCGGTCACGCCAAATGGAGTGGAATTACGAAAGAGCATCCATGAACTCCAGAGCAATGACCCTGCAGAGCCAGCGAAATAAAAGAGAACGGCTGAGATTGCAAGCGTTACGTAACGACGAATAGGTTCGATTTGAGCACGATAACGCTCGAGGTTATCGGCCTCTATGTTCATCGGGGCATAAAGTGGTCGACGCCGAAAAGCGATGTAGATATTGCTTGTGATGATCAAGGATGTGAAAAGGCCTGAAGCTATAAAGAGTTCGGCTTTGGTGAGGAGAACTGTCTTCCAAACACTTGTGAAATTTACAGAACGAAACCAGAGCCAGTCAGCATAAAAGCCACTTGTGGAAATAAGGGCCATAACAAGCACGAGAACGATGACTGCTGTTATTGCAACGGGACCTCGGGATTTACGTGTTCTTGGAAGGCGACTAAAACTCATGCGCTAACGCTACCGAATTCATTGCCAAGTGCAATGTGGGATGGAGTTCTTAACATTTTGCAGGACCTTTACCGCCTCTTTCAGCGTCGAAACAGAGTAGACGCTTAGCCCTGCGGGAATATGGTGAACATCCTCACAGTTGTCTGAGGGGGCTAGAAAAATAGTTGCCCCAGATCTCTTAGCGGCAATCAGTTTTTCATCAATTCCACCGATGGGGCCAACTTTGCCAGATGGATCGATTGTTCCAGTTCCGGCAATAACTCGGCCTGCAAGCAAATCTTCAGAAGTTAATTTCTCGATGATGCCAAGAGCGAAGATTAATCCTCCACTTGGCCCACCTGTATCTTTAACAGAGATTGTTGCTGTGACTGTTGTTTGATCCTTTGCAAAACCTAAAAATGAAAATGCAGCATCCGCTGCATAACTTTGCGAATCTTTCATATCCTTTGTCGCTGCAGCAGTGATCTGCTTGGCACTTTGTTCTGGTGGATAGAGCACCGAGCGCGGCATCACAATGCTTTCGCCTTTAGCCCATGAGTACACAACATCAAGACCAAAAATTGGTGAAGAAGGACTAGTCGCCATCACTGTTGTGATCAATAGTTTTCCAGTACTTGGGAAAGTTGGTGCTCCTGCAATGTCAATTACTGAGTCCATGACATTTGTTCCACGTCCAGGTGAAATAACTGCATACGGCAAAGGCAACAACAAGCTTGCAGTGAGGAAGGCACCTACAAGAAGTACGCTGGTTTTCGGGAGTGAAGAAAAACGCATGGCCACGTGTTGCTAGGTGATTAAGCGTTGGGTGTGAGGCGCTCAGCAATCACAGCGGCATCAGATTCTGGCTTTTCACGAAAAGAACTTTGGAAGCGCTGAAATTGAGTCATCGATCGGTTTGTGTCATTCTGAAATTTTGCCTGAAACTTAGTGACCCACAGGACGTAACCCAGAACCCCGAGCAAGGCAGCAATCGGAATGAGCCACCAGATCAGAGCGGAAAGGGCCGTAGACATAGGAACATCGTAGCGGGCGCGGGAAGAAAACGTCGTTCTGAATTGTTCAACCTAGAAGAGTAGAGTCCTATCCGTTTCCATAAGAAAGTGGAGGTCATCGCAAAACTATGACTCCTTTTGGGTTTACTCCCTCAGATGGAAATGACGAATCAGAAAATTCTGATGAAACTCCACCTGACTTTGCTGCCCTCTTTGCCGCCCTTCAATCTCAACTGCAATCACAATTTGGAGAACAACTTCCTGAGAATTTGCAGAAAGATATAGAAGCTGAGTTTGTAAAACTTGGACTCAACCCTGTCGGCTTCCTCAATCCTTTTCACGCCCAAGCCACTGGTCAGACTTTGCCCAAAGAGGTTATCCGAGATATAGCTAAGAAAATTGTTAACACTGCTGGCACCAAACTCATTGGAGAAACAGATCTAGTAGTTATGCGAGAGGCTATGGGGATCGCCGATCTATGGCTCAATGAGGCAACAGTTTTCCCAGCCCAATCAAATGAAAAGAATATTTATAGCCGCATCGATTGGATCGATGCCACTGTGGAAGGTTGGCAGTCAACTGTTGAACCTCTAGCTGCGGGTCTAGCACAGGCCATGGCTTCGGTTGTAGAAAGTCAAGAACTTCCTGAAGGGGCCCCGGCCATGAATGCAATTGCAGATATGTTGCGGGCATTTATTGGCACCCTCATCGCAACTCAATTGGGTCAATCAATCGGTGCCCTTGCTACAAGTGTGACAGGAGCTCATGACGTTGCTCTTCCTTTGATTTCACCAGCTCGTCCAGCACTGCTTCCAGAGAATATTGCATTGTGGGGCACTGATATTGGCTTGCCCGAATCAGAGGTACGAATTTTCCATGCATTACGCGAAGGAGCAGTCGCTCGCTTATTTGATAGCAATCCTTGGCTCGTTGATTACATGCGAAATTCAATTGCCGACTATGGAAAGGGAATCCGCATCGACATTGAGAAGATGAAATCTCAAGCCCAAGATGCCATTGATGCTGGCGCAATTGATCCAGAAAATCCTGCATCTTTTTCAATTGCACTCAATGAAGGGTTATTCACTCCAGATGAAAGTCCATCGCAGCAATTGGCATTGGCAAAGTTAGAAACTGCACTGGCTCTTATTGATGGTTGGGTTGATGATGTGCTCACTGTTGCTGCGGCATCTCGACTTCCATCATTGAATGCACTGCGAGAATCTCTTCGGAGAGCACGTGCAACTTCCTCTCCTGCTCAACAATTATTTTCATCCCTTTTTGGTCTGGAAGTCTCACCTCGAATGTCGCGAGAAGCGAGCGCCTTCTGGACACAACTTCGCCAACTGCGAGACTTGTCTGCTCGTGATCAGATCTGGAGTGGAATATTGCCAACCCAACAAGACTTGACTGACGTCACTGGGTACTTAAAGAGCGTTGAAGTGCCCGATGATCTCTCGGGGCTTTAGAAAGTCCACTCTTTGGGTTAGGAAAAGAAAAGCGAAGTCCCCGGGCGCTCGATTCTTTATCTGCCTTCCCCTTGCAGATACAGAACGGTTATCCGAGGACTTCGTAGCCGAAACGTACGTGAGAATCGCCTGTGAATCAACTCATTCGAATACGTTTTAAGATACTTTCGGAGATGTGAGTGAGAACAATCTTCAAAAAAACTCTGAAGTAAGAGTTGAGAGCTTGTTTGTTGAAAATTCTCCTGTTGCCGAGCTACCTGGCATTGGTGAGGGCGACATCATTGTTATTCGCTCAAAGCGTCGAAAGAAAAATATTTCGGCATACCGTCAAGGTGGAAAGATCGTTGTCTCTATTCCCTCTCGGTTGAGTAAAGCTGATGAACGTGCCGTTGTGCCGGAGATGATTGCCAAAATTCGGGCTCAAGAAGAATCCCGAACCTTTGATGAATCTCTCCTGGCCACACGAATCCATGAACTCCTGACTCAATTTGCTCCTGAGGTCATCCAGCGCCCCACCAGTGCTACGTGGCGCTTAATGCATGAGCGTTGGGGCTCCTGCACCAGCGTTGATGGCACAATCCGCATCTCCACCCGATTACAGCGCGCCCCTGGTTATGTCCTGGACTATGTCTTATTCCATGAGGGCATTCACCTGCTCTATGGCGATCATGGGCAGGGATTTCAAGATCTCCTTGCTCGTTTCCCCAATGGAGCTACCTCGCAGGCTTATTTGGATGGATACGAGGCTGCAGAGGATCTTCTGCGTCCGCCCGTGCTTGGCTCCTAGAACTCTTAACTCAGGACACGCTCAAAAAGTTGCCCACTTGCGCTCGTATAAGCCTGATTTCCAGGGAGGTCGGGGGTATCGTGAGCCTGCACGCTCGTCGGATTTGTGAGAAATTCTCTCGCGAAAGGCTTGCGGTCGATTGGAGGAGAAAATGACGGAGACATATAAGGGTGACGCTTACTGCGTTAAGTGCAAAGCAAAGCGTGATTTCGAGGGAACTGTAAAGGTCTCTGACTCTGGTCGTCGCATGGCACAGGGCATCTGCCCAGTCTGTGGAACCAAGGTCAACCGCATCCTCGGAAAAGCACAGTAACGACAGATAGCACTACATCAGCATTAACTAGTGATCAACTAGTTCTCTAAAGCTGGCGCTCCCACACGGGGGCGCCAGTTTTTTTACCCCTATGCGTAACTATGTCTTCACGCACAGCAAGGTACGGAGGCGTATTCCACAGATGTGCGGGTCTTAGAAAATGGCAAGGGCTTGCCTCATGAACTCTTGCCTCATGAACACACCATTAGAAAAACTCATACCTCGCCTCAAAGTTGGAACTCTGGTTTTGCCGAGAGGGGAGCGCACATTCATTGGTCGCACTGACTTCGGAATCGAAATTGACTTACCCGGTGCTATGTCCATTCTTGGCGGCATGAACGGGCGAAACAATTGCCAAGAAATCAGTGAAGCATTCGGTGTGGAAATGGAAGAGATAGATTACTTAATCTCGCAGCTAGATCAAGCGCACTTAATTGATACCGAATCAACGACAATCAGTGTTCAACGTTTTCACTCACTGAACCCAACCCGAACAACTCATGCTGGAGATGACAGCAACGATGGTGCATTCAAACAATTGCAGACAAAGCTTTCGCCTGAACTTAATTTCACAACATGGTTTCATAATGTGAAAGATGGTGGCGTATCTCTTGTGGGGCACAGAAGAGATTGGGAAATTGCAGTTCTAGGTAACTCTCGAATTGCTACATTAGTCTACGGAATCTTGCTCGCAAGTGGAGCCACAGAAACTTCATTCACTGCAATAAAAAATTCGCCCACGATTAGCGATAGAGATCTGACCGCTGGCTTTCTTCGAAATAGTGACATTGGGCAAGGACTTCAGACTCGAACTGATGAAATGGCTAGAGAACTATCTCTATTCCCACGCCCCCAAACATCCGAGAAAAAGAAGACACCACCTTCGCGCAAGCTAATCATCTGCGTCGGGAATCCTCCGAGTGAACATGTTCAAGAATGGATGAGCGATGGTGTGGCGCATCTACTTGTTGAGAATCCAGATTGTGCATCTATAAATGTTGGGCCTCTCGTGTTGCCAGGAAAAACGCCATGTCTGCGTTGCCTATCTTTGACAAAAGAAGATCAAGAAGGTTTGTGGCGAGAAATTAATCGCCAGAACATCTCAGTCAAACCAGCCGAAGTGCCCGTAGCAGTTGCCCATCATGTCGCTGGGTTTATTGCTCTAGAAATTCTGCAATTTCTTGATATCGGGCAAACAGAATTGATAGGTCATAGCGCGAGAATTAATTACCATTCCCCCGGTAGAACACAATCAACCCTGCTTGCCCGACACCCTGCATGTGGCTGCAACTGGTAATTGAGTTTTAAGCGGCATCGCTGACTAAGCGTGGACGACCTACCGTACGCTTGCGCGCGATCACGAGACCGTCTTCAAATAATTCGCCGCCCCAAACTCCACAGGGCTCCTGGCGTGATAGAGCTGCATCTAGACATTGAGAGCGCACTGGACATGCTCCGCACAATGATTTGGCTACATCTACCTCTGCCTGCTTTTCTGAAAAGAAGAGCTCAGGATCTGCGTTATGGCATGGCAAGGCGAAGGCAATGTCAGAGCCGTAAGCGCCAGTCACCTCACCTAAACCGATCATGTCGCTATCTTCTGCCCAGCCTGGAATCAATAACTCACTGAATAGAACGCTCACTGCTTTCACCTTCCTTCTGCTCATCTGCTTATAGATTTTCTTGGTTGTATTTGGTTGTCGTAGGGAAAAGAAAAAGGGCCTCGAATCCTTGTGTGGATTCGTGGCCCTTGGGGTCTCAGTTCGGGTTATCCGATTGAGCTCCAAGCGGCCATCTCGCTAAATGCGGGATACCACGCGGTGCGCTTTGAGGCGCGGTGCGTAGTTGTCTTATATGAATGTGAATGGGCAGCAGTAAGCACTGTAATGAAATCATGCGTAACTAATTGCATTGTGCGCTCCTTTTCTGCATTTCACCTTCGGATGCAATCGGACGATTGCGTTGATGCAAATGGTAAAGCACGCACCATCTTGGATGCAAATCAATTAATTTCTAACTGATGAGTAACCCAGATTCACGCAGGAATCTGCTCGGATTCTGGCGATAACTGACAACCAGGTGCAATTTTGGACGAGTAATGCCCACGTAGAAAAGGCGTCTTTCTTCCTCTACGGCATCCTCGCGCGTAGGCAGAATTCCTTCCTCTACCCCTACAACAAAGACTTGATCCCACTCCAAACCCTTGGCAGCATGCAGCGTTGCCAGTGTGACAACGGGCATCACTGGAGGATTATTTTGTTCAGATCGATCTTCGAGTTCGCGTAAATACGCGCGAAGATTTTTAGGCGTAAATGCTGCGTCGGCATCAAGTTCGCGAGCTAAATGTAAAAGAGCGGTAACGCCATCAGTTGTCGTACTGGTAATAAATGGCTGAGCCAAAGTCCTGAGTTCATCAAGCCAATACACGCCCTCTGTCGGAATCACCGAAGCTTTCCGTACACCTTTGAGGAAATCTCTAACATCTGAGCGCTCAAAGAATCGATCGTTGTTGCGAACTTGATATGGGATACCTTGTTCAAAACAGACTTTCTCTAACGCTTTAAGTTGAGCATTAGTGCGCGCTAGGACTGCAATTTCTTGCGGTGCAATCCCAGTTGAGATCATTTTGGAAATCTCTCCCACGACTCCTTCGACTTCGCTGGTTTCATTTTTGTATTGAGTCAGTACTGGACGCTGGCCATGTTCGTTGAGCGCAACAATTTCGTGACCCATTTGCGATCGTGTCAGGACCCGATTTGCAGTCTGAATAATTTCCGGAGTTGATCGATATCCAGAAGTTAAGCGAATGACTTCTGCCTCTGGAAAGCGCTGTGTGAATTGATTGAGAAAGATTGGAGTTGCTCCAGCGAAAGAATAAATGGTCTGGGCTGGATCTCCCACGACACAGATTTCTTGTCGGTTTCCAAGCCACGCGTTGATCAATCGTTGTTGGAGAGGTGAAACATCCTGATATTCATCCACTGTAAAGAATCGATATTGGTCGTGAACGCGCTCACGAGTTTCACGATCTTCTTCAATCATCGCAGTTGTCAGGAGCAGAACATCTTCAAAATCAATCGTGTGCTCCTGTCGGAGCAAACTCATGTAGGCCGAGTACACCTGTGCAATTTGTCCGGGATTGATACGACTACGTCCTGGGCGCATTTTTGATTCTTCTATGTAATCCTCTGGTGCAATTTCAGAAACTTTTGCCCATTCAATCTCTGTTGCAACCTCACGCAATAGTTCGCGCGATGTCGCCGGAAAAGTACCAGTTAATTTAGCTCGTGAAATTGCTTCAGTGATGAAACTAGTTTTTGTCGTCAAAATGTCAGGAGTGCGACCTCCAAAAACACTTGGCCAGAAAAAGAGCAGTTGCTTCAGCGCAGCGGAGTGGATGGTGCGCGCTGAAACACTAGGAACTCCCAGGGATCGCAAGCGTGCCCGCATTTCACCCGCTGCGCGAGCCGTAAAAGTCAGCGCCAAGACTTTTTGTGGATTCATAACCCCAATGGCAGATGCGTAAGCAATGCGATGGGTAATCGCTCTCGTTTTTCCCGTTCCAGCACCGGCAATAACACAGACAGGGCCTCGCGTAGCAAGAGCAACTTGTCGTTGTTCTTCATCTAATGCGGCAAGAATCTCTTCGGCTCGAACCTCATTTACTTCACTCATGGGCGCCAACTTTCGCCGGTTTCAATCTCGCTGCCATACCAAAATTCAATCATTCGTCTAGCAACGCTGATACGCGGTGGCAGCAGAACTTCTTGACTAGCAACCGCCTCTTTCATTTGAGTTCGTGTAAACCAACGGATCTCCGTAATTTCGACGCCATCTGCTTTTGAGGTGGAAGCATCCTCTGTCATTGCTTCGAATGCAATCATGATTGATGCGGGAAATGGCCATGGTTGTGATCCTAAGTAGCGAACGTCTCCAACTAAGACTCCAGATTCCTCTGCCACTTCGCGCACAACACATTGTTCAAAGGATTCACCAGGTTCAACAAATCCTGCAAAAGTAGAGAAACGTTTGTCAGGCCAGATTGGTTGGTGACCTAAAAGAATTCGATCATCTTTATCTTTTACTAAAACAATGACGGCAGGATCTGTGCGAGGGTGATGTTGGCTTTGATCAATCGTGCACACGCGCACAGCACCGCCGAGATCAACGCGTGTTGGTGCTCCGCATTTAGGGCAACAGGGATGGGAGCTATGCCAATGTGAAAGTGCAATCGCATGAACGGCTAACCCAGCTTCCAGAGTTGTTAAGTTTGCACCCACTTGACGCAAAGTACGTAACTCCTCTTCTGGATGAGAACCTGTGTGCCATGCAAAATAACTCTGGTTGCTTTCTGGATCAATCCCGAGGAAATATCGCTCACCGACATCAGAAAGGGCACTTACTGCGTAATACAGCAACGAATCATCAGTTGCGCTGATGAAACCATCAATAACAACCAAGATTTTTGCACTTTGCCAAAGTTTCTCAAGTGCTTCAGGATCAGTACGCAATTCGCTGGCGCGATCAATGCTGCTTCGAGCCAACATTAAGTTGCTCAAGGCTGGTTGGTTGATCTTGATCGCGCTCATGATGGGCGACACTACTAGCATGGGCCTATGCGCCTCACCTCGTGGAATCTCCAGCATGGGCTCATCACTCCCCCTTCAACAACGGCCAATCCCCCGGCCTTGATACAGGCAGCTCTTGCAGAAGCGGGCTGTGATCTCATCGGCCTGCAAGAGATGGACATGCTCCTTGAACGCTCAGGCATGGCAAATCAAGTAAAAGATTTTGCAGATGCGCTTGCAACCAATCATTGGGCATTTGCTCCAGCGCTTATGGGATCACCCGATGAAGATTGGCGCAATCCACGTGATGGTGATCAACTCATCGTCACATCAAAAACTCAATCAATAGCTGGTGCCTACGGAATTGGTTTGGTTTCTAAAATTCCTGTCATTTCATGGCACCGTCTTGAACTTAAGGGTTCACCCGTTGGAATACCGATGGCATTTCCTGTAGATGGAAAGATGAAACGGTTTTATGTTCGAGATCATCCCCGCTGTGCACTAGCTGCTGTATTAGATAACGGTTGGTTGATTATTAATACTCATCTTTCCTTTGTGCCTGGCTTTAGTCTTATGCAGTTAATAAAAATCAAAAAGTGGGCGAATACTTTGCCTATAAAAGATAAGAAGAAAATCATCATCATGGGAGATCTCAATATCCCTATGGGTATTTTTGCGCGAGGGTTCGGCTGGAATTCCCTTGCAACTCAAAAAACTTTTCCTAGTTGGGCGCCACGAGTACAAATTGACTATTTTCTTTCTCAAAAAGTTGCGAGTGAAGATGTGCTGCATTTTCCTTCGACATTTCCAGGAATCAGCGATCACATGCCCTTAACGATAGAGATCGACTAGTACTTCTCCAGCAACGCAATCAACCCTGCCTCATCAAGTAAATCAGCGGGCCTATCGGTAATAGATGTTGGTACATAATGAAATGCTGCACTAACTCGCACAATGTCAGTCCCGGTGAGTTTTGCCCACGCCAATCGATAGAGAGCTAACTGGATAGCCGAGGACTCTCCTAATTTTCTCGAGCCTGTCTTCCAATCCACTATTTCAAAATTATCGCCATCTTTATAGACCGCATCAATACGTCCGCGCACCAAAACACCAGCGATAACAGTTTCAAATGGCACTTCAACGGCAAAGGGTTGACGATTTCCCCATGAGCTGCTTAACCAGGCTTTTTTGAGATCCTCTAGAGTCTGATCATCTTCGAGGCGATCGATGGGATCTAAATCCTCTTCATCAAATAGCGTCTGCTGGCCAAAGTGTTTCTCTACCCACAAATGGAAGATGGTTCCACGGCGCGAATATTCATCTTGTGGGCGTGGCATAGGTCGGCGGATAGACAGTGCCAATTCGCTAGGGTTTTCACGCAAAGCCACCATCGTTGAAACCGATAATCTCGGCGGCAAGAAAATATTTATTTTGGCTTTACTGTGATGGATTTCGTTGATCAACGCTTGCGCATCACGGCTCCAAAGATTTGTGTCATCATAGAGATCTAAAGAATCTGGTTGGCTCTTTCTCACCAGATCAATTGCTCTGTCGAATTCTTCTCGCTTATCGCCCAACCAGTCCCGTGGCCAAACCCCGCTCAGAGGGTTTTCAAGAGCTGGATTCTTTTCCTCATCATCCGGTGCAGGAGTATCAGCAAGGATGCGTCCGCCATTTTGGGCGCTCGCGAAGACAAATTGGTAGAGATCACTCGGCTCAACTGCCTTGGCGCCATCCCTCCACCGTGATGTCGTGCAAAGTAAATGAGTGCGCGCTCGAGTTACGGCAACATAACCCAAACGAATCTCTTCAGTAGCTTTCATCTCATTACACGATTGTGCAAACTTATCGAGTACTTTCTTGACTTCCGTGTTGGAGCTGCACTGAGAGATATCAAGTGTGGGAAGTTCGTGATTATCACCTCTGAGTTCAAATGGAATATGTTTTTCATTCGTCAACCAATTATCTTTTTCATTTCCAGAACTTGGGAATGTTCCCTCGGCTAATCCCGGCACAGCAACTACATCCCACTCGGCACCTTTTGCGGTGTGAATCGTCAGAATTTGTACTACATCAGGGCGTACTTCAGGGGATCCAGATTTCAATCCGCCTTCTTCAGCAGAAGCGACATCTAGCCATGTTAAGAATTCTGAAACGCTTCCGCCGGCACGTGAGAACTTCGCCGCTTCATCTATAAAACGATCAAGATGGCGTCGACCATTTTGGGTGCCATCGCGGAGCATTACTTCAACATCCAAGGAGAGATAACTTTCGATCTCGCCGATGAGATCAATGAGGTTGCCACCTGCTCGAGAACGAAGCCGACGAAGATCGGCAGCAAAATGGGTGAGTCGAGTAAAACCAATCGCTGAAAACTTATCTTTAGGTGCCGAGCCGATTTCATCCAGCGCATCGATCAAACTTCCTAGGAATTGATCATCAGCTTCTTCGCGCAATGGATTCCCAGCGGCAATCTTTCCAATAAGGGTTTTCGAGGTCATATGCGTTACATCAGATCGCGCTCGAGAAAAACGGCCTAAAGCCGCAATATCGGCTGCCCCTAAGTTCAGACGTGGTCCGGTGAGATGGCGCATGAGCGCCGCTCCCGCTTCAGGATCGCTAACGATTCGCATTAATGAAATGACGTCGGCAACTTCTGCCACGTGAATCAACCCACCAACTCCAAGAACTTCAACTGGAATATCAGCTGCGCGAAGAGCTAATTCAATATCTGGAATCTGTGATCGTTTGCGCACCAAGACGGCAAATGATGTCCGTTTGTTCTCGGGTTGAGAAAGACGTTCAGGTGCAAACCATAGTTGTGAGAAATATTCAGATATTGCGTGTGCTTCGGCATCGATGCTTTCAAAAATTCCACAAGCTAATTCACCATCCCCAGCGCCACTTCTAGCTACAAGTGGTGAAACTGGAACTGGACCTTTTTCGCGAATCGGAACTGAAATTCGATTCGCAAGCTCCAAAATGATTTTGTCATTGCGGAATGTAGTTGATAACGAATACGTTGCTGCTCCCTTTTGCTCTGAACTTTTAGGAAAGTTTTGTGCAAATGCTCCAATTGTCCCAGCCGATGCACCGCGCCAGGTATAAATTGCTTGGCAAGGATCTCCCACTGCCATCACTGGATGAGCGCTTCCAAAGAGTGCTGAAAGCATGCGGACTTGGGATTGAGAGGTATCTTGATATTCATCTAGAAGCACAACGCGATATCGCGACCGCTCAAGTTCGGAAACCTCTGGAAATCCCGTAGCGATTTCTGCCGCTAAAGACATTTGGTCATCAAATGAGAGAAGGCCTTCTTTACGTCGCTTCCCTATAAAGGATTCGACCATAGGCAGGAGAGAAATTCTTTGCTGTAATACTTTCTGGACAGTGCGAACTTCCTTATTAGATTTAGGTCCAAGTGAATCTATTTTTTGCAAAATTTTCATGGAGATTGATTCAATATCTGCAGAGGAAGATTGATGCTCAAGGACTAAGCGCGTAAGGCCGATGACATCCTTAATGACCGTGCTTAATGCGCTATCTGAGCTGAAATCTTCATCAGGCCAGTTACGAACTAGATCAGAGGCCATTTGCCAAATTGCCGCATCTCCCAATGGCTCATCACTAGCATCAATTCCATATCGAATGGAATGTTCACTGAGTAAACGACCGGCGTACGAGTGATAAGTCATCACCGCAGCATCTATAGCAGTATTTTTCGGTAGTAAACCAGCGCTGCGAAGTTGTCTGAGGCGTCCTCGAATCCGAACACCTAATTCTCCAGCAGCTTTTCGTGTGAAAGTCAGTCCTAAAACTTCATCGGGTTTAACGATGCCATTTGCTACGAGATAAAGAACCCGTGCGCTCATAGTTTCAGTTTTGCCAGAACCAGCTCCAGCGATAACAACTGCCGGTTCAAGAGGCGCTGCAATGATGAGCGCCTGTTCTTGAGTCGGCATACGAACTTTTGCATCGACGCTGGCAAGTGCTTGTGCAATATCAAAAGGTGAGTAGCGAATCTCGAGGCTCATTGCATTACCGCCCGTCCATCACTTTGTATGGGGCAAGCACTTCGAACAGGGCATTTCTTGCATCTCTTATTGATGGTGGCAAAGAATTCTTTTCCGCTCATTGCTTCAGCAATTTCTATAATTTCATCTTTGACATCTTCCACTACGATTTTTGGCTGCTCGCGCTTAGTTACTCCGACTGCATCTGAACCCAAGTAGACAAGTTCGGCACCAATTGTTGTACGGCTTTCATGCAGATCTGCAAAGCCACCTTCGGTCACCGCTAACTGATATGCCTGCATCTGTTTATTAGTGAGAGCTTCTTGTCCGGTGACAATGTTGGCACCAGTTTTGAAATCTACGACAAATATTTCCCCATCGGCAGTTACTTCAAGCCGATCGACGCTTCCGCGGATGTGTGCTCGTCCAACAACAATCGAGAATTCTGCCTCAACTCCGACAATCTGATTCTTTGAAGCGTTGTGATACTGCACAAATTTATGAATCATCTGAACTGCCTTGTTGAGTTGCGCTGTGCTTACCCAGCCTGAACTTGGGTCAATAAGTTTCCAGGCGCTTTTTAATTTACTCACCAAATCCGATTGCGTGAGAGAGGAATCCTCTTCCATTAATGCTGCAAAGGCATGAATGGCCGAACCAAGAATTTGTGCAGCGCTGTCTCCATTGGTTCCACCACTGCGCTCAAGAAACCACTTCACTCCGCATTCAGTGAAACTCTCTGCACTGCTGGGTGAAACTGGCACCAACGCATCAAGTGCAATGATGGGCTCAGAAGTAGTAATGGATGCAACGCCAGCCCAGGCTTCATAATCTGCTTGCGATAGACCTTCTTTGTTTAAGCGCGCCAGAATAGAGGCAGCACGAGTGTCCCCGCCTATAAGTTCACGGCGCAAAGTGGAAACCAATGCCGCTGGAGTGATTGGCCGGGGAACCGCTGTCATCGCAGGCTCTGTACTCCAATCTCCAAGAACCAATGAAGATAATTCTTCAAAGTAAGCAGATGGTTCATCATCATCTTTTTGTACAGCAGTGACGATCAATTGAGATTGAGCGCGGGAAATAGCAACGTGCAGTAATCGCCTTTCATCCTCAGCCAATCCACTAGCAGCTAGTACATCTAACTCTTTACGTGGCATTGCGCCATGGCGCATGTATTCAACAAGTCTTTCTGATCCCAGCAAAGAACCACGTTGGCGTAAATTTGGCCAAGCTCCTTCTTGTAATCCCGCAACCGCAACGATCTGCCATTGGCGACCTTTAGATGAGTGAACAGTCAAAATTTCAACAACATCTGAGCGCTGTCCTTGCGCGGTAATTGCATCACCCAAAATATCTTCATGGCTGATTTGACGAATGAAACTCTCAGCTTTAGAACGAGGAAATCTTTCTGCAAAACGACGTGCCGCTTCGAACAATTGCATCATGGCATCCAAGTCTCGATCTGCACTTGCTCCGCGTGCGCCGCCGCGAAGAGCTTGAGTGCGCCAGCTCTCGCTCAACTTTTGGCCATCACTTGTAAGAGCGTTATTCCAGATTTCCCAGAGAAGATCTTCACCTTGAGTTGAGGACTTGCGCAGAACTTTCCGAGCACGTGAAAGTAGGTCGTGGATTCGCTGGAGAGGTTGAGCACCTTCAATAATTATTTCACCATCATTTATTGCAGATACAAGAAGTTCTGTTCCGGTGCGTTGATCTTCATCTCCTCGTGCTCCAATGAGTGCGCGTCGTATGCGGCGTAAGGAAACCGAATCAGCACCACCAAATTCACTCAGTAAGAGGCGCTCACAAATTTCGGAACTTAATTTCTTTTCGCCAAGGGCAACTTGCGCCAACAATAAAAATGGCGCAATTGCTGGATTATTAGCTAAAGCTTCTACATCTAATGCCACAGGGATTCCGGCTTGTGAAAATGCTCGACGTAAAGTGGAACTTGCCGCGCCCCCAGAGCGCACAATCACAGCCATTTCATTCCATGCTCTTCCCTGAATTAAATGGGCGTGGCGCATTTGGTATGCGATGAATTGAGCTTCCTCTGCTGAGGATCGAAAGCGTCCAACAATGACAGGTTGATGATCGCCCCCGTGTGCAACTCCTAAGCAGGTTCGTTTGCGTGTAGGAGATGTGCCACGAAATTCATGGGCAACTGCATTAACCACGTTAAAAATCTGAGGATCGTGTCGAAATATTTCAGATAAGACAATGTGTTTGCCTGATGAAAGATAGTGATCCAGTTCAGCGCGAAGTTGGTCTGGATCTGCACCGCGAAAACGGCCTACGGCGCTATCGCCATCGGCACATATGACCAGATCTGCACCAGCAAGTTCGCGAAGAAGTTGTCGTTGTGCCGGGTCACTTTCTTGGAATTCATCTACCAAAATCGTTCTAAAACGTGCGCGAAGTTCTTGAGCAACTTTCGGTGCACCCTTTAAGTGTCTAAAAGCTTCAATAACAATTTGGCTAGGATCAATTCTGTTTTTGGCATCACTGGCAGATTCGGCTCGTAAGTCAGAGACTTCAAGATATTGCTCCCAGAATGTTGCTGCGCCTTGCCAATAGTTTTCACCAAACTCGCTACCTAACGCTGCAAGTTGGGCAGGCGAGAGATTGCGTTCGGAAGCTCGCAAAATCAAATCTCTCAGTTCTCGCACAAAGCCACTTGTTGTGAGAGCAGCTTCTAAATCGTTGGGCCAATATTTCTTGCCCATCTCTGCATCTCCATCGAGCAGATCGCGAATGAAATATTCTTGCTCTGGACCTGACATCAGAATTGGTTCAGGATCATCTGGATGAGATTTCATTTTCAAAATAGAGAAAGCCAGTGAATGGAAAGTACGCGCCAAAGGCTCTTTCATAATTGCAGTAGTGCGCAGCGCAATGGCATCACGGAGTTCTGATGCTCGCTCGCGTCCATATGTCACCAGCAGTATTGAATTAGGGTCTTGGCCCTGGGCAATACGCGAGAGCGCTGCTTCAATTAATACAGTTGTTTTTCCGCTGCCGGGGCCACCTAAAACAATCAGTGGTGAACCACGATGTTGGATTACCTCTTTTTGCTGATCAGTTAGTGCGAGGTTCTTACTATCCAAAGGTCGGCGAAGAAGCGCGCCAATCTGGGTAGTAGGTTCTTTGCTCATGGCGCCCATTCAACCTGAAAGGGGCGACATTGCGCTGTATCTAGCTCTGGTTGGCCTTCTTGGCGCGGGCAGTTGAGCGAGCGCGCTCTGATCCATCAAGAACTACCTTGCGGATGCGAACAACAGCTGGGGTAACTTCCACGCACTCATCTTCGCGGCAAAACTCGAGAGCGCCTTCCATGTTGAGTTTCTTTGGCGGAATCAAACGTTCAGTTTCATCGGTGCCAGATGCGCGCATGTTGGTGAGTTTCTTTTCGCGAACACAGTTGACATCCATATCTTCAGAACGTGAGTTCTCACCGATGACCATGCCTTCATACACTTCATCGCCAGGCTCGACGAAGATGCTTCCGCGATCTTGTGTGCCATAGAGAGCATAAGAAGTTACGGTGCCCATACGATCTGACACGAGGGAACCGGTACCGCGTGTGCGGATATCACCATGCCATGCTTCATATCCATCAAATACGTGGTGAAGTAAACCTGTACCGCGAGTTTCAGTTAAGAATTCTGTACGGAATCCAATAAGTCCACGAGATGGAACGCGGTAATCCAGGCGGATCCAGCCCGTGCCATGGTTAACCATCTGCTCCATGCGTCCCTTACGAAGGGCCATCAACTGAGTAAGTACGCCCAAATATTCTTCAGGTGCATCAATTGTCAGAGATTCCATTGGTTCATGAACTTTGCCATCGATCTTCTTGATAACAACTTGTGGCTTACCCACGGTAAGTTCAAAACCTTCGCGCTTCATAATTTCAACGAGTACGGCAAGCTGAAGTTCTCCACGACCTTGAACTTCCCAAGTATCTGGACGCTCAGTTGTAAGTACTCGCAATGAAACGTTACCCACGAGCTCAGCATCTAGACGACTCTTCACCTGGCGAGCAGTCAGTAATTTCCCGCTCTTTCCAGCCAAAGGCGATGTGTTAATACCGATAGTCATCGAAATAGATGGTTCATCAACAATGATCAAAGGCAGCGCATGTGGATTTTCATTATCGGCCAGAGTTTCACCCAATGTAATGGTCTCAATACCTGCAACAGCAATGATGTCTCCAGGATGAGCTTCAAGTGCTGGTACGCGCTCTAGCGCTTCGGTAATCAATAGTTCTGAAACTTTTACACGCTCCATGGTGCCATCGGTCTTAATCCAGGTAACGGTTTGGCCTTTCTTGATAACACCTTCGCGAACGCGGCATAGCGCAAGGCGTCCAAGGAATGGCGATGAGTCAAGGTTTGTTACGTGTGCTTGAAGCGGTGCACCTTCGTGATATTCAGGAGCTGGGATTGCACTAAAGATCGTGTCAAAGAGAACATCTAAGTTTTCCTCAACTGGCATACCGCCATCGGCTGGGCGAGTCAGAGATGCGCGACCAGCTTTTGCAGATGCATAAACCACAGGAAATTCGATTTGAGTTTCGTTGGCATCTAAATCTAGGAAAAGTTCGTATGTTTCATCGACAACTTCAGCAATACGTGAATCGGGACGGTCCACCTTATTGATGAGCAAAATTACTGGAAGGTTTTTTTCTAGCGCTTTGCGCAATACGAAACGTGTTTGCGGAAGCGGTCCTTCTGAAGCATCCACTAACAAAATCACGCCGTCAACCATTTCGAGTCCGCGCTCTACTTCGCCGCCAAAATCTGCGTGACCTGGAGTGTCGATGATGTTAACAATGGTGTCTCCACGCTTTACTGCGGTGTTTTTAGCAAGAATCGTGATGCCCTTTTCGCGCTCTAGGTCCATCGAATCCATCATGCGTTCTTGGCCTTCGCCTTGCTTCTTATAGGAAGCGAACGCTCCGGATTGCCACAACATTGCATCTACAAGGGTTGTCTTGCCATGGTCAACGTGGGCGATGATGGCTACGTTGCGCAGGTTCTCGCGCTTTTTTAATGGCAATCCTGCCAAGTGCACGGATGATGACTTAGACATTGACCCTCAGCTCTTCTCGATTGTGCTCTGTATCAACATCAATAGAGCGGTGCAGAATAGCATCAAGGATGAAGAACTCTTAAATCGTGCAATTTCTAAGCGCGAATAGTTAAGTGTTTTGTGGGAATCCTAAGTTAATACCGCCATGGCTCGGATCTAACCAGCGACTAGTAACAACTTTGCCACGAGTGAAGAAGTGCACACCTTCGGTGCCGTGTGCATGAGTATCTCCAAAGAGTGAATTCTTCCATCCGCCGAATGAGTAATACGACATCGGAACAGGGATAGGAACGTTGATTCCCACCATACCTACTTCAACTTCGTTTTGATAACGACGTGCAGCGCCACCATCATTGGTGAAAATTGCGGTGCCATTTCCATATGGATGATCATTTACTAATTTGAGTGCTTCGTCATAGCTTTTAACTCGAAGCACACTCAGCACTGGACCAAAAATTTCATCTTTATAGATCGACATTGAAGGTTTTACATTGTCAAAAAGTGTTGGTCCGAGGAAGAAACCATCTCCATCTACCTTTACATTGCGACCGTCAACAACGAGTGTGGCACCTTCTTTTTCGCCAGCTTCAACATAGGAAGCAACTTTGTCGCGGTGTACCAAAGTCACCAGTGGGCCCATATCTGCGCCCTTTGTTCCATCGCCGGTTTTGAGCGTTGCCATGCGCTCTTTAATTTTTGCGACGAGTTCATCTGCAATCGGTTCAACTGCGACGAGTGCTGAAATTGCCATGCAGCGCTCTCCAGCTGAACCAAAACCTGCATTGATTGCAGCATCAGCTGCAAGGTTGAGATCGGCGTCAGGAAGAACAACCATATGGTTTTTGGCACCACCGAGTGCTTGAATTCTTTTTCCGGCTTTTGTTCCGGTTTCATACACATATCGAGCAATAGGAGTTGATCCAACAAATGAGACTGATTTAATTCCTGGATGTGTTAGAAGCGCATCGACAGCTTCTTTGTCGCCGTGTACAACGTTAAAGACACCATCTGGGAGTCCGGCTTCTTTCCAAAGTTGGGCCATGAACATCGCCGCACTGGGATCTTTTTCAGATGGCTTGAGAACAACGCTATTGCCGCATGCGATTGCGACTGGGAAAAACCACATAGGAACCATTGCTGGAAAATTAAATGGCGAAATAATTGCAACTGGTCCTAAAGGTTGGCGGATTGAATAGACATCCACGCCAGTTGAGACCGCTTCAGAAAAACCACCTTTGAGCAGATGGGGAATGCCACAAGCAAATTCGACAACTTCAAGACCACGAGTGACTTCACCTGCTGCATCGCTGAGAACTTTTCCGTGTTCAGCGGTAATCAGGGCCGCAATCTTCTCCTTATTAACATGGACTAATTCACGAAATGCGAAGAGAACTTGTACGCGCTTTGTCAGCGAACTATGACGCCACTCGGTAAATGCCTTGGTGGCCGCCTGTACTGCCACATCCACAGTTGCCGCACTTGCAAAATCAACGCTGCCTGTTACTTGGCCGGTGGCCGGGTTATAAATATCCCCGTGGCGATCTGATTTTTGCGTGGAAAGTGCGCCATTAATCCAATGCGTAATGTGAGTCATAGGAACACCCTACTTGAGGGCGTTATAGTGAAGCCAATTAGATGTCCTGAAGGAGACCCCATGACCGAGCCAATTGCCAACCCAGCCCTAGGTGCAAGTGTTTCTGCCGCAGATAAGGCCCACGTCTTTCACTCTTGGTCAGCTCAAGCCCAGATCTCGCCTATGACGGTGGCTGGTGGGCAAGGTTCCTATTTCTGGGATTACGACGGAAAGAAATTTTTAGATTTTTCTTGTCAGTTAGTTTTTACCAACATCGGTCACCAGCATCCAAAAGTTGTTAAAGCAATTCAAGAACAAGCTGCAGTGCTCACCACGATCGCTCCACAACATGCCAACATTGCACGCAATGAAGCTGCTGGGCGCATCGTTGAATTAGCGGGTAAGAAGTTCCAGAAAGTTTTCTTCACCAATGCTGGTGCAGATGCAGTTGAGAACGCCATCCGCATGGCGCGTCTGCATACTGGTAAACAAAAAGTATTTTCAACTTATCGTTCCTACCACGGCAACACAGGTTCGGCGATTAATGCAACTGGTGACCCACGTCGTTTCCCTAATGAAAACAGCACGGGACATGTGCACTTCTGGGGACCATATCTTTATCGCTCTGCTTTTTGGGCTAGAGATGAAGCAGAAGAATGCAAGCGCGCTCTTGAACACTTAGAGCAAACAATCATTTTCGAAGGTCCAAAAACGATCGCAGCAATCTTGTTAGAAAGCGTTCCAGGCACTGCTGGAATTTTGGTTCCACCTAAGGGATACCTCGAAGGTGTCCGCGCACTGTGCGATAAGTATGAAATTCTCTGGATCGCCGATGAAGTTATGGCAGGTTTTGGTCGCACTGGTAAATGGTTTGCATTCCAACACTCAAGCGTTGAGCCAGACCTGATTGCCTTTGCTAAGGGTGTTACATCAGGATATGTGCCACTAGGTGGCGTCATTATTCCTGACTACATTGCTAAGACTTTTGATGATCGAGTCTTTCCTGGTGGCCTGACTTATTCTGGTCACCCTTTGGCTTGCGCAACTGCAGTTGCAACGATTGACACAATGAAAGAAGAGAAGATCGTTGAAAACGCGGCACACATTGGCGAAACAATTTTGGGACCTGGGCTTCGCGAATTAGCTAAAAAACATAAAGTTATTGGCGATGTTCGAGGCGTTGGCGTCTTTTGGGGAATGGACATCGTGACCGATCGCGATGCACGTACACCGATCGCCCCATACGGTGCATCGAGTCCAGCAATGAACGAACTGATTGCGGCGTGTAAGAAGAATGGGCTTATGCCATTTCCAAACTTCAACCGTCTACACATGACGCCACCATGCAATATCTCAGAAGCCGATGCTCGTCTTGGTCTTGAGATGCTAGATAAAGCTCTCACAGAAATTGGGAAGCACTACACGGGGGCGTAAATCTTTAAACGTTGAACCTAAATTCAACAACATCCCCATCGTGCATGACATATTCCTTACCTTCCATGCGCACCTTGCCATGAGCTTTTGCTTCAGCCATTGAACCTGATGCAACCAAATCATCAAAGGAAACAATTTCGGCTTTAATAAAACCCTTCTGGAAATCTGTATGAATAACACCGGCCGCCATAGGAGCTGTGTCTCCTACATGAATTGTCCAGGCTCGTGCCTCTTTTGGTCCAGCAGTTAAATAAGTCTGCAACCCTAAAGTTTTAAAACCAACATGGGCAAGTGTGGCAAGACCCGGCTCTTTAAGCCCGATTGACTCAAGAAGTTCGAGGGCATCTTCATCGCTCAGTTCTGCAAGTTCTGCCTCTGTCTTGGCATCTAAGAAAATCGCTTCAGCTGGTGCAACCAGTGCTTGAAGTGATTTGCGCAGTTCTTGGTCATTTAATTCGGCAGCATCAACATTAAAAACATATAAGAATGGTTTGGCAGTCATCAACTGGAGTTCGGCGATTAATTCAAGATCTACCTTGCTACTAGAAAGTGGTTTGCCTTCATTGAGAACTTTCTCAGCCTCTTTCACTGCATCGACAACATGTTGGCGATCTTTATTAGTGCGCGCCTCTTTTTCTAAACGAGGTAGTGCTTTTTCTATTGTCTGCAAATCTGCGAGCGCTAATTCGGTATTAATAATCTCCATGTCACTTGCTGGATCAACGCGACCTTCAACGTGGACGACATCGCCATCGTTAAATACGCGGATAACTTGGCAGATCGCATCTGTCTCGCGAATATTTGCTAAAAATTTATTGCCAAGACCGGCACCTTCGGATGCACCTTTAACAATGCCGGCAATATCCACGAAAGAAACCACGGCGGGCAAGAGTGCTTGTGAACCGAAAATTCCAGCCAAGACAGCTAATCGAGGATCCGGAACACCAACAACTCCCACGTTGGGCTCAATGGTGGCAAAGGGATAGTTGGCGGCCAAGACGTTGTTCTTGGTCAAGGCGTTAAAGAGGGTGGACTTACCCACATTGGGCATTCCGACGATTCCGATTGACAGGCTCATGAGGAGTAGAGCCTACGGTGCTTCGTCAGTGGTTAATGCCACGATAGGCCCATGACCATTACCGTCGCCATTATTGCCCTGCTCGTTGGGATCGCTCTCGGCTTTGCCATCTCGCGCAACCGTAATTCTGGAGCTGTGGCAGCTCTAGAAAAGCAGATTGCCTCGATGCACAGCGCCCAAACAGAGACCACTCGCGTCGCCACCGAACTTGAGGCAATGAAGAAATCTGTTGAGCTGCTCTCCACTCAAGCACGTGAAGCAGATCGCAGTCGTATCGCTGCGGAACAAGATATTCGTAAAGACCTTACTAATATGGCGACAACAAATAAATCCCTGTTAGATGAGACTACAAAGATCGCTGGAGCGCTATCGAGTTCTCAAACGCGCGGAAAATTTGGTGAGGCACAGCTCGAACAACTTCTAGAAAATGCTGGACTCATTGAGGGAGAACATTTCACCCGTCAAAAATCCATTACTAGCAACGAAGAGAAGATCGGCATCCCCGATGTAACAATTTCATTGCCTGGCTCCAGCGTTCTCTTCATCGATTCTAAATTTCCATTTGAGCGCATTCTTGACGCTTTTGAGTCCAAAGATCCAGCAGAGCGCGAAGAGCTCATTCAACAGCATGCTAAAGATCTGCTCAAGCACGTTGATGCGCTCGCTAAACGCGGATATGCAGATAAAGATTCTTCTCCAAACTTTGTCGTTCTCTTTGCTCCTTTTGAATCCATTCTCACCGAAGCCCTTCGCGTAGATAGTCGCCTCCTCGACAAAGCTTTTGCCAAGGGCGTCACTATCGCAACGCCAACAACGATGATGGCGCTGCTTCGTACTGTGGGATACATTTTTAGCCGTAATCGTCTTGCAGAAAGTGCGACGGAAATTCAAGAACTTGCTGGCACATTCCTTAAAAATGTCGCTGCTTTGCATACAAAGATCGTCACAGTTGGTGATCGCTTAAAGAGCACTCTTAAGGCCTATAACGAAATGATTCCAACCGCTGAGAGCACGGTGCTGAGCCCAGCCAAGAAGATTCTCAATTTAGGAGTCTCGGGTGATGCCACTAAACTAAAAGCATTCCCTGAGGTATCTGAAAATGTGCGCGAACTCAAGAGCAATCTCGCACTAGATGCCCCAGATGATTTTATCGATGTAGAAGAAGTAGATGAGGAGAACTAAATGACAACCCCAACCGCGCAACGTCCACCCGTCAAGATTTCCGCTGCAGGGCTAAAAAAGCCAGGAGTGGCACTGTTGCAATCCCTTTTCATCGCTTTCTTTGCCATGATCGAACTGGTCTTTCGCCATGGCATCGGAATACTTACTGGCCTTGCTTTGATCGCAGTAGTGATCGGCGGAGTTCGTTTCGGTCGCTCTGGTACCGCCTATGTATGCGCGGTTACTCCACCCCTAGCATTTGCAGGATTTATTCTTTTCTCGATAATTTTAATCGATGGTCTACATCCATCACGCATTGGTCTAGATTTCATTGCATCTCTTGCAAGTGCTGCCCCGTATCTTATTCTCAGCGCAGCATATGGTTGGTTTAACTTCTTTAAATCTCGCAAGAACTAGTTACTACTTATTGCCACCGAGCAAACGTGAGAAGAACCCACCGCGGTTAGCTGCCGGTACGTTCTTATCGCATGAGCATCGCTCTGCTTTGGGGACACCGTGCAAGGCTTCTTCAATGTGCTTACCGCATCCAGACCAAGTTGGTTTGCCGCATTTCCTACACGTTATCCTGCTACACATTTCTCTACCTTTTCTCTCGTTGGTGAATATTAATATGCTTCCGGAAAACTATGAAGTATCAACCTCACTCATTCAGACATTTGTGACTTCATGGAAGAGGTTGGTATGTGCTCGAATTAAACAACCACCGGTAACTCGTGTGCGATCCAATCCTCAATCCCTTGCTCCAGATGAAGCAAAGATTCAAAGCCCATCGATTGCATTTCATTGATTGCCATCTCAGAGCGGCGGCCACTGCGGCAATAAACGGCGTAGGTGTTATTTCTGTCTAGGCTTGAGATTTTATTTAAGAAGGTTTCAGCTTGGATATCGATATTGATTGCTTCTGCGATATGGCCTTGTCCAAACTCGCCAGCGGTGCGAACATCCAAGATCACTACATTCGATCCTTGGGCTTTGTTTGAAAACTCAACAGCCGATAAATTCATGACACCCTCCTAATTCGTGTGGACCAAATCGCTAACGAAAATACAGGTACTGAGGCAAAAACACATAGCCAACCATAGCCGAGCACTCCTATAACAATTCCAGCTAATGCCCCACCACCTGCACCCATCAAATTCATTACAAGATCACTCGCTCCTTGCGATGAAGGGCGCAATTCACTTCCTACTGATTCAGAAAGTAGCGCAGATCCTGCGATAAGGGTGCAAGACCAACCAAGTCCGAGTAAGAAAAGCCCTACTCCCAATCGACGTGCATCATGAGGTGATGAGGTTCCGGCAATCAAAGCAGATAGAAGGAGAATAGAAATTCCGACTTGGATAACTTTAATTCTGCCTAACTTATCGCTTAAATAACCTACGACAGGTGAAAGTGCATACATGCCCGCAATGTGAATGCTGATTACCAGGCCAATAATGGTTAGTGTCATCTCGGCATGTGCCATATGAATTGGAGTCATCGACATAATCGAAACCATCACCACATGACCAATCGCGATTGATGCTATGGCAAATAAAGCGAGAGGGTTTTGTCGAATAAGGCGCAGTGCTTCACGCGCCGGCAGAACTGGATGATGAACCGATCCAGTGCCGCGCGCATCTACAGCAGTGAGATAAGGATCTGGTCGCAGAAATAATTGAATTACGATTATGGCTAATGCAAGAGAAATAGCCGCAATGATGTACGGACCAACTAATCGTGGAAGGCCAAGTGTTTGCGCTAAATTTCCGGATGGTTGCATTAAATTAGGGCCAGCGACTGCTCCGAAAGTTGATCCCCATACAACAAAGGCAAGTTGACGAGATCGCAATTCGTTCGTCGCAAGATCAACTGCGGCAAAACGAGCTTGATAACCTGCAGCTGAAGCTGCGCCAACCATGAAAGTTCCCAGCAACATCAAGAAAAGAATTCTCTGCGTTCCCCCGATGATTGCAAAAAGTGCGCCAATTAACCCGACGCTGTATCCCATGGAAAGACCTAAACGCCGACCACCTCGTTGCGTAAGACGAGATAACGGCAAGGCCATTGCAGCAGCACCTAATACGGCACTAGTTTGAGCCAGTCCAGCCAAAGTTTCTGATTTGGAAATTGAAGAAACTAAAAGTGATCCAGCAGCAACGGTGCCAGCCACTCCAATCCCATTGAGTATCTGACCCAGTGCAAGGACTTTGACGACCTTGCTTTGGATCCGCGCCATTGCTTGAGTTTGCACAGAGGGATACTACTTCTATCCGTTTTTAAGGGTTGGCACTCGATAAAGGGCTAGTCGCTCCAATCGCCTCAGGTTTAGCGTTCCAGCAACACGGGGCGTCTTTTGAGCACTCCGACCTAGGAGAAAAAATGGGAAAAGTATTTGCCGCACCTGGGCAACCAGGTTCTGTTGCAGTTTACAGATCACGCTATGACCACTGGATTAATGGAGCATTTGTTGCGCCAAGTTCTGGTCAGTATTTTGAGAATGTAAGTCCAGTTAATGGCAAAGTCTTTTGCGAGGTTGCTCGCGGTAATGCACAAGATGTCGAATTGGCACTAGATGCAGCCCATGCTGCAGCGCGTGCATGGGGTAAAACATCCGTCACCGAACGCTCCAATATCTTGTTAAAAATCGCAGACCGTATGGAAGCAAATCTTGAAGCACTTGCTGTTGCCGAAACTTGGGAAAATGGAAAGCCAGTTCGTGAAACTATGGCAGCAGATTTGCCATTGGCTATCGATCACTTCCGTTATTTTGCTGGTGCTCTCCGAGCGCAAGAAGGCGCACTCAGCGAACTTAACGATGACACGGTTGCCTATCACTTCCACGAACCACTCGGAGTAGTTGCACAGATCATTCCTTGGAATTTTCCTATTCTGATGGCGGTCTGGAAACTCGCACCAGCACTGGCGGCAGGTAACTGCATTATTCTGAAACCTGCTGAGCAAACTCCCGTTTCGATTCACTTCTGGATGGATCTAATAAAAGATCTTCTACCACCGGGAGTTCTTAACATCATCAATGGGTTCGGTGTTGAAGCCGGAAAGCCACTTGCTTCATCTCGCCGAATCGCAAAAGTCGCGTTTACCGGTGAGACGACCACTGGTCGCCTAATCATGCAATACGCAGCAGAAAATATCATTCCTGTCACTCTCGAATTAGGTGGCAAGAGCCCAAACATCTTCTTTAAAGATGTTGCTGAAGCAAATGATGATTTCTACGACAAAGCTCTCGAAGGCTTCACGATGTTTGCACTCAACCAAGGTGAGGTTTGCACTTGCCCATCGCGTGCACTTATTGAGACTTCCATCTATGACAAATTCCTTGCCGATGCCACGGTTCGGACCAAGGCAGTCAAGCAGGGCAACCCGTTAGATACAGACACAATGATTGGTGCGCAATCTAGCAACGATCAACTGGAAAAGATCTTGTCTTACATCGATATTGGAAAGGCTGAAGGCGCCAAACTCGTTACTGGCGGCCATCGTGTAGAACTACCTGGAGATCTAGCTGGTGGGTATTACGTAGCTCCAACGATCTTTGAAGGCAACAACTCGATGCGCATCTTCCAAGAGGAAATCTTTGGGCCTGTAGTTTCGGTAACACGGTTTGATGGTTTCGATGAGGCCATGAAAATCGCCAATGACACTCTTTATGGTCTTGGTGCAGGTGTTTGGACACGTGACATGAACACTGGATATCGCGCGGGCCGCGAAATTCAAGCTGGTCGTGTGTGGACAAATTGCTACCACGACTATGCAGCGCATGCAGCGTTTGGTGGTTATAAGTCATCTGGTATCGGTCGAGAAACACATAAAATGATGCTCGATCATTATCAGCAGACAAAGAATCTACTGGTTTCTTACTCTCCGAAGAAGCTCGGTTTCTTTTAACTACTAGTCAAAGTCACGGGAGTCGCGCCAGAAAAGCGTGGCTCCCGTGACTTTGCTATTTGCTAATAGGATGTGATGCATGTCCCTGCCTTCGCGTGTTGATGTCACAGAGGAGGCTTCACGTTTACTTCGCAAATTAACAACTCTTCACGGTCCCTTAATGTTTCATCAATCGGGAGGTTGTTGTGATGGTTCATCTCCCATGTGTTACTTAGCTGGAGAATTTCGGGTAGGCGGCTCAGATGTATTTCTTGGAGATCTGAGCGTGAGTGAAATTGTAGAACCCATCAAAGTTTGGATTTCTTTAGGGCAGTTTGAGTATTGGAAACATACCCACCTCACCATTGATGCAGTTCCTGGTCGAGGTGGTGGTTTTTCGCTCGAAGCACCTGAAGGTTTCCGCTTCCTGATCAGATCGCGATTATTTACCGACGATGAATGGGCAACTCTAGAAAATGAGCCTATTCATACCGGAGCCACCTCTTAATCACCCTCGAGTCTTGCACTTTGGCTCGAGTAAATCATTTTTCACCTATACCCTAACTTTGTGAAAACAGAGACTGAGCGCAATCCTGTTGTAATTCAAGGTGGCATGGGAATCGCCGTGTCTTCATGGCAATTAGCGCGCGCTGTTTCAAAAACTGGACAACTTGGCGTGGTTTCTGGAACTGCTATCGATTCAGTATTCCTGCGCCGATTACAAAATGGAGATCCCACAGGAGATCTTCGTCGAGCAGCAGCAGCATTTCCTTTTCCAGAAATTGCTGAACGCGTTTTAGGGAGATACTTTCTCGCTGAAGCAAAACCTGCAGCACATCAATATCCGGCTGCTCCCAAACTAACAATTAATCCCAGCATCGAAGCACTTGAACTGCTAATGCTCTCCAATTTCGCCGAAGTCTGGCTGGCAAAAGAAGGCCACAATGGAATTGTGGGAATTAACTACCTAGAAAAAATTCAAATGGCTACGCCCGCATCTGCATTTGGTGCAATGTTAGCCGGTGTGGATTACGTCCTCATGGGAGCTGGAATCCCCGCAGAAATTCCTCAAATGCTCAATCGTCTGGCCAACCATGAACCTGCTTCGCTCAACATCACAGTTGCCGGCGGTTCCATGCCATACAAATCAACTTTCACACCAAAAACTTTTTCTGGCAATGAAATGGCTCCGCTCAAGCGACCTAAATTCTTAGCAATAATATCTGCTCACGTCTTAGCAACATATTTGGCACGTGATGAAGTTACACGTCCAGATGGTTTCATCATTGAAGGATTTAATGCTGGTGGCCACAACGCACCACCTCGTGGCACGATGATTTTAGATGATGATAACCAGCCAATATTCGGTCCGCGCGATGAGGCCGACGTGGACAAAGTTGCCAAAGTGGGGCTCCCTGTTTGGTTGGCAGGTGGATATTCATCTCCTGAAAAAATTCGTGAAGCCATTGAGCTAGGAGCAGTTGGAGTCCAGATTGGAACTCTCTTTGCACTTTCACGTGAAACTGGATTAGCGCCTCATCTTCGCGATGAAATGTTAAGACAATTACAAGAGGGAAGCCTTGTAGTGCGTACTGATGCTTTCGCATCACCAACTGGATTCCCATTTAAAGTAGTGACTCTGGATAAAACACTTTCCACGACATCGATGTATGCAGAACGCCCACGCTTGTGCGACCTTGGCTATCTGAGAGACCCATACGAGAAAACACCAGGAACTCTTGGCTATCGTTGTTCAGCAGAACCAGTACACGTCTTCTTGAAAAAAGGTGGAACTGAAAGCGAAGCACTCGGAAGAAAGTGCTTATGTAATGCACTCATGGCCGATATCAATCTAGGAAACACACGCGGCGATGGCTATTCGGAGAAACCTCTAGTCACCTTAGGTGCAGACCTAAATGGCGTATATGCACTCCTGAAGATCTATCCAGATGGCTGGAGTGCAACTCAAGCAATTGAATATCTCATGCAGGAAGCGCCATCTAGATCTAGCCGATCGGACGAATCCGGATTCCTGCCTCTTTAATTTCGGCAACAGTTCTTGTTCCTGTAAGACCCATCGAATTAATTAATTCGGTTTTTAGAATATCGATAACCTTTTCGACTCCTCTTTGTCCATCAGCCATAACACCATAAAGATAGGCGCGCCCAATCATCACGGCAGTTGCGCCCATTGCAATAGCTGCATAAACATCTTGGCCGGACATAACACCACCATCGATATAGACATCCATTTTTTTACCAACAGCAGCAACAACTTCGGGAAGAATTTCCAACGGAACAGTTCCGCGGTTCAATTGACGTCCGCCATGATTGGAAAGCACAATTCCTTGCACACCAATTTTCGCCAACTTGACGGCATCTTCCTTACATTGAACTCCCTTAACAACGATTGGGCCTTCCCACACCGTTTGCAACCATTGAATATCTTTATATGACAAAGATGAATCAAAAATCAAAGGTGCTAGTTCAGACAACGTCTGTGACCAGCCCCTAAAGGCGGCAAATTCAAGAGGTGGAGTAGTCAACAAATTAGCCCACCACCGTGGCTTCATCGCGATTGCAAGCACCGTTGAAAGTCTGATTCGGGGTGGCACAGTCATGCCATTGCGTGCGTCACGAATTCGAATTCCAAGAACCGGTGTATCTGCAGTGACAACAAGTGTTTCGAATCCATTTTCTCGTGCTTGATTGATGATATTTAAACTATCGACACGATTCTTCATCAAGTACAGCTGGAACCATCGACGTGAATCAGGAACTGCTTTTGCAAGCTCGATAGGCGAAGTTGTGCCCATAGTTGATAGGCAATAGACCATATTTCGATCTGCCGCTACTTGGGCCACTGCCGGCTCGCCTGTATGGTGCATTAAACGTGTATAGCCAGTCGGTGCAAAAATAATAGGTAGGTCTACTTTCTTTCCTAAAATTTTTGTTGTTGTATCGATGTTTGACACGTCACGCAAAATTTGCGGATAGAACTCTGCTCTGGCAAAAGTTGCACGTGAACGCGCTATGCCATCTTCTTCGAGTGCAGCACCTTCAACATAGTCGAAGACAACTTTGGGCACTTTCTTCTTTGCAACCTTAGCAATATCGGCTACCGTAAAAGTCTTAGCCATCAGGGATTTGCTGCGATTGAGTGAGGGCAATTTCCAGTCGATGAGAGAAAAGAAATACTTCGGATTTGGTAATTGCCTTTTGCTCTTGATCATGTTCCGCCTCATCGTTTTAAGGGTTTGGTTTTAAGGGTTTGGTTTTAAGGGTTTGAATAGATTACTTAGGGATTCGAATTCCGTGCAAGCCGCCATCAATATTCAAAGTTGTTCCGGTTGTTGATCCTTGACTTGGGCTGGCAAGGAAACAAATTGCTTGTGCGACTTCTTCTGGAGAAACTAAACGGCCATGGGGTTGACGCGCTTCCAGTGCCTTTCTTTCAGCTGTCGCATCTGCAGCGTTAGCGAGTAATCGGGAAACCCATGGAGTATCTGCGGTGCCAGGGTTCACGCAGTTGACACGAATCCCATCAGCGAGGTGATCTGCGGCCATTGCAAGAGTGAGAGAAAGCACGGCACCTTTTGATGCCGTATAAATTGCACGCTTTGGGATTCCAACAATGGCAGCGACCGAACAGGTATTTACAATCGCAGCAGATTTACTCTTTCGAAGGAGTGGGATCGCATTTCGCGAAACGCGAGCCAATCCCACCACATTAATATTTAAAACTTTAAGCCATTCTTCATCTTTGGCATCTTCCACGGAACCAGCAGCACCGATTCCAGCATTATTAATCAAAATATCCAACGAGGTGATGCCTTTGAAAGCTTTTTCAACCGAATCAGAATCTGAAATATCGCATTTGACCCATGTAGCGATACCGGTCATTTCTCCTTCAGAGATGTCAAAACCGTAGACTTTAGCGCCACTGTTATTCAATAATCGTGCTGTAGCAAGTCCAATTCCCGAACCTGCTCCAGTGACAATGGCAGTGAGGCCATCGAATTCTTTCACTAAAGGCATATGAGAACTCTACTTGAGCGTGGCAAAGATTTCATCGAAGAATTGCGCAAACGCCAAGCTCTCGCTGAGCGGCATTAGCCAAGCATCGCCACCACGGATTTTTCGCGAGAACGAATCAGCCATGAGTTGATAGGGATCACAAGCAGCAAAGTTTTCTATGCTTGTTTTACCATCAATTGTAATTTCTAATGTGCTGGCACTGTTATGCGAATTAAATGCATCGTTTCCACCAGTTGAAACTGATCCCTTTTCTCCAACCACATCGAAGTAAAGAGTTAAAGGTGTATTCATGGAAGTCATTGCTTCAGCTTGCGCAGTGCCGATAGTAAATTTAACAACCACTGTTTCATCAGAACCAAGTGGGTGCCAAGTGACTTTACTGGTGATGTCCTTGTGTGGTGCAAAATCCAATAGCCACAAGGGGGCTGCGACAGAGTATGGTCCGAGGTCATAGAGTCCACCGCCTCCAAGTTCTGGCGCTGTGCGAATATTTCCATCATCTAAGCCATCGTAGGTAAATGCAGTACGGATCGACTTAATGTTTCCCAGAACACCTGATGCAACAATTTCTTTCAGGCGGATTGTGCGTGGGTGCCAACGATTCCAACTCGCTTCTGTAAACAACATTCCCGTTTCCTTCTGCACGGCAATTGCACTTCTTACTTCATCAGCGTTCATGCCAACTGGTTTTTCGCAAAGGACATGTTTTCCTGCTTGCATCGCCTTGATGGACCAAGGGATATGCAAAGAATTAGGCAGCGAAATATAGATTGCTTCTACATTCTCATCTGCGAGCAAGTCGTCATAACTTGTATAGATTCGACCAGAAGGCGCGAGGCTTTTTGCAAGTTCCGCACTTCTTGAAGCCACGGCATAGATTTCGCCAACTTGCGAATTCATAAGGGCGGGATACAGCGCCTTCTTAGCAATACTTCCTGCGCCGATAAATCCCCAACGTACTTTTTCCATTGCATCCCCCATTGTTAGAAGTTAGACCAAGAAACCTTCTGGAAAAGGATCTGTGGGATCTAGTGTCCACGTTGCCTCGCCCATGATCCATGCTCGTCCAGTGATAGTAGGAATGATTGCAGAAAAATTCCCCACAGTTGTACGTCCCGCGATTCTTCCTTCAAATTGCGAGCCGATCCAGGATTCATTGACCAATACATCGCCTTCTGTGAACTGATTTCGGGCCACCATCTGAGCCAGACGAGCGCTGGTGCCAGTTCCACACGGGGATCGATCAAACCATCCGGGATGAATTGCCATTGCATTTTTCCAATGCATCGGTCCCTGGTCTCCAGGTGTTATGAAGTCGACGTGATGGCAAATTGCGATCTCTGGATTTTCTGGATGCACGGGGCGTTTTTGTGCATTGATGGCATCGCTGATTGCTAGGCCGGCATTAAGAAATCTCTGCCCGTTCTCTCGTACAAACTCAATACCAACGCGTTCAATCGGAACTATTGCGTAGAAGTTCCCCCCAAATGCGATGTCGTAAGTTATTTTGCCAAAACCTGGCACATCAACAGTTTCATCCAGGGCATAGGAAAACGATGGGACATTTGTTAACGTGACATTGACCGCCTTGCCATCTTTAACTGATACATCCACACTCACTAATCCTGCTGGGGTATCTAGCTTGATAGTTGTGATGGGTTCAGTGACTTTAACTAATCCTTTTTCCACTAAAACTGTGGCAACTCCAATGGTTCCATGTCCACACATAGGCAGACATCCAGATACTTCGATAAAAAGCACGCCCCAATCCGCATCTGGGCGCGTAGGGGGCTGCAAGATTGCACCACTCATCGCCCCATGTCCACGCGGTTCATACATTAACCATTCGCGAATACCATCCATATGCTCAAGAAAATATTGACGTCGCTCAAACATGGTTGCGCCAGGAATTACTTCTACCCCACTTGTCACTACTCGTGTTGGCATGCCTTCAGTGTGAGATTCAACTGTTGTGACAGTTCGCAAACTGGGTCTCAAACTTGGTTTCATTGAATTAGCTGCTATTTCTTTCGCTTTGCGTAAAAATCAAGAGCTTGGGCAATATCTTTCTTGAGTTGTGCTGCATCATGTGCCGGAAGTGGCAAGCGAGGTAAACGCGTTGGACCGCCGTAACGACCGACTGCTTCCATTGCAACTTTGATCGCTTGGATAAACTCTTTACGGCTATCCCACATGAAAAGACTATGGACTGCGGCATATGCAGGTGCTGCTTCCATGAATTTTCCAGCTAGGGCCAAGTTATAAATCTCCGCCGACTCTTTTGGCATTGCATTAGGAAATCCTGCGATCCATCCAACAACCCCACCGGTGGCAAGTTCAAGGAGTACATCATCTGCTCCTACTAGAACTTCAATACGTGGAGCATGGTGATGAATCTTCCAGACTCTGCGTACATCTCCAGAAAATTCCTTGATGGCAACAACATTGGGCACTGCATCTGCGATTTTTCCTACAAGTTCTGGGATCAAATCAATCTTGGTATCGAAAGGGTTGTTATAGGCGATGATGGGCAGGCCAACTTTGCCAACTTCTTTGTAATGGGCAATAACCTCTTCATCGTTTGCACGATATGAAGTAGGCGGAAGAAGCATGAGCGCCTGTGCACCCACTTCCGCTGCATGTTCGGCCCATTTGCGTGATTCATTGGCTCCATATGCGCCAACACCCGCGACAACATTGAATCCTTTAGGAGCAGCCTCTATCGCAGTGACCAACATTTTTGCGCGTTCCTCAGATGTCAATACTTGATATTCCCCGAGTGAACCGTTTGTCACAACTCCATGTGTGTCATTGGCTGCGAGCCATCTAACATGCTCGGCATATCGATCAAAATCAACACTGAGATCATCTCGAAATGGAGTCGCTGTCGCTGTAATAATTCCATGCCAAGGTTTCATCGATTCGCTCATGGATGAAACTTAGTCGCTGCTTGGGAGTTATTCAATCCGTTCTGACACAGCCAAAATAGATAAGGGCACCGGAGTAACGATAGGACGACTGCTCAAACCAATACGATCTTGGATAGTGGGACTTTGCCCAGACTCACTGGCTACGACGTCAACCACGCATCTTCCACAAATTCGACCTTGACACATTCCCATACCAGGGCGAGCCAAAAGTTTGACCGTACGCGCATCTTCAGCGCCTAATTCGTGAATTGTGTATTTGATTTTAGCCAGAGAAACCTCTTCGCAACGACAGATTATCGTTTCATCATTGAGCCAACTTTGCCATCCACCCATGACTGGATAACTTTTTATTAATGCGGTTGCAAAACTTCTCTGGAAAAACCTTCGGAGTAACAATTTACTTGCGGAACGATCAGTTGCTGCCAGACCGGCAATTCGGCCTTCAGTGACAGACAATTGCCAACCTCCGATACCGGTAATTTCACCCGCTGCAAATACTCC
>CAIJOY010000014.1 GCA_903822425.1 uncultured Actinomycetes bacterium | reverse complement strand
GATTCATGGCCAAGGCACCTGATAACGTTGTAGTTGAAATTAAAGAGCGCCTTGCAAAGACGGATGCAGACATTGCGCGCATCACGGCCCAGCGATCTCAATTGCCTTCGGCATGACCAGCGCTGATGATGCGGCCCGCTTAGGAGCCATAGAGATAGCCCTTCAGGCTCGATGGCCAGAAAGTCAGATTGCCCCATCGCTAGAACGTATTGCGGCATTGTGCGACATGCTGGGCTCTCCGCAACTTTCCTATCCAACTATTCATATAGCGGGTACAAACGGTAAGACGACTACATCAAGAATGATTGATTCGCTTTTGGCAGCCACGGGCCTTCGCACTGGGCGATTCACCAGTCCACATTTAGAAAGTTTCCTTGAACGCATTGCAATCAATGGGCAATCAATCCCAACCAGTGATTTTATTTGGGCTTATAACGATATTGCACCGTATCTAGAGTTGATCGATCAGAAATTTGAAACTCCCATTTCATTTTTTGAGGCGATGACCGCACTTGCTTTCGTCTCATTTGCTGAATTCCCAGTTGATATCGGTGTTATTGAATGTGGCATGGGCGGGGAGTGGGATGCAACAAATGTTGTCTCTGCTGCTGTATCCGTCATTACTCCGATTGGTTTTGACCATATGTCCTACTTAGGGACAACGTTGACTGAGATTGCACGGACAAAGGGTGGAATCATCAAGGCAGAATCCAGCGTTGTTTTGGCGCGACAAGAACCCGAGGCAGCAGTAGAGCTTTTGCGCCAAGCAGCTTTGCTTGGCGTCGATGTTGCCCGTGAAGGAATTGAATATTCTCTTGAGTCTCGAGCTTTGGCCATCGGTGGACAATTACTTTCTATCAACGGACTTGGCCAGCGCTATGACGACATTTTCTTGCCGTTGTATGGAAAACATCAAGGAGCAAATGCAGCTACGGCGCTAGCAGCTGTGGAGTCATTCTTTGGAGGCCAAGCTTTAGATCCAGAATCGGTGAGAGAGGGTTTTGCCAATGTGACCTCACCAGGCCGTTGTGAAATCATTTTTCGTGATCCGACGATCATTCTTGATGCTGCTCATAATCCTCATGGAGCCAAAGCCATCGCTGAAACGATCGAGAGTGAGTTTACTTTCGATGAAGTTATCGGAGTTTTCGGTGCATTCGCAGATAAAGATGTGCAAGGAATTCTGCAAGAGCTTGAACGTGCGGTCAATCGAATCATCATCACTTCGAGTTCCTCGCCTCGTGCGATGGCAGTGAAAGATCTTGAAAAGATAGCTCGTGAAATCTTTGGGTCTGACCGAGTTATGACTATTGAAAATTTAGGCACGGCGATTAAGCGTGCGATAACCGATGCACGAGCCCCATCTGCAGATGAATCTATTGGGATTTTGATTACAGGATCCGTTGTGACTGTTGGAGAAGCTCGGAAAATGATTAAAGCGATGGTCGTGGAATGAAAGTCTTAGGCGCATCAGTTTTGACAATGCAATCCTTTGTTATGGGATTTGCATTGCTTCTTGCAATGAAAGAGCACGGAACTTTTGCACTGATTCTGGGAGGCGCACTAGCAATTGCATTTCTAGTGTGTGCCGGAACGTTGAAAAAGAAATATGGGTGGATCCTGGGAAGCATTTTGCAGATTGCAATGCTGAGCTATGGATTTGTCGTAACCCCTCTATTTTTTCTCGGAATCGTATTTTCTGGGCTATGGATTGCCGCGATCGTGGTGGGGAGAAAGGGTGAGGCTGCCCGTGCGGCCCTTCTAAAAGCGGGGGAGCCGAAGGGTCGTTAGACCGATTACACTCTGGGGGTGTCCACTGAGAGAACCCTTGTCTTAATCAAACCCGATGGCGTACGCCGCGGATTGGTGGGCGAAGTTATTTCACGAATCGAAGAAAAAGGTTATTCGATCGTTGCTTTAGAAATGATGACAGCGGATCGTAAAATTCTTGAGCGTCATTACGCAGAACACGAAGGTAAACCATTTTATGAACCTCTTGTTGAGTTCATGTTATCTGGACCCATTGTGGCAATGATTGCCGAAGGCAATCGTGTAATCGAAGGATTCCGTTCCTTAGCAGGTGCAACAGATCCAACTCTCGCAGCTCCCGGCACCATTCGTGGAGATTTAGCGCGTGATCAAGGTACCAAAGTTGTTCAGAACATCGTTCATGGTTCTGATTCAGTTGAATCGGCAACACGCGAAATTGCAATCTTTTTCGGAGGGAAATAAATGAGTAACAAAATGTCGTTCATCGGCCGCGATATGGCCGTTGACCTAGGAACTGCAAATACTTTGGTGTATGTCCGTGGTCGCGGAATTGTGCTCAATGAGCCGAGCGTTGTTGCCATCAACCAAGACACTGGTGCAATCCTTGCTGTTGGCCTTGAAGCCAAAAAGATGATTGGCCGTACTCCTGGAAATATCGTTGCCATCAGACCTCTCAAGGATGGTGTTATCGCAGATTTCGATACAACAGAGCGGATGTTGCGTTACTTCATTCAAAAAGTGCACCGTCGCCGCTACTTGGCAAAGCCTCGCATCGTCGTTTGCGTGCCTTCAGGTATTACTGGCGTAGAACAGCGTGCAGTTAAAGACGCAGGCTATGCCGCGGGTGCTCGCAAGGTCTACATCATCGAAGAACCAATGGCCGCCGCGATCGGTGCTGGACTACCTATTCACGAGCCAACCGGAAACATGGTTGTCGATATCGGTGGTGGAACAACTGAAGTTGCTGTTATCTCATTGGGCGGAATTGTTACTGCGTTGTCGATTCGCGTCGGTGGAGATGAGCTCGATCAAGCAATTATTAACTGGGTTAAGCGCGAATTCTCATTGCTTTTGGGAGAGCGCACAGCTGAAGAAATCAAGATGGCGATTGGATCTGCATATCCACTTCAAGGTGAGCCAGATGCTGAAATTCGCGGCCGCGACCTAGCAACAGGTCTTCCAAAGACAATTGTTGTTTCTGCTGCTGAAATTCGCAAAGCAATCGAAGAACCAGTAAATGCCATCATTAATGCTGTAAAGAGCACGCTAGATAAGACTCCTCCTGAACTTGCCAGTGATCTCATGGATCGCGGCATCGTTCTAACAGGTGGCGGGGCATTGCTTAAAGGTCTTGATGAACGTCTTCGTCGCGAAACTGGAATGCCAATTCATATTGCCGAGCGTCCGCTCGATGCAGTTGTTGAAGGTTCTGGAAAATGTATTGAAGAGTTTGAGGCTTTAGAGAAGGTCTTGATCTCCGAACCGCGTCGATAAGGGTTTTTCTATGCGATACGGCGGCGACAATAGAAGTCGTCTCTTGCTCGTGACTTTGATCGTCACTTCACTTTTTTTGATCACCTTGGATCTTCGCGGTGTCAGCGTGATGTCTGGAGCCCGAAATGCAGCACAAACTGTTCTGGCGCCAATTGAGCGGGTAGCAAGTTCTGCATTCTCTCCGGTCGGCAACTTCTTTTCAGATATTTCCCACTTAGGCCGAACGCGTTCGAAAATCAAATCTCTGGAAGATGAAAATGCGCTTTTGCGCAACCAAATTATTGCAAACCAAAACCTTGCCTCCCAAGTTGAGCAATTGAAGTCAGTACTTGATTTAGCGGGCACAGCAGGATTTAAAGTGATCAATGCGAAAGTAATATCCCAAGGCTCCAGTGCTTCCTTTACTCAAACAATCTTGATTGATGCCGGAAGTAATATGAACCTCAAGCGCGACATGACCGTAATCTGCGGGCAAGGTTTAGTCGGCGTGGTGAAAGCGGTTTATCCCGATAGCTCGCTGGTGATGCTGGTCTCTGATCCAGCATTCAAAGTTGGAGTGCGAATCGCCGGTACACAACAAATAGGTATTCTCTCGGGACAAGGCACCAACACAGCAGTATTGCAGCTCTTGGATTCGCAGAGCTCGGTTAAATCTGGGGATGTACTTCTCGCTCGCGGTTCACAAGGTGATCGCCCATTTGTGCCTGGAGTGCCAGTTGGAGAAGTTTCTATACTTTTGGAATCCTCCAGTGCCGTTTCCCAAATTGCAGAAGTTAAACTTTTTGCAGACTTGAATAGTTTAGGTGTGGTTGCGGTAGTGACTAAGGCACCTGCAGCTGATCCTCGTGACGCACTTGTTCCAGCTCGCCATATGCCGATTCCAGTCCCAACTGTGACGGTTTTCGTTACGCCAAGCCCATCACCTTCTAAGTAACTTTCATGTTAACGCGTCGAATCTCCTTAAGTTCACTGGTATTCCTCGCGGTTTTTGTACTTCAAGAATCTCTCTTCAACCAAGTGCGATTGCCACTCGGGGGCTTCTCGCTATATCTGATATTTACTCTCTCGTGGGCTGCACTGAGCACACCAGAATTAGGCGCAGCAATTGGTTTTGGCGCAGGGGCACTACTGGATCTTTCTCCAACCTCTGATGGTCCTATTGGGCAATGGATGCTTGTACTTATCATCGTTGGCTTCGCAATAGCCTTTCTTCGCTATGGCGATGATAGTTTGCGTGGGAATCCATTAAGTTTAGTTTTTCTCGTTGCCGCTGCGATGGTGGTTACTCTCACGATCTATCTTTGCGTTGGTGCAATTCTTGGGCTGGAATTAGGGACGAGCTTTGAATTAGCAAAAACTGTCCTCGGCAATGGTTTGTGGACTCTAGCAGTGGCACCTTTTGTACTTCCTATAGTTTCGCGTCTACATCGCATGATTTTTGATAGTAAAGAGAATTTATGAATCAACGCGTCCGTCTCAACATGTTAGTAACACAAGTTTTGATCATCTCGCTCATGTTGGCTCTTTTTGGACGGTTGTTCTATTTGCAAGTTGGCGCTGGACCTAGGTATCGAGATGCAGCACTGAGCATTCAAAGTAGGGACATCGTCAACCCAGCAGTTCGTGGTCTCATCGTAGATTCATCGGGTGTTCCCCTAGCCCTTAATCAGGTGGGCCTAGCTGTCACAGTGGATCGAAGTATTACCGATAAGCAAACCGATAAAGGAATTGGCGTTCTTACGCGGACCGCTAAATTATTAGGTTTAAGGTTTACTGATGTTTATCGTCACACTCGTTTATGCGGTGAACTCCCAGTGGGAGATCAAGCTGGATGTTGGACGGGTACTCGGTACCAACCAATACCAATCACAAAAAGCGCGGATCCAGATCGAGCACTTCAGATCGTAGAACGCGCAGATCTATTTCCGGGCATCGATGCTATGCCCGTTGCTGTTCGAAATTATCCTGGAATAGATGGAGTCAATGCGGCACATGTGTTGGGTTACGTGGGGCCATTAACTGAATCTGATCTGAATGCAACGGATGGAGCCCACTACTATCGAAGTGAATCCATTGGTAAAGCGGGCTTGGAATATCAATATGACTCATTTCTGCGCGGAACACCAGGGATTCGCACCGTCATTGTTGATCGCAAAGAAGCGGTAACAAAGGAATCTCAGAACACTCCTTCTATCCCAGGAGATCATTTAGTTACGAGTTTGGATGTTACTTTGCAAGCATCTACAGAACGAGCTTTAGCTGATGCAGTATCTCGAGCGCGAAGCATTGGATATCGCGCAGATGGCGGCGCTGCAATTGTCATGGATGTGAAGACTGGTCGAATTTTGGCACTAGCTTCCTATCCAACCTATGACCCAAACATTTGGGAAAAGGGCTTAACGGTAAAGCAAGCAAAAGATTTATTTAGCGAAGCCACTGGCGTCCCTGCGTTAACACGTCCTTTACAGGGCCAATACGCACCAGCGTCTACATTTAAGGCCGTATCACTTGTCGCAGCAGCCAATGCCGGTTATGACTTGAATGCTTCGTATTCTTGCCCAGCACAAGTAACTGTCGGAGATAGAGATTTCCAAAACTTCGAGAGCAAAGCTCAAGGACGCCTCACGATGAAGAAGGCAATCGCCATTTCGTGTGACACCATTTGGTATCAAATTGCTTATGACGAGTGGGTTCGAGATGGTGGTCTATCGCCAAAATCAAATGCCAATGACTACTTCTTTGCTGCAGCACGCGGTTTCCAGGTTGCAAAGAAAACCGGTATCGATTTGCCATCAGAATCGGTAGGGCGCCTACCTGATCGCCAATGGCACACAGATTGGTATAACGCCAATAAGAATTATTTCTGTAATTATCAATCCCGTGCGTCAAAGAAAGAGCTAACGCCATTCCTTATCGCTCTAGCAAAAGAGAACTGTATTGATGGAGATAAAATTCGAGGGGGAGATGCTGTGAACTTCTCCATCGGACAAGGCGATACATTGCTGACGCCATTAAAATTGACGCAAATGTATGCAGCAATCGCAAATGGCGGCACTCTATGGCAACCCACAGTTGGCCGAGCGGTAGTTAAAGCAGATGGCACCGTGGTGCAAGAAATCACTCCAACAGTCTTGGGCAAGTTGCCAGCATCCAAGACGACACTTGATTTCCTAAGAGGCGCACTTCGCGAAGTCGTTGTAAGCGGTACGGCTGCAGCAACTTTCTCTGGCTTTCCGCTCTCTGTTAGCGGTAAAACAGGAACCGCAGAAGTATTTGGACTTAACACCAACGGCACCAAAAAAGACAACACATCTTGGTTTGCATCTTTTGCTCCGAGTGAAAAACCACGATATGCCGTCGTTGTTATGGTGAGTCAAGGCGGATTTGGCGCATCGACAAGTGCGGTGGGAGTTCGCAAGATTTATGAAACCTTATTTGGCGTGACTGGATCAACTGTGGATCCCAAGAAAGCCGTATTTCCGGATGGCCCTCCTACTAAACTTCCTAAAATCTCAGCAACAACAAAGGTGGTGAAGAAATGAGCACCGAGCAATTCACAAAGCGCGGTCGCATTAATCGCCGTTCCTTGACTCATGGATTTGATCCATATTTAACTGGTGCAGTTTTGGGCCTTTTAGTAATTGGCACTCTGTTGGTTTATGCAGCTACTCGCTCTTGGTATGCGGCAAATGGTTTAGATCCGCAGTACTACCTAAAGCGCCACATTATTAATATTCTTATAGGGCTCTTTCTTGCCCTAGGGACAACGCTTATCGACTATCGACTTTTGCGTGCTTATACACCGATCGTCTGGGGCATTGGCGTGGTGGGATTGATCATCGTATTAATTCCTGGCCTTGGAAGTGAGATCAATGGTGCGCGAGCATGGATATCTCTGCCAGGTGGATTCCAAGTTCAACCTGCTGAGCTTGCAAAAATTTCTATCATTATTGGTATGTCGATGATTCTCGCCGAACGAACACACGGGAGTGATCAACCAACACATAAGGATGTAGCACAGGCGTTACTCGTTGCTGCGATTCCTATTCTTTTAATTTTGGCACAACCCGACATGGGAACTATTTTGATTATTAGTGCATCAGTTGTAGTGATGATTGCTGTCTCGGGTGCGCCAAGTCGCTGGGTGGTGGGCCTCCTTATTCTCGCTCTCGTTGGGGGATTCACCGCAGTGAAAGTGGGAGTCGTAAGTGAGTATCAACTTAAACGGCTGCAATCATTTGTTGATCCAACAGCTGATCCTCAAAGCAGCGGATATCAATTACGTCAATCTCGTATCACTATCGGTTCAGGTGGCTTTGTTGGGAAAGGTCTCTTTAACGGACCTCAGACAAATGGGCGATTTGTTCCGGAACAGCAGACAGACTTTATTTTTACTGTTGCGGGAGAAGAATTAGGATTCCTTGGAAGTGCGGGGATCTTGCTATTATTTTTCTTAATTCTGGTCCGGGGTTTCCGAATCGCACGCAGATCCCAAGACCCTTTTGGCAGACTTGTATGTACTGGAGTCATTGCTTGGTTTGCATTTCAGGCATTTGAAAATATTGGCATGACGATGGGGGTCATGCCAATGACTGGCGTTCCATTACCATTCCTGTCCTATGGCGGCTCGAGCATGTTTGTGAATTTAATTGGTGTGGGGCTGTTGCAAAATATTCACGCTCGCCAGCGGGGCTAAATACTCTTTTTTGGGGAAATTCCCTGTGATCTGCCATACTTAGGCCAACGTCCTGCGCGGCTCGCGAACTGTTCGCGGTCAACGCCTAGCGCGGACACCACAAGTTTTTGACTTGTTTTGGATTTGCTCGTTTTCGAGCATGAGCGCGTTTTTTAATAAACGCATAGAGGATTTGGTGCTATGGCTATTGAGCCAAAATCACCGCGCAAGCGTGCGGTGAAAAAAGTAACGAAAGCTCCCGTTGACCCTGCGCTTACGAGCGTGGATTCACCTGAGAAGAAAGCTCCAGCAAAGAAGAAAACTGCTGCAGCTATACCTGTTCCCATTTTTCAAGCAGCAACTGCTGACACCAAGCCAGCAAGAGCGCCGCGGGCAAAAGCTAGCGCCAAAACTGAAGTGGCAGAGGTATCCACACCAGATGCTTCCCATGAATCAGGTGATAGCGATGGTGCACGCGGCCGTCGTCGTCGCCGAGGAGGCAGAGGCCGTCGTCGCTCACCCGGGGATGAGAATTCAACATCTCCATCAGCAGTAGCTGGTGAGGATGAATCAGAAGATTCTTCAAAGGGCGCGACTCATCGTCGTCGCCGTCGTCGCTCTAGTGCAGATGGCGTCACTCCGGGTGAAACCATCGAAGAAGATGGCGTTATAACGGTTGTTAAGGTGCGCGAAACTCGTGCACCACGTGAAAGTACTCAACGCCCACGCAAAGAATCGCGTCCGGCACCACGCCGACGTGAAGCCCGCGGAGATTATCGCGAGCCATACCGCAAGCGCGGAACAATTATTACTGAAGGCGAACTTCTTGCTCGACGCGAAAACGTTGATCGGGAAATGCTTGTTCGCCAGATTGGTGACCGCACACAGATTGCTGTCATCGAGGATAAAGTCATGGTGGAGCACTATGTAAATCGCCATAGCAATATCTCCTATGTAGGAAACGTCTATCTTGGCCGGGTTCAAAATGTGCTCCCCAGCATGGAAGCAGCATTCGTAGATATCGGAAAAGGCCGCAACGCCGTACTTTATGCAGCTGAAGTGAACTGGGACGCTGCAGGTATCTCTGAATCGCAACCTCGCAAGATTGAAATGGTTTTGAAAACTGGTCAGCCAGTTTTGGTGCAAGTAACAAAGGATCCCATCGGACAAAAGGGCGCACGTCTGACAAGTCAGATTTCCCTACCGGGTCGCTATCTTGTTTATGTTCCAGGTGGCGGAATGAGCGGCATTAGTCGACGACTTCCAGAGCCAGAGCGCGCACGTTTGAAGAGCGTTCTTACACCGATTGTTCCGGAAGAAGCAGGCGTCATTGTGCGAACTGCTGCCGAAGGTGCCAGCGATGTAGAAATTGAAGGCGATGTCGCACGATTGAAAGCCCAATGGGATGACATTGTTCAAAAATCGGAAAATCCAAATTTTCATGCCCCAGCTCTGCTCTATGCAGAACCTGATTTAGCAGTCCGTGTTATCCGCGACATTTTCAATGAAGATTTCCGCAAACTCACCATTCAAGGTAACGATGCATGGGAAGAAATCAACGGTTATTTGAGTTTTATTGCCCCTGAACTCACATCAAAAATCGAAAAATGGACGGGGCCCGGGGATCTCTTCACTGACTTCCGTGTGGATGAACAGTTGTCTAAAGCGTTCGACCGCAAGGTTTATCTACCCTCGGGTGGATCCCTGGTTATCGACCGAACAGAAGCGATGGTTGTTATCGACGTCAACACCGGTAAGTTCATTGGTAAAGGCGGAAACTTGGAAGAGACCGTAACCAAGAACAACTTGGAAGCGGCAGAGGAAATTGCTCGTCAATTGCGCTTACGCGACCTCGGCGGAATCATCGTTGTGGACTTTATCGACATGATCTTGGAATCTAACCGCGAACAAGTTTTGCGCCGCCTTGTTGAATGCCTAGGACGCGATCGAACAAAACATCAAGTAGCAGAAGTAACTTCACTGGGCCTTGTGCAGATGACGCGAAAGCGCATTGGGCAAGGACTCATCGAGGCATTCTCAACAACGTGTGAGAGCTGTGCTGGGCGTGGAATTCATATTCACACAGAACCTGTAAAAGCTCGAGCAGCGATGCCATTTGAAAATAGCAATGAGAATCACAGCGAGAATCACAGCGAGAATCACAGCGAGAATCACAGCAACAATCACACCCAGGACCACACAGAAAATCCTGTGAGAAACACAGGTGAAGATGACTCTGATGAATCTGGTGTCGGTGAAATGGATGAGAAGGCAGATGTAATTGCCCTGCAAGCCCCTGCCACTCAGGCTCCAGGAGGGCGCAAACGCCGCCGGGCTGTCAGTACTGGGGTCGTTACTCCGCGAGGGGATAACGGCTAATAATCTCGGTTTGACCCAGGGGCGCAACCTTGCGTACCCTAAGCGCCTGCCTAGTGCTCATTTTCCGCACTGAGCTATTGATCTGCAAAAGAACTGGAGCGTTACGTGTACGCAATTGTTAAGGCTGGTGGCCGCCAAGAGAAGGTCGCCGTCGGAGACACTGTCACTGTCGATCGTATCGATGGCGCCGCTGGTTCGACCGTAACGTTTTCTGCAGTCCTTGTCGTTGATGGGGCAACCGTCACCACAGATCCAAAAGTGCTTTCTGGCGTAAAAGTAACCGCTGAAGTGCTTGATGAAACAAAAGGCAAGAAGATTCACATCTTGCGCTACAAGAACAAGACTGGCTATCGCCGTCGTCAAGGTTTCCGTTCACAGAACACTCGCGTCAAAATCACCGCCATTAACGGCGTTAAGTAAAAGGGGAGTTGAGAAATGGCAAGTAAAAAGGGCGTCTCCTCGACACGAAACGGTCGCGACTCCAATGCTCAGTACCTCGGTATTAAGCGTTTTGGTGGACAGGTTGTTAACAGCGGCGAAATTCTTGTTCGCCAACGTGGTACCCACTTTCACCCAGGTGCAAATGTTGGCCGCGGTAAAGACGACACTCTCTTCGCATTAGCTGCAGGCGCAGTTGAATTCGGCCGCGCTCGCGGTCGTCGCGTAGTGAACGTAGTCCCCGTCGCCTAATTTCGGTTCTCATAAAAGAGCGGGCCGTTAATGCGGACCCGCTCTTTTTATTTCACCAAAGTTTTTCAACCTAAAAGATAAAGAAGGGCAGAGAAGATGGCTTCATTCATCGATCAAGTCTCTCTCTTTGCTACTGCCGGAAAAGGCGGGGATGGCTGCGTCTCTGTTAAGCGTGAAAAATTTAAGCCCTTGGGCGGACCAGACGGTGGTAATGGTGGACGCGGTGGAGACATCCGATTAGTCGTTGATCCAAACGTCACAACACTGCTTGATTATCATCATTCACCACACCGAATCGCAACGTCTGGGCGTGCCGGATATGGCGATCGCAAAGATGGACCATCTGGTGAGGACTTAGTACTCACTGTTCCTAATGGCACCGTTGTTTATGATGTCGATGGAAACCAACTTGCAGATTTAGTTGGAAACGGAACTATTTTTATTGCAGCTCAAGGAGGACGCGGTGGTCTAGGCAACTTAGCGCTTTCTTCATCTAAGCGACGCGCACCAGGTTTTGCGCTGCTAGGTGAACCAGGTGAAGAACGCCGCTTAGTTCTTGAACTCAAGAGCGTTGCAGATATTGCACTTGTGGGCTATCCCAGTGCAGGTAAGTCATCTCTTATCGCAGCAATCTCTGCAGCACGACCAAAGATAGCTGATTATCCATTTACAACATTGATACCAAACTTAGGTGTTGTCCAAGCTGGAGAAACTCGTTTCACAGTTGCCGACGTTCCAGGACTTATTCCCGGAGCCAGCCAAGGAAAAGGTCTTGGTCTTGAATTCTTACGTCACGTTGAGCGATGTGTCGGACTTGTTCACGTTCTCGATTGTGGCACTTTAGAAACTGATCGCAACCCAGTTCAAGATCTAGATGTCATCGAAGCAGAACTTGCCGAATATGGTGGGTTAGAAGATCGACCACGCATGATCGCTCTGAACAAAATAGATTTACCAGATGGGGCTGCAATGGCCGAAATGGTTGCGCAAGAATTACGCGATCGTGGCTATGAGGTGTATTCAGTATCTGCTGCATCTCGCGAAGGTTTAACAGAACTCACTTATGCAATGGCTCGCCTTATCCAAAAAGCTCGCGCAGCTGCCGCAGTGGAAGAGCGCACACGCATCGTGCTGCGTCCGGTAGCTGTTGATGATTCAGGCTTTAGCGTTGTTGCCAATGAAGATGGATCTTTCAATGTTGCAGGTGCAAAACTAGAACGTTGGGTTCGACAAACCGATTTCCGTAACGCAGAAGCAATTGGCTACTTGGCCGACCGTTTGGCACAACTTGGAGTTGAGCGAGAACTTTTCCGTAAAGGTGCGGCTGCCGGAAGTGAAGTGCGCGTCGGGGTGGGAGATGCTGCTGTGGTCTTTGATTGGGAGCCAACCATTGATGCAGGAGCAGAACTTCTTGGAACTCCACGAGGTGAGGATGGACGCTTTGATGCACCCTGGAAGAGTGCAGAGCGAGTCCATGATCAACTCAATGCAGATGAAATTGCAACCCAGTGGGAGTACAAAGCTGCTGACCCACATAATCCAGAGATCATTTTGCAGTTAGCTGATCTTGAAGATGAGGATGGAATTCAATGAAACGCGATCAGATTGCCTCCGCTAAGCGGATAGTAATCAAAATCGGATCTTCATCTTTAACTGGATCAGCTGGTTCCTCTTTAGATCCATCGGCAGTTGACCAATTAGTTGACTTAGTAATCTCGGCAAGATCCCGAGGTGCCGAAGTAGTGGTTGTTTCCTCTGGAGCTATCGCTGCAGGGCTTGCCCCTCTTGGTTTGAAAACACGTCCAAAAGATCTGGCCACACAGCAAGCCGCAGCATCGGTTGGGCAAGGAATTTTGATGCATCGCTATACCGAAAGTTTTGCACGCGGCTCCGTTACTGCATCCCAAGTGCTCTTAACCACACAAGATGTTGTGCGTAGATCCCATTACCAAAATGCTCAACGCACTTTGCAGAAATTACTTTCATTAGGTGTAGTTCCGATTATCAACGAAAACGATTCGGTGGGAACGCAAGAAATTAGATTTGGAGATAATGATCGCTTAGCAGCACTTGTAGCACTTCTCATTGGTGCTGATCTCCTTGTGCTCATTTCCGACATAGATGCGCTCTATGACGCACCTCCCACACGAGCAGGTGCCAAACGTATTTCTGATGTCATACGAGTAGCAGATCTTGATGAATCAACACTTGGTGGAGCTGGATCATCAGGAGTCGGTAGCGGGGGAATGGTTACTAAAGTAGAGGCAGCCAGAATTACCACGGGTGCAGGTATCCCAATGTTGCTAACTTCCTTATCCCAATCGAATTCAGCATTTTCTGGCCACGATGTAGGCACATTTTTTAACGCCCACGAATCCAAAAACAATTCACGGATGCTCTGGTTAGCGCATGCTTCAACCCCGCACGGCAGATTAATCCTGGATGACGGTGCCGTCACTGCAATTGTTGAGCGCGGAGTTTCACTCCTGCCTGCAGGGGTTACAGGGGTGCAGGGCGAATTCAGCGCAGGAGATGCTGTGGAAATTGCATCTGTTAGCGGAATAGTTATTGCCCGCGGGCTTGTTGCCTTTGACTCAGCGGAAATTCCACAAATGCTCGGCAGATCAACAAAAGAATTGGCAAAAGAATTAGGACCTGAATACGAACGCGAACTCGTTCATAGGGATGACTTAGTTCTTCTTTAGTGCCCAATCATGTAAAACCGAAGTAGTGAATTCTTCAAAGTTTGCATTATCTATAGGTTCATCACTCAATTTCACAATTACGGTATGTGTACTTGGCTGTATCAGTATGTATTGCCCATGAAGACCTAGCATCATCATTGAATCAGCGAATGGGTGCCACAGCTGTGCTCCGTATCCCCAATCGTGATCCAGTACGGTCACGGGAGTACTTAGACGGCGCATCCAGTTGGCGTCGATTAAGTTCTTGCTTCCCACTGAACTTGCGCCGTTGTTGAGTATTAGTGCACCAACTCGTGCGTAATCGCGGGCTGTTGCATTAAAGCAGCAGAAGGTTTTTTCAATACCTCCCACGTGATCTACGTTCCAGTAAGCAGCGTCTTCTGCGCCGATAGGCTGCCAGATATTTTCACTAAAGTAATCGGCAATTTTCATTCCAGTAACTTTTTGAATTACGAACCCAAGCATTTGGGTATCAACGCTTCGGTATTCAGATTGGCTGCCGGGATCCCAACTCATCTTTCTGTTGTGCATGAGGAATGATTTCATGTCGGTGGTGGCATACATCTGTGCAATTGCAACGCCCCAACCTGACGGTCCAGTTGGATAGTCATCGACCACACCAACGCCTGCTTGCATATCTAAGAGAGTTTGAATTGTGATTTTGTCAAAGCTCGTGCCGTTGGCGTATTCAGGGAAGTATTTAACAAATGCATCGTTTTCTGAAATCTTTCCTTGTGCAACCAATTGGCCAATCATTATCGAGGTTAAAGTTTTAGCGACAGAATATGAAGGAAGGAGTGTGTGAGCGGTAACTCCTTTTTTGTACCACTCGTAAGTGATGACACCATCTCGTATCACTAGGAGTGCATTGCTATTCGTCATTGATAGGAATTTTTCATAGGCAACGGTCTCTTTGCCCCATGAGACATCCGTTGGGGCAGCCTCTGTGCCCGTAGTCCATGCAATTGGCGTTTTCGATGGCTCGATTTTGTGTGCGGGCATCAATGTTGGCGTCTTGGAAGCCGGTGCCAATCCGAGGCGAATTGCCGCAATCGGTTCGGGATAGTGAATAACTCGGGTTAAGCCAAAGAGCAAGAGATAAACGGTGAAGAGGACTATCCCGGTGTTTCGTAATGCTTTTACTAATGTACGCACGCAGAAAGAGTAACGCGAGATAGGCTTGTGGACATGGATGCCGAAGCATTAATCAGCGATTTAGCTGCTCGTGCAAGAGTTGCTTCCCGAAAGCTCAAGGCATCGAGTTATCAAGAGCGTAAATCTGCCCTTGGAGTAATTGCTGATGCAATTTCGGCCAACAGTGAGCGAATTCTGGAAGCAAATCAGAAAGACATGACCTCTGGTGAAAGTTCTGATCGTCTCTTGCTCACGCAAGGACGTATTGATGCAATTGTTGATGGAGTTCACCAAGTTTCGAATTTGCCTGATCCGCTAGGTGTCACTCTTCGGGAATCCACGCTACCCAATGGCTTGGATTTACGTCAGGTAAGTGTGCCATTTGGCGTTGTTGGAATGGTGTATGAAGCGCGTCCAAATGTCACAGTGGATGCGGCTGTAATCCTTTTAATGTCCGGAAATGCAGCACTCTTGCGAGGATCCTCAAATGCATCACACAGCAATGATGTTTTGGTTGAAATTATGCGCGCTGCTCTAGTTCAGACTTCGATTCCTGCCGATGCAGTTCAATTAGTTCCTTCTGATGATCGGGAGAATGTGCGAGCACTATTGCATGCCCGTGGCAAAGTTGATCTAGTCATTCCGCGGGGGAGTGCTTCCTTGATCCGAATGGTGATTGATCAATCCACCGTGCCGACAATCGAAACTGGCGCCGGTGTTTGCCATGTGTATGTAGATGAATTCGCAGACCTAAAAAAGGCACTTCCGATTCTCATCAACTCTAAAACCAATCGTCCCAGCGTGTGTAATGCAGCAGAGACTGTATTGATTCACAAAAGTGTTGCAGAAGAATTTCTGCCTATGGCAATTGCCGCCCTTTCTGAGGCCGGCGTGAAATTGCATTGCGATGAAGCTGGGCAAAAAGTTGCCAAGCAGCTGAGTATTGCTTCAGATCTTGCAACCGATACACACTGGGCAACTGAGTACGGATCCCTTGAGATGAACGTGGGAGTTGTTGATAATCTAGAAGAAGCGATCGACCACATTTCACAATTTGGAACCAATCACACCGAGGCAATCATCTCCGAATCCCAGGAGAAGGTAGATCGATTTATTGCCCTTTCAGATTGTGCAGCAGTGATGGTGAATACATCGACCAGATTTACCGATGGAGAACAGATGGGATTTGGCGCAGAGATTGGGATTTCCAATCAGAAGTTGCATGCCCGTGGTCCCATGGGCCTTGAGGCGATGACTACGACCAGTTGGATCGTGACTGGAAGCGGTCAAATTCGCCAGTAGACTTCCCGCCATGAGTTCCTTATCCAGAAGTGATGTGGCAAACCTGGCCCGTCTTGCTCGGATAGATATGAGCGATGAAGAACTCGATCATTTAGCTACCGAGATGGATGTTATTTTAGGTGCAGTTGCACGAGTGCAAGAAGTTGCGACTCCAGAGATTGCTCCAACTTCTCACCCAATTCCAATTCATAACGTGACACGTCCTGATGTTGTTGTTGCAAGTTTGTCGCCACAAGCCGCGCTATCTGGTGCACCTGCGCAAGAAGATGCTCGTTTTCGCGTTCCACAGATTTTGGGCGAAGAAGCATGATTACCAAAAGTGCCTATGAAATGTCTGCAGCCATGGCTGCTGGTGAAACCTCATCAGTTGCTCTGACTCAAGCTCATCTAGATCGCATCAGCGCCGTTGATCAACACGTTCACGCATTTCTGCACGTCGATACTGAAGGTGCACTTGCTCAGGCTAAAGCCGTAGATGATGCTCGTGCTCGTGGGGAGAAAGTAGGCCCACTTGCTGGCGTTCCACTTGCTCTCAAAGATGTCATGGTTCAACAAGGAATCCCAACAACGTGCGGTTCCAAAATTCTTGAAGGTTGGCGCCCTCCTTATGATGCAACCGTCGTTACAAAGTTAAAGAACGCTGGCGTTGTTATTTTGGGCAAAACAAACATGGATGAATTTGCCATGGGATCTTCCACTGAAAACTCTGCATATGGTCCAACGCATAATCCCTGGGACCTCACTCGCATCCCTGGTGGTTCTGGTGGTGGCTCATCAGCTTCCCTTGCAGCTTTTGAAGCACCTCTTGCAATTGGTACAGATACTGGCGGATCAATTCGCCAACCTGCAGCGGTTACTGGAACAGTCGGCGTAAAACCAACGTATGGTGGAGTCTCACGCTATGGATTGATTGCATTTTCTTCTAGCTTGGATCAAGCCGGACCATGCGCACGCACTGTTTTGGATACAGCACTTTTGCATGAAGTCATCGCGGGGCATGACGGGAAAGATGCAACAAGTATTAATGCTCCTGTACCTCAGGTAGTCAAAGCAGCGCGTGATGGAAATGTAAAAGGAATGAAGATTGGTTTTGTGAAAGAACTCAATGGCGATGGATACCAACCGGGCGTTCGTTCGCGTTTTGAAGAATCCCTGGAGCTTCTAGCCAAAGCTGGAGCAGAAATTGTTGAAGTTTCCTGTCCTAATTTTGAATATGCCCTTGCTGCTTATTATTTGATAGCACCAAGTGAATGCTCTTCAAATTTAGCTCGCTTTGATGCAATGCGATATGGCATTCGCGTCGGAGATAGCGATGGAGCATCAGCAGAGTCCGTTATGAATTTAACCCGCCAAGTTGGCTTTGGCCGTGAAGTAAAGCGACGAATCATATTGGGCACGTACGCACTCTCATCTGGTTATTACGACGCCTACTACGGAAGTGCCCAGAAAGTTCGTACTTTAATCATGCAGGATTTTACGAAAGCGTTTACCTCCGCAGATGTATTGGTCTCTCCAACATGTCCAACAACGGCATTTAAAATCGGCGAAAAAGCTAATGATCCACTAGCCATGTATCTCAACGATATTGCAACAATCCCGGTAAACATGGCAGGCATTGGCGGGATGAGTTTGCCGTGCGGACTGGCTCCTGAAGATAATTTACCTGTTGGTTTTCAGATCATGGCTCCTGCGATGCAAGATCAACGTATGTACACAGTTGGCGCAGCACTTGAGGCCGCATTGCTTGATCAATGGGGAGCCCCACTTCTTTCTCGCATTCCCGCATTAGCCGGTACACAATGAGCCTTACCTATGAAGATGTAATCGCAAAGTATGAACCCGTCCTAGGTTTGGAAGTACACGTAGAACTCAATACAAATTCCAAAATGTTCTGCGGATGTAGCACTGTCTTTGGCGGAGAACCGAATACACAAACATGTCCAGTATGCCTAGGAATGCCAGGTGCTCTACCTGTAGTAAATGAGAAAGCAATTGAATCATCCATTCTGATCGGATTAGCACTGAACTGCTCGATAACTCCCTTCAGCCGTTTTTCACGAAAGAATTATTTCTACCCAGATATGCCTAAGAATTTTCAAATTTCCCAATACGACGAACCAATCTGTGTAAATGGTTATTTAGATGTCGAAATCGACACCGATGACGGCGTAAAGAAGTTCCGCGTTGAAATTGAGCGAGTGCATATGGAAGAAGACACGGGAAAATCTTTGCACGTGGGTGGAGCGACAGGTCGCATTCATGGTGCTGATTACTCATTGTTAGATTACAACCGAGCCGGTATTCCCTTAGTCGAGATTGTGACAAAGATTGTTCCTGGAACTGGCAGATATGCACCAGAAGTTGCTAAAGCCTATGTTGCCCAACTTCGCGATATTTTACGATCACTTGGTGTGAGTGATGTTCGGATGGAGCAAGGATCCCTGCGCTGTGATGCAAACGTTTCATTGCGGTTAATTGGCGCAGAAAAACTCGGAACACGTAGCGAGACCAAGAATGTTAACTCTTTGCGCTCTGTTGAACGAGCAGTGCGCGGTGAAATGATCCGCCACGCAGAACTGCTTAATAAAGGCGAACGCGTCGTCCAAGAGACCCGTCACTTCCAAGAAGACACAGGACTTACTCGCTCTGGTCGTTCCAAAGAGCAAGCCGAGGACTATCGCTATTTTCCCGAACCTGATCTCGTCCCAGTTGCACCGGATGCTGCATGGATCGAAAAACTCCGCGCATCTTTGCCAGAGCATCCTTCTGTGCGTCGTAATCGTTTGCAGGAACAATGGGGCGTGCCAGATAAAGAGATGGCTGCGATGCTCAATGCTGATGCATTAGAAATCGTAGAAGCAACAGTTTTGTTGGGAGCAGATCCCACACGTGCTCGCGGTTGGTGGCTAGGTGAAATTTCGCGCATTGCTAATGAAAAGAATGTTGCAATTGCAGATTTGGCAATTTCTCCCAAAGATGTGGCCGAAATAGTTGCGTTAGTTGCTACTGGAGATCTGACAGATAAATTGGCCCGCCAAGTTGTTGAAGGCGTGATCAACGCTGAAGGTTCACCTCAAGAAGTGATCAATTCCCGTGGTCTCAAAGTTGTCTCTGATGAGACAGCACTGATGGCAGCGATCGAGCGTGCGATAGCAGCGCAGCCAGAGACTGCCGAGAAGATTCGCAACGGTCATATACCTGCCGCCGGAGCCCTGATCGGTGCAGTCATGAAAGAAACCAAAGGCCAAGCAGATGCAGCTCGCGTGCGCGAACTTCTACTTGGCCACTTGGGTCAACCTACGAATTAGTGCCCTGCAACTACTCCTTCAGTTTCGACAACAGATTCTTTCCCGATATTGATAAAGAGGGAAAGAACAACAGCTCCAAGGAATAACAATCCAGCACTCACGGTGAATGCAACAGTAAAGCCATGAGTGATCCCAAATGGTTTCAATTTCTCACCTAGTGACCCATGAGTTGCGATGTAGGTTGTTGTGGCAGTTGCTGCAACAGTATTGAGAAGTGCCGTTCCTAAGGATCCACCAATTTGCTGGCTCGTGTTGATCATCGCACTTGCCACACCAGTATCGTGGTTACCGACTGCATGCAATGAGGTGGTTGTCAGCGGAATAAAAACAAGTGCCATACCGCTAGACATGATTAACAGTGCTGGCAGGACGTGTGTGGCATAAGAAGTTTCTGGCGTAATACGAGTCAGAAAGAGAAGACCTACTCCTGCAGATACCAACCCAGGAACCATTAATGGCTTAGGGCCAACACGTGGTAAAAGGGCTGATGCGATTCCCGCAAAAACAATGATGCCTGCAGTAAATGGCAAGAATGCAAAACCAGATTTTAGTGGTGAATATCCAAGGATGACTTGTAGGTAGAGCCCTAGAAACAGGAACATCGAAAATAGACCAGCACCAACGATGAGTGAGCCGAGGTAGGAACCCCCACGATTTCGTTCAGTGACCACCCGAAGCGGCATCAATGGGTTATCTACACGTTTTTCAATTGCAACAAAGGCGATGAGCAACGTGACTGCTGCGCCAAGGAAACCGAGAGTGTGTCCATCGCTCCACCCATGTGTAGCTGCTTGATTAAAGCCATATGTCAAAGAGAATAATCCAGCAGTTGCAGTAACCACACCTGGAATGTCATATGTGTTGTTGCCTGTTGCTTTAGATTCGTGGACATAGAAGAAAGCCAAGGTTGCGGCAATGACTGCGATAGGTACATTGACTCCCAAGCACCAACGCCAAGAGAAATATTCAGTGAGTGTTCCACCAAGAATCAAGCCGATTGCTGCTCCGCCACCGGAAATTGCCCCGATGACACCGAATGCCTTTGCTCGCTCTTTAGGCACTGTAAAAGTGACTGAAATGATTGCTAGCGCCGCAGGTGCAAGGAGGGCACCAAATACACCTTGAAGTGCACGGGCTGCAAAGAGGAGATGTTGAGTTGAGGCGATTCCACCTAATGCTGATGCTCCGGCGAACCCAATGAGGCCGACTAAAAATATTTTCTTACGCCCCATGTAATCACCGATACGACCCCCAAGAAGGAGCAAGGATCCAAAAGCCAAGGTGTATGCGGTGATAACCCATTGCTGATTGGCATCTGAAATTCCTAATTCAATCTTTGCACTAGGAATTGCGATGTTGACGATAGAGGAATCGAGCACAACCATGAGCTGAGAAATAGCGACCACGAAAAGGGTGCGCCATCGGTTGGGGTCTAGTCCATCATTGTGGGCATTATCGAACACAGGGAAAACCTCTTTCAGATGATTAGTTTCAAGGATTGCCGGCAAGAAGATCACTTGCAGGGTCCAACTTTAGCGGCAAATGCGACAAGCGCCTCTCGAAACCTTTACGATTGCCTACATGAGCAATATGAAGCCGCGATCGGGATTAGTCACCGATGGAATGGAACGTGCTCCAGCACGTGGAATGTTGCGCGCAGTTGGAATGGGCGATGAAGATTGGGTGAAGCCTCAAATCGGAATTGTTTCCTCGTGGAATGAAATTACCCCGTGCAATCTTTCTCTTGCTCGCTTAGCCACCGCATCGCGTCAAGGCGTGATTGATGCCGGTGGATTTCCTATGCAATTTGGCACGATTTCTGTATCTGATGGAATTTCCATGGGGCACGAAGGCATGCACTTCTCCCTAGTCTCTCGTGAGGTAATTGCAGATTCAGTAGAAACTGTGATGCAAGCAGAACGTCTTGATGGCATGGTGACATTTGCCGGTTGCGATAAATCTTTGCCGGGCATGATGATGGCAGCAGCGCGCATTGATGTCGCGAGTGTTTTTGTTTATGCCGGGTCAACTCTTCCTGGGCAAGTAGATGGAAAAGATGTCACGATTATTGATGCCTTTGAAGCCGTTGGTGCTTGCGCACGTGGGCTTATCTCTCAAGAACAAGTAGATAAAATCGAACGGGCAATATGTCCAGGAGAAGGTGCGTGCGGCGGGATGTATACCGCCAACACGATGGCAACAGTCGGGGAAGCCATTGGTCTATCCCTTCCTGGTTCAGCAGCGCCTCCTGCAGTAGATCGTCGCCGCGATGCATATTCAGTGCAAGCAGGTGCCGCCGTTGTCGAGCTGATCCGCCAAGGAATTACTACTCGTGACATTCTGACTAAACGAGCATTCGAAAATGCCATAACTGCAGTTATGGCACTGGGCGGATCCACCAATGCAGTTTTACATTTGCTAGCAATCGCTCACGAAGCTCGCGTTGATTTAACTCTTGAGGATTTTCATCGCATTGGTTCTAAAGTCCCCCTACTGGGAGATCTCAAACCTTTTGGTCGATTTGTGATGAGCGATGTGGATCGAGTTGGAGGAGTTCCCGTAGTTCTAAAAGCACTATTGGATGCAGGGCTTTTGCACGGAGACTGCTTAACAGTCACCGGTAAGACAATGGCCGAAAACCTTGCAGACATTGCGCCACCTGATGCCGATGGTGAAATCTTGCGTGCAGTCTCCAAGCCACTTTCATTAGGCGGGGGAATAACTATTCTCAATGGCTCCCTTGCCCCCGAAGGTGCTGTGACAAAAACAGCCGGTGTCGGAGTTGATCTCTTTGAGGGTCCAGCCAGAGTTTTTGAACGTGAACAACATGCAATGGATGCTTTGGAAAATGGCACGATTCAAGCAGGAGATGTTGTCGTAATTCGCTACGAAGGACCAAAAGGTGGTCCGGGAATGCGCGAGATGTTGATGATCACTGGTGCGATAAAGGGGGCAGGACTAGGCAAATCTGTTCTCCTTCTTACAGATGGTCGCTTCTCTGGCGGAACAACTGGTCTGTGTGTTGGTCATGTGGCACCAGAAGCATCTGAAGGCGGACCCATTGCATTTATTAAAGATGGCGATCGCATTCGCATCAACACTATTGATCGCACCCTTGATCTTTTGGTAGATGAAGCAGAGTTAGCCAAACGTCGCATTGGATTTACCCCGCTGCCTCACAAATACACTCGAGGCGTCCTGTCTAAGTACGCCAAGCTGGTGGGGTCAGCAAGCAAAGGGGCTGTCTGCGACTGAAAACGTGCCCAAATTGTGAGATCTCAATCTCATAGGGTTGACGCTGCAGGCTCATTCGATGGAGAATACGGTCATGATTTCATCAGTAGTAGTGATTCACGAGCTCGCGATCTAGCACCATTTGATCGCGAGCCGCCCTCAGTTATCTACTGAGGGTTTTTGCATTACTGGGGCAAAGTTATTTCAAACAGCAGGCAAGAAAGATAAAGAAGGGAGGAAGAGATGAGTAAAGAGATGACAGGGGCCAGTGCCCTAGTGAAATCTTTGGAGTTGGCCGGAGTTGAAGTGATGTTCGGAATCCCAGGTGGCGCTGTCCTTCCTGCCTATGACCCAATCTTTGATTCCAAAATTCGACACATCTTGGTTCGCCATGAACAAGGTGCTGGTCATGCTGCCACAGGTTATGCCCAAGTCACTGGCAAGCCTGGCGTTTGCATCGTGACATCAGGACCCGGTGCAACGAACTTAGTAACACCTCTTGCAGATGCTGCAATGGATTCAGTTCCATTGGTTGTCATCACCGGACAAGTTCCCTCAGCAGCTATCGGAACTGACGCTTTTCAAGAAGCTGATATCCGAAGCATCACGATGCCAGTTACTAAACACAATTATTTGGTAACTGATCCAGATGATATTCCTCGAGCTATTGCAGAGGCCTTCTATATTGCAAATACAGGCCGCCCGGGGCCAGTATTAGTAGATATTGCTAAAGATGCACTTCAGAAGATGACGCATTTTAATTATCCTAAAAATATTGAGTTTGCAGGATACAAACCACAAATCAAACCTAATGACCAATCCATTCGCGATGCAGCAGCCCTTATTGCTCAGTCATCTAAACCAGTTTTCTATGTCGGCGGAGGCGTTATCAAGGCAAACGCCAGCAAAGAGTTATTGAAATTAGCCGAACTTGTTGGAGCACCTGTTGTCACAACCTTGATGGCGCGTGGTGCATTTCCAGATAGCCACAATTTGCATCTAGGTATGCCAGGAATGCACGGAACAGTTGCTGCTGTTACTGCCTTGCAAAAGAGTGATTTGTTGATCACTCTTGGTGCACGTTTTGATGATCGTGTTACTGGCAAGCTTTCCTCATTTGCAGTCAATGCCAAAGTAATTCACGCAGATATCGACCCAGCTGAAATCGGCAAGAACCGATTTGCTGACGTACCAGTGGTTGGCGACCTTGCACATACGATTGCGGCTCTTATCCCTGCACTTCAGGAGGAATTCAAGAAATCTAGACCGGATCTCACTGCTTGGCTGCGTCAAATGTTCTCTTTACGCACCACCTATCCACTTGGATATAACCAACCTGAAGATGGTTCAGTATCTCCGCAATATGTCATTGAACGAATTGGTGCAATTGGAGGACCTAATTCCATTTATGTTGCAGGTGTTGGACAACACCAAATGTGGGCATCTCAATTTGTAAAATATGAAAACCCGAGAACGTGGCTCAACTCTGGCGGCCTTGGCACTATGGGTTATGCAGTACCTGCAGCAATGGGTGCCAAAGTCGGAGCACCTGATACAACTGTGTGGGCAATCGATGGCGATGGTTGCTTCCAGATGACTAATCAGGAACTCGTCACGTGTGCGCTCAATAACATCCCTATCAAAGTGGCAATCATAAACAACGAGAGTCTTGGAATGGTTCGCCAATGGCAGACCATGTTCTATGAAGGTCGCTATTCAAATACATCATTGGATTCAAAGCGGATTCCAGATTTTGTAAAATTAGCTGATGCCATGGGTTGCGTTGGCTTACGTTGCGAGCGAACTGAAGATGTGGATTCGGTTATCAATGAGGCAATGTCGATCAATGATCAGCCCGTTGTTGTTGATTTTAGAGTATTCAGAGATGCAATGGTTTGGCCGATGGTTGCCGCGGGCACTTCCAATGACGAGATCATGATTGCTCGTGGTCTTGCCCCTGACTGGGATTCTCAGGAGTTGTAATGAGCCAACATACACTTGCAGTTCTTGTAGAAAACAGCTCTGGCGTACTTGCTCGCGTCGCCTCACTCTTTTCTCGCCGCGCATACAACATTGATTCATTGGCAGTAGGGCCAACAGAAGATCCGAATATTTCGCGCATGACAATCGTAATCAATGTCGAAGGCCACGCGTTAGAACAAGTCATGTCACAGCTCTATAAATTGATTAACGTCATTGCTATTTCTGAGATGCAGACTAATTCTGCGGTTCACCGAGAATTATTGTTAGTGAAAGTTTCACAAGATCATCGCGAAAAAGTGATGGAAATCGTGGAGCGCTATGCTGCCAAGATTGTTGATGAAGCTGAAAGCTCAATAACGATCGAAGCGAGCGGTGAGTCTGCTCACATCGCCGGACTCCTTGAAGCGCTTACGCCTATGGGAATCAAAGAATTGGTGCAGTCAGGCTTAATCGCACTTGAGCGCGGAGATGCTGCGCTTTCGGACCGTACCCTTAGTGCTCAAGGAATTTCGACAACGCACTCGCTAATACCGCAAGCCGATTATCAGAACTAAGCAAACTACTAAAAGGGAGATTACCGTGGCAACGATGTATCACGACGAAGACGCCGACCTATCCATTATTCAAGGTCGGAAAGTTGCCGTTATCGGTTATGGCTCACAAGGTCATGCACATGCACTAAATCTGCGCGAAAGCGGAGTAGATGTGCGTGTTGGTTTAGCCGATGGTTCTAAGTCTCGCGCAAAAGCAGAAGCTGAAGGTTTGCGAGTCCTTTCAGTTGCTGAAGCAGTAAAGGAAGCAACTGTGATCATGATCCTTGCACCAGACCCTGTGCAGCGTCATATTTACAATGATTCGATTTTGCCTCATCTAAAAGATGGCGATGCAGTTTTCTTTGGACATGGATTCAATATTCGCTATGGCTACATCAAACCACCAACAAATGTAGATGTTTGCATGGTTGCACCGAAGGGCCCAGGTCACTTAGTACGTCGTGAGTACTCTGCTGGACGCGGAGTTCCTGTCATCGTTGCAGTTGAGCAAGATTCAACTGGAAGTGCGTGGCCATTAACTCTTTCTTATGCTAAAGCAATTGGCGGCCTAAGGGCAGGTGGAATTCTGACTACATTCACCGAAGAAACTGAGACAGATCTATTCGGAGAACAAGCAGTTCTCTGCGGCGGAGCATCTCAATTAGTGATGTACGGATTTGAAGTTTTGACGGAAGCTGGTTACCAGCCAGAAGTTGCTTATTTTGAATGTTTGCATGAACTTAAGTTGATCGTCGATTTGATGTATGAAGGTGGAATCGCGAAACAACGTTGGTCAGTTTCAGACACAGCTGAATTTGGTGATTATGTTTCTGGCCCCCGCGTCATTGATCCTCGCGTAAAAGAAAATATGAAAGCCGTGCTTGCCGATGTTCAAAACGGCAATTTCGCCAAGCGTTTCATTGAAGATCAAGATGCTGGAGCCCCAGAATTTAAGGCACTACGTGCAAAGGGTGAAACTCATCCGATTGAGGCTGTGGGTCGCGAACTTCGCAAGTTGATGTCATGGGTTAAGAGTTCCAAGGATGATTACAAAGAAGGTAGCGCTGCACGTGGCTAAACCTGTTGTCTTGATCGCTGAAGAACTTAGTCCAGCCACCCTTGATGCGTTAGGGCCTGACTTTGAAGTGCGTCATTGTGATGGAGCAAATCGCGCTGAACTTCTTCCAGCACTCGCTGCAGGAGTGGATGCTGTTTTGATTCGCTCTGCAACCAAGATGGATGCCGAGGCTATCGGCGTAGCTAAAGGTTTAAAAGTGATTGCTCGTGCAGGGGTTGGACTTGATAACGTAGAAATTCCAGCTGCAACGGCTGCAGGAGTCATGGTTGTGAATGCACCTACGTCAAATATTGTCAGTGCCGCCGAATTAGCAATCGGATTACTTCTTGCATCTGCACGTTCTATCTCACCAGCCCATGCTGCCTTGCGTAATAACAAATGGGCTCGCTCCAAGTACACCGGCGCAGAATTATTTGAAAAAACTTTAGGCATTGTTGGATTTGGTCGCATCGGGCAGCTTGTCGCCCACCGCATGCAAGCTTTTGGAATGGATGTCGTTGCATATGATCCCTATCTACAACCTGCGCGTGCTGCGCAGTTAGGTGTGCGGTTAGTTGATTTAGATGAACTTTTGAAAATAAGTGATTTCATCACAATCCACCTTCCAAAAACCAAGGAAACGGCAAACCTTATTGGTGTCGAGGCGCTAGCAAAGGTAAAACCATCGGTTCGCATTATTAATGCCGCCCGTGGGGGAGTCCTCGATGAGGCAGCCCTTTTCGATGCAATAACTCAAGGAAGAGTTGCAGGCGCTGGACTTGATGTCTTCGCGACCGAACCTTGCACGGATTCTCCATTATTTACTTTAGATCAAGTTGTTGCTACTCCTCACTTAGGTGCATCAACAGATGAAGCACAAGAGCGAGCTGGAATTGCTGTTGCAGTCTCAGTGCGAAAAGCACTTGCCGGTGAATTGGTTCCGGATGCGGTTAACGTCAAAGGGGGCGAAATTCACTTAGAAATTCGTCCAAGTTTGCCGCTCGTTGAAAAGATGGCCCACATTGCAACAGCGCTTGCGGGCGAACTTCCTGTACATATGGATTTGCAAGTCCGAGGCGATATCTCGGTTCACGATTCATCTATTTTGGCGATCAGCGCCCTTAAAGGTGCATTGCAAGCAACTGGTGCTGAAGATATTACCTATGTAAACGCACCTGCTCTTGCGGCAGAACGTGGAGTTACTTCATCCGTTGCAACAGATCCAGATAGTCCACAATTTCGTAGCATGATCTCGCTGCATTGCTCGTTAGGAAATGGTTCATCGGTCAAAGTTGACGGAACTTTGGTGGGAATTCGACAAGTTCAAAAAATTGTGGCAATCGATTCTTATGATTTGGATTTAGCGCCGGTAGATAACTTGCTTTTCCTGCGCTATTCCGATCGCCCAGGTGTTGTTGGCATCGTTGGAAATGCTCTCGGAAAGGCTTCAATAAATATTGCGGGCATGCAAGTTGCTCGCGATCATCGTGGCGGCGAAGCGCTCATGGCGCTCACAGTGGATTCTTCAGTTCCAGCAAGCGTACTTTCGACTCTATCCATGCAAACGGGCGCCAATTTAGCTCGCACAGTGAATCTAGGTAACGTATGAAAACTATTAACTTAGCTGTCGTCGGTGGCGACGGAATCGGCCCAGAAGTTGTAGCCGAAGGCCTGAAAGTCCTTGATGCTATTTCCTCAAAGTACAAGGTCACATTTAACAAGACGATGTATGACTTAGGTGCCGGGTATTGGCACCGCACTGGTGAAGCGCTGCCAGATTCAGTACTCGCCGAACTTGCAAAAAGTGATGTTATTTTATTGGGAGCAGTGGGAGATCCGACTGTGCCTAGTGGAGTTCTCGAACGTGGATTGCTCCTAAAGATTCGTTTTGCTTTCGATCATTACATTAATTTGCGCCCTGCCCGATTGATGCCAGGCGTTGTTAGCCCCCTCACCACGAAAGACCCTATTGATTTCATCGTTGTTCGCGAAGGAACTGAAGGACTCTATGCCGGTGCAGGCGGAGTCCTTGCCGCCGGAACCACCGCTGAAATTGCAACGGAAGAGAGTTTAAATACTTATCGAGGGGCCGAACGCGCGATCCGTGATGCATTCACACGTGCCATGAAACGTGAACGCAAGAAAGTGACTTTGGTTCATAAGAACAATGTATTAGTACGAGCTGGTGGATTATGGACCAGAGTATTTTATGAAGTTGCCAAGGATTTCCCAGAGATCAAGACTGAATATTTGCATGTTGATGCTGCGTCCATGTTTTTTGTTACAGATCCTGGCCGGTTCGATGTAGTTGTGACAGAAAACCTGTTCGGTGACATCATCACTGATATTGCTGCAGCTATTTGTGGAGGCATCGGCCTTGCCGCATCTGGAAACATCAATCCGACAGGTAAATTTCCATCAATGTTTGAGCCGGTTCATGGATCTGCTCCTGATATTGCCGGTAAAGGTATTGCCGATCCAACGGCAACCATCATGTCTGTGGCGATGATGTTGGATCACTTGGGATTGAGTGATGCAGCGCGCGATGTAGAACGCGTTGTTGCTGCAGACTTACTTGCGCGCGGATCTTCCAAGCGCAGCACCAGCGAGATCGGCAGCGCGATGGCTGATGCGCTGAAGGGATAATCATGGTTGTTAAAATTTCCTCTTCAACACATGCAGTATCTGCGACTGAACGTGCAGAAAAAGTGGCTAACCCGGGATTTGGTAAGTACTACACAGACCATATGGTTGTTGCCGAGTGGACACAGGAAAATGGTTGGAGCCAGGCAGAAATTAAAGCGTATGCTCCGATTTCTTTAGATCCAGCAGCAATGGTTTTTCACTATGGTCAAGAGATTTTTGAGGGGTTAAAGGCTTATCGTCAACCAGATGGCGGTTTGGCTTTATTTCGTCCAGAAGCCAATGCTGCCCGTTTTGCTCGTAGTGCTCAACGCATCGCGCTTCCTGAAATGCCAGTTGAACTTTTCTTGGAAACAGTATTCGCACTTGTGCGCGAAGATGCACAATGGGTACCCAGCAAAGTTGGTGAATCCCTTTATATTCGGCCATTTATGTTTGCAACTGAAATCGGCCTAGGTGTTCGCCCATCCAATAAAGCGCAGTACATGCTGATTGCAACTCCCGCAGGAGCATATTTCAACCCAGCAAATGCGGTTACTGTTTGGATATCTACTGAATATGTACGCGCAGCGCAAGGTGGAACTGGCGAAGCAAAATGTGGCGGTAATTATGCAGCTTCACTCGTTGCTCAAAAAGCAGCAGCGCAAGAAGGTTGCGATCAAGTTGTCTGGATCGATGCCAAAGAACGTAAGTGGGTTGAAGAGATGGGTGGCATGAACTTGTACTTTGTAAAAGGTTCAGGTGCCAATGCGACAGTGATGACTCCCAAGTTAACTGGAACTCTTTTGGCAGGCATCACTCGCGATTCCATTCTTAGCGTTGCCGCGGACTTAGGATATAAAGTTGAAGAGACGATGATCAGCATCGATGATTGGCGAGATGGCGTGGAAAGCGGTTTGATTACTGAAATCTTCGCATGCGGAACAGCGGCCGTAGTATCACCTGTAGGCACTGCAAAAAGTGCGATGGGCACCTGGATAACTGGCGATGGAACACCTGGACCAATCACGGGGCAAATACGTGAAACATTGCTAGGAATTCAACATGGCACCATTGCAGATACTCACAATTGGATGAAGAAAGTTCTGTAATGGCGATTTCCGATGCTTTTCATATTTATGACACCACCTTGCGTGATGGCGCACAGCAAGAGGGCCTGAACCTTTCTGTTCATGACAAATTAGCAATTGCTCGCCACCTTGATGATTTGGGAGTTGGTTTTATAGAAGGTGGTTGGCCTGGAGCTAATCCTAAAGACACTGAATTCTTTGAGCGCGCCAAGAAAGAACTCACATTAAAGAATGCGACCTTTGTTGCATTTGGCGCTACTCGGCGCCCAAATGTTAAGGCGGCCGATGATCTTCTCCTTGGCGCACTCCGTGATTCCGGCGCACCCGCAGTGACACTGGTAGCTAAAGCGTATGACCGTCATGTTGATTTAGCACTTCGCACAACTCTGGATGAAAACTTGGCAATGATCGTAGATTCAATCAAGCATCTACGGGAAAACGGACAAAGAGTTTTCTTGGATGCTGAACACTTCTTTGACGGGTATCGCTCTAATCGAGCATATGCACTGGAAGTTGTTCGAGTAGCTGCTGAGGCTGGAGCAGATGTAGTCGCGCTATGTGACACTAATGGGGGCATGCTGCCCGATGAGCTCGCTCAGGTCGTGCACGATGTTTTACAAAACAGTTCTGCGCGACTCGGGATTCATTGCCACAATGACACAGGCTGTGCAGTAGCAAACTCGATGGCAGCGGTTGCAGCTGGTGCCACACATGTTCAAGGAACCCTCAATGGTTATGGCGAACGCACCGGTAACGCTGATTTAGTCACCATCATCGCTAATCTGCAATTGAAGAAGAAACAACAAGTTCTGCCGGAGGGATATCTGGCTGAGGCATTCCGTATTTCTCATGCAGTTGCGGATGTCACTAACATCTCATCAAGTGCGCGTCAGCCGTATGTAGGTGTTTCAGCATTTGCTCATAAAGCCGGTCTACATGCCAGTGCAATAAAAGTGGATCCCTCTCTCTATCAACATGAAGACCCTGCATCAGTGGGAAACGATATGCGAATGTTGGTTTCAGAAATGGCGGGTCGCGCATCAATTGAATTGAAGTCGCAAGAACTCGGGATTGATTTGGGTGGAGACCGCGAACTCATTGGCCGCGTTGTAGGCCGGGTTAAGGAGATGGAATCCCGTGGTTTCACATTTGAAGCCGCAGATGCATCATTTGAACTCCTATTGCGTGAAGAGGCAACAGGTGCGCGACCATCGTTTTTCACGATCAATCATTGGCTGACTTCTGTAGAACGCTCGGCAGATAAATCAATCGTCACCAAAGCCGAAGTTACCATCACAGCCCAAGGCCAGAAGATTTCATGCACTGGTACTGGTAATGGTCCGGTAAATGCAATCGATAATGCACTTCGATCAGGACTTGTACAGTTCTATCCAGAATTGCAAGTTCTCGAACTTACAGACTATAAAGTTCGCATTCTTGAAGGTCGGTTAGGTACTGGTGCAATTACTCGTGTTTTGGTTGAAACCAGCGATGGAAAAGGTGAATGGAACACGATCGGAGTCCACGAGAACGTTATTGCCGCATCAGCTATGGCTCTTGAAGATGCTGTCACCTATGGCCTCCTACGACAAGGCAGGACACCCGAGTAACCTTGCTTTCATGAGCTTGGTGGATTTCGATGCAGTTCGATTAGCTTTCGCCCATCACCTTGAAAAAGAGCGTCAACTTTCCGCACATAGTATCCGCGCGTATGTGGGAGATTTAGAGAGTTTGCTTCTTCACTTGAGTGCTCTCAATGTTGGAAAAATTTCTGATTTATCTCTGGCTCATATCCGCTCATGGTTGGCCACTATGCAAACTAAAGGCGGAGCGCGCACCTCCCTTTCTCGTCGAGCGGTATCCATTCGCCTTTTTACAAAGTGGGCCTTTAAAGCTGGGTTTTTAGCAAGTGATGTGGGTTCCTCCTTAGCAACTCCAAAAGCGCATCGCGTATTACCAGAGGTTCTAGATATTCCCAGCGCAGCCCTTGCGATGGAAGCGCTAGCTACTCGAGTCGGGGAGGAGGAGACCCCCGTAGCTCTTCGAGATTGCGCAATGGTTGAAATCCTTTATGCCAGTGGTGCTCGAGTTGCCGAACTTTGTGGGTTGGATTTTTCCTCTATTGATTATGAACGTCAAACAATTCGTGTACTTGGTAAGGGAAATAAAGAACGTACGATTCCAATTGGAATTCCCGCGATGCGCGCACTTAAAGCGTGGATAAGTGAGGGCCGACCAGCTTTAGCAAAAGATGAATCTGGAAATGCAATATTTATCGGAACACGTGGCAGAAGAATTGATCAACGCACCGTCCGCACAGTTGTCTATAACGCGCTTGCAGCCCTTGAGGGTTATGAACGAATGGGACCGCATGGGTTACGCCACTCGGCAGCTACCCACCTTCTTGAAGGTGGCGCGGATTTGAGAACAGTTCAAGAGATATTGGGGCATGCTTCCTTGGCAACGACGCAGATCTATACCCATGTTTCCACTCAAAGATTGCAAGCAGCCTTCAAGCAAGCCCATCCTCGGGCCTGATCCCGAGTTCACCCGTGGATTTTGCACGCTCAAATCTCAGGTAGTATTTGCCCCGCACCGCAAGTAATTGCGGTGACTTCACGCACTTAGCAAGAGCCATATCGGTCCAGTTCGCTGGTCGGCGATTAAGTGCTAGAGGGCCAACAAATTGTTAGCCCATAAACCGAGAGCGAATTTCTTCGGAAATTTCGCAAGAAGGAGTGTGCCGCCATGGCGGTTGTAACAATGCGAGAACTTCTCGACAGCGGAGTCCATTTCGGACACCAGACTCGTCGTTGGAATCCAAAAATGAAGCGCTTTATTTTTGCTGAGCGCAACGGAATCTACATTATCGATATCCAGCAATCACTTGGCTTGATTGACAGCGCTTATGAGTTCGTTAAAGATGTTGTCGCCAAAGGTGGACACGTACTTTATGTCGGAACTAAGAAGCAAGCCCAAGAGCCAATTATTCAACAATCAGCTCGTGTTGGCATGCCATATGTCACCGAACGTTGGTTAGGTGGAATGCTCACAAACTTCCCAACTGTATTCAAGCGTATTCAGCGTCTTAAGGAACTTGAAGCGCTAGAAAATGCTAATGACCAGTTGTTGACCAAGAAAGAACTTCTCGTTCTTCGTCGTGAACGCGAAAAACTTAACAAAAACCTCAACGGAATTCGTAACATGACCAAGTTGCCAAGTGCAATCTGGGTAGTGGACACAAAGAAAGAGCACCTCGCTGTTGCAGAAGCTAAGAAACTCGGAATCCCGGTTATCGCGATCTTGGATACAAACTGCGATCCAGATGAAGTAGATTTCAAGATTCCTGGTAACGATGATGCGATTCGCTCTATCGGACTTCTAACACGCGTCATCACAGACGCTATTGCCGCGGGCCTACAGGCACGTGCTGCAAATGTTGTTAAAGAAGAAGTGAAGCCAGATGCTCCAGCAGAAGTGGCTGCAGGAGAGCCTTTAGCCGATTGGGAGAAAGAAATTCTTGACGGCGCAACACCAGCTGTGGAGGCGTAAGTTGAAATATTCTGCAGAAGATGTAAAGAAACTTCGTGAAGCAACTGCAGCAGGAATGCTCGATTGCAAGAAGGCGCTGGATGAAGCAGAAGGTGATTTTCAAAAAGCGATCGAAATTATTCGCGTTAAAGGCTTGAAAGGTGTCACCAAGCGTGAAGGTCGCACGACTTCTAACGGTTTGGTGATAGCAAAAGTTCAGAACAACCTTGGAGTCATGCTCGAACTCAATTGCGAGACTGACTTTGTTGCAAAGGGCGATCGCTTTCAAGCACTTGCCGATGAACTTCTTGAGCATTTGCTGAAGGCGAAAATCTCTGATGTGGATTCATTTTTGGCATCTGAGATTAAACCTGGGCACACAGTTCAAGCATCCGTTGATGAAGCCAACGCCATGTTGGGCGAGAAGATCGAAGTTCGTAAAGTCGCAGTTTTGGATGGTTCCCCAGTGGGTATCTATCTTCACCGCACGAGCCCAGACTTGCCACCACAGGTCGGTGTTCTTGTTCAGCTTTCCAAGGATGCACTCGAAGTTGGTAAAGATGTAGCTCAGCACATTGCTGCTTTTGCCCCTTCTTATGTCAACCGCGAAGATGTGCCTGCCGATCTGATTGAAAACGAACGTCGCGTTGCTGAAGAAACAGCGCGTAATGAAGGAAAGCCAGAAGCTTCTCTTTCAAAAATCGTTGAAGGTCGCGTAACTGGCTTTGTAAAGGAAGTTAGCTTAATAGAGCAAGCTTTCGCAAAAGATGCCAAGAAGACTGTTAAACAGATTCTCGATGAGGCCGGAACGACAGTAAAGGCTTTCCATCGCTTCCGCGTGGGACAGTAATTCACCAAGCAGAGCCAATTAGACTCGTAGAAGAGATAAGGAGCACTCATGCCCGGCAGTAGAGGTAAATACGGGCGAGTGCTCCTTAAACTTTCTGGAGAAGTATTCGGTGGAGCAAAAGGCATCGGTGTTGATCCCGATGTTGTACAAGATGTAGCAAAACAAATTGCTGACGTTGTCGCAACTGGTGTGCAAGTAGCTGTTGTAGTTGGTGGCGGAAACTATTTCCGCGGCGCAGAACTTCAGCAATTAGGTATGGACCGTGCACGCGCCGACTACATGGGCATGCTCGGTACCGTCATGAACTGCCTGGCACTCCAAGATTTCTTAGAAAAACTCAACGTTGAAACTCGTGTCCAGACTGCCATCACCATGGGTCAAGTTGCCGAACCGTATGTGCCTCGTCGTGCAATGCGACATCTGGATAAGGGCCGCGTTGTTATTTTTGGCGCTGGTGCGGGGATGCCATTTTTTACAACAGATACCGTCGCAGCACAGCGAGCACTCGAAATTGGAGCAGAAGCACTGTTGTTAGCTAAAAGTGGTGTTGATGGCGTTTATTCAGCTGACCCAAAGAAGGACCCTAAGGCAACAAAATTCGACACAATTTCCTACGACGAAGTGATTACAAAATCATTGGCAGTTGCAGATGCTGCGGCATTTAGCTTATGCCGAGAAAATCACTTGCCGATTGTCGTTTTCGACCTCATGGTCAATGGCAATATCGCTCGCGCAGTCCGCGGGGAAGTTATCGGAACTCTTGTTGCTTAAGCGCCACACAAATAGAGGAGTAAGAAATGAGTGATGTAGCAGGCACCCTCACGGATGCAGGCACCAAGATGGATAAAGCGGTTGACGTTGCGAAGGAAGATTTTGCAACGATCCGTACTGGTCGCGCTCATCCATCACTCTTTAACAAGATTATGGTGGATTACTACGGGACATTCACCCCGTTATCCCAATTAGCTTCCTTCCAGGTACCTGAAGCTCGTATGGCGATTATTTCTCCATTCGATAAAGGTGCGATGGCTTCTATAGAAAAAGCGATTCGTGAATCAGATTTAGGAGTTAACCCAGGCAATGATGGAGTAGTAATTCGTGTTAATTTTCCGCAATTGACAGAAGAGCGCCGCAAGGAATACATCAAAGTTGTGCGCACCAAAGCAGAAGACGCGAAAGTCTCTTTGCGCAATATCCGCCGACACGCCAAAGAAGCCATTGAGAAATTAGAAAAAGATGGAGATATTGGCAAGGATGATTTAACGCGTGGGGAGAAGGATCTAGAGAAGATGACTTCAGACCACGTGACAAAAATTGATGATTTACTCAAGCATAAGGAGGTTGAACTCCTCGAAGTTTGAGAGTTCATTTCCTACATCATGGATGATTTACATGCGATCAATGCAGAGATTAACCGACGGGCCGGTCGCAAACTTCTGCCTTCAATTGCAGTTAGCTTGTCCTTAGTTGCAATCGTATGGTCAACTCTTGCTTTTCGTCGTGAACTTTTTGCCGTCCTAGTTGTCATTGCGGTTTCATTAGGTATTCGAGAAATTGCACGAGCTTTTGCACATGCTGGCACGCCTATTTCGATGGCTGCACTTGTAATAGCCACAGCTGGACTAACAATTGCAACCTGGCAAGGTGGCGCTGGAGGTCTAGCTGTTGCTACTGCTGTTTTCTTGCCTTTGTTACTCATTGATTTGCTGCGTGCAGGACCCGAAGGATTTGTTTCACGAGCAACTGCAACGACGCTTTCCTTGATTTACCTCCCCTTCCTTGCTGGATTCCTAATTCTTCTTGCTCGCCCAGCCGATGGTTTAACTCGCGTGATGACTTTCGTAATTCTTGTTGGGTCAAATGACACTTTCGGATACTTCGTTGGAGTGCTCTTCGGAAAGCATCCGATGGCGCCAAAAATTAGTCCAAAGAAATCATGGGAAGGTCTCATTGGTTCTATCGTTTTCACCGTAATTGCTGGTGAATTGAGCTTTTTTTACATTCTGCATTTGAAATGGTGGATCGGTGCATGTGTGGGGCTGATGGTTGTATTCACTGCAACGTGCGGAGACCTTATTGAAAGTGCGATGAAGCGTGATCTTTCTCTTAAAGATATGGGGTCCTTGCTCCCAGGGCACGGCGGAATGCTCGACCGATTGGACTCAGTACTGCTGACAGCTCCGGCGTTGTGGTTAGCACTTGAATTAGTGAATCGTTATATATGAGCCGCCCAGATGAGCCCACACCTATAAATCTTGTCTTTGATGAACCTCCTCAAAGAAAGAAAATCCCCAAGCATTTGGCTGATTTCTCTCCGGAAGGTCGACGCGAATTTGCTAAAGAATTGGGTTTGCCTGCATTTCGTGCCGGACAAATGGCCAATCACTATTTCACACATCTTTCACCTGATCCACAAAGTTGGTCAGATATTCCAGCTGAAATGCGCGAAAGTTTTGCAGAAAAATTTACTCCTTCCCTGATTACTCTTGTGCGTTCGGTGACGTGCGATAACGGCATGACTCGTAAAGATTTATGGAAGTTGCATGACGGTGTTTTGGTTGAAAGCGTCTTAATGCGCTACACCGATCGCACAACTGTATGTATTTCATCCCAAGCTGGTTGCGGTATGGATTGTCCATTTTGCGCCACAGGCCAAGCAGGTTTGACTCGTAACTTGTCAGCTGCCGAAATTACTGAACAAATAGTTGCTGCTGCCAGAACATGCGCATCAGGTGAATTACCTGGAGGACCAACACGATTATCTAATGTTGTTTTCATGGGCATGGGCGAACCTATGGCTAACTACAACGCGGTGATGCGTTCATTGCGTAATATCACCGACCCTACTCCGGATGGATTGGGTATCAGTGCGCGTTCTGTAACGCTGTCCACTGTTGGTCTTGTTAATGGAATTGAAAAACTTACTGCAGAAGGATTGCCTGTTACTTTGGCTGTTTCCTTGCACACACCAGATGATGAGCTACGCGATACTTTGGTGCCAATAAACTCTCGTTGGAAAGTAAAAGAGGTACTTCTAGCTGCCGATGCCTATGCAGAAAAAACTGGCCGTCGGTATTCGATAGAATATGCTTTGATTCGAGACATTAACGATCAAACGTGGCGAGCAGATTTGCTGGGACGCTTGCTCAAGAACCGAAACGCTCACGTGAATTTGATTCCGCTCAATCCGACCCCTGGATCTAAATGGACGGCATCGCGCAAAGAGGACGAGGCTGAGTTCCTTCGAATCCTGGAAAGCTATGGCGTGGCCACGACGGTGCGAGATACGCGTGGGCGTGAGATTGATGGGGCGTGTGGCCAGCTGGCAGCGGCCGAAAGTTCGAAATAACTCTGCCCAAAACGCATAAATTAGTGCAATATTTACGGAGTACTTCACATGCCAAGTAGCGACGGGGTTATGCAATGAAAAGGGTTTTCTTAGTTATTTGTTCGCTTTTAGCCTTGACCTTTACTGCCCCCGCTTATAGCGCCGACCCAACTGCGGCATCCTTTGATGAAAAATGGGTTGCTTCCGAACCCACTGAAGTTGGCCAAACTGGAATCGACACGTCTCAAGCGATTCAGATGACCCGCTTTTCAAGTTTTCTCCTGAGCATGTATGGCGATGATCATCACACCGATACGGTCACTGCATGTACCTCAACTGGCGATGTTAACTGTCAGGGTTTTAATAAACAACAATTTCGCAGCAAGTTAGTGATCTGCAGCGCCACCATAACAAGTGATTGCCTCAAGTCACTTCTCGTTTTTGATGGAACAAATAAACCCGTTGATGTCGTTCTCAAAAAAGATGTACTTACGCAAGGAATCTACAATTTTCAAGGTGACCCTTCACTTGGATTAGCAACAGGTGGTAATCCTGAAATCTTCTCAATCCCTGGCGCAACACATAATGGCGGTGACTTGTATCTAGTTTCGGCGGATTTAGTCGGTGCGCGAAATGACCCCACTGTTAATTTTGAAATTGTTAAATTTGAATCATCGATCATTCCCGTTTCCTATGGTGCGGTTCCACAAAATTTGCAACCGACAGGAGTAGGAACTGCTGCCTCTCAATACCCGAATCTCAATTATATCGCAGGCGGAGGTGGTAGCCCAAGCTGCATTTATACAGATGGAAAAGTTTGTCTTCAACGTGAAGCATTCCCGGATGGATTTACTTTCGGGCTAGATCTACGTTTATCTTCCCCTGTATTTGGTTGGCTTCAGGGACGCTTCAAATCTCCAGACGTTACGGTGGCTGAAAATCCTGTCGTCAAAGAAGGTTTAGATCTAAAGATTATTGCTGAACCAATCCGAGTCCCTAATATTTATGGTTGGGTTCCAACGACTTCCTTGCCGAAGGATCTTTTGGATCTGTATACGCCGACACCTCGTTATGGCTCTGCCTGGGGCGCAGATCGCAATGGGGATTTAGCGTTGACTTCCATTTTGCACTCCGATATGGATCCTTCTAATGAAGTGCTCAAAGAAATTACAAGTTGGCTAACTTTGATCGGAGATAAAGCAAACAATTCTCCGACGATGTGGTTTCTTCAGACAATGACAGGCGGTGTTGGAGGCCCAGTCTCGGAATGCACCACGGATTCCAAATCCTTGGCTGGAATAGTCACTACCAATGCCACGATGTATTCACCCGGTCCGCCTGCCCTTAATGCTGATACGCAGTCACTGGATTACAAAGTGGTTGCTCCTCATTACACGCGCACTGGAGAAGTATTTAAAGGTATTTATGACTTGGTTATGAGTTCTAAAGTTGCCCGCTGTATCTATAAATTTACTGATGCCCCTATTAGTGCCACGATCTCAATTGTTAGCAGCGAGGGCACTCCTAGTGTTGCAACAATTACTCTCACCGAAAAGAATAATTTCCTTCACCTTGCGGCCTATGGATTTGAATTTTCAGCACCAACACTTAAGATCAAATTAGAGCAAGCCGCTCAGGTAGTTACTCCACCAATAGTAGTTACTCCACCAGTAGTGGTTGCCCCCAAAGCAGCAAAAAAGACATTGACGTGTCTAAAGGGCAAATTAATGAAGAAGGTCACTGCGATCAAGCCAGTGTGTCCAAAGGGATTCAAAGTAAAGAAGTAGCAGTCCTTTATTCTCGCGAGAGATAAGCAAGGCCTGCGATGATAATCGCAATGCCAACCCAAGATTGCACGTTCAATGATTCACCTAACACCAGTGCTGCTAAAAGTGTTGCCGTCGCTGGCTCTGAAAGTATGAGCGTTGATGATGTGCTTGCACGCACCCCATGTAGTCCATACCCATAGGCAATGTAGGCAAGTGCTGTGGGCACTAGACCTAACCAGAGAATCATCGATACGCCAGAGGTAGAAAGCAGAGGAGCAAAATCTCCTACAAATAAGAATGGAGAAGCTAGCAGAGCAGAGAGCAAGAATATTTGAGACATCGCTTGGGTAGTCCCAATTCCACTTTTGAGCCCTTGTTTGCTGGTAACGGCAAAGAGGGAGAAAGATGCGCCCGCACCGATGGCCATTGCAAAGCCGGCAACGTTAAAATGCGAAAATCCTTTGGCGTTACTCAGAAAAACAATGCCCACTGTTGTCAGTACTGTGGCAAAAAACCAATGTCGTGAAGGTTTCTCTCGATTGAGTATCCACGCAATTACTCCAGTCAAAGCAGGGGCACTGCCAAGTGCTGTAACTGTTCCAATCGATACACCAGTACTTTTGACTGCAGAGAAGAATGTCAATTGATACATGGCAAAGCCAATGGCAGCCAACCACAATTGAGGCAGTGGCATTCTGATTGTGTTTGTAGGGGTGAACTTCGTAAAAGCCCAGAGCAAGAGTGCACCGCAAATTAATCTGGCACTGCCGACGGCGAGCGGGGAGAGGCCATCAGGACCTAGCGCTTGTGCGGTACCGGTTGTTCCGAAGAAGAATCCAGCTAGAACAAGTGCCCCGTAACGCTTTCTTCTCATTTGCCGATTATCGGTGCAAGAGCTTTCATGAGCAAACTTGGGCGCTGCGTTAGATTTTCTTCGTGATCAGATACCGAGGAAAGTGCAATGGCAGAATTAATCGCTAGCCAACGCAACGGTTCTGGCTCCCATTTTGGGTTGCTCCTTTGAACAAAGGGTAATGAAGTTCGCACGGATTGAGTGTGTGTGAGTAAATCTGCCATTGCTGCTGCTGCAAGGTAGGAAAGGGTTACGCCATCTCCTACATAGCCTCCGAGTTCACCATATTTTCCGTCCCAGCGAACATAGGGGGACCAATCTCGAGTGATCGCAACTGCGCCACCCCAAGAGTGAGGGAAATCGTAGTCGTGTAAAACGGGAAACCATTCGCGCGCCATCGTGCGAAGGTGAGCATGAATTCGCTTATTAACTTCTGCTTTGTCATTGCGTTGAGATCCCCAGGTATAAGGGGCTCCGCGTCCACCTAATGCTAAGCGACCATCGGAAGTGCGTTGGGCGTAATTGACCACGTGGGATCCATCGGCAAAGGTTTCACGGTTTTCACCGCCGATAAGTTTGAGAACTTTGTCTGGCAAGGGATCTGTTGCGATCATTAGGGAATAGACAGGAATTTGTTTGCGAGTTCCCTCTTGATAAGCCTCAGTGGCTCGCACTACTGCCGAAGTCTTGATTGCTCGACCATTAACAGAGACATTATTTTTTGCATCAAATTGCGCGAGAGTGTTTTCAAAAAGTGAAACGCCGCGTGTTTCCAGGTGTTGGGCAAGACCCACGATGAGGGCTGCAGGATTAAGTGCTGCGCAATGGGGGGAGTAATTGGCTCCTAAATTCTTACTCATATGGATACGAGCATCAGAATCATGTGTACTTAGGAAAGTTTCATCACTTTCGCGTTCATCAGCCAAGCGCTTAAGTTGACCTCCATTGCGCGCGAAAGAGAGTCTGCCTCCTTTATGAAAACCGCATTCAATGTCATGTTCTTTGGCGAAGTTGCCAATCTCATCGATAGATCCCTGCAGCTGTTTGTGCAACTGATCGATTGATTCTTGGCTTGAATGCCTTGCTAACTTCTCATTAGCCAGCGGGTACAAAGCAGATGCCCAACCACCGTTTCTGCCACTTGCTCCAGTGCCGATGCGAGATTGTTCAAGTACTGCAATCTTGAGCGATGGATCGATGGCGAGGGCGTGATACGCACTCCACAGACCACTAAATCCGCCTCCGACGATGACAAGATCCCACTGTTGATCCAATGTGCCTGGAGAAAAATCCGGATGATCTACCTGCTTCCACCATAGGCTCATGGTCAGATCTTTATCCAGGAATCCATGTGGCGATATATTCAGGTATCGGGATTCCTGGTTTCAAATTCTGAGCTGCAACCGGAGTTGTGTAGATAATTTTCATAGGCAAAACGCCAGCCCACACATCTGCATCTGCATCCATCTCATTATCTACTGGATCCCCATCGGAAATTTTGACGCTGATTTCATTCAAGGGAAAAGCAACAATGGATGTAGCGAGAACTTCTTGGGTGAGGGATTTTCGTAGCTCTTTGCGCCGCCCTGGGAAGAGATGATCTGTGAGCGCGTCAAGTGCGGCTAATTTTTCATCCGCCTCAAGAGTGCGACCCTTGCCCAAAGCCATCAACGATTCATAATGCATCGAAGATTCAAAAGATGAGCGAGCCAAGACCAACCCTTTAAGGTGAGTAATTGTTATGCAAGCCGAGGCGCCATCCATAAGCGCTTTGAACATTCGTGAGGCATTAGAACCATGGAGAAGTAGTTCTCCTTTAAATGGTGCACAAGCAACTGGCAACACATAGGTCTGTCCATCAACTGTGATACCGACATGCGCAATGATTGCGCGATCAATTATTGATTGCGCTAGCTGCGGATCAAAGTTCTGCTTGTGCGGTGATCGATGAACCTTCGTACGATCGCTCATCAGGCAATGATGGATGCAGCTTCAGTGAGAACTGTTCGCAAAATCGATTCAATTTCGTCAAAGTGAACCTGTGTTGATGTCAGAGGAGGGGCCAGTTGGATAACAGGGTCTCCTCGATCATCTGCTCGACAGTAGAGCCCGTTATCAAAGAGTGCCTTGGATAGGAACCCTCTGAGAAGTTTTTCACTCTCATCAGCCGTAAATGTTTCGCGAGTTACTTTATCTTTTACTAATTCGACTGCGATGAAATACCCAGCACCTCGAATATCTCCAACGATAGGCAGATCGTATAACTTCTCAATCGTAGATTTGAAGGCCGCTTCGTTATTGCGAACATTCTCGTTGATGTTTTCCCGGTCCATGATTTCCAGATTCTTCAGTGCAACTGCTGCGCCAGCTGGATGCCCACCGAATGTGAAGCCATGCAGAAATGAAGTTGTTCCCTTACGGAATGGTTCGTAGAGGCGCTCGTTAGCAATCATTGCTCCCATAGGGAAGTAGCCAGAAGTCATTCCCTTTCCGCAGGTGATGATGTCTGGAACCACTCCGTAACGAGTGGAGGCAAAGAATTCACCGATACGTCCAAAACCATTGATGGTTTCATCGCAGACCATGATGACGTCGTACTGGTCGCAAATCTCGCGAACTCGCTGTAAGTAGCCTGGGGGAGGTGGAAAGCAGCCGCCAGAATTTTGTACGGGTTCAACAAATACAGCAGCCACAGTGTCTTGGCCCTCAAACAAGATAGCTTCTTCAATGCGGTTTGCGGCCCATTGACCGAATTCTTCAAATGAATCACGATGATTTAAAGGCGCACGATAGAAGTTGGTATTTGGAACTTTGTGGTGACCTGCGATGAGTGGCTCAAAATATTGTTTAGCTGCAGGAATACCTGTAATAGAGAGAGCGCCTTGAGTAGTGCCATGGTAGGCCACGTGACGACTAATAATTTTATGCTTCAGCGGCTTGCCAGTTAATTTAAAGTATTGCTTAATGAGCTTTGCTGCTGTCTCAACAGCTTCGCCTCCAGATGAAGAAAAAAAGACGTGGTTGAGATCTCCAGGTGCTAGCGCTGCCAAACGTTCGGATAATTCAATGTTGCGAGGGTTGGCATAGGACCAAACAGGAAAGTATGCAATCTCCTCTACTTGCTGTGCGTAGGCTTGAGCCATTTCTTTTCGTCCATGTCCAATTTGAACAGCGAAAAGGGAGGAAATTCCATCAAAGTATTTCTTGCCACGATCATCATAAATATATTGTCCTTCACCTTTTACGATAATCGGTATGGAGCCGCCGTCGTCATATGCGCCCATGCGCGAAAAGTGCATCCAAAGATGCTGCTTTGCACGATTAGACCAATTTGAATCAAGGTCTGATTCGAATCGTTGTACATTGTCGAAGGTTGTCGTTGTTGCCATTTGTTAAGTTCCCCAGTTATAAAGTTGCTTACGCAACTTTAGATAGATAAAGCTTTCGGTACTACGTACCGACGGAATCGCGCGGATGCGTTGTAAGAGTTCAAGAAGGTGTTCATCGTCATTACAAATTACTTCGCACATCACATCAAAACCGCCTGATGTCACAAGGACGTAGTCGACTTCTTTATAGTGCGCGAGTTGATCTGCTACTGCGGTGAGATCTCCTTCAACTTTGATTCCGACCATTGCCATGCGATAGGAGCCCACGGTCAGTGGGTCTGTGATGGCAACTACCTGCATGACCCCAGACTCAATGAGTTTGGCGATGCGCTGTCGCACCGCCGCCTCAGATAAGCCCACTGCCAGCCCAATGGCTGCATAGGGCTTTCGCCCATCGATCTGCAGCTGTTCGATGATCGCCTTGGAGGTGTCATCTAGGAGCTGACGGTGTTTTGTTGCCACCCCGACACTCTTCCGTACTCCTGAGAGAAAAGCAAAGGAATCCGCAGAATTTTGCGCTTTTTACGACGATATCCGCAGCATGTGGGGCAAAAATATGGCAAATTCGTAGCACTGCTACCCAAACACGCTCATTTGGGCGTACTCTCCCCACATCAACCTCAAGAAGGAGCCAGACCATGGAGCAGTTCTCCAACATCATCAATGGAGCAGAAGTAGCGAGCACATCAGGTGCCACAACACCTATCACCAACCCTGCTACCGGTCAGGTGTATGCACAAGCACCTAACTCCAACGCTGCAGATGTTGATGCCGCTATGAAATCTGCTGCACGGGCTTTTGAGGGATGGAGAGATTCCACACCGAGTGAGCGCCAGAGAGCTCTCTTGAAAATTGCTGACGCCCTTGAGTCTCGTTCGGCTGAAATCGTTGCCATTGAATCGCGCAACACTGGCAAGCCACTGGGAATCACCACGTCAGAAGAAATCCCACCGATGATCGATCAAATTAGATTTTTTGCTGGTGCTGCTCGCAATTTAGAAGGTAAATCTGCTGGTGAATACATGCACGGAATGACATCAATGATTCGTCGCGAACCCATCGGCGTCTGTGCGCAAGTGACACCTTGGAACTATCCCATGATGATGGCAGTGTGGAAGTGGGCCCCTGCAATTGCAGCAGGAAATACTGTAGTTCTTAAACCAAGTGATACAACACCAGCCTCAACTCTTTTCATGGCTAAGGTCATGTCAGAGTTCTTGCCAGCTGGTGTGATAAACGTTGTTTGTGGCGAACGCGATACTGGTCGCGCCCTTGTTGACCATAAGACGCCCGCGATGGTTTCCATCACCGGATCAGTGCGCGCAGGTATGGAAGTGGCATCTGCTGCTTCACAACAATTAAAGCGCGTGCATCTGGAACTTGGCGGGAAAGCACCTGTAGTTGTTTTCGATGATGCCAACTTAGAAGCAGCTGCTGAAGGTATTGCAATTGCTGGATATTTCAACGCTGGTCAAGATTGCACAGCAGCAACTCGCGTTCTTGTGCAAGCCGGAGTTTATGATCAGATGGTTGCCTTACTCACCGACCAAGCTGCCAATAAAATTGCAATGGGAGCCCCTGATGAGGATGTTTTGGTGGGACCTGTAAACAACGCCAATCAATTAGCCCGTGTTAGCGGATTCCTTGATCGCGCTCCATCCCATGCTCGAATCATGGCTGGAGGAAAGGCCTTGAATACACCGGGCTTCTTCTTCCCTCCAACAGTTGTGGCCGATCTCAAGCAAGATGACGAGATGATCCAGAATGAAATCTTTGGGCCCGTCATTACCATGCAGAAATTCACTACCGAGGAAGAGGCCATTGCCATGGCAAATGGGGTCGAATATGGCCTTGCCTCGAGCGTGTGGACGCGAGATCACGGTCGCGCAATGCGCCTAGCGAAGGCTTTTGATTTCGGGTGTGTATGGATCAACACTCATATACCTGTAGTGGCAGAAATGCCTCACGGTGGATTCAAGCGATCTGGCTACGGTAAAGATCTCTCAGGATATGGTTTTGAGGATTACACCCGAATTAAGCACGTCATGACCAATCTCAACGGATAAAAATTTCTTGTAAATACGTGCCGAATCTATACATGAGGGCATAAACTCTCACGCATAGATCCATCCACCCATGAATGAAGGCCAGATAACTTTCCACCAATGATCACCACCACGAATAGGAGCCGTCATGCCCATCAATAGCCCGCTCTCACCAGAAACTCGCGCCCTCATCAAGGCGCAACTATCCCGCCGCGGATTTATCGCAGGCGTCGGAGGAGCTGGTGCCGTAGGACTCCTTGCAGCATGTGGAACCAAAGGCGCAAAAAGCACGGCAGCAGCGGTGGTCGATGCATCTGAGACTGAAAAAATAGTTCGTTGGGCCAACTGGACCTTGTATTTAGATTACGACGATAAAGCACAGAACTATCCAACACTTGAGGCTTTCAAAAAATCTTCTGGATTAGATGTTACCTACAAAGAAGATGTTGATGACAACAATACTTTCTACGGCAAAGTAGCTGGGCAATTAAAACTCGGCAAAGATATTGGTTATGACATTGTCACCCTCACTGACTGGATGGCTGGGCGTTGGATCCGCTTGGGTTATACCCAAGCAATTGATACCGATGGCGTTCCTAACAAGGCCAATATTCTTCCAGCGCTCGCAAATGTTGGATTTGATCCAGGACGAAATAATTCTTTAACATGGCAAACTGGTTTTGCCGGTTTTGGTTGGAATAAAGAGAAGTTGCCACAAGGTGTTCATAGCCTGGATGATTTATTCGCGCCAGCAAATAAGGGACGCATTGAAGTACTCTCTGAAATGCGCGACACCATGGGAATCATCATGCAATACCAAGGCGTCGACCCATCAGGTGCCTTTACCGAGGCGCAATTTATGAACGCTATTGATTTCTTGAAAGGCAAGATAGCTGATGGTTTCATTCGCCAAGTAAAGGGCAACTCCTACAAGGAGGATCTCATTTCAGGCGATGCCATTGCAGTAATTGGTTGGTCCGGGGATCTCTTCCAACTGGCAACTGAAAATCAGGGAAAATTTGATTTTGCAGTTCCAGATAGTGGTGGAACTCTGTGGAGCGATAACATGATGATTCCCTCCACTTCAACTCATCGCAAAAATGCTGAAATGGTGATGAACTATTACTACGAACCAGCTGTGGCTGCTCAGGTTGCCGCATATGTAAATTACATTTGCCCAGTTGAAGGGGCACAAGCCGAGATGGAAAAAATAAATCCTGCATTGGCAAATAGCCCATACATTTTCCCTGATGCTACGGCGCTGTCAAAAGTTAAAGTCTTTGCCTCCCTATCTCCCGATGATGAAACCAAATATCAGTCTGCATTCCAGACTGCTACAGGCAACTAGTGGTCGACGCAGCAGCCTCGACAAAGGGTGATCTTCACCTTACTAATTTAGTAAAGGCATTTGGAGATTTTCGCGCTGTCGATGACCTCTCACTTGTCATACCGGAAGGGTCCTTTTTCGCACTTCTAGGTCCTTCGGGATGCGGAAAAACCACCACTCTTCGCATGATTGCTGGTTTAGAAGAACCAACGTCTGGAAAAATATCTATCGGCAATACAGATATCACTTACGCAAAGCCTTATGCACGCCCAGTGAATACCGTCTTTCAAAACTACGCGCTCTTTCCTCACTTGAGCATCTTTGAAAACGTAGCGTTTGGTTTGCGCCGTCGCGGTATAAAAGATGTGAAGGAAGCCGTAACTAAAGTATTGGCGCTTGTAGAACTTGGTCACTTAGCAGAGCGCAAACCAGTGCAACTCTCTGGTGGTCAACAACAACGCATAGCAGTGGCGCGTGCGATTGTTAATCGCCCAGCATTATTGTTATTAGATGAACCACTCGGAGCCCTTGATCTCAAGTTGCGACGTCAGATGCAGATCGAACTGAAATGGATCCAAACCGAAGTAGGTCTGACTTTCGTACATGTGACGCACGATCAAGAAGAAGCCATGACCATGGCCGACACGATTGCAGTAATGAACGAAGGCCGCATTGAGCAAATGGGCTCACCAGTGGAACTGTATGAATCACCCCGCACAGTTTTTGTTGCCAATTTCTTGGGCCAGTCCAACTTAGTCAAAGGCAAAGTTGAGGGCGCAAGCGGTAGTGATTTGCAGGTTTCAGTCCATGGCAATCGAATCGTGGTTCCTTCTGCACGCAATTTTGCTAAAGATAATTCAGATAAGAGTGTCTTAATTGGCATACGTCCAGAAAAGATTTCCATCGAACACCCAGAGGCAAATACTTTGGGTGGAGGAGTTATCACCGATATTTCATTTGTTGGCGTAAGCACACAATTCCAAATCCAAATGCCATGGGGTCAAGAACTATCTGTCTTTGAACAAAATGATGGGGGAGCCTCACACTTGCAAAAGGGTGACACCGTTGCGCTGTCTTGGAAGCCAGAATTTACATTTGCATTAGATGGGACAGCAGATGTTGATGCTGGAACGTCTGTAAACCCAGACGAGATCTAATGGCATTCGTCGCTGCAATTTCTAAACGCTCCAGTACTGTGCGGGGGATTAAACGTCCGAGCACGCCGTACTTATTATTGATTCCGGGGCTCTCGTGGTTGGCGATGTTTTTCATTTTCCCTTTATTTACTTTGGCGAGTACAAGTACACAGACAGCCCCGGAAGGTGCGGATACGGGAACTTATGTTCAGACATTCCGGTTGGCTAACTACATTGATGCTTTTGTCGCCTCTCGAGAGCAGTTCTTGCGCTCGATTATCTATGCACTCATAGCAACATTATTAGCATTAGCTATCTCGTATCCTCTGGCATATGCCATCGCATTTAAGTCAGGTAAATGGAAGAACTTGCTATTAGTACTTGTTGTTGCACCTTTCTTCACGTCATTTCTTCTTCGCACGATCGCATGGAAGCAGATCTTGGGCAACGAAGGCCCCGTCGTAACAGTTTTGCGAACTTTGCATGTGCTTGGGCCACAAAGCGGATTAACTGCCAGCGCCTTCGCCGTTGTTACCGGTATGACCTATAACTTCTTGCCGTTTATGACTTTGCCGCTTTATGCCAGCCTTGAACGCATTGATCCTCGCACCCTTGAAGCTGCTTCAGATCTTTACGCGAATGGCCTTACAACTTTCAGAAAAGTTACTTTTCCTCTTTCACTTCCAGGCGTTGTTGCCGGCACTTTGTTGACTTTCATCCCAGCAGCAGGTGACTACATCAATGCCACTCTTCTGGGTAACCCAAAGACAAAGATGATCGGAAATGTTATCGAATCTCGCTTCTTTGAAATCGTAGATTACCCAACGGCTGCTGCCCTTTCCTTTATGTTGATGGCAGCAATCTTGATTCTGGTCATGGCGTATGTCCGTCGCGCTGGAACGGATGAACTCGTATGAAGCGCTGGCTTTCAAAGAACTTAATCAAGATTTATGCATTTCTTGCTTTTGTCTACTTATTTATTCCAATCGCCTACACAATGGCTTTTTCCTTTAACGATGCCGGCAAGAGCAATTTAACTTGGCGCGGTTTTACTTTTAAAAATTGGCAAAATCCTTGCGGTGCCCCAGAAGTCTGTACTGCTTTGGGAAATTCACTTAAAATTGGTTTCATAGCCACACTCATTGCAACAGCTTTAGGCACCATGATCGCATTTGCCTTAGGACGTCATCGCTTCCGCGGACGCTCTACTGTGAACTTATTAATTTTCCTACCGATGGCTACGCCTGAAATTGTGTTGGGTGCATCGCTGCTGGCGATGTTCCTCAACTTGGGCATTAACCCAGGGTTTTGGCCAACAGTGATAGCGCATGTGATGTTCTGTATTTCCTTTGTGGTTGTGACCGTAAAAGCGCGCATCGCAAGTTTGGATCCCAAATTAGAAGAAGCGGCAATGGATCTGTATGCGACCGAAGTAGAAACTTTTCGCCGGGTAACGCTGCCTTTAGTTATGCCGGGTATTTTTGGTGCTGCACTCTTGGCCTTCTCACTATCTTTTGATGATTTCATCATCACGAATTTCAATTCTGGAACTTTGACGACTTTTCCAAAATTTGTATATATTTCATCGGCACGCGGGATTCCCGCGCAAGCTAACGTGATCGGCTCATCTATGTTTTTGATCGCCTTGGCGATCGTGTTGGTAGGTCAGTTCGTGTCGAGTAGAAAGAATCGTGTTTAAGGGCTATATTCTCCTTAACTGAAGTGCGAAATTAAATCGATAAGGTTTAACACTTTGGGGTAGGACTCCGGAGGACCCGGGCCAACTATTCATAGATGTTAAGGGGTGAGTCCGGCGATACGCCGGCTACGCGATGGTCACCATCGACCCTCTTGTGCTTCGCCATTTAGCAGATCTCCAGCCACTTCTGTATTGGCTTGATGAAGATCCGCTCGAACCAGAATCTCACTCAGCCCTAATCGGGGATGTCACAACTGACCTTTGTATTGTCGGGGCTGGTTACACAGGTTTGTGGACTGCACTTTTGGCTAAAGAGCGAAATCCAGAACGCGAAGTTGTGATCATCGAACAACGCGAAACAGGAGCAGGTGCATCTGGTAGAAACGGCGGTTTTTGCAACTCTTCACTCACTCATGGATTTGTTAATGGTTACGCTAGATTTAAGGGCGAGATGGAAACGATCGAGAGATTGGGTCGTGAAAATCTTGATCAAATTGAAGAGACGATTAAGCGCTACAAGATCAACTGCAACTGGGAACGTACAGGTGAGCTTCGAGTTGCGGTTGCACCCTGGCAGCTAGAAGGCATGAAAGAAGAAGCGGCACTTCGTAATCTGTATGGCGATAATGTCGAATTTCTCACCCAACAGGAGATACAAGCGCGCGTTAAGTCGCCAAAATATGTAGGTGCACTCTTTGATCATGATGGCACCGCTCTTGTTGATCCAGCACGATTAGTCTGGGGATTAGAGAAAGCCTGCCTTTCACTGGGTGTCAAAATCTATGAGAACTCGAAAGTAGATTGGCTCGAATACATGGGTGATGAGGTCATCGTCCATAGCTCCTACGGAACCATTAAAGCCAAGAAAGTGGCACTTGCCACCAATGTTTTCAAATCGCTGATTCGAAGTGCTCGCAAGTACGTGATTCCTGTTTATGACTATCAATTGGTAACTGAACCTTTAACTCCTGCTCAACGTGAAAGTATTGGTTGGAAAGACCGTGAAGGCATTTCAGATGCTGGTAACCAATTCCATTATTACCGCTTAACGCAAGAAGGTTGCATCCTCTGGGGCGGATATGAAGCGATTTACAACTTTCGTGGAAAGGTTCGCCAAGAATATGAATTTAGTGCAGATACTTATGCCACCCTTGCCGATAACTTCCTGAAGACTTTTCCGCAGCTAGAAGGAATTTCTTTCACTCATGGGTGGGGTGGTGCGATTGATACCTGCACTCGCTTTGCGCCATTTTGGGGCACCTCCCATAGCGGAAGAGTTGCATACGTTATGGGCTACACGGGTTTGGGTGTTGGAGCTACTCGCTTTGGTGCGGCCACTATGTTGGATTTGCTCGATGGCCTTGATACAGAGCGAACGCAACTCAAAATGGTTCGCAAGAAACCATTGCCATTCCCCCCTGAACCACTGAGATATTTATTTATCCTTATCACTCAGTGGTCAATTAACCGGGCTGATGAACACGAGGGTCGCCGCAACCTCTGGCTCAAGTTATTGGACCGAGTTGGCTTGGGTTTCGATTCCTAAAAGCCTTAACTTCGATTCTTCAAGGTTGTTGCGTTAGGCTCGGTTCATGGCAAACCACGGAAATATGTATGGTCCGGATTTCACTTTTTTAGGAATTCCCCGCTGCGATATTGCCGATGCTTCCAGTTATAAAGGTGCCGATGTCGTGATTCTTGGCGCACCGATTGATAGTGGGACTTCACATCGGTCTGGTGCAAAATTTGGCCCGCAAGCCATTCGCGGTGGAGATTATTTGCCCCATGATGGCGAACGTCCACACCTTGCACTTCGTGTAGATGGTTTGAAAGAAATGAAAGTTTTAGATGCAGGTGATCTGATGATGCCAGGAGGGGATCTTGTCGCATCCTTAGAAGTTTTATCGCAAGCGACCGAGAAACTTTCGAGAGCTGGTGTTATTCCCATTGTTTTAGGTGGCGATCATTCAATTGCTTCGGCCGATGTTGCAGGTATTGCACACCACCGAGGCATGGGAAAGATTTCTATGATTCACTTCGATGCCCATGCAGATACTGGTGATTCACAATTCGGAGCGTTGGTAGGACACGGAACACCCATGCGACGTTTAATTGACTCCGGCGCAGTACGTGGTGATCGATTCTTGCAGTTGGGACTGCGTGGTTATTGGCCAGGGGATGCAACGTTGGATTGGATGCGCGATCAAGGAATGCGCTCGTATGAGATGACCGAAATTCATCACCGCGGTATGAAGACGGTATTGGATGAATCTTTTGCGCGCCTAACCGATGAGTGTGATGGAGTATTTCTATCGGTAGATATTGATGTTGTTGATCCAGGGATGGCTCCAGGCACTGGCACTCCAGAACCTGGTGGAATGACAAGCCGCGAACTTCTTGAAGCTGTTCGGCGAATTTGTTTAGAACTTCCGATTGTAGGCATGGATATCGTGGAAGTAGCCCCGCCTTATGACAGCGCAGATATCACTGCAATCTTGGCCAATAGAGTTGTACTTGAAGCAATCAGCGCGATTGCAAAGCGGAAACGGGGCGAAGTGTATTCACCCGTGCAGAACCTATTAGACCGCTAAAGAACCAATGGCACGATCGAGCACATCAAGTGCTTCGCGTAGCAAATTCTCGGGCATCACTAGTGGTGGTAAAAGGCGAATAACGTTGGAATAAGTTCCAGCAGTGAGAACTAATACGCCCTCATCTTGGCAGAACTTCACAACTTTTCCGATCGCTGTTGGGTGAGGATCTAATGTTCCGGGGATGACAAACTCGATGGCTTGCATAGCGCCACGGCCACGAACTTCAGCAATTTCTGGGTATTTTGCTTTCATTGCATGAAGTGCAGATGAAATAATCTTTCCAAGTGCGAGTGCGCGATCACATAATTGATCTTCTTCGATAGTTGCGATTGCACCCAGCGCCGCAGCGCAAGCAACAGGAGAGCCACCGAAAGTTCCACCTAAACCGCTTGAGTGGATCGAGTCCATGATCTCAGCACGACCAGTGACGGCGGCAAGTGGAAGTCCACCTGCAATACCTTTAGCTGTTGTGATCAGATCTGGCACTACGCCTTCATCATTACATGCGAACATCGTTCCAGTTCGAGCAAAACCTGTTTGAACCTCATCAGCCACGAAAACGATACCGTTTTCTGTTGCAAATTTTGACAACCCTGGAAGAAATCCTTGAGGTGGAACAATAAAGCCACCTTCTCCTTGAATGGGTTCGATGACGATTGCGGCAATGTTCTTTGCCCCAATCTCCTTTTCCATTTTGTGAATCACCAGATCCAAAGCTTGCGCTGCACAGGCATCGGCTCCACCTGGCCATCGCAATGGATAAGCCATAGGCATGCGATAAATCTCTGGAGCAAAGGGACCAAAGCTTTCTTTGTAGGGCATGTTTTTTGCTGTCATACCCATGGTTAAGTTGGTGCGGCCGTGATAGCCATGTTCAAACACAACAATTGCCTGGCGCTTGGTGTAGCTGCGTGCAATCTTTACCGCATTTTCTAGCGCTTCAGCACCAGTGTTCAGCAGGACTGATTTCTTCTTATGAGTACCTGGAGTTAAACGGTTAAGCGCTTCAGCAACTTCGATGTAACCTAAATATGGTGCGACCATAAAGCAGGTATGTGTGAATGCTTCAACTTGCTGCTTCACATTTGCAACAACTCTGTCTGCGCTATTTCCAACACTGACTACTGCAATTCCTGCGCCCATGTCGATTATTGAATTCCCGTCGACATCGATCAAAATTCCACCACCTGCACGCTCGACCACCATAGGAATGGCCATTCCAAGACCGGCCGATACTGCTTCACTTCGTCGCTTGAGAATTGCTTGAGATTTTGGCCCAGGAATTGCTGTGACGAGTTTGCGAATCTGCGGTATTCGAGTCATGTGGTCCATGTGGTCCATGTTACCCCTCCTATAAGTAGGTGGTTGTCGGCGCAACCTGAGAAGATACGCTCATGCAGCTTTTAGGGATTCTGGCATTTGTGGTGGCTCTGCTGTTTTCAGTGATGGTTCACGAATTTGGCCACTTCATCACCGCCCGCCGATTTGGCATGAAAGTAAGTGAATTTTTCTTAGGTTTCGGTACAAAACTCTGGTCGATCACTCGAGGAGAAACCGAATACGGACTTAAAGCCATACCCGCCGGTGGGTATTGCCGTATTGATGGAATGACTCCCACTGATGTGATGGATGAGGGAGAAGAACACCGTGCTTTTTACAAAGCCAGTGGCGCTCGTAAATTAATTGTTCTCGGTGCGGGTTCGTTTTTGCATTTTGTCTTGGGATTTCTCCTCTTGCTTCTTGTCTTCATGGGAATCGGGACGACGCAAGTGACATCTACTATTGCCAGAATAAGTCCGTGCGTGCCGCCTGTATCGGGCAATCAGGAATGTACGGCGACATCACCAGCGTCACCTGCAAAATTGGCGGGGCTTTTAGCTGGAGATAAAATTGTTTCTATTAATGGCGTGCCCATTAAAGATTGGGCTAAGAGCGTTCAAATAATCCGCTCATCGGCGGGCAAGTCCCTTCTCTTTGGAATTGATCGAGTAGGTACACAAGCTCAAGTCAGCAATCCCAATGCTGCGCCTGATTTTGAGATTGCTATTACCCCTCAAGCTCGGATCTTGGATGGGAAAACAATTGGCTTCCTGGGTGTTATTAATTCTCTTGCAACAGTTCGTAGTGATCCTCTCACCGCCGTGAATAAATCACTTGCGACAACCCGAAGCTTCAGCGCTGCTTCCGTGAAATCCTTAATTGCACTTCCCAGCAAAATCCCTGCCTTGTGGTCACAAACAGTCGGTGGCAAAACTCGCGACCCAGAAGGATTGGTCGGAGTTGTTGGCGTTGCACGAGTTTCTGGTCAAGCACTTGATAGCTCATCGTTAACTGGAGCTGAGCGGATTGCCACTTTCGTCATGATCATCGCTAGCTTGAACATTTTTGTCGGCATATTCAACCTCTTGCCATTATTGCCACTTGATGGAGGTCACATGGCCGTTGCAATTGCCGATGAGATTCGAGCTTTTTATGCTCGCTTACGTGGTCGCCCGCGTCCTGCTGCGATCGATGTCAGCGTTTTGGCTCCGGTTACCATGGCCGTCTTCGTCCTGTTAGCGGGATTGACCCTGCTGCTCTTGGTCGCAGATGTGATTAACCCCGTTAATCTCAACCTTTAGAGCGCGAGAGTTAGGCAGTAGTAGGGCAGAATAACTCCATGGTCGATTTAGGAATGCCCGCAGCACCTGCTCCTACTTTGGCCCCACGGCGCAAAACTCGCCAACTTCAGGTGGGGAAAATCGGCGTAGGTTCATCCTCGCCAGTGAGCGTGCAATCAATGTGCACGACTCTTACATCAGATGTCAACGCAACTTTGCAACAGATTGCAGAGTTAACTGCTTCTGGTTGTCAGATCGTACGAGTTGCTGTTCCTAGCCAAGATGATGCAGATGCTCTTGCCCAGATTGCAAAGAAATCACAAATTCCTGTTATCGCAGACATTCACTTTCAACCGAAGTATATTTTCGCAGCAATTGATGCTGGATGTGCTGCAGTGCGAGTTAATCCAGGCAATATCAAGCAATTTGATGACAAAGTTAAGGAAGTAGCCAAAGCTGCAGGCGATGCCGGTATTCCGATTCGCATTGGCGTAAATGCAGGCTCACTTGATCCTCGGTTATTAGCAAAATATGGAAAAGCAACGCCAGAGGCTTTAGTTGAATCAGCTTTATGGGAATGCTCATTATTCGAAGAGCATGGATTTAGAGATATCAAAATTTCGGTAAAACACCACGACCCAGTGATTATGGTCAGTGCATATCGGCTTTTAGCTGCTCAATGTGATTATCCGTTGCACCTAGGAGTTACTGAGGCCGGGCCACTCTTTCAGGGAACCATTAAGTCAGCTACTGCATTTGGAATTTTGTTAGCAGAAGGAATTGGTGACACCATTCGCGTTTCACTTTCCGCGCCGCCGGTTGAAGAAGTCAAAGTTGGAATTTCTATTCTTGAATCCTTAAACTTGCGCCAGCGCAAACTTGAAATTGTTTCTTGTCCATCATGTGGTCGTGCACAAGTTGATGTTTACACTTTGGCTGAAAAAGTCCAAGCTGGCTTGGAAGGCATGACGGTTCCACTTCGTGTTGCTGTCATGGGTTGTGTTGTTAATGGTCCTGGCGAAGCCCGAGAAGCCGATCTTGGCGTGGCTTCGGGAAATGGTAAAGGTCAAATATTTGTTAAGGGGCAAGTTATTAAAACTGTACCTGAGTCACAAATTGTTGAAACTCTTATCGAAGAGGCAATGCGCCTTGCAGATGAGATGGAAGCAGCAGGGGTTGCATCTGGTCAACCTTCTGTCGTGGTTTCCTAGAAAGCGGCCTACTTACTATGTTACGAATGTCCACTCTCTTTCTGCGCACTTTGCGTGATGATCCTGCCGATGCTGAAGTTGCAAGTCATCGGTTATTGGTCCGTGCTGGTTATATTCGTCGCATTGCTGCTGGCATTTATTCGTGGCTACCTCTTGGTTACATCACTTTTCGCAATATCGAAAAGATTGTGCGAGATGAGATGGATAAAGCCGGCTTTCAGGAAGTTCATTTTCCTGCGCTTTTGCCAAAGGATCCATACCAAGAGACGAATCGCTGGGATGAATACGGGCCCGATTTATTTAGATTGCAAGATCGCAAAGGTGGTGACTACCTCTTAGGGCCAACTCACGAAGAAATGTTTACTTTGATGGTTAAAGGTGAGTACTCCTCATATAAGGATTTGCCACTGTCTCTTTATCAAATCCAAACAAAATACCGCGATGAAACGCGTCCTCGTAGTGGCATCATTCGCGGTCGCGAGTTTGTCATGAAGGATTCATACTCTTTTGACTTGACTGATGAAGGACTTATTGAGTCATATAACAAACATCGCGCTGCATACATCAAAACATTTGATCGACTCGGTTTGAAGTACAACATCGTAAGCGCTGTTTCTGGAGCAATGGGCGGATCCGGTTCGGAGGAATTCCTCGCACCGTGTGAAACTGGTGAAGACACATATGTTTTATGTGAAAAGTGTGGATATGCAGCAAATGTTGAAGCAATGAAAACCGTCGTGGCTTCCGTAGATTCGAGTGGGACTCCTGCTCTACAAGTTGTGGATACACCAAATACTCCTACGATCGATTCTCTCGTAGAAGTATTGAACGCTCGCTTCGGCGGAGGTTTTACAGGTGCAGATACTTTGAAGAATGTCCTCTTGGATGCAGATGGGAAAACTATTTCAGTTTTAGTACCAGGGGATCGTGAAGTTGATCTCAAACGCTTACAAGCGAATTTACCTGGTGTAATTGATTTGCGGCTTTTTGAAGATGCAGATTTCGCAAAAAATCCAGCCCTTGTTAAGGGTTATGTTGGACCACAAGATGCCGCAAAACTGGGAGTCAGTGTTTATGCCGACCCTCGAGTGGCGTTAGGAACTTCCTGGGTAACTGGTGCAAATAAAAAGAATTGCCATGCGCTCAACGTTGTTAATGGTCGAGATTTCCATGTAGATACTTACATCGATGCCGCCGAAGTACGTAAAGGCGATGCTTGCCCTAAGTGTGAATCCCCAGTCATCATTGATCGCGCGATAGAGATCGGTCATATCTTTCAGTTAGGAAGAAAGTATGCCCAAGCACTCAACCTCACTGTTTTGGATAGTGATGGCAAATCCCGTGTTGTCACCATGGGCTCATATGGCATTGGTGTATCGCGAGCCGTTGCAGCAATTGCTGAGCAAACACATGATGAAATTGGTTTGTGCTGGCCTGCAGAGGTAGCCCCGGCCCATGTTCATATTGTTGCCACGGGCAAAGATGATCATCCTTTCAACGTTGCAGAAGAACTCGCACTTGCCCTGGAAAGCCTGGGCAAAACTGTGATGCTCGATGATCGTCGTGATGCCAGCCCAGGAGTGAAATTCAAAGACGCAGAACTCATTGGAAATCCGATCATCGTCGTGGTGGGGAAATCTTTAGCCGAGGGCAAAGTTGAAGTTCGCGTGCGCCGCACAGGAGAGCGCAGCGAAATCGTTGTGGAGCAAGCTGCTGCCCACATCGCAGCACTACTTTCTTAATGCACTCATTTGGCGATGCTTCCCTTCTAGCGATTATTTTTATGTCGGTTGCCGCTTTGTGTGCGGGATTTGTTGATGCAATAGCAGGTGGTGGCGGACTCATTCAGCTTCCGGCACTTTTGATTGCATTACCAAAATCTGAAACGGTGCAAGTACTTGGTACAAATAAACTCTCTTCAGTTTTTGGCACAAGCGCCGCAGCAATTCTTTATAGACGCAGAGTAAAACCAGATCTCCGATTTACCATGGCGATGGCGCTACCTGCCCTTTTTGGCTCCATGGGTGGAGCGCTTTTAGCAGCGCAAATTCCTACCCGTGCCATGAGGCCTTTTGTATTTGTGTTGCTTGTTGTTGTGGTGATTTATACATGGCTTAAACCAACTTTAGGCGCCATTGAATCCCTGAGATATTCGGTACAACGAAGAATCTTCATTGCTGTAATTGCGGGCGCTGTGATCGGTTTTTATGATGGTATTTTCGGCCCAGGAACTGGGACATTCTTGATGTTGATTTTGGTGGCAGCATTGGGTTTTGCTTTCCTCACCGCATCTTCGATGGCAAAGGTAGTGAACGTTGCCACAAACATCGGGGCTATTGTGGTCTTTGGATTTCATGGAGTAATTCTTTGGCAGCTGGGCTTATTGCTTGGTCTGGCTAACATTACGGGGGGAATTCTCGGTGCCAAAGTTGCAATTAGAGGTGGCTCTGCACTAGTACGCAAGGTCTTTTTGGGCGTCACGGTCTTGCTGATTATTAAAGTAGGAATAGATACCTTTACGCATTGGTAGAGCAAGCATTTCTGAGTTATGATCTGCATTACAACTTCATAGAAAGCAGATCGATCATGTCTTTGGCACAAATGATTCAAGACGCGCTCGGACCCATCGTGAGGGAAGCGGGATTTTATTTAGAAGATGTACTTATCGCATCTCCTGGCAATCGTCGCGTAGTTACTTGCGTCGTAGATGGCGAGAAAAGTTTAAATTTAGATGAGGTAACGCTCATCTCTCGTGAAATTGCAGCGCTCTTAGATGAAGCCCCTTTTATGGGCGAAACTCCATTTACTCTTGAAGTTACATCACCCGGTGTTGATCGCCCATTAACGCAAGGACGTCACTGGAAGAAAAACCACACTCGATTAGTGCGAGCAGTGATGATCAGCGGGGAAGTGATTTCTGGCAGAATTTTGGATTCAGATGATCATTCAGTGCGCCTAAGTATCGAAGAGAAAGTTACTCGTGAAGTTGAGTTGCAATTTATAGAAATCAAGAAAGCACTCGTTGAGATTGAATTCAATCGCAAAGATGAGGCCTTGTGATGCATGTAGATATGAAGCTCTTGGAATCCCTCACTATCGAACGCGAGATTCCACTTACTCAATTGATCGTAGCAATTGAATCGGCAGTACTGACGGCCTACTTGCAAAGTGATGAAGCAAAACGTGGCGCGACCTCTCACCTTGATCGCGAAAGCGGTGAGATCAAGATTATGGTTCCAATTTTTGGAGAAGACGGAGAGAAAATTGATGAAGTGGCTGATGAACCCGCAGGGTTTAGCCGCATTGCAACTTCAACTGCGCGCCAAGTAATAAAGATGAAGATGCGCGAGCAAAATGATGCATCCATTGTGGGCGAGTTCACTGCCTCTGTTGGAGATGTTGTATCTGGCGTAGTGCAGCAAGGCCGTGATCCACGAATGATTTATGTGAATTTAGGTCGCATCGAAGGCAAAGTCCCACATCAGGAGCAAGTCCCGGGTGAAGTTTTCGCACATGGCGAGCGCATCAAATGTTTCGTCGTGGATGTTAAGCAAGGACTCAAAGGACCAGAAGTCACACTTTCACGTAGCCATCCAGCGTTAGTAAAACAATTATTTGCTTTGGAAGTTCCAGAAATTACTGATCGAATTGTTGAAATAATGGCGATTGCTCGAGAAGCAGGTCACCGAACCAAGATTGCTGTTCGTACACACCGTGCGGGAGTGAGTCCTAAAGGTTCATTAATTGGCCCGATGGGTGCACGCGCACGAGCAGTCATGGATGAATTGCATGGAGAAAAAATTGACATAGTTGATTGGTCAGAAGACCCCGCAATTTTTGTCGGGCACGCACTAGCTCCGGCTCGTGTTGAAAAAGTCGAAATAATTGATCTCTTTACACGATCTGCAAAAGTGACAGTTCCCGATTATCAACTTTCATTAGCCATTGGCAAAGATGGCCAGAACGCTCGATTGGCTGCTCGCCTCACTGGGTGGCGCATTGATATTCATTCAGATGCTCCCGCTCAGCCCCCAGCTACTGAGGCTAGTTTTTAGGGATTTACAGCTCCTGCGGGTAAGGTTTGCACTGTTGAATTTAAGCGGTGAGGCGCCATGAACCCCATACGGAGTTGTGTTGGTTGTCGCACACGCGAGGATCCATCGATGTTACTTCGTGTGGTTTGCCGTGAAGGAAGACTTCTTCCCGATCCCAGCCATAGCGCCTCGGGTAGAGGCGCGTGGGTACATCTCACATGTGCAGAACAAGCTCTCGAACGTGGTGGATTTACTCGGGCACTCCGACTAAATGCTTCACCCGAGAGTGAAGAACTTCTTCATTACATCAACGAAATGGATGCGAAAGATATGAAACTCAAATGAGCTCGTACAGATCATGAGGTTAGACAACTAAGGCTCGCATCCTAGAAAATTGCGGGCCAAGACAGGAGAAATGTGTCAAAGGTCCGCGTACATGAGTTAGCAAAACAACTCGGTATGGAGAGCAAGGTCGTCCTTGCAAAACTCCAAGAAATGGGTGAATTCGTTCGCTCTGCATCATCAACAGTTGAAGCTCCAGTTGTTCGCAAGTTACTTGAGCTATACCCAGATGCTAAACCAGTTGAAGAGAAGAAGCCGGCTAAAAAAGCCGCCGCAAAGAAAGCTGCAGCAAAGCCAAAGGGTGAAACACTGACACCTGAGGCAGCTGTAGAACTTCTTGCAGAGATATCACCAGAATTAGCCCAACAAGCAACTGCACAAAAAGCAGCTGCAGATGCACGTCCTGTTGCACAAGCACCTTCTGCAACTCCAGCATCGACAACACAGCCCGGCGGTAGCGATGCTGCAACTCCACGTCCTCCAGCACCGCGTCCGGGAAATAATCCTTTTGGAACTCCACGTCCTCCAGCACCGCGTCCGGGAAATAATCCATTCTCCGCTGGTGCATCATCGCCACGTCCGCCGCAAAGACCTACAGGTTCCACCGGAACTGGTGGACCACGTCCACCTATGTCGGGTCCTCGTCCAGGTTCAGTGCGTCCAGGTTTTGCTGCGCGTCCTGCATCATCTCGTCCACCACAATCTGGCGGTGCTGGTGGTCCAGGAAATTATCCACCGCGTACTGGTGGTCCAGGAAGTTCACCGACTGGTGCACCAAGTCCCTATCGCACACCAAATGCCGGTGCAGGCGCACCAGGTGGAGCACCTGCGCGTCCAGGTGCTGCAGGTCGTCCACAACGCGGAAGTACTGGCGGAGCATTTGGAAAAAATGCAAGCAAATCAAGTAAGCGCAAACCAAAGAGCAGAAAAGCGCTGCGCGATGAGTTCGACAATATGCAAGCGCCACAATTGGGCGGAGCAGTTGTCCCTCACGGCGATGGGAAAACTCCCATTCGTATGCGTCGTGGTGCATCTCTTGCCGACTTTGCAGACAAGATCAATGCAGATCCAGCGGCCCTTGTTGCAGCTCTCTTTCACTTAGGTGAAATGGTTACCGCAACACAATCTGTAGATGAAGATACTTTTGCACTCCTTGGCGCCGAATTAGGTTATCTGATTCAAATCGTTAGCCCAGAGGATGAGGATCGCGAACTTCTACAAACATTCGATATCAACTTGGATGAAGAATTAGCCAGTCTTGATCCATCCATGTTGGTTACAAGACCACCAGTTGTTACGGTGATGGGTCATGTTGATCACGGTAAGACTCGAATGCTCGATGCAATTCGTCAAACCGAGGTAGTTAAATCTGAAGCCGGCGGAATCACTCAGCACATCGGTGCCTACCAAATTCACCATGACCATAATGGTGTTGATCGTGCGATCACTTTCATTGATACACCTGGTCACGAAGCATTTACTGCTATGCGTGCTCGCGGTGCCAAGGTGACAGATATTGCCGTTCTTGTTGTTGCTGCCGACGATGGTGTGATGCCTCAAACAATTGAAGCACTCAACCACGCTCAGGCTGCTGATGTGCCCATTGTTGTTGCCGTTAACAAGATTGATAAAGAAGGCGCCAATCCTGACAAGGTTCGCCAGCAATTGACTGAGTACAACTTGATTGCGGAAGAGTACGGCGGAGACACAATCTTCGTAAACGTCTCTGCCAAGAGCGGGGAAGGCATTAAAGAACTTATCGATTCGATCTTGCTTACCGCCGATGCTGCAATCGATTTGCAAGCCGTTGCCGATGATGAGGCTCGAGGTGTTGCAATTGAAGCCCACCTTGATCGTGGTCGAGGTCCGGTTGCAACTGTTCTAGTCCAACGTGGAACTCTTAATGTGGGAGATGCCATTGTCGCCGGTGGTTCATTTGGTCGCGTTCGAGCGATGCTTGATGAACACGGTGCAACTGTTGAAACTGCTGGCCCTTCACGTCCAGTGCAAGTACTTGGTTTCACTTCAGTGCCAAGTGCGGGAGACACTTTCCTTGTTGCAAGTGATGATCGCACTGCACGCCAGATTGCCGAAAAGCGCCAAGCAGCTGAGAGAAATGCTCAGTTGGCCAAAGCTCGCAAGAAAGTATCTCTTGAAGACTTTATGGAGCAGTCCAAGATCAGCACACTTAACCTCATCCTCAAAGGTGACGTCAGTGGATCGGTTGAAGCCCTCGAAGATGCACTCTTGCAACTTGATGTCGGAGCAGAAGTTGATCTACGCGTTATCCACCGCGGCGTAGGTGCAATCACCAAGAGCGATATCACTTTGGCATCTGCATCCACTGCAGTGGTAATCGGTTTCAACGTGAAGCCAGAACCACAGACTGCAATTTTTGCAGACCAAGAGGGTGTCGAAGTTCGCTTCTACTCCGTGATCTACAACGCGATCGAGGAGATCGAACTCTCACTCAAGGGCTTGCTCAAGCCAGAGTTTGAGGAAGTTGTACTTGGTAACGCCGAAATTCGTGAGATCTTCAAATCCAGCAAGTTTGGAAATATCGCAGGTTCCATCGTTCTCGACGGAATCATTCGCCGAAATGGTAAGGCACGTCTGCTTCGCGCCGGAGAGCTCGTGGTTGATAATCTCACCGTTGAATCTCTCAAGCGCTTTAAGGATGATGCAACTGAAGTTCGCGAAGGATTCGAGTGCGGTATTGGCGTCGGAAACTTCAAGGATGTCCAGATTGGCGATGTAGTACAAGTATTCGAGATGCGCGAGAAGAAGCGGGCATAACAATGGGACAGTCACATCGTTCGCAGAAAGTTGCCGACCGAATTAAAGTTGTCGTGGCGAGCCTTCTCGAGGAGAAAATTAAAGACCCTCGATTAGGTTTCGTAACGATCACCGATACTCGTGTCACAGGGGACCTGCAGCACGCTTCCGTTTTCTATACTGTTTTAGGTGATGAAGCCCAACGCGAATCAACAGCTGCCGCACTAGAGAGTGCAAAAGGAGTTATTCGTTCTGCTGTTGGACGAGATCTCGGGACTCGAATCACCCCATCCATCGCATTCTTTCCAGATGGATTACCAGAAAGTGCACTCGCACTGGAATCACTCCTAGAGACAGTCCACCAACGTGATGCTGAAGTTATCGCGTTGCGGGCAAATGCCAAATATGCCGGAGATGCAGATCCTTATAAGGCACCACGAGAAATAGTGGATGACAATCCAAGCAACTGACGGATTTCTCATCGTCGATAAAGCGGGCGCTATGACTAGCCATGATGTTGTGGCAATTGGTCGACGCGCACTCAACACTCGCAAAGTAGGTCATGCTGGCACATTAGATCCAATGGCTACTGGCGTCTTAGTTTTAGGTTTTGGTAATGGCACTCGCTTACTTCAATACATTACAGATGGCGACAAATCTTATTCGGCAACGGTAGTTCTAGGGGCGAGCACAGTCACCGATGATGCAGAAGGTGAAGTCTTAGGATCGGCTACCCCAGCTTCGATCTCACAAATTAGCGATGAAGAGATTACGAGTGAACTCGCAAAAATGCATGGCGTCATTCAACAGCGGCCGAGTTCGGTTTCAGCTATCAAAGTGGATGGTCAGCGCGCCCATGCAAGAGTTCGCTCCGGTGAGGAGTTTGAATTACCCGCGCGCGAGGTAACTATTTCGCAATTGGAGGTGAAGCAGATCCGCCATCTTGAAGGGAGGATCGAAGTAGATATCGATGTCACTTGCTCGGCCGGAACATTTATCCGCGCAATTGCTCGTGATTGCGGAATAGCCCTCGGTATAGGAGGCCATCTGAGTGCACTTCGTAGAACACGAGTTGCTAGCTTTACTTTAGAAGGCGCCACCACAGTGCCAGAACTTAAAGATGGTGGATTCCATACTCTTTCAATTACAGAAGTTGCTCAGTCAATTTTTCCTTTTCGAGAGGTAAGTGAGCAAGAAGCTACGGATCTTTCATTCGGCCGAGCACTTGCTACCAATGGATCAGATGCCATAACTGCCGCTATAGGACACGGGCAATTGCTTGCCTTACTTGAAAATAAGGATGGGTTAGCTCGCCCAATCGCTGTATTCGCGGCAAAGAATTAAGAATGCGATACTAGTGTGATGATGAATCGTATGCAGTGGCGCGGTGAGCAAATTGTTGGCGCAACCGTCGCTATTGGTATTTTCGATGGCGTGCATCGCGGCCACCAAGTCATTCTTGAACGTGCCAAAGAGGTAAGTAACGGACGTGGAGTTATTGCCTTAACGTTTGATCCGCACCCCATGCATTTTTTTGCTCCAGATAAGGCACCTACGATGCTGGTATCACTTGAGCGCCGAGTTGAACTCCTCAAGCAATATGGTGCAGATGCAGTTGTGGTTTGTGAATTTGATCGTGAATTTGCAGCCAAATCTCCGGATGATTTTGTCGCTCAAGTGCTCGTTAAAAACTTACAGATATCTGGTGTTGTTGTAGGGCAGAATTTTTCTTACGGACACAAAGCAGCTGGCAAAGTGGCGGACCTTATTGTGGCTGGGGCGAAGAATGGATTTGTGGCACAAGAAGTTGCCTTGCAAGAATTTGAGGGGGGAGTGGTTTCATCCACTCGGATACGCGAAGCGATCGCACGTGGAGATGTTGAATCGGCGAGCACATTATTGACACGCCCACACCGGCTTGAAGGCATCATCGTTCATGGTGAAAAACGTGGAAGAGAAATTGGATACCCCACTGCAAACTTGGGATATTCAGGTGCTTCTAATTCAATTCCAGCAGATGGAATTTATGCCGGTTGGTTGGAAGTTGAGTCACATCGTTGGCCCGCAGCGATTTCGATCGGAACAAATCCAACATTTGCCGGAGAGCGATCCAGGCAAGTAGAGGCCTATGCCTTGGATCAAGTAGGTCTTGATCTTTATGATCGCAATGCAAAAATAGATTTCGGATGGCGATTGCGCGACACCGTGAAATTTGATGGATTGGATCCACTCCTAGCCCAGATGAAAATTGACTGCGATCAAGCGCGAGAATTGACCAAATAACACTCGATTTCCTTATCTTGAGCGTGCGCTGGTACTCTTGCACCGTCTAAACGAGACAGCGAGTTTCCGTGAGGCAAACCGGAAGCCCTCGTAATGAGTAGGTAATCACAAGAAGGAGCAAGACGCCAATGGCACTAACACCAGAAGTAAAGAAAGAAATCATTGCGAAGTACGGTTCTTCACCTACTGATACGGGAAGCCCTGAAGCTCAGGTCGCTTTGCTCTCCAAGCGCATTGAAGAAATCACAGAACATCTTAAGACGAACAAGCATGACCACCACAACCGTCGTGGCTTGCTTTTATTAGTTGGTCAGCGTCGTCGAATTCTTCAATACCTCGCAAAGACAAACATCGAACGTTATAGAGCGATCATCGAAAAACTCGGTATTCGCCGTTAATTAGAACGATCAACCGGGAGCGATGGTCCTCGGTAGTGGTTTACGGAAACTGCGT
>CAIJOY010000013.1 GCA_903822425.1 uncultured Actinomycetes bacterium | reverse complement strand
TAGTGCGGTTCTTATGCATGGTTGGGGTGGAGATGCAACAAACTTGTTAGATGTTGCTGATCATTTGCATGCGAATGGATGGCATGTGCTCTTACCAGATGCCAGATCCCATGGCCTAAGTGATACTGATGACTTCAGTTCTTTGCCCAGATTTGCGGAGGACATTGATGCATCAATTGCTTGGCTCCAGAGTACGGTTCACATTCGACCATCCTACAAAGGAGAGCTTCTTTTGGTTGGTCATTCACTTGGAGGGGCTGGAGTAATTCTCAGCGCTTCTAGGCGAACGGACGTATCTGCTGTTGTCAGCATCTCCGCCTTTTCTCATCCAGAGCAGGTGATGCGTCGCTGGTTGGCGGGCCATCTTCTCCCGTATTGGCCAATAGGCTGGATTATTAATCGATACATCGAAAAGGTCATCGGTTTTCGGTTTGACGACATTGCACCTATCGCTCGTCTTAAAAATGTAACTTGTCCAGTCTTATTAATTCATGGACTGCAAGATGATGTAGTGCCCATCAATTGTGCAGAACAGTTACTCGAATCCCAGCCAAACGCTCAACTCTTGCGAGTTGAAGGTACGCATGAGAAATTCTTTGACCAAGACAAACTTCAAGTTGACGTCCAAATGTGGTTACAGCACCATTTGTCGGCTGGCAAAGCTAAGACAAGTCACATTCCCTTTCTTTAACTGATTCAAATCAGTCAATTTTTCTCCAGTACTGATTTAATCCTTAAGGGAATTCACATGAAACCACACGATGACAAGCTTGTTAGGCACTTAATCATCCTCGTACTTCTAAAGTTATGTGCGTTGGTTGTTTTGTGGTGGCTCTTCGTGAAAGATGTCAAAGTGAATGTGAATGCGGATAGTGTTTTCGAAAAAATAAGCAGTCAACAGAAACAGGAAGAGTCACCCAAATGATTTCAGAACAACTAGTCGATCTTTCTAGGTTGCAGTTCGCCGCAACTGCTATGTATCACTTTCTCTTCGTGCCCTTAACTTTAGGGATGGTCTGGTTGCTGGTGATCATGGAAACTGTATTCGTGATGACGGGCAACGTAATTTGGAAAGATATGACCCGTTACTGGGGCAAGTTGTTTGGTATCAACTTTGCTCTTGGTGTTACGACAGGCATCACCTTAGAGTTTCAGTTCGGTACAAATTGGGCTTTCTACTCCCACTATGTAGGCGACATCTTTGGCGCTCCACTTGCAATCGAAGGAATGATGGCCTTTTTCTTGGAATCAACTTTTATTGGATTGTTCTTTTTTGGGTGGGATCGACTTAGCAGAACTCAGCATTTGATGGTCACCATACTGATGGCTGTTGGTACAAATTTAAGTGCGCTTTGGATCTTGATTGCCAATGGTTGGATGCAAAACCCCGTTGGTGCCGAATTTAGCTATGTCACTATGCGTATGGAGATGACAGACTTTTGGGCTGTTGTGTTTAATCCAGATGCACAAGCGAAGTTTGTCCACACTGTTTCAGCTGGGTACACAACAGGTGCAATGTTTGTTCTTTCAATCTCATCTTGGTTCTTGCTGAAAAAACAAGACGTTGAATTTGCAAAACGCAGTTTTCGAGTTGCTTCAGCTTTCGGTCTGGCTTCAGTACTGAGCGTTATTGTTTTAGGTGATGAGTCAGGCTATACCGTTGGCGAGGCTCAGCAAACAAAGATGGCGGCCCTTGAGGCGATGTGGGAAACCAAACCCGCTCCAGCTTCACTCACATTAATTGCAAGCATTAATGAAGCTGAGTCAAAAAACAACTGGGAAGTTGATATTCCTTGGGTTATGGGGTTGATTGGCACTCGTTCGTTGACGAAAGAGATACCAGGCATTCATGAAATCAAAGCAAAGAATCGTGAACGAATCAAGCGTGGAATTGTTGCAGTTAAGGCACTAGATGACCTTCGTAACAACCGCGAGAGCGTCGAAGTAAAACGTAGATTTGAAGAATACAAGAACGACTTAGGTTTTGGCTTCTTGTTGAAGAAATATGTCGATGACGTAAGTCTTGCTACTCCAGAAATCATTGAAAAGGCTGTTAACGACACCGTTCCTAGAGTGACGCCAATGTTTTGGAGTTTTAGAGTCATGGTGGGCCTTGGTTTTGCGATGTTGATGTTGTTTTCCGTCGCATTCTGGACGACTTTGAAATCAAAATGCTCTGAACACCCATATCTACTGCGCGCAGCTCTTTGGATGCTTCCTGCACCATGGATCGCTTGTGAACTAGGTTGGTTTGTTGCGGAGTACGGACGTCAACCTTGGACTATTTACGGTGTCTTGCCAACACACATGAGCGTATCAACGTTAACGGTTAACAGTCTGTATGGTTCATTGGCAGGTTTCATCATCTTCTACACCGTACTTCTCGTTGTTGAGGTTTTCTTGATGGTCAAGTTCGCGCGAATGGGGCCTGGAAGCTTAGGCACTGGTCGTTACGCTAATGAGGGGCACTAAATGTTTGATTATGGAAATTTAAAACTCATCTGGTGGCTATTGGTTGGTGTCTTACTCGTCGGATTCGCCATCATGGATGGTCACGACATGGGCGTAGGTACTCTTTTGCCATTTGTGGGCCGAAACGATTTAGAGCGTCGAGTGGTCATCAATACTGTTGGACCTCACTGGGATGGCAACCAAGT
>CAIJOY010000012.1 GCA_903822425.1 uncultured Actinomycetes bacterium | reverse complement strand
TTCCTGTGTATCTTGCTCGATTTGCTTGCGCACGTCATCCATATCGAGTTCTGCCACTTTGCCAATTATCTCCTCAAGAGCAGCGCCTGGAAGTGCTCCGGGTTGGCTAAACAAAAGAATCCCGTCACGAAAGACCATCAAGGTTGGGATTGATGTGATGCCAGCGGCAGCTGCCAATGATTGCTCCGCTTCTGTATCAACTTTAGCGAAAGTTAAATCTGGATATTTCTCTGACGTTGCCTCATAAACCGGTGCAAATGATCGACAAGGACCACACCAAGCGGCCCAAAAATCAACCAGAACGGTGCCCTTTTCGAGAATCAACTTCTCGAACTCAGTCTCATTAATATTAACTGTTGCCATTTATTTAGACCTCTTTCTTTTCCCGAGTAGACCAATGGTTTTTGACTGATACTCAGCCGCATAAGAATGCTTCTTTGACAAGAGCAGATCCTCAAAACGTGCTTTATATATTAGTGTGAAAAGCAGTGCCATCCAAATAAGGATTGAAGCCCAATTGATGTTCGTTAGGACAAAGCTCATTCCAAATAAAAGTACGCCTAGATACATAGGGTGACGCATGAATCTGTAAATACCCCTAGTAACAAGCGCTGCACCTTCTTTGGGAATCGGCGAAATTTGAAGTGAAGCTCGAAGTGCATACCAGGCAAAGAACAAAATTATGGTGGCACAAACTTCGAGGAAAAAAGACAAACCAGATGCCCAAGTAGGCGACGCCAGAACTGGTGCATTTGGCTTAAGGAACAGGAGGCCCAACAGTGAAAACTGTGCGGCCACCAAAATTCGTGCTTTGCGAATTATTTGTTTTTACCAAACATTTTACTAAAAAAGCCGGGCTCCACAGGATCATTCTGATGTCCTTGGCACCTGTCCTTCTTTGCAACGCCCTTCAGCGCTATTTCGACATGGTTGCCGCATCCAGACCATGTTGGTTTCCCGCACTTACGACATGAAGTTCTGCTGCACATATTTCTATATCCTTTTCTTGGTTGTTTATAGTGAAACTAGTAGGTGATTATTCAGAGCTGCCGGCGAGTTACTCCAGGTGAGATATCCGCCGTCGAGATTTACTGCATTAAAACCGAGTTCCTTTAAAAGAAGTGCTGCAGTGTGTCCGCGCTGGCCCACTTGGCAATTGACAAGAAGGTTCTTACTGCCGATTTCAGATTGACGCTCACGAATTTCATCGACTGAAATATTGATTGCTCCCGGAATATGGCCCCGTGCAAACTCCCCGGCACTGCGAACGTCGATTAGTTCGAACCCACGTGAAGTGAACCCATCGATCTCGCTCCATTGTGCGGTCTTCACTAAGCCAGAGATAACATTTTCGGCGATATAGCCCAACATGTTTACTGGATCTTTAGCTGAACCAAATGGTGGCGCATAAGCAAGTTCAAGATCGGCCAGCTCGGGAGCGGTGATATTGCCACGAATAGCAGTTGCAATTACATCTATGCGCTTATCTACGCCCTCCGTGCCAATTCCTTGAGCACCGAGTATCTCACCGCTCTTTGGATCAAAGATTAGTTTTAATACCATCGATTTGGCATCTGGATAGTAGCCAGCATGTGAGTTTGGATGCGTGTGAATCGATTGGTGAGCTATCCCAGCTGCCACTAAACGTTTTTCATTCCAACCTGTTGTTGCAATCATTAAATCAAATACTTTTACAATTGCCGTACCTATTGTTTTCACTGGGCGCACAGTACGCCCAGCAATATGATCTGCAGCCACACGTCCATGACGATTGGCTAAATTGGCGAGCGGCACCAAGGTGGCACTTCCATCTAGCGCATCCGTTTTTTCAGCGGCATCACCAACGGCATATATATCGTGATTGCTTGTTCGGTTGAATTCATCGACCTGAATCCCGTTGCGAGAACCAATAGTTAAACCAGCAGCCTTCGCTAATCCAATTTCGGGACGTACGCCTATTGCAAGAATTACTAACTCCGCAGGAACGTTCTGACCGTTTAGTAAATCGACACTATCTGGCCCAATGTTGACAACGCTGGAACCTAAGTGGAGGTTGACGCCTTGGATAATAATTTCTTTGGCAACTAACGTCGCAAGTTCTGGATCTAGTGGCATAAGTACTTGATCGGTAGCTTCAATTAATGCGGTTGGAATTCCCCGATGAATAAGGTTTTCAGCGATCTCCACTCCAATGAAGCCACCGCCTATAACAACGGCACTTGTCGGTTTGGCACTGACCCGATCAGCAATTCTTTCAACATCTTCAACCGTGCGAAGCGTCATCCCACGTTCCACGCCTGGAATCGGTGGAATTATGGCAGACGCACCAGGGCTAAGGATTAACTTGTCGTAATCAATTTCATGGGTTTCGTGGCTATCGAGGTTCTTGATAGTGACCGTCTTCTTGTTGGGGTTGATTGCTAAAACCTCAGTATTTACGCGCACATCGAGACGAAAACGCGCGTGCAAACTTGCTGGTGTTTGCAGAAGTAAGGAACTCTCTTCTTCAATTATCCCGCCAACGTAATACGGTAGACCACAGTTTGCATATGAAACATAACCTGATTTCTCGATTACGATAATTTCTGCATTG
>CAIJOY010000011.1 GCA_903822425.1 uncultured Actinomycetes bacterium | reverse complement strand
TGCCCATCATTGAAGCCATCTGTTTTGATGATGTGATCATGGATTGCACTGTGCCGCTACTAAAGTGATCAGAAAAATTGATGGTGAAATTCTGTGCAGCCGTGGCTGTAGCCGGTGCAAGCAAGGTCGCAATCAAAACACTAACAAGAAAAAATATTCTGCGCATGCTGATCTCTCTCCTAATCAGGGACCCAACCTACCAAGTTCTAACTGTTCAATTCAACGGCTGGCGCAGTGATCGCTGGTTGCCTTGAGCGCGGGATACCCCTTGGTTCAAGTTCACAATCCTCATTTCTTGAAGTTGCATTAATTGATGATGGACTTGGCTAAATTTTGATTTGTTGAAGTGCCCCGAGTGGGGGTCGAACCCACACTGGGAGGATTTTAAGTCCTCTGCCTCTGCCATTGGGCTATCGGGGCGTACGTGAGTTCCTGAGTGTACTAGGAGAAAAACTCAGTCTTGATCCAGAATTTAGGCGAATAAATGCCACGGACAGGCATGCCATGAGGATTTACTTAATTGGTAAAGGCGTACACCATGAGGAGTACGCAGAGAATTGCCACCAAAATTTGTGAATTCTTTTTTTGCAATATGAGTTGAGTTTTCGGAATAAAAGTTGCAGCCAAAAGTAATAAGCCAGGAACTACTATCGTCATGCTGTGTATTAATGCATTGTGGTGACCAGTTTGATATCTCAAATTTATGAGACCAATAGCCATGAGCAAATAACCGCCAAATCGAAGATTTACCATTGTGCACTCCTGGTTGTTTTTAAAGTTGAGGGAATGAGGATAAATGAAAAGAGGGGCACTGCACATGCAGAGCCCCTCTTTTCGGACTGCTTATTAGTGGTCGTCTTTCATGCCTTCGGCAACAGACTTCATCTTTGCGATCTTGTAGATCGTTAGACCAAATACGCACTTGGCAAGTACATCTGCCACTGTGTAACCGATCTGGCGATCAGTAAAGAGCATTGCCATCTGACTTACTGATGGGTTCTTTACCAAGATTGGGATCAAGTATGAAATTGGGTAAACGCCCCATGTTGCGATCAATAGCAAGCGCAAGCGGCTCACAGTTGCTGCAACGCCTTCAGGTTGGCGATCCAATGACTTTGTAAGTTCCACGAAGAGAACATAAAGGATGTAAATGAATGGAAGTGTTGACAAGATTCCAAAGAGAATCTTTGTTCCATTGACTGTTGAAATTTCTCCTGGGTAACCCAAGATAATCATCGCTGCTGATGCTGGGACCAAGCGACTGATCAATGACTTAGACGCCACCTTGGCAAGTCCGAGTACTGCGATGACTTCTACAAGAAGTAGTGGCACCGTAAGAATCCAGTCAACATAACGGTATGCCTCGTTGAATGAACCTTGTGATGATCCGATTGTCACTACATTCTTCATCGATGATTCATTGAATGAATTAAAGATACGGAAGTAGTGATATCCAGCAATAAATGTAACCATCGATGACATTACAAGAGCCGCGCGATACTTAGGTAGGACGCGTGATTGCGAAACCAAGGTATAGACGGTGCAAGCTAACATCGAGATTAGTCCAAAGGAGAAAACGTTATACAACGAACTCCATTGGCTATTAGAGAGTGTTAACATTTAACTAAGCCTCCGTGAAATTGAGGTCCAACCGCATTATTGCGACCGGGTTCATAAGCGGCAAACACCCGGGGATACCCGGCTCTCTGTCACTTTTAACAGAAATATTCTGAGGGAAATCTCAGGATTTCGCGACTTGAAATGCGGGGGATTTTTGAAAAATCACCCTTTTTTTATTAAAACTACGCCTAAAAAGACCAACCCCGGCATTGCGGGGTCCAGCCGGGGCCTTGGTGTGAAATCAGGAGTCAGGGCTCGCCTAGCGCGCCTATCAAGTCTTTGAACTCGAGGCTATTAATTCCAATCTATGTGCCGAAGCCGTTGAGTTTAAATCCTCACTCATCACTACTAGATAGCGCGAGAAAATCTTGCTGCTTTCTCCAAAACAGAATCCAACATTGGTTGTGTTAATTTTCCCGTGAAAGTGTTCTGTTGGCTTGGGTGATAGCTAGCGATAAGAAGATACTCAACGCCGTTGTGGGTATAGATAGTTTGTACTCCATGCCCAAACTTCACAGATGGAACAGGGTGGCCTAATTCACGTAATCCGTTTACGAGGGCTTTCCATGCAAAAGCGCCAAGTCCCACAAATGAACGGGTAGTTGGTAGGACGAATTCGAATTCACGCAATAACCACGGGGCACACATATCGCGTTCCGTATTGCTGGGTTTGTTATCTGGCGGTGCGCAACGCACCGCTGTTGTGATGCGTGTGTGTTTGAGTTTTTGGCCATCATCGCGCACCGTGCTTGTGGGGATCTTGGCAATACCAATTCGGTGAAGAGAGCCAAAAAGCCAATCTCCGGATGCATCCCCAGTGAAAATACGACCGGTCCGATTGGCGCCATGTGCCCCAGGGGCTAAGCCGACAATCATCAGTCGAGGTTGAGTAACACCAAAACTTGCAATTGGTTTTCCCCAATAATCATGATCGAGATAAGCCTTGCGTTTAACGACTGCAACTTCTTCTCGCCATTTGACCAAACGAGTGCAAGCGTTGCATTTGATGATTTCGCCATCAACTTCGGTAAGTGTCTGACATCCTCGGGCGACTTTGGCAACATTAGTTTTCTTAAGTGGAGGCAAGTGACCAAGCCATTCCATCGAGTATGTCAGTTTCAGATGCCACAAATTCTTTTGCACCGGTTGCAGTCATGATTTCTGATAAAACCAATGATCCAGCTGTGATTACATCTACCCGACCTGGATGCATATATCCGAGTGCTGCACGCTGGGTACTACTCATTGATAAAAACATCTGCGAAATTTCATGCACTTTTTCAGCAGAGATTCTTGCTAAATGAATTGCATACCTGTCGTATTCACTCAGTCCTAGAGCTGCCGCAGCAACTGTCGTTGCAGTACCAGCAACTGCTACTAAAGTTTTAGCCGTAGTGATCGCTACAACCTCTGCTGCCTGTGCAATTGCTGTTGTGATATCTGCAGTTGCCGAAGCGATTTCGCTGGCAGATGGAGGATCTGTTTTGAAATGCCGCTCAGACATTCGCACACATCCGATGTTGACACTCTTTGCTGCTTCTGCGGTTGTGGCGCCATAGACGAATTCGGTAGAACCGCCACCAATGTCTACAACGAGAAATGGTGCCTCGCTTTTGGGTAGTTCACGAACTGCCCCCTGAAAAGAGAGAGTTGCTTCCTCTGTCCCGGAGATTACTTCCGGAAAGATTCCTAAACGTTCATGAACTCCGTTGAGAAAGAGATCACGGTTAGTGGCATCTCGCGTTGCACTTGTGGCACAGAATCGAATTTTCTCAACTCCCCTGCGCTTAATTTGTGTGGCAAAAAGATCTACGGTGCTCAGAGTGCGCACAATTGCATCTGGGTGAAATTGGCCAGTTTGATCGACGCCTTGCCCCAAGCGGACAATTTCCATTTCTCTGCTTACTTCTCGAAAATTTGCGCCATCGATATCTGCAATAAGTAAACGGATCGAATTTGTGCCGCAATCAATAGCTGCAACGCGCATTACTGATCCGTGCTACATGGTTGATCGAGCCACCATTGAGGAAGTGCATCTAGTGCTTCATCCCCTAGTGGATTAACTCCAACTCCGGCTGAGAGTGAGTGGGCAACCAGTGAATGTAAACATTTCACTCGGTGTGGCATGCCGCCGGCGGAAATATCGGCAATCTCAGGAACATCTATTCCCAGCGCAGTTCGCGCTGCAACGTAATCATCATGGGCTGCTGAATATGCACCCGAAAGTTCGGCATCAACGGCAAGGCGGGCGTTCATCTGCGTCATCATTCCTGTGGATTCAAGTGTAGAAATTGCTCCAGTCAAGCGAGGGCACGTTGCATAGTAGAAAGTCGGAAATGGTGTGCCGTCTGCAAGCCGAGGTTGAGTTTCAACAACAGCAGGTTTGCCGCAAGGACAACGATAGGCAATGGCATGAACATCTCTGGGAGTGCGTCCTAGTTGGGTTTGAATGCAGACAAGGTCATCAGGGGTTGCTTGGCTCACGCCGAACCTGTTTCAGAAATTGATGAGATTAACCTGTCATACCAAGGAAGGCCATTAGGTAAATCTTTTGCAATGGCGGTTGTTGTGGGAGCGGTTCCTGCTTGAGTGGAATCGGTAACAATATATTGGCGCTCACCTGGCAAAATAAAGTGCAACCTTTCGCGGGCTTGTGATTTCACATATTCAGGATCACGCCATTTATCTAATTCAATTGCTGCATCAGCTAGCGCTTTACTGCTGGCATTGACTTGCGCGCGAAGTGCACTGATCTGTGCACGCTGTGCAAAATATCGCTGCATCGGAGGAGCTAAAGTAAAAGCGAGTACGAAAAGAACGATACCCAATGAAAGGGCACGTCCTGAGCCACTGCGGCGTGAATTACCCGAGCGACGTTTTGCCATGACTTATGCGCTAAACCGCGGGAAGGCTTCGCGTCCGGCAAAGCGGGCGCCTTCTGCTAATTCTTCTTCGATTCTCAAAAGTTGGTTGTATTTGGCAACACGTTCACTTCGTGCAGGTGCTCCAGTTTTGATCTGCCCACAATTTGTTGCAACAGCTAGATCAGCAATCGTTGTGTCTTCAGTTTCACCAGAACGATGACTCAACATACTGCGGTAATTTGCACGATGAGCTAAATCAACTGCATCAAGAGTTTCAGTGAGAGTACCAATTTGGTTTACTTTTACTAAAAGTGCATTTGCTGTATGTGCAGCTATTCCTTTTGCCAAGCGAATTGGATTGGTGACAAAGAGATCATCTCCAACTATTTGCACCTTTGAACCTAAGGAAGCGGTCATGCTTGCCCATCCAGCCCAATCTTCCTCATCGAGTGGATCTTCGATGGAGACAAGTGGGTAGGCGCTGACTAATTCTGCGTAATACGCAATCATTTCTGCAGAAGTACGTTTGGAGCCTTCAAAGGCATATGTTCCATCTTTGTGAAACTCTGTCGCGGCAACATCCATAGCAAGTGCAACATCTTTACCAGGCTTAAATCCTGCCAAAGTGATTGCTTCAATAATGAGATCCAGCGCTGCTCGGTTGCTCTCAAGGTTGGGAGCAAAGCCACCTTCATCACCAACACTGGTGGCAAGACCGCGCTTTTTTAGAACTGCTTTGAGTGCGTGATAAATCTCTGCACCCCATCGAAGTGATTCCTTAAAAGTTTCAGCACCAATAGGTGCCACCATGAATTCTTGGATATCAACGTTTGTATCTGCGTGTGCTCCGCCATTGAGAATGTTCATCATAGGAACGGGTAACAAGTGAGCATTAGATCCACCGAGGTAGCGGAAAAGGGAAAGGTCAGCACTGCGTGCCGAAGCTTTTGCAGCCGCAAGTGAGACGCCAAGAATTGAGTTCGCGCCTAGACGAGACTTATTGGGAGTTCCATCCAACTTAATCATTTCTTCATCAACTAATCGTTGATCTTGCGCATCTAGACCAACAACAACTGGCGCTATTTCATCCACTACAAAGGCAACAGCTTTCTCAACGCCCTTACCGCCATATCTCTTGGCACCATCACGAAGTTCGGCTGCTTCAAAAGCACCTGTGGATGCGCCACTTGGTACGGCTGCACGAGCTTGTGCGCCACCTTCAAGTTCAATCTCAACTTCAATCGTTGGGTTTCCACGAGAGTCAAGAATTTCGCGAGCACCGAGGGCTTTAATAATGGCCAATGTCAATCTCCCTTAAAGCTAAATATAAATCTATTCACAAAATCACTGTTGATTGCAGGCCTTATCCTAGCGTGCTTTCTAATTGAACTATCTCAGCAATAACCTTTCGAGCCGCACCTCGCAGGGCATTTTCAGGATCCACACCATTTCCAACAGCCCACGCAATTGTTGCAAGCAAAACTGCGCCGACTGCTTCTTCGCTTGCATCTTTAGGGGTTGAAATTTCCTCAGGCAGTACAAGAGTGAGTTTGTTCTTTTCTGCGCGGTAGAGCAATTTTGCAACAAGTGGGAGTGCCGGTTGTCCTAATGGGACACCATCTACTGCCGATGTTCTGCCTTTTTCGAGTGCTTTGAGTGTTTCCCAATTTTCAAGCACTTCCTCACTCGAGGAGACTTTCACGTCAGCAAATACATGCGGATGACGTCGAATGAGTTTCTCAGTCACGATTTGTGCAACATCTTCGATTGTAAATGGATCAGTGGGATGCTCTTGTGCCATACGTGCGTGGAAGTACACTTGCAATAAGACATCGCCAAGTTCTTCACGCATCGCTTCACGATCTTTAGTTTCAACAGCTTCGATGTATTCGTAGGACTCTTCTAGCAGGAACTTAAGCAACGACTCATGCGTTTGCTCTGCATCCCACACACATCCACCAGGTGAGCGAAGTTGATCCATCACCGCAACAAGTTGTTGCAAGTGAGAGGTTGTCATGGGGCTGTGGCTGGGCTTGCTGCTGGGCTAGCAGGATCATTTGCAACAATGTCACCTGCAACTGCATCCCATTTGCCATAGCGTGGATTAACGGTGATCTTCAATGTATCAGCCTTAGCGGTGATCTGTTTTTGAATTTCTGCACCAACTGAATTGGGATCTACGCCTGCTGCAGTTGCTGCAGTTGTCATTTTCTCGGAGATGATAATTAATTCAAGATAGGCATCTAAGTTGATGGAAGCGATTCCAGCACCGGCAATCGATTGAGGTAACTTGTCAGCTCCGCCAATTTGGCTGATGATGGATGCGCGGCGAGTATCAATTTCGGCTTTTGTTACAGTGATCTTGTCATCGGCAGCTACTTCATGCAGCAACTTAGAGACAATAAAAAAGCGAAGTTGACTTCTGTTGAGTGCTTCACCAGTTTCTAATTGCATCTGTGAGGTATCAACTTTTGCACGCTCAGCTAAAATCGTATCGATGGAAGTTTGAACTTGTGCTTGTGTAATTTTTGTAGACCCGATTGTGGCGGCCGCACCAACTTGCGAGCAACCTGTTAAAACAAGAACGCTGGCAATGGATATTGCGGCAATAATCTTCTTCACTTCGTGCTCACTTTCGTCGGGGCTGGGTGTAGTGCCAAGGTATTGATGGCCTCGGTTGCCCAGGCCAGAAGAGAAGTATCCACCATCTGTGCACCTTGTGATGACGGGGCCCAAGATTTCACGCTTGGCAAGGCCACCATCACGTTATTTGTGGCTGATTTATAGAGTGATCCTGGATATATGCGATTGAGGCGAAGGGTTGCAGATTCAGAAAGTGAGAGGGGGGAAAGTCGCAAGAATTTTCCTTGGAAAACAACTTCGGTGATTTTGGCAGATTTTGCTAACGCTCGTAATTGAGCAACACCTAATAATGCTTGTGCCTCAATTGGTAGCGGGCCAAATCGATCGACAAGTTCGTCGCGAATTGCATCTACAGCTTGTGCTGATGTCACATCAGCTAAGCGACGATAAAGATCTAAACGCAGGCGCTCTCCAGGAACATATTCATGAGCTAAGTGAGCATTTATTGGAAGTTCAACTTTGCATTCCAGATCTTTATCTTGGGTTTCCATGATGCCGCTCTTGTAATCTTGAACTGCCTCACCCACCATGCGCATATAAAGGTCAAATCCCACATCGGCGATATGTCCAGATTGCTCGCCGCCCAATAAATTTCCAGCTCCACGAATTTCTAGATCTTTTAACGCAACGCGCATTCCAGAGCCCAGGTCTGTATTAGCCGCGATTGTTCGAAGGCGGTCATGAGCTAATTCTGACAATGGCTGGTCGGTTGGGTAAAGGAAGTATGCATATGCACGTTCGCGTCCCCGACCGACACGTCCGCGTAATTGATGTAGTTGGGAAAGCCCAAACATATCTGCACGTTCAACAATCAATGTGTTTGCGTTGGCGATATCAAGCCCGCTTTCAACAATTGTTGTGCAGACAAGGACATCAAAATCTCGATTCCAAAAACCGAGAATGACATCTTCCAGCATATGCTCGCCCATCTGTCCGTGCGCAACACGAATCCGTGCTTCAGGGATAAGGGTTTGTAGATGCGTTGCTGCTCGATCAATGGATTCCACTCTGTTATGAATATAAAAAACTTGACCATCACGCAAAAGTTCGCGACGAATTGCAGCAGTAATCTGTGGCTCTTCACTGGGTCCTACGTAAGTCAAGATCGGGTGGCGCTCTTCTGGTGGAGTTGTGATGGTGGACATTTCACGAATCCCTGTTACCGCCATTTCCAGAGTTCGCGGAATAGGGGTGGCAGACATCGCTAAAACATCTACTGAGGTGCGCAATTTCTTAAGAGATTCCTTCTGCTCTACGCCAAACCTCTGTTCTTCATCGACAATCACTAACCCTAAATCTTTGAAATTCACATCCGATGAGAGCAAGCGATGCGTGCCGATGATGACATCAACAGTTCCTGCAGATAAACCCTCAAGAACTTCCTTACTTTCCTTTGCGCTATTAAAACGAGATAAGCCAGCAACTTTGACAGGAAATCCCGAATAACGCTCTGAGAAAGTCGTTGAGTGTTGCTGGACGAGAAGAGTTGTAGGAACTAAAACCGCGACTTGTTTACCATCCTGTACTGCTTTAAATGCTGCGCGAATTGCGATCTCAGTTTTGCCATATCCCACATCTCCACAAATAATTCGATCCATTGGATAAGGCCGTTCCATGTCTGCTTTGACTTCATCAATTGTGGAAAGTTGATCTGCGGTCTCGACATAGGAAAAAGCATCTTCGAGTTCTCTTTGCCACGGTGTGTCAGGTGAGAAAGCAAAACCAGGTGCACTTGTGCGTGCAGCGTAGAGACGGATGAGTTCTCCGGCAATTTGGCGAACAGCTTTGCGTGCTCGGCCTTTTGCCTTTTGCCATTCACCGCTACCGATGCGATGCACCGTAGGGGATTCTCCGCCGATGTATTTACTTACTTGCTCGAGAGTGTCTGTCGGAACAAATATTCGATCTCCAGGTTGGCCACGCTTTGCTGATGCATATTCAATAACCAGGTATTCCCGAGTAATTGTGCCGGTAGTCCTGTGAACCATTTCAATATAACGCCCAATTCCGTGCTGTTCGTGAACAACGAAATCTCCCGCTTTGAGTTCTAGGGGATCAACTGCTTGCTTTCTCTTAGAAGGTAATCGATCGCCATCTTTATTGCCGCCTTTGTTACCAGATAGATCTCGTTCGGTGATGAAAAGTAGTTGCGCCGAATGTGAAAGAAATCCATGACTAATTCCTGAAGTGGTGACATGGACTGTTCCGCGTACTGGTTGAGCACTAAGTTCTGGGATAACGCGCACGGGTAAATCTGCATTTCGGAAGATGTCTGCAAAACGCTCTGCCATTCCTGCGCCAAGTGCAGAGAAAACCACTGCGTGATTTTGAGCCAGAGAATCACTCACTAATGAGATCGCCCGCTCGCTATTTCCTCGAAGGGGATCAATCGGTGAGCAATCGAGGAAATGCGTGTTTTCATCTAAATCACTGCCAAATGAATTGAAACTGCGAGATGGAATACCCAGATCGGTAATTTGATCGCTGACTTCATCCCATGACATGTATGTGCCATGGCCATCGGTTAAAGGTGAAAGTGCTCCATTTGCTGCATTGGACCAGGAGGCAGCAAGGAATTCCTCATTTGTACTTAAAAGATCTGCAGAGCGTGAACGAATTCTTTCTTGATCAAGAAATATGACTTGAGTTCCTGGGAGTCCACGTTGAAGGATGTTCTCTTGCTCATCGACCAAGAACGGAATTAAGGATTCCATTCCTTCGGTCACTATGCCTTCTGAAATTCGATCACACATCTCTTTCGCACGGGGTAATTCGCTAGCTAATTTCGTCGCACGTTCTCGGACTGCATCGGTCAAGAGAAGTTCGCGGCAGGGGTAAATTTCTAAAGTTCCAACGACGGGAGATGTTGTTCGTTGATCAGAGACATCAAAATAACTTAATTCCTCGATCTCATCACCAAAGAAATCTATTCGAACCGGGTGAGCTGATAATGGTAAGAAAATATCGACGATTCCTCCACGCACTGCAAAATCTCCACGGCGCTCGACGAGGTCTGTACGGGTGTATGACAACGATGAAAGGTGGGCAACAAGTTCTTCAAGGCTGCGCTCTTCCCCTTTTTCGATCGTAACCAATTCACTTTTTGCAAGATCTGCAATGAAACGATGAATGAGTCCTCGGGCAGGTGTAACAAGAATCGGATGTGTTTGGCTTGGATTGCTCCGAGCAGTCTCGAGTTGGTAAAGAGCATGAATTCTCTTTGCGACAGTATCGCTGCGCGGGCTTAGTCTTTCGTGAGGCAATGTTTCCCAGGCAGGAAATTCAAAAACATTTGAATGCAGTGTGCGCAGTTCTGCGGCTAAATCTTCAGCACCTCTGCTCGATGCAGTAACAACAATCAGTGGTCGATCTTTTGCACAGAGAGTAAGCAAAAATGGATAGACGGCAGTGGGAGCAACGATGGTGGCGGCATCTGTCAGAGCGTTGGCAATATCTGAGTTTTGCGAGAGCACGGGAAGTAATCCACGCATCACAAGCCTCCGATCTGACATAAGTTGGCCGGTAAATGCCAACTAACCCCGCTCCAAGAAGATGGGGGGGCTGATAGGAGTCTAGAGCAGAAAACACCTGAGATGATTAGCGCTATGTCTGCCGAGAACGCCTACGTAGAGCCATCTGGCGATGATGCTGAACTACGCAGTGATGTCCGAAAACTGGGCGACCTGCTCGGGCAATCATTGGTGCGTCAAGAAGGTGTCGAGCTTCTTGAATTAGTTGAGGCAGTACGAAAATCTGTGCGCGAAGGTAGCGGAGAAGAACTTCTGGCAAATGTTAGCGTCGAAGAAACGGTGCAGTTAGTTCGCGCCTTTAGTACCTACTTTCATCTTGCAAATGTTGCCGAGCAAGTACACCGCTCACGCATATTGGCGCACTCGCGAGCAACTGGTGGATCCTGGCTCACCCGCGCAGTTGACAAGATAATTTACGCGCAAGAAAATCCTGTTGTTGGCCATGAAATTTCGCAAAAAGATATTCAGCATTGGCTCGAAGAATTTATGGTGCGCCCAGTTTTTACAGCGCACCCAACTGAAGCGGCTCGTCGTTCCATCCTTGGCAAGTTGGGACAAATTGCAGACCTATTAGATAACGAGCACACATCAGTACGAGAGCGCCGTCTTGAAGAAACTGTGGACCTACTTTGGCAGACTGATGAATTAAGGCTTGGGGCGCCAGAGCCGCTAGATGAAGCGATGAACGCCCTTTATTACCTTGATGATCTATTTACGTTAACAATTCCTGAAGTCCTGGATGAACTTGCCCGTGAAATGAAGCGCATTGGTTTTGATTTACCACCAACTAGCCGTCCACTCTCATTTGGAACTTGGATAGGTGGGGATCGAGATGGCAATCCAAATGTGACAGCAGATGTCACGCGTCAAACGATTGTGCTGCAAGTAGGCCACTCGATTCGAGTAACTCTTGCTGCGATGGCGGAGATTCGCCAAATACTTTCGATTTCTACTCGCATTGCTGGAGTTTCAGATGAGCTTCTTGAATCGGTTCAAAAAGATTTAGTAAACATTCCTGAAATTGAAGCTCGCTATCGCAGAATTAATGCTGAAGAGCCTTATCGCCTCAAAGCAACTGCGATTGTGCATCGCTTGAATCTCACAAGAGAGCGCCATGCAAAAGGTGGCCCGCATGTAGCCCACCGCGACTATCAGGACACACGTGAACTTCTCGCAGATTTAACCATGATGCGCGATTCACTATTAGCTCACCGAGGCGAACTCATTGCCACGGGCCTTCTTGAGCGCACAATACGCACAGTTGCGGCATTTGGTCTGACTCATGCGACCATGGATATTCGAGAACACGCACAAGCACACCATCACTTGCTTGCTCAATATATTTCAAAAGATTATGCCTCGTTGGCTCCTGATCAACGATATGCATTACTAAGCGCAGAATTACTCAAACCAAACCACTGCAACTCCAATTCTTTAGATGCGCAAGGAAAGAAAACTCTCGATACGTTCTTGGCTATTGGAGATCTTCTTGATCGTTTTGGGCCAGAAGTAATTGAAACCTACATAGTCTCGATGACAAAGGGTGCTGATGATTTACTCGCTGCAGTTGTGCTTGCCAAAGAAGCTGGACTTGTAGATCTGACAATAGGTAAGGCACTTATTGGATTTGCTCCACTGTTGGAAACTGTTGCCGAACTTCGTTCTGCTGATCACATTCTTGAAGCGTTATTGAGTCAACCTCATTACCGAAGCCTTGTTAAAGCTCGGGGTGAGGTGCAAGAAGTCATGCTTGGATATTCCGACTCGAATAAAGATGCAGGAATTGCGACGAGCCAATGGGAGATTCACCGGGCTCAACGTCGCTTGCGCGATGTTGCAATGAAACATGGTGTGAAGTTGCGTTTATTCCACGGCCGAGGTGGATCAGTTGGCCGAGGTGGCGGACCAACATATGACGCACTCATCGCACTTCCTTGGGGTTCGGTAGATGGACAAATCAAAATGACTGAACAAGGTGAAGTTATCAGCGATAAATACGCACTGCCTTCACTTGCTCGTGAGAATGTAGAGCTCTCCCTTGCAGCAGCACTTGAGGCAACGGTGCTCAATCGCGGCCCTCGCCAAAGTCCAAAAGATCTTGCACAGTGGAATGAGTGCATGGATCTTGTGAGCGAGAAATCTTTTGCTTCATATCGTGCCCTCGTTGATCATCCAGATTTGCCAGCGTATTTCTATGCTTCAACTCCCGTTGAACAACTCGGAGAACTTTTTCTTGGCTCACGTCCTTCACGTCGTCCAGATGCCAGCATCGGCCTTGAAGGTTTGCGAGCAATTCCTTGGGTCTTTGGTTGGACACAATCACGACAGATCGTTCCCGGATGGTTTGGCGTGGGTAGCGGCCTTAAAGCTGCACGTGAATCTGGCAAGAGCGAAGTGTTAGCGCAAATGCTGAAGGAGTGGCACTTCTTTAGGACTTTCATTAGCAATGTTGAGATGACTCTGACTAAGACAGATCTAGATACTGCACAACGGTATGTCTCTCGTCTGGTCCCACAGGAACTTCAACACTTTCTGAACACCATCCGCGCAGAATTTGAGTTAACCAAAGATGAAATTTTGAAATTAACAAATAAGAGTGAACTTCTCGGTGATCAACCACTGTTAGCACGAACTCTGCAAGTACGAGATGCCTACCTTGCCCCATTGCATTCTCTGCAGGTAAATTTGTTGGAACGTGTTCGTCATGCCGGTCCTGATGCAGATCCCCTGCTACGACGCGCGCTTTTGTTAACCATCAACGGCGTCGCAGCAGGGCTGCGTAATACTGGTTGAACTAGATCTGTGGAACGGTTGCCATCGCTGCAGCAATAGATTCATCTGAGAGTTTATGGTCAACCATGTTTCCACCCAGATATGCATCGTATGCAGCTAAGTCAAAGTGCCCATGTCCACAAAGGGCAGTAAGAAGAACTTTCTCTTCTCCGGTTTCTTTGCATTCTTTTGCCAAACGAATGATTTCAGCAAGAGCATGAGTTGGCTCTGGTGCCGGAACAATTCCTTCAGTACGAGCAAATTGCACACCAGCAGCAAAGCAATCAAGTTGGCCAACAGCCACAGCATCCATTAATCCCAATTCATACACATGTGAGATCAGTGGAGCCATGCCGTGATAGCGAAGGCCACCAGCATGAATTGGGTCTGGAACAAAGTCGTGACCCAACGTGTGCATCTTCATCAAAGGAGTCATTCCTGCGGTGTCACCGAAGTCATAGCGATATTCGCCGCGAGTTAATGATGGGCATGAAGCAGGCTCTGCTCCGCGAATGAGAGTTTTCTTTCCCTTTGTTAGATTTTCGCGAATAAATGGGAAGGAAAGACCCGCAAAGTTTGAACCTCCGCCTGTGCAACCAACAATTACATCTGGGTAGTCGCCCACCTTGGCAAATTGCTTAAGGGCTTCTTCTCCGATGATTGTCTGGTGCAACAGTACGTGGTTGAGCACGCTACCAAGTGCGTAATTGGTTGCTGGATCTTGTGCAGCCACTTCTACTGCTTCACTGATTGCAATACCCAAAGAACCCGTATGTTTTGGATTTTTGGCTAATTGATCGCGACCGGCTTGGGTTAAGTTAGATGGAGAACGGTGCACCTTTGCGCCGAAGAGTTCCATCATCATGCGGCGGTAAGGCTTTTGATCGTAAGAGGCACCCACTTGCCAAACCTCAAGATCCATTCCAAATAGTGCACATGCAAATGAAAGTGCAGTGCCCCACTGGCCGGCGCCAGTTTCAGTTGTCAATTTCTTAATTCCTGCTTGTGAGTTGTAATAAGCCTGTGGCACAGCAGTATTTGGCTTGTGTGAACCAGCAGGGCTTACGCCTTCGTATTTGTAATAAATACGAGCAGGTGTGCCAAGTGCCTTTTCTAAATTATGTGCACGAAAGAGTGGAGATGGACGCCATAGACGATAAATCTCTTGTACTGCTTCTGGAATATCGATGTAACGCTCTGCAGTGACTTCCTGCATAATCAATTCCATTGGGAACAAAGGTGCAAGTGCTTCTGGCCCAATAGGTTCGTGAGTTCCTGGGTGAAGCGGTGGTGGTGGCGGTGATGGCAAATCAGCGATCAAGTTGTACCACTGAGTTGGCATCTCGGATTCTTCGAGGATAATTTTGTGATCTTTGCGTGAGGTCATGGCGGCGATCTTAATAGACCCCTAGCCTGGACGTCTAGAGAGATTTGATGCGGAAAATCTTAGATATTGAAATTTTGTTGCGTAATTTCGAGGCCTCGGGTGACAAGAGATTCGACAGAATCCGCACCCCGATCTATGAATTCAGGTAGCGCTTTTTTCTCAGCACTTGCGAAGGTTTTGAGAACGAAATCACCGGGATCTTGTTGGCCCATTGGACGTCCAATCCCCATCCGAATTCTGAAATATTCAGCGGTTGTAAATGCAGATGTCAGAGATTTCAATCCATTGTGTCCATTATCCCCGCCAGCAATTTTGGCTCGTATCGCTGCAAAAGGGATGTCTAGTTCATCATGAATCACAATCACATGTGCAGGTTCGATTTTGTAGAAAGAAGCGAGCGCCTTAACGGGTCCACCGGTTTCATTCATAAAACCTAAAGACTTAGCAAGAATGACCGAAGCAGCGCCATCTCCAACACCAATTTTGAGCGCTGCAACGCTGGTACGAGATTTGTGCGTGCTCCATCGAGATTTATAACGAGTTGCTAATTCATCTACAACCATCTGGCCAATGTTATGGCGGGTGGAGGTGTAGTCATCTCCTGGATTTCCTAATCCGACGACGAGCCACACCTCATTTGGCATGGCTACAGGGTACTTGTCGAATCAATCAAAGAGCGTACTAAATGCGTAAGTTAGGCATCCTTCTTCTCAGTTGCTGCAGGTGCTGCGCCATCTGCAGCAGGTGCTGCGCCATCTGCAGCAGGTGCTGCTGCAACTTCAAGATCATCATGGCTTGAGCGAACTGAAAGATGAACAACTACCATGCGAGGATCGCTGATAAGTGTCATGCCTGCAGGAAGCTTTACATCTTCTGCATAGAGTGAAAGTCCAGCAACTAGGCCAGTGAGATCCAATGGCAAGAAGCCTGGGATCGACGTTGCTTCGGTCTCAACTTCAATTGTTGTGTTGTTGTGTTCAAGAATTCCGTCGCGGTCGTATTCACCAGAGGTATGAATTGGGACAGAGACAACAACGCGCTCTCCACGGCGAACGATGACAAGGTCAACGTGCTCGAGAGTGCCCTTAATAGCATGGCGAACAATTGCTTTAGGAAGAGTTAATTCTGTTTTGCCATCTACAACGATGTCGAGGAGAACGTTGGTGGTCTTAAGTGCGGTGCCGAGTTCGCGAGCAGGCAACGCAATGTGTGCAGGCTTTGCACCGTGGCCGTAGATAACAGCAGGAACTAATCCATCGCGACGTGCGCGACGTGCTGCGCCTTTACCAAATTCGGTACGGCTCACGCCATTGATGCTGATCTCGGCCATTTTTAATCTCCTCTAGAACCTTCGGATTGAACACGTTGGTTTCAACAAGAGCGCACATTTAAATCGTCGACCTTCACAAGCCGTCGATTACGGTGTGCTTACCCTCGCCGGAACTGGCGAAAGGTTATCTAACCAAGGAGCTTTAGAGCAAATCCGCTCTAGCTCATGCCATCAAAGAGGCTGGTGACTGAGCCGTCTTCAAACACTTCTCGGATTGCCCGCGCCAAAAGAGGTGCGATCGGCAGAACAGTCAGACCATCGAAACGGCAATCTTCAGGGATTGGCAAGGTATCTGTAATAACAACTTCGCTGGCACCTGAATTCTTGAGTCGCTCAACCGCAGGTCCGGAAAGAACTGCATGTGTTGCGGCGATTATTACTTCCTTTGCCCCATCGGCAAAGAGCGCATCTACAGCTTTTGTAATCGTGCCAGCGGTATCGATCATGTCATCAATAACAACGCATGTTTGGCCTTGCACATCACCAACGACTCGTCCAGTTACAGATTCATTAGGGATGCGTGGATCACGAGTTTTATGAATGAAAGCGATAGGCGTGCCACCTAGGAGATCAGACCAACGTTCAGCTACGCGTACGCGACCAGAATCTGGAGAGACGATTGTTAAACGTGAGCGATCAACTTTTGACCCTACATAGTTAGCAAGTAGCGGTAGCGCAAAGAGATGATCCACTGGACCATCAAAGAATCCTTGAATTTGAGAAGTATGCAGGTCAACGACCATTAAGCGATCGGCGCCGGCAGTCTTAAAAAGATCTGCCATCAAGCGAGCAGTAATTGGTTCGCGTCCGCGATGCTTCTTATCTTGGCGGGCGTAACCATAAAAGGGAGCGACAACGGTAATTCTTTTTGCAGATGCACGCTTGAGCGCATCGACCATGATCAACTGTTCCATGATGTGCTTATTGACTGGGCTGGCATGGCTTTGAATTACGAATGCATCACTTCCACGAACACTTTCTTCAAAGCGAACGAAAATCTCACCATTAGCAAAGTCATATGCCGATGTTGGCGTTAAAGGAATACCCAATTCTGCTGCGACTTGTTCTGCTAACTCGGGGAAAGCGCGACCACTAAAAATTCGCAAACGCTTTTCGGAGGCGAGTTTAAGTTCGCTCATGAAGTTGGTTTTCCTTTCTCGGCACTGGATTGGGCGGCATCTGCTGATTTACTTCCAGGACGTTTTCTTAGTACCCACCCTAAGACATTTCTTTGCTTAGATCGGCCAACTCCGATCGCACCGGCTGGCACGTCTTCGGTGATCGTGGAACTTGCTGCGGTGTACGCGCCATCTCCAACGCTCACCGGAGCCACAAGCACTGTGTTGCTACCAAGGCGGACGTGGTTACCCACCTGTGTTGGGTACTTCTTTTCTCCATCGTAATTGGCAAATATTGTGCCGGCCCCGATATTTGTTCCTTCGCCAATAGTGGCATCGCCAACGTAGGAAAGGTGTGGAACTTTGGAACCTTCTCCAACGGTGGAATTTTTCATCTCCACATACGCGCCAACCTTGCTGCCAGAAAGTAAAACCGAATGAGCACGCAAGAAAGTAAAAGGTCCGACTTTTGCGTGTGGTCCCACCGTTGCGCCGGTGCAATATGACTCAAGGACACTGGCGCCTTCAGCAACTGTGCAGTCAATCAATGTCGAGCGAGGCCCAATTACCGCTCCTTTGCCAATAGTTGTTGAGCCAGATAAAGCTGTCCCCGGATAAATGAGAGCATCGGGAGCAATCTTCACGGTTGCATCAATCCATGTAGTTGTTGGGTCAATCATTGTGACACCTTCACGCATTAACTGATCATTTATTTGATCGCGCATTAACGCTGCACATTCTGCTAGTTGCACCCGATCATTTACCCCAAGGATTTCAACTGAATCAGGAGTGATAACAGGAAGCACTCGATCCCCATTTTTGCGAAGTAGTTCAATCACATCAGTTAAATAAAGTTCGCCTTGGGCGTTGCTATTGATGAGTTTGCCAATGGATAGTTGCAACTTAGCTAAGTCAAAGACATAAACGCCTGAGTTAATTTCTTCTATCTGGAGCTCAGTTTCGCTGGCATCTCGATCTTCTACTATGCGAAGCAGGTCTCCGTTATCGCTGCGAATGATTCGACCATAACCTGTTGGGTCTGGTAGTTCTGCGGTTAACACAGTTGCAGCGACGCCACCTTCATTATGGGCTGCGATCAATTGTGTGAGTGAGCTGCTCGAAAGTAGCGGAGTGTCTCCTGCAAGAATTAAGACAGTTCCTGTTTTTCCAAGATCGGCGAGGGCTAATTGGGCTGCGTGTCCGGTTCCACCGCGGTGCTCTTGAAAAACCGTAATCGCTTTTGGTGAAACGCTGGCAAGGTGTTCTTCCACTTTTTCACGACCAGATCCAACAACAACGCGAATCTCTTTTGGTGATAATTCATGTACTGCTGTAAGAACGTGTCCCAGAAGCGTGCGACCTGCAATGGAATGTAAAACTTTAGGCGTTGAAGATTTCATGCGCGTGCCTTCACCGGCCGCTAGGACGATTACGCAATCAAGCCGGTTCACATTGTTCAAGTCGTGCTCCCACCGCTATCGCTAATGGATCCTTACCCGTCATAGCCTAATTGCTCCGCCAATACTTCGAGCTTCGCAATCAAGTTGCTCCGCCACCAGGTATCGATCCTGGACCCTGGGCTTCAAAGGCCCATGTGCTAGCCACTACACAATGGCGGAACCCGTATTCTCCCGTATCGGCAGGGGTACTTTTGACCACTACCGTTAGCTCCTATGAGAATCTTTCTCGCAAGAATTCGAGCCCGCTATGCGTGATGAAGTCGATCGCCTCGTGGCTGCGTGGAAACGCGAGCGCCCAGATCTGGATTTCTCCCCCCTTGAAGTCCTCAGCCGCATTACTCGAATTGCCCGCCATCTAGATATTGCACGCAGAAATGCATTTGCAGACCTTGATACATGGGGATTTGATGTTTTGGCTGCACTTCGTCGAGCGGGAGATCCCTACCAACTCTCCCCGGGTCAACTCATGCAAGAAACAATGGTCACTAGTGGAACCATGACAAATCGCCTTGATCGATTAGAAGAACTTGGATTAATTACTCGTAAAGCTGATCCCAATGATGGACGAGGGAGTTTGGTCAAGCTCACAAAAAGTGGAATGCGCGCGGTAGATGCTGCGATGGAAGATTTGCTTACCCGTGAACGTGAATTTCTCAAATCACTGAGCAAAGCAGAACGTGCGCAATTAGCTGCAGTGCTGAGCGAACTTGCTGCGCCCTTTGACGAACAGGATTAAGAAACTTCTATAACTTTTGCGCCGTGTACTGGACCGCTAGCTCGAGTAACGCTTCCAACAACTCCGCTTGAAGTCAAAGCAACAGCTAAATCCAAAGCGTGTTCTTCGTCAGAAACAAGAAATGCCACTGTAGGACCTGATCCGGAAACGATTGATCCAAGTGCTCCATATTCACTTCCCACATCCAAAATTAATCGAAGTGCTGGACGTAACGAACAAGCTGCTGCCTGCAAATCATTAGTTAACTCTTTCCCAAGGGAAACAGCATCGGCAGAGAGCAGAGATTGCAGAATTTGATCGTTAGCCCGAGGTTGTGCGACTTCCATTCCAGCACGTAATCGATCACACTCACCATAAACTGCTGGAGTTGAAAGCCCACTACTAGATAAAGCCAGAACCCAATAATAATTTCCCCGAGAAAGGGCCGATGTGACTTTATCTCCACGCCCAATTCCAACTGCAGTACCACCAGTTAACATAAATGGCACATCGCTACCAATTTTTCCAGCAACCTCATGCATCTCTTCACGAGAAAGACCTAGTGAAAACAGAGCATCTATCGCAACAATTGTCGCTGCTGCATCAGCACTTCCACCTGCCATTCCCCCAGCCACGGGGATTGACTTCTTTATTTGAATAGAAAGATCGGGCTCAATTTCATAAATATCACACATTAGCAAAGCTGCTTTTGCTGCAAGATTTGTGGCATCACTTGGTACGCCTTGAACATGATCTCCTGCCACCGAAACGTTAATACCAGAGCCAACTTGCGCTACGGAAACCGTGACATCATCAAAGAGTGAAATGGCTTGAAAAATTGTGACCACTCCGTGGAATCCATCTTCCTCTTTCGGTCCAACTGATAATTGCAAATTCACTTTCGCGGGAACACGCACAACAACACTTCGTGCATCAATTCCTGTCATGTTATGACCCTATTCCTAATTCTCGTTTTGCAATTGCAATGGCACAAAAGTGTTCAATTTTTAGCGCTTCCCCGCGAAGAGTGGGGTCGATGCCCGCTTTAACCAGAACCGATTCAGCAATCGCTGAACTGCCCAACCAATCTTTGAGCGCCGAGCGCAACATTTTTCGACGTTGGGCAAATGCGCCATCAATTGCAGCAAAAACTTCTAAACGCAGCGCTTCATCGCCAGGTGTATCACGACGAGTGAAGCCGACTAATTTGGAATCCACATTGGGTGCCGGCCAAAAAACTGATCGTGACACTCCGCCAACGTGTGACATCTGTGCCCACCATGCGGCTTTAACGCTGGGAATTCCGTAATCTTTCTTACCAGGTTGGGCGACAAGCCGATCTGCTACTTCTGCTTGGACCATCACTACACCCGAACGCAAAGTAGGAAAAGTTTCCAAGTAATGCAATAAGACGGGCACTGAAACGTTATAAGGAAGATTTGCCACTAAAACATTGGGTTGCATAGGTAACTCATTGATACCGAGTGCATCTGCTTGGATGACCGTAAGGTTTGATTTCTTATCTGAATGTGAAGCAATAGTCACGGGCAGCTGGGAAGCTAAACGTGAATCAATTTCCACGGCAATAACGTGTGCTGCTTCATCGAGTAATGCCAGCGTGAGGGATCCTAATCCGGGTCCTATCTCAAGGGCAATGTCGCTAGATCTAACATCAGCAAGTCGAACAATTTTGCGGCAGATATTTGCATCGATGACAAAGTTTTGTCCTAATGCTTTGGCTGGTTTGAGATCCATCGCTGCAGCAAGAGCGCGTATCTCAGTTGCACCTAAAAGTGTCGTCATTAGGCAAAAGATCCAAAAATTCGTTCAGCATTTACGCTCAGCGCACTTGCTAATTCACCTAAATCTTCATTGCGTTCATCGGCCATCGCTCGCACAATAGTGGCGATGTGAGCTGGTGAATTGTGAGATCCGCGATTGGGCATCGGAGCGAGAAATGGAGAATCCGTTTCAACTAATAATTGTTCATGAGGCACTAATTTCACTGCTTCTCGCAATTGCGGAGCGTTCTTAAATGTCAGAGTTCCGGCAAATGAAAGCACGTACCCACGGTCAATGCAGGTCTTTGCCATTTCAACATCTCCAGAAAAACAATGAAAAACGGTTTTTTCCGGTGCGCCTACTTCAAGAAGAATGGAAAGGACATCTGCATGTGAATCTCGGTCATGGATAACCAGCGCCTTGTTCGTCTTTTTAGCTAATTGAATATGCCACTTAAAGGATTCTTGCTGAATATTTCGTAACTCAGGTTCAGTCCGAAAATAATCCAAACCCGTTTCGCCAATGGCTCTGACTCGTGGATGCTGAGCCAGCTTTTCGATAATTGAAAAATCGTAAGCCAGATCCTTCACAACAGGAGCTTCGTTGGGATGAAGTGCAACTGCAGCTAAGACTGATCCCACCCAATGTTGTGCAGCATCAACACACCATTGCGATTGTTCTGCCGAATAACCCACCTGCACAACACGGTTGATTCCTACTGACTTGGCTTGGGCTAAAACTTCTCCCACTTCTAGCGAATCTGGTGCAGCATCAGTAACTATTTCTAGATGAGCATGTGAATCAACTGTTGCAACGGGCAGAGGTCGTGGCAATGGTGCCAGCGGACGATCAAGTTCTCGATTGTGGCGATCTGCCATCGAAGTTATTCGCTGGCTTCTAACCGCGGAAACAACACTGCACTTTTTTGAATAATCGAACCTGCCGGAAGTTGTCCCCATGTAGCGACTTTAGAAATGGATTGATCGTTAATTGAACCGATAGATTCGTTTGCGCCTAGAGACTGCCAAAGAATTTCACACGTTTGCGGCATTACTGGATTGAGTAATACTGCCAAAGCGCGCAGCGATTCTGCCGTGTTATAGAGAACGCCTTCGAGTTCTGCTTTCTTGCCAGGATCTTTGGCAAGTACCCAAGGTTCTTTCTCGGTGACATAACCGTTGACTCGTTTGCAGAAATCCATAATCGCATTGATTCCGCCTTGAAAATCTAAAGCGCACATGGATGCATCTGCCTTTTCGACAGTTGAGGAAAGCACAGTTTGCAACTCAGCATCTGAGCTGGGCAAAGGTAAAACTCCCCCACAATACTTTTCAACCATGGCAGCTAAACGTGATGCTAGGTTTCCAAAATCATTTGCTAGCTCGCTGGTATATCGCGCGGACATGTCTTCCCAGGAGAAAGATCCATCACTTCCAAATGGAATTGCTCGTAAGAAGTAGTAACGAAAAGCATCAACGCCGAAGTGATCCGTAATCTCGCTGGGAGCAATACCAGTGAGTTTGCTCTTGCTCATTTTTTCTCCACCAACAAGAAGCCAGCCGTGTGCAAAGACTTTCTTCGGCACGGGCAGTCCGGCTGCCATCAGCATTGCTGGCCAGATAACTGCATGAAAACGCAAAATATCTTTTCCAACTAAATGCACATCGGCAGGCCAAGTCTGAGCAAATTTCTTGCCACCTTCACTGGTTGGCTCATCGCCTAGGCCCACAGCAGTTGCGTAATTGAGCAGCGCATCAAACCAAACATATACAACTTGGTCGGTATCCCAAGGAACTGGAATGCCCCAATCAAAAGTAGATCGCGAGATTGATAAATCTTGAACTGTTCCTTCTAGAAATGAGATGACTTCATTTCGTGCGCTCTCGGGTTGACATGCCTCTGGATTTTCCCGATAACGAGCAAGCAATGGAGCGGCAAATTCAGATAGGCGGAAGAACCAATTGTTTTCATTGACTAACTCAACAGGCTTGCTATGAACTGGGCAAAGTTTTTCGCCGTTGGAAATAATCAGATCGCCATCGAGTTTAAATTCTTCGCAACCAACACAATAGGGGCCTTCATATTTACCAGCGTAAATGTGCCCCGAGTCTTTGAGACCTTGCAAAAATCGTTGAACACGTTCGGTATGACGCACTTCTGTTGTGCGAATGAAGTCATCGTTAGCAATATTCAGAGCGCGCCAATTGGGTTTCCAAGCAGTTTCCACTAATCGATCAACCCAATCTTGGGGTGGAGTGTTGTTTTGGGCTGCAGTACGCATGACTTTTTGTCCGTGCTCATCGGTCCCTGTAAGAAACCACACTGATTCTCCACGTTGACGATGCCAACGTGTAAGTACGTCACCAGCAACTGTCGTATATGCATGCCCGATGTGAGGTGCATCGTTGACATAGTAGATAGGCGTTGTTAAGTAGAACGCTTTTTCTTTGGCTGGGCTCACGTGGATATCTTAGAGGTTGATTTCGCATCCACGACCGCCGCGAAAACTACACGCTTAGCAAGAGAGAACTCATCAGCCACAGTCGCAATCGCTGATTTTCGATCCATCCCCGCTGCTTCAAATTCATTGACTCGAGCAACGATTGCAGCAGTTGATCGACTTTCTTCTCCTTGGGGAGCACCAGCCATCACCATCGTAATTTCGCCTAAAACTTCCTGACTTTGAGACCAGATTAAAAGTTCTCCTAATGTGCCGCGAATGGTCTCTTCGTAGCGCTTTGTCATTTCGCGACAAATTGCAGCTTGGCGTTGGCTACCAATGATTGCCACTGCATCGGAAAGTGCATCGGCTAATCGATGCGGTGCCTCAAACCAAATTACGGTGCGCTCTTGGAATTTTAGTTCTTCGAAAAACTTCTGGCGGGCACCTGCGGCTCGCGGGGAAAAACCTTCAAAAGTAAATCGATCGGTTGGAAGTCCAGAAAGTGCAAGTGCCATCGTTGGTGCACTGGGGCCCGGAATTACAGAAACGGGAATATTCTCAGCAATCGCATCACGCATAAGCCGATAGCCAGGATCGCTAATCGTTGGCATGCCCGCATCTGAAACAACAAGCACTGTGCCACCACTTCGCAAAATTGTCAGCAGCTCTGGGGTGCGTTCTTGCTCATTACCTTCAAAGAAGGAAATCACACGCCCTTTAAATTCAACTTCGATGTCCGAGCAAAGGCGATGAAACTTTCTCGAATCTTCCGCGGCCACAATTGAGGTCGTCTCAATTGCGCTCTTGAGTCGAGCGCTTGCATCTGCTGCATTGCCCAATGGCGTCGCCGCAAGAATTAAACTCATGGGTCAATCCTCTCAGGAATTCATCCCGCTCGCCTTAGGCTAACGTCATGGGAGCAATGATGATCGCGATACTTTCCTTTGGGTTGCGAATCTGGCATCTTTCCACGCCTCGAGGATATGTTTTCGATGAGGTCTATTACGTTGATGACGCAAGAGATTTACTCAAGTACGGCGTTGAAGTCAACGGGTCTTCGCCCGAATTTATCGTCCATCCCCCCATCGGTAAGTGGTTAATCGGTATTGGCATCAAACTTTTTGGCAATAACGAATTTGGTTGGAGAATCAGCGTTGCTGTTGTCGGTTCTATTTCTATCCTTTTGGTTGCGCAAATTGCTCGTCGCCTTTTTCACTCACAGGGATATGCAAATTTAGCTGCACTTTTGATGGCGCTAGATGGTTTAGCCCTAGTTCATTCGCGTACGGCATTACTTGACCCATTCCTGACATTTTTTATTCTTCTAGCAGTTCTTGCATGGATGAAGGGCCACTTCTGGTGGACTGGAATTTGGTTTGGTCTTGCGATTGGCACTAAATGGAGTGGAGTCTATTTTCTTATCGCATTTGCCTTGCTTCTTCTCTATCGCGACTACTCAAAAAAAGAATTTACTTTCAAGAGTTTTTTAAAGCGCACTGGTCAATTTGGTTTTCTACCACTTGCGGTATATATCTCTAGCTGGAGTGGATGGTTTCTTAGTTCGCGTGGGTGGGATCGAAATTGGGCAAATGAGAATGCAACTTCATGGGGATTTATTCCAAATTCAATTCGCTCTCTCTGGTACTACCACTCCGAGATGCTCAACTTTCATACGGGATTAGTAAAAAAACATTCTTATCAAGCCAACCCATGGAGTTGGCTGGTGATGGGTAGACCCACTTCTTTTTTCTATGCCTCGCCTAAGACTTGTGGAGCATCTTCGTGCGCGCAAGAAGTTTTAGCATTAGGAACACCACTTCTCTGGTGGCTCGGCACATTAGCAATTGCCGCTGTCTGTGGGATCTGGATTTCAAGTATTGCCAAAGGAAAAGCGGATGCAGGAGCCGGACTTATTCTCCTGGGAATAGCGGCTGGATACTTACCCTGGTTTTTCTTTCAAAAACGCACAGTATTTTCTTTTTACGCAATTGTTTTTGAACCTTTCTTAATACTGGCTCTTACTTATTGCGCAAAAGCCTTCTTAGGTCAAAGACCGCGGTCCAGAAATCGGCAGTGGATCATTGTGAGTTTTGTTGTTCTCATCGCTGCAAATTTTCTTTATTTCTTGCCCCTATTTAATGCCACTGTTATGACTTATGACTCTTGGTATTCACATATGTGGTTGCCCTCATGGATATAGAAAGTGGAGCTGAGGGGAATCGAACCCCTGACCTCCTCGTTGCGAACGAGGCGCGCTACCAACTGCGCTACAGCCCCAATTCTTGAAGGCTATTCGTTAGACGCGTTCTTTAACCGTTGTACTGCTTCATCTGCCAACTGTTGATCAAATACTTCATCGGGCGAAGGCGCGGCGGCGGCGAGTGCTTCTTTTTCAAGTCGTTCTTGTTCATCTGACCAAACACCAGGAATTGTTAAGTCGATAACACGTTTAGGAAGAAATGCTTTAGGAGCATTGACGTATGTTGGCACGGGTACAGCTTTGGGTTGCCAAGCATTGCGATCAACTGCAGAGCCTTTTGGCAATATAACAACACCAGTTAATTCGCGTTCAGCTAATGGCACCCAGTGTTCACGAACTTCACGAGGCGAAACTACTTGTGACAAATTGGTATGTGAAACTCCAGCATTTGTCCGCTGCAATTGCATAACACGACGCTGTTGCAAACGCTCTGCAATAGTTTGGCGACGAACTTGGGCAACATAGATTGCGAATCCACTTACCGGCAAGAAGGGATACGCAGCAGGTGCTGAATTCACAAGTACCTCAAGCAATGAGAATATAAATAGGAAAGCTAGTAATGCAAAAATAATTCTGCGGCGCATTAGAGTCTGTGCAATTTTGGATTCGCGGTCCAAATCTGTATACATGCCGCTGGCAGTACTATTTTCAGCACTAGTACCACTTGCCACAATTCTTAAAGCGCTTTTATATCGCTCGACAGATTTTCCAGAAAATTCGTCGTGGCTATGAACCCATCGCGGAACGAAGTAGGCGACCCACATCCCCACGATGGCTACATAAATGATTCCTGATGCCATGATGTACAAAGATTAGAGGGCGAATTTCATACCGATAGGTATTTACGCGCCAATTTTGCAAAGAATCTTTCTGCCGCCGACTATCGGATTTCGGGGTTCTCTTTAACAAAGCAGAGGTGGTCGCGCCATTGACCATCTATGTGTAGGTAACGAGGGCGTTGGCCTTCAAGGATGTAACCACATTTTTCAGCAACCCGCCTTGATGCCTCATTCTCTGGGCGCAGATTTATTTCAATGCGGTGTAATAGAAGGGAACGAAATCCAAATTCGGTCAGCATTTCCACTGCTTGAGAGGTAATTCCACGATTTGCGAAGCGTTCATCGATCCAATACCCAATGTGTGCGCCACGAAGGGCGCCAAGGATGATGCCGCCCATAGAAATCTGACCAACTAATTGACCTTGATACCAAATGATCAGTGAGATCGAACGATTGGCTCGACCTTCTCGGTTATATGCATTCACCATCTCGAAGTAATGAGGCAGCTCACGAGAACTTTCCTCCCCGGGAGTCTGCGGCAGCGTAGCCTCCCAAGGCGTAAGCCAAATTCGATTTATTTTTCGAACTTGGCTCCACTGACGTTGATCTCGCAAACGCAGCGGCCGTAAAGTCACATCACCTGAATGAATCACTACCGGCCAGGATTTTTTTCCATTTAACATCAGTACCTCTTAGAAATACCGACGACGCAGCACAACAACATTGACTTGGCTGCCAGCGGCCAAATCAGCATCACCCTCTGGAACTGAAATGAGCGCATTGGCTTGAGCCAGCGTTGACATCTCCTCTTGTTCGTTCAAAGCGCGAACGGTTTTTCCATCTTCAGAAAGGAAAGCACGCAAATAAGTGCGAGCGCCTTTTGTCGAACCGACCGATTTTTCCAATTTAGCTTTGATCGAAGGTCGATGAATATTTTCTGAGCCCAACATCGTACGAATCATGGGTCTTACAAAAAGTTCAAAAGAAATATATGCAGATATCGGATCGCCAGGAAGAGTTACAACAGGTGTTGAATCTGGGCCTATGCGACCGTAATTATGACGTCCACTGTTTTCAATCGCTATATCTACAGTCGTGATCTCACCTAGCGTGCTCAACGCTCGAGTGATGAGGTCAAAAGAATCATCGCCTCGCTCACCACTTACAACAATAAGGTCTGCCCGGACTAGTTGATCTTCCATCAACGCTTTCAATTGCTCTTCATCATCAGGAATTGAGTGAACTCGATATCCCACGGCTCCTGCTTCACGAACTGCTGTTGTGAGTAACCAAGAATTAGTCTCAAATTCTTCAGTACCGGAAAGAGTTTTGCCAGGTTCCACAAGATCAGGACCAGCCGAGAGAATAACAACTCGAGGTTGAGGAAGAGTTGGCAAATGCCCTAGCCCGATTGATGCTGCTAAACCGATATGGGTTGACCTAATCCGGGTTCCAGAGTGCATGACTAAACGTTCACCAGCATAAATATCTTGAGCCAAAGTGGCTCCATGGGCGTCGAGCAAAGGTAATTCGAAAGCTTCTAAAGGTCGGCAGATGGAAAGAAGCGCGGTGAGAAACTCATCGACTCGTACTTGCTCTGACATAATCACACCATACTTGTTAAACCAAACTTTCTAGGGGATTTAAGTGCCAAAAGCGAATGAAAAGGCCCACTTGCGGGAACGTTTTCGACGTGAACGCAAAGTGAGTTTCATCCCAGAATCGTTTTCACACGTTTTATCCGCACCAGAATTTACGAATGCAAAAATAGTTGCCTCCTACCTCTCTTACGGGGAAGAGCCCAGCACACAGGAGATAAATTCTGAGTTACTCAAGCGAGGAGTCACTGTACTTCTGCCTCGCGTTGAAGGAGATCAGATGAAATGGATTTCTTGGGACGGGAATCTAGAAAGTTTGAAAGCTCGAGGCAAAATTTTGGAGCCAACCGGAACTCCTTATGAGAGCGTTTCAGAAATTGAAATTATTATTGTTCCTGCACTTCATATAGATCGTGATGGATATCGTCTTGGTCAAGGCGGCGGGCACTACGACCGAGCCCTCTCACATTTTTCTGGTTGGAAACTTGGACTTGCGTATGCTGGAGAGATTTCTAGCGAATCTCTTCCTAGACAAGACCATGATGTTGCATTAAATGCTGCTGCTACCCCAAATTTGATTGTTCGGTTTTCTAAATAGTCAACTAGCGCTCTGCCTCTTTAGGCACTTTCAAAACGGTCTCGATCTGGTCTGATCCCCAGTCCTCAATATTCGCATAAGAATGAAAAAGATTATTTACCTCGATCTCTTTGTGCAAGGTTGGAAAGATAAGCGTTGTAATCAGCTAACTCATCTGGTTGTCCCATAGCAGCTAACCGTTCGGCGCTCTTGTCTATTCTCTTGGCCTCTCGCCCGTCATCTCGCACCCAGAGAATGAATGTTGCGATTAGCGCTAGCAAAATTGGAATCTCTCCCATCGCCCAACCAATAGCGCCACCTAAATGTTGATCGGCAAGAAGGTCTGTAGCCCATGGTCGTTGCAGTTGAGCAAAATAACCACCATCTAATAAAGAAGTAGAGGACATGAGTGCCACCGAAAAAAATGCGTGAATGCTCATCGCTGCAAAGAGCAAAACGATCCTGGCTAGATATGGCGCTTTCTTAGGATTTGGATCCACCCCGATGATCACATGAAAGAAGAGAAATCCGGCAAGAATAAAGTGAACATTCATGGCGAAGTGGCCGGTATGACTTTGCATCATGCCACCAAAGAGGGATGTGAAGTAGAGAGCGAAAAGTGAACCATCAAAAATCAAGAGGGCGACAATCGGATTCACCCAAAAACCGGCTAACTTTGAATGTAATGCAGCGATGAGGGTGCCTCGGATTCCGCGTTCTTCGTGATTACGGCTTTGCGGGAGAGTACGTAATGCCAAAGTAATAGGAGCACTAAGCACCAGCGCTATCGGAGCAATCATTCCTAGAATCATGTGCGCAATCATGTGAAAATAGAAAGAAAAATGTGCGTAGACACCAAAACCACCGCTGGTAGCAAAATCAATTGCAGCAATACCGATGCCAAATGACACGGTACGAAGAATCGGCCACTTATCTCCTCGAGCATTAAGAATTGAAACTCCTCGCACATAAAGTGCTACGGCAAGAATCAGAATTCCCAGGAAGAGCGCATCTGGGCTCCAAGAAAAGAGAATACGACTCAGTGTTGGCGCATCTGGCATAGGGAGACCAGCAACTGTAATTGCAGCGCTAAATTTTGGATCTCCTGCAGGAGAAGGTGGCTTATTTGATGATAACCACGCACCCAGCGCAACTGTGAAGATCATGATGCTGAGTTCGATCATGATCAATTGTGCAAATTTAGGCCAATTAATTTCTTTAGCATTTTTGGAGGAAAGATTATTGCGATGAAGGTAGCCGATATAGATAAGAATGATGGTAAGAATTGACTTAGCAATAACGACGATGGCGTAACTACTGTGCCAGGCTGCGGCAAAATTCAATCGAGCCCATGCATTTGCGACACCACTTCCAACAACTCCGATAGCCGCCCAGAGAGCTAATTGGCTAAATCTAGGCGTAGCGATGGCGCGATCTTGCGGCTCTAACAAACCTAACGCGAAAACTCCACCGATCCAAAGCGAAAGAGCTAAAACATGGATACACAAGGATCCAATTGCTAATGCATGTGAACCACTTGATGCCGAATGGCTCTGAAATATTGGAGCGAGAATTCCGAAGAAGACCCCAATGAGCAAAAGCATGGCACCACCAACTTTGTGCAATTTTGGTGAAATTATTGCAGCGACAACCGCAACACATAATTGAAAAAACAGATATTGCCCTAAAGTTATTTGTGTAACGAAAGAGCGAATCGTAGAGCCTTGAAAAACACTTCCCAAAGATGAACCTAAGATATTTGCAAGAGTGAAAATAATGTTACCAATAACCGCAAATCCCCAGACAACGCTTGACCACATGGCAATTTTGCGCAGCTTAAGAGCTGGTGCCGAAAGTGTTCCTGCATTATCTTCTAAAAGAAATCCTGCAGCTAAAAGGGTTCCTACTAAAGCAAAACTTGCCGTGATGCCGGCAAATTTACTTATAGTTGCAAAGGCACTTACAAGTGGTCCGGAAACAGGAAGAGATGCAGCAAGATTTATCATCGCTTTCTAAAAATTCTTACAGTGTAATAAATGAGAAAGAAGAAAACTAACATGGCAGCAAATAGCATTCCGATCACAAATGTTGATGTGCTCGAAGTGCTCGTCGCGGATGGTTCAGGTGTTGCACTCTGTGTGACAGCAGGAGAAGGTGAAGAAATTATCAATGGTGCATTGAAAGTGAACTGATAGGAACCTTCTAGAGGCACATCGTTGTCGGTCAGGAGTGAATATGTGACTGTATATATTCCAGGCACAGAAAGCGCCGGTAGCCCAACCATAATGCTGGTATCAGCAACGCTGAGGGTGCCGTCATCGACTTGATGACCCGTTGGATCGGTGACGATTACCGAATTACCCATGTCCATTAAAGTATTTTGCGCGGTGATAGTCACAGCACTTGGAGCTGTTGAAATCGTTGAGCCGCTAATAGGAGTTGTACTTACTAACTGATTCGCATCAGCCAATGGTGTGGAAGTAATCATCAAGAACATGGCTCCAATGGCCCAAAACCCTTTACGCACTCTCACATCCCTCTCATCGATGGTCCCAATTCGCCTCTATCGTCTCACTTCTTTAGACTTACCTCTAGTGCTGTAACTGACCTTTTGGCTTCTAGCCCGCCCACCTAAGAGAACGGACAAGCGTTGCCTACCTATCAATATGCGTGCAACGCATGTGCCCATGAGTTTGAGGTATTTCAAGCTTTCTCGGACGCATCCCTCACACATTGTCCAGAGTGTGAAGGGGAAGTTCGTAAAGTCTATTCAGCCGTTGGTGTTGTATTTAAAGGTTCCGGATTTTATAAAACTGACTCCAAGAATTCTGCAAGTTCCACAACCCCACCGTCAACATCAAGTGTGGCTAAAGATACTATTGTTCCTAAGCCTGCAAGTGAGAGCAGTAGCACACCGGCAGCGAAAACTGAATAAAATTATTGCTACTCATGGTGCGGGGGTTTATCTGAGGCAATCTCATCTTCGCGGCGCTTTTCTTCTTCTTGATCAACTCGAGGATCAATTTCGTCAGAAGTGGTCTTTGGCCAGATTTCACTCATCGCAGCAAGAGTATCAGTAGCAGATCAGTCTTTGAAAAGAAGGTTGGAGATGTTTAACGCATTAGGTCACTTTATTGTTCGGCGTAAGAAATCTACGCTCATCGTTTTTATCCTCTTTGTTCTCGTTGCAGGTGGCATAGGTTCTCTGTCTTTTTCAAAACTCGATAGTGGCGGGTATTCCGATCCCAAGAGTCAATCTGCTCAAGCTTCAAAATATTTGACTAAAAACTTCCAAGTAAGAGATCCCGGCGTAGTTTTGGTGATCGATGCCGGAAATCGCGACATCACTGATATGGCAGTCGCAGAATCTGAACAGCGCCTTGAAAAACTGATCGCCGCAGAACCCGGTGTTTCTAAAACTTTATCTTTTTGGTCAGCAGGGCAGGTGCCAACACTTGCCTCGTCAGATAACAAAGCAGGATTTCTATTTATCTACACAAAAGAGTCGGGTTTCGCGGCAGTTGGTGAAGTTGGTCGAAACATTCAAGCTAAGTACGATGGAAAATTTGAATCCTTAAACGTTTATGCATCTGGTGGCGGAGTTATTACACATGCACTCAATTCGAAAATATCGAAGGACCTAGCACTTGCCGAAGCGATTTCTATCCCTTTAACTTTTATTCTCTTAGTCTTCGTTTTTGGCGCACTCGTTGCATCAGCAATGCCTTTGGTCGTCGGAATTAGTGCAATTCTCGGATCTTTTTTACTAATTTTCTTCTTTTCTCTCTTCACGAGTGTCAGCATCTACGCACTAAACCTGATTACTGGTTTGGGCCTTGGCCTCGGAATTGATTATGCACTTCTTATCGTCAACCGATTCCGTGAAGAATTACATGCAGGTGAAAGTGTTGAGGAGTCGGTTGTCCGAACCGTCGACACTGCTGGTAAAACAGTTTTCTATTCGGGGGTAACTGTCTTTGTCACGCTATTGGCAATGACGTTCTTCCCGTTGTCCTTTCTTAGGTCCTTTGGTTATGCAGGGATCTCTGTCGTCACACTTGCTATCGCTGGTGCACTGATTCCATTGCCTGCAATTTTGGCCATATTAGGAACGCGTGTAGATAAAGGAGTGGTGCGCAAAAGCGGAATCACTCCCAAGGAAGATGGTCGTTGGGCTGCTACTGCACGAATGGTCATGCGCAGACCAATACCAGTTGTACTGGTGTCACTGACCATTCTTGCCATTTTGTCGGCACCGATGAAAGACATCGCTTTCGCACAGATAGATGCCAGAGTTTTGCCAAGCACGAACAAAGCTGCAATCGCTTCACAAGTTATTGCCGATCGATTCAGTGGTCAAGAAGGAAGTCCTGTGGAAATCATCATTCCAAATGGTGCTTTGCAAGGAATACTTGTTGATCAATATGTAAGGCAAGTTGCAGGCACAAACGGAATCATTCGAGTAAACCCTGCACAAACGTTTGAATCAGATTTGCGAATTACCGCGGTTCAATCGATGCCATCAAGAACTCTTCAAGCCGAGGAGATGATCCACGCCTTGCGTGCAATTAGCGCCCCTGCTGGAACTCTCATTGGCGGCCCAGCTGCTGATTTTACCGATTCTCAAGATGGCATTGCGAACACACTGCCTTGGGCTCTTGGCTGGATTGCACTGAGCGTTTTACTTTTGATTTTTATCTTTACTGGATCAATCATTTTACCTATCAAGGCAGTCATACTTAATGGGTTCTCACTTGTCGCAACTCTTGGTGCATTGACCTGGGTTTTCATCGATGGTCACCTCAAATGGCTCCTTGGCGATTTCACTGTGACAGGGACTATTGATACTGGAACTACGATTTTGATTGCAGTCGTGGTCTTTGGACTTTCCATGGATTATGAAATCTTTTTGCTATCTCGTATCCGCGAAGAACACCTTGCTGGTAAATCTAATACCGAATCTGTGGCGACCGGATTACAGAGGTCTGCACGCATCATCACCGCTGCGGCAACTTTATTGGCTGTGGTTTTCGCTTCTTTTGTTACAAGTGGGGTCACTTCGATTAAGTTGATGGGTTTTGGAGTTGCATTTGCCGTGATTCTTGATGCCACATTAATTCGCGCTTTATTAGTACCTGCACTCATGCGACTATTTGGTGAGCGAAATTGGTGGGCACCGAAAGCATTAAAGCGCTTTACGCTTTCTCATTAGTGTCCCCGGCGGGAGTTGAACCTGCGACCTACCGCTTAGGAGGCGGTTGCTCTATCCACTGAGCTACGGGGACAAATTATTTAGTACTTTAAAACATAGATAAGGGTACAGCGCGAAATTGGCAGATTTCACATAATCGGTTAGCCTAGGGAATCTAACTGATCTGGAGTAATTTCCCAATGAAAGGCCAACAATGAAGGCGCTAGTAATAGGCGCTGGTGGCGTTGGCAGGGCTATCGCAAATATCGCATCACGTAAACCATTTATTACTTCTATGGTTATTGCCGATCGTAATTTGAGCCGTGCCGAAGAAGCTGTCGCTCGCGTCAAGGATCCACGATTTTCAGCAGCAGGAGTTAATGCCGCAGAACTTGAAGATATACGCGAACTCATTCGCAAAGCAGCACCTGATGTTGTAATCAATGCAGTTGACCCTCGGTTTGTTATGCCAATTTTCTTGGCTTGCGAAATTGAAAACACAAATTACATAGACATGGCTATGTCGCTTTCTCGCCCACATCCTCACTATCCGAACACGGAAACCGGAGTGAAGTTGGGTGATGAGCAATTTGCCCGCGACTGGAATTGGTCAGAGCGTGGGATTTATGCCCTTGTTGGAATGGGAATTGAACCAGGCATGAGCGATGTTTTTGCTCGCTACGCCTCGGACTTTCTCTTTAGTCGACTAGATTCAATAACCATTCTTGATGGTTCAAACTTAACTGTTGAAGGTCACAACTTTGCTCCATCTTTTTCGATTTGGACAACAATCGAAGAATGTCTCAACCCGCCGTTGGTTTGGGAAGATGGGCGCGGATGGTTTACGACCGAGCCATTTAGCGAGATCGAAATATTTGATTTCCCAGAAGGAATTGGACCCGTTGAGTGCGTTAACGTCGAACACGAAGAAGTTGTCCTCATTCCTCAAAAAGTGGATGCGAAAAAAGTTAATTTTAAGTACGGACTTGGCGCACAGTTCATCACAACGCTGAAAACAATTCACATGTTGGGAATGGATCGAAAAGAAAACGTTGATGTGCAAGGCGTTTCTGTTTCACCAAGAGACCTACTGGCAGCATCACTGCCTGATCCAGCTACGTTGGGTGAGCGCATGCGCGGTAAGACTTGTGCTGGTGCCCTCGTTAAAGGTTTAGATAAAGAAGGAAAGCCTTACGCCTGCTATCTATACAACGTTGTTGATAATGCTTGGTCCATGGCTGAATATGGTGATCAAGCAGTTGTATGGCAGACCGCAGTCAATCCTGTAATTGCCATGGAACTCATCCATAAAGGGATCTGGCAACCATCAGGTGTTGCTGGACCTGAGTGGTTTGAGCCAAAACCTTTCCTTGACCTACTTGAATCTTATGGAACAAGTTGGACAATACGAGATGAAGATACGAGCGGAATCGAGATTTAGAGAATGAAACCAGACTACGACGTCATCATCGTTGGCTCTGGTTTCGGTGGTTCAGTATCGGCTCTTCGCTTAATTGAAAAAGGTTATTCAGTTGCGGTCCTTGAGGCCGGGCGGCGCTTTTCCGATAAAGATTTCCCAAAAACGTCTTGGCGACTGCGCAAGTTTCTTTTCTTTCCTAAATTAGGGCTGCTGGGTATTCAGCGCATCCATGTACTTCCTGACGTTTTAATTCTCGCTGGTGCTGGAGTAGGCGGAGGTTCATTGGTCTATGCAAATACTTTGTATCAACCTACTGATGATTATTTCAATGATCCTCAGTGGGCAAATATTACAAATTGGAAGCAAGAGCTAGAACCTTGGTATGACCAAGCACGACGCATGTTGGGGGTCGTGGAGAATCCATATTTCTCCCCAAGTGATGCTGCTATCAAAAGTGTTGCAGAATCTATGGGCGTCGGGCACACATTCAAGATGGCAGCACTAGGAATTCATTTTGGCAATAAGTCCGGAGAAAAAGTTAAGGATCCATTCTTTGGTGGAGTCGGACCAGATCGTGATGGATGTCTGCAATGTGGTGCGTGCATGACGGGCTGTCGCCACAATGCGAAAAATACTCTCCCTAAGAATTATCTTGGGCTTGCAGAAAAATTTGGAGCTAAAGTTTTCCCACTCACTACTGTCACAAAGATAGAAAAACTCCCTGATGACAACTGGAAGATAACCACAGAAAAAACGGGGAAATGGTTTTCGAAATCCAGCACACTAACGGCCTCGCAAGTAATCGTTGCTGCTGGAACATTTAATACCCAAAAACTTTTGCATAAAATGAAGGATTCTGGAGTCCTTCCTAATCTTTCACATCAACTGGGCGAACTCTCTCGCACAAATAGTGAGTCCCTAGTAGGTGCGACTATGCCAAATACGGATATAGATTTCAGCAAAGGTTCGGCTATCACCTCTTCCTTCTTTCCTGATGAACATACGCATGTGGAACCTGTTCGTTATGGCAAAGGAAGCAACTTCATGGGTTTGATGCAAACTCTCATGACAGATGGCAGTTCATCGAAAATCCGTCGTAAGCAATGGTTGCGAACTCTATTGAGACATCCGGGTCTGCTTCCCAAACTTCTGAATGTTCGCCACTGGAGTGAACGAACTGTGATCGCACTTGTCATGCAAAATGTTGATTCATCTATTTCAGTGCACGGAAAACGCGGAATATTTGGATGGCACTTGACTTCCAAGAATGATCCCAATCATCCCAATGCCACGTGGATTCCAGCTGCTAATCAAACAGCTCGCCACATTGCCGAAAAGTACAACGGAGTGGCCGGAGGACACGTTGGGGATCTCATCAATGCACCTTTCACTGCGCACTTTGTCGGAGGTTGTGTCATCGGAGATTCTCTGAAAACAGGTGTCATCGATCCCTATCATCGAGTGTGGAATTACCCAACGTTGCACGTTATCGATGGCTCAACAATTACTGCCAACTTAGGTGTCAACCCGTCACTCACAATTACTGCTCAAGCTGAAAGGGCATTGTCGATGTGGCCTAATAAGTCAGATGCAGATCAACGTCCTTCACAATCTGAAGGATATAAACGCATAGATCAAATATTTCCTAGCAAACCAGTTGTTCCTGCAGGAGCACCAGCACAATTACGATTGACGCCACCATCGAAGTAGGGGTGCTGAATCACTTTGCATGATTTGTGTAACTGCAATGGCGCCATCTAGATGATTGCCCTTTGCAGGAACCAAACGAGCTTGTGGCAAAAGCGATGAAACTCTGCGACGGATAGCCTCTTCATAACCTTTGTTCTTCGTATTGCCCCCCAAGAAAGAAAGCAATAAACCTTCGTTAGCTAAGCCACCAGTTTTTAGCCATGCTGCTGCAACAGATTTCGCTAATTGCTCTGCTCCTCGATCGCGAATAGTTACAGCACTTGCTATCTTCGCATCGGCAGCCTCTAGAGCCTTTCTTGCGGTGTTGATACAAAGACCTTGTGCTTCACCACCGGTTTTACTTTCTAGTGCATCGAATGCTTGTACCTCGCCAGCAAAGAATTCTAAAAGGGCAGAATCCTTTTCTCTACCGTCACGAGCTGCAAGTGCTCGTTCTAGAACATGTTTGCCTAACCAGAATCCGCCGCCTTCATCACCAAAGATGTGTCCAAGGCCATCGGCATGTGCAAATTTCCCGCGGCGTCCAGCAACTGCTACAACTCCTCCGCCAACTGAGAGAGTGACACCATCTTCGTTACCTAAAGCACCGAGAAAACCCGCTAAACCATCATCCATAACTGCAACTTGGCTGGCTCCAAAGAATTCATTAACTAGTGCTCCATAAGGTGCGGGTTCTGTAACTATTCCATAAAAGCCAGTAAGGCTCATTGAAACAACATCGTTGCGCAGTGATTCACCATGAGCTGCTTTTGCTTCGGTAAAAATATCACGGAGAACTTCTATGGGGGTCTCGTTTCCACGTTTAGCCCTTGTAGAAATATGCTCACCAGAATCCCAGCGCAAACGCCCGCCTGATTGTCCTAAATCCACTGCAAGCACCATAATTTAATCTTAGGGGAGAAAGTGAGTACATGATGAAATCAGCGCTTATCACAGGGGCTACAGCCGGCATTGGTGCGAGCTTTGCTCGCCTCTTAGCATCACAAGGTTATGACTTAATCCTGGTTGCCCGTGATGTCGATCGCCTTAATGCCACTGCTGAAACTCTCTCTAAGGAATTTGGCGTCACATGTGAAGTGCTGCCTGCAGATTTGTCCAAGGCTAAGGAACTCACCAAAGTGGAGAATCGACTCTCAGAGTCAGATCGTCCAGTTGAAGTTCTCATCAACAATGCAGGTTTTGGAATTAAATCTGGCTTCTTAACTAGTGAAATTAGCGCGGAACAACAAATGCTCGATGTGCTGGTGGTAGCGCCTATGCGACTGATGCACGCTGTCTTGCCTTCTATGAAGTCAAGCAATCGTGGAATCATCATCAATGTTTCATCGGTTGCGGGATGGATTGCAGGCGGAACATATAGCGCTGCAAAATCCTACTTAACCGTCTTATCGGAATCTCTACATGCCGAACTTGTCAATTCTGAAGTAACCGTAATGGCTTTAGCTCCAGGTTTTACGCGCACCGAATTTCATCAACGTGCCAATATTTATATGAAAAGTCTTCCAGAATTTATGTGGATCACATCAGATTTCCTCGTAGCAAAGGCGTGGGAAAATGCACAAGAAGGTGCAGCTGTATCTGTTCCGGGATGGCAATACGCAATCTTGTCCTCGATCGCACGTTTTGGACCAAGACCCCTAGTTCGCACACTTGGCATGAACATGCGCAGGAAACAACGGAAGAAATAGACCTTTTCACAGCGAATTCATAGGACGCACGCGCGTTCTAACGCGAAGGTAATGCGCTCAATGGCTACGATAAGCCCATACTTCATGGAGGTTCTAATGTTTCGCAAAGTTCTGGCAGTGTCAATGACGGGCTTGCTCTTGAGCGGTGTAATTACCGCAACTTCAGCAAGTGCTGGAGTAAGTGTGAGTAATGGTGTTCCTTGTCCAAAAATTAATGCGACGACCAAGGTCGGATCCAGCGTTTATAAGTGTGCGAAGAACCCAACAGTTAAGAATGCGAAGTTGACCTGGGTTTCAATGGATTGCCTCAACGCAAACGCTTCTTACGTTAAAGCCAATAATTCATACATCGCTTATAACAAAAAAATGCCTACTACTCTCGCTGATCTTGACCTTAAAATTGCAGCGGAGCAAACCAACGCCATGGATCAAGTTGCTAAAGCGGATGCACTAGATCTTAAAATTGCAGATTTTGAACTTAAAGTCACTGAATACACGGCATCACGCCAAGCGTTATTGGATGATAAAGCTAATGCGATTGCTAACTCCAAACCTATTGCCACATTTACCGCAGCTATCGGTAACCTCAAGAAAGCTATTCGACTCGACACACTTTCTTCAGCTAATTACCGTAAAGCTGGAAAGACCGTGACAACTATGCAGGCCACACGTGCCCAGGTTGTTGCTCAACTCGCACAAGCCAAAGATGGAGTTTCTCAGGCGCTGTCGATGAGAGCGTTGGTCTGCAGCAAAGGACTGTAGTTCCTTCCCTGTGATTGCCTGTGGTTAACCCTATTTAGCGCCGAGCAATAAGAGTCATACCTTTGCGGTGTGGGAAGTTTAAGGTTCCTTCGTGTTCTAGCTCCATTACTGCTAAGCCTGCACATACTTGCTCGCCTTATTTACTCATCGCCTGAAATATTTCTTGATCTCATTCTGTATAACCTCATCGGCGTTATCGCCATTGTCACGATCCTATTAAACTCCTCGTCCAAAAGCCGCAGCGGTAGTTTCGTACTCGCGATTGCAATTGGAGCTTGGACTCTTGGCTCAACGATTTCATCTGCATCAGAGTTCTTCCACCTTCCATTTTCTGCGACTATCGCCGCAAACATTTGTTACGCAATTTTCTACCCCTGTCTTTTTCTTGCAATACCAAAAATCCTCGGTTTGGTTCCAAATTTTGGAATTGTGGAATTCTTAGATTCCACAATCTTGGTTTTAGGGTTAGGCGCGATGGGATCTGCATTCCTCTTAAATCCATTACTTCCTAGCTTTGGTGGGGATATTGCTTCAACATTTTTCGCAGTTTTTTTCCCTCTTGCGGACTTGATTTTACTGGCATTGACGTTCTCACTAGCGGTACATCGAATTTTTTCCATACGCGGTACCATTCTTGTTTTAGGCATAGCAATATTTACCTCCACAGATTTCTACTTTCTTTGGTTGTATTTAAACCGCCACTACGTGCTTGGTAATCTTGTTGATGATGGATGGTTGTGCGGAATTATTCTTGTAAGCGAATCTCTCTGGCATGCCAGCAGCAAGAAAGTAAAAGGTGAGGCTCTCCATCCAATTTTTATTACTTTGTCAGTCTTTATGAGTGCCACACTTATTTCTTTACTCTCGCTGCGCCCCGACTATCTTCCAAAGTTTGTAATTGTTCCCAGTGTCGCCACGCTAGTTCTTGCATTTATCCGCATGGCAATCGCCCTAAAGCAAGCGCGATCAATAGGTACCGAAAGAATTTTAGCTCGAACTGATGATCTCACCGGCTTACCTAATCGTCGCCAATTCATTTTTGAACTTAATGCACGATCAAAATCAGCGTCGAGTTCCAACGCAGTGTTGTTATTAGATCTAGATGGTTTTAAGCCGATCAACGATCTCTACGGTCACGAGAAAGGGGATCAACTACTCAAAGAAGTCTCACTCCGTTTTTTGCGCTCACTTCCCGAAAATGCATTACTTGCGCGATTAGGCGGCGATGAATTTGCAGTCATTGTGGCCGGAGATGCCATGACAACACTTGAAGTTGCCCAAGCATTGCGAGGCACTATGAGTTATCCCTTTCTCCTTGGCGCTCAACAAATAAATGTAAGCGTAAGCATTGGCCATGTGATGATTGATGGTTCATCCGATATTTTGCGACGTGCCGATAGCGCCATGTATCAGGCTAAGCGCGAAGGTATTGGAGTCTTCTCAGAGGGGAGCTTTAATCTCAGCTAGTCGTGCCAGAGATTCCAAACGTTCTTTCGCATGGTCGACAATTCTCTTGGGGTACCCGTGGGAATACGCGTCATCGTGTAACCACGGCTCATGAATTTTTACAGCTGAAAGGTGGGCTAGTTCTGGAATATATTTCCTAATATAAGAACCGTCTTCGTCAAATCTTTTGCCTTGCTCGATGGGATTAAAAATCCGGTAATAAGGAGAGGCATCTGTGCCACATCCAGCAGTCCATTGCCAGCCATGAGAATTTGAAGCCACATCATTATCAATGAGGTATTTCATAAAGAAATTAGCCCCGTGTTGCCATTCAATGTGTAAATCTTTTACAAGAAAGGAGGCAACTACCATCCTTGTGCGGTTATGCATCCAACCTTCTTGAACTAATTGCCTCATCGCTGCATCTACAAAGGGGTAACCAGTCTTTCCCTCGCACCAATTCTGAAAATGCTCTCCGGGTTTTTCATAGCGCATCGAAGCAAAGCGCGGTGCGTAATATTCGCGAGAAGTGTGAGGATTATGGTGAAGGACGTCAGCATAGAATTCTCGCCAAGCAATCTCTTTACGAAATACTTCATCGCCGCTTGTACTTTTCAATGACGCCAAAATAGTTCGTGGGTGTATTTCGCCCCATCGCAAATGTGCGCTCAGCTTGCTCGTGCCATCTATCCCGGCTAGGTTTCTTTGTTGATCATAATTTTCAACACTTGCGGCAAGAAAAGTTTTCCAGCGTTGTAAAGCTGCACTTTCACCTGCTGGAGTCAGCAAAACACCTTCGGGGATTTCCCATTGGGGAAACTGGCGATCTGACTTTTCTGGTGTGACCAGATGAAAATCTTTAGGAGCCGCAACTGGTTGTCGCCAGCCATGTGCCGACCACGCTTTAAAAAATGGGGTGTAGACACGATAAGGGGTTTCATCACTTTTTCTTATTCGTCCTGGGGCAATTGCATAGGGGCTGCCTGTTTTAGTAAGTTCGATTCCGGCTTGCTCAACTTTTGCGTCACGAGCAACACCGTAGGGTGCGAATTCAGCAGCGACATGGACAGAAGTCGCGCTATGACGTTTTTTAAGATCGGAAAGAATTTTTATGGGGTCTCCGGATATCACGTGAAGGTGGCCGTCTAAGGATTGATCCAAACTTCGTAGTGATGCAGCCAGATATGCCCGACGATGAGCACCGGCCCTTTCTGCAATTGCATCATCCATAATAAATACTGGAATCAATTCATCCGATTCAGCTATTGCCGCTAGAAGTGCGGGATTATCCCCAAGGCGAAGATCCCGACGAAACCAGAATATCGCCCGCTTTTTCATGGCATGATTTAAGCACTATGAAGATCAATATGCGCTTTCAAATTCGCGGTGTTCAAGGCTTTGTTAACAGTGCAGATTTCAATGGTAGGAGAGTTGATTTCTGGGCCCCCGAAGCAACCACCGGACATCTGCTCATCGCGCATGATGGACAAAATGTCTTTGATCCTCGCACAGCCACTCGGCGCCGTACATGGCACATGGCTGAATCTGCGATCCGAGTGAGCGAGAAATTAGGAATCATTCCTCCAGCAATCATCGGAGTTTTTCATAGCGGCAGTAACGAAAATCCTTATGGGCGTATATACGACTTAACCCCCGAAGACCCTTTCAAAGCTGGAATCAAAAATCCAGACCCCTCATTTAGCCATCTTGATGTGAAAGATTTGTACGGAAACAAATACCTTTCCTCGATTACAGATGAAATTGCACCAAAGATTTGTAATTTTCTAGAGCTAGATATTGCGGCATTGAATAAAGCGATCATTGGCGCAAGTATGGGAGGTCTTGCTTCTCTCTATGGGATTGCGCGCCGTCCAGATTTCTTCACAACCTGCCTTGCACTCTCTACGCATTGGTCATGTGGTGAAATGCCCCTCGTTGATGCGATGATCGATGCGCTACCTAAGCCAGCAAATCACAAAATATGGATGAGCCATGGCACCAAAGGAATCGATTCTCATTACGGACCTTTTCAAAAGTATGCCGATCAAAAAATGCTTAAAACTGGCTGGCGCATAGGTCGTGACTTTCAAACACATGTATATCCGCGCTCTAGACATAATGAAAGATCCTGGGCTAAATATTTAGATCAACCGATGAACTTTTGGTTACAGAGCTAGAGACGTGGGTCAAGCCGACAGCGCTCCAAAGGAGCTATTCACAGCGTGGTTTACCCGATCGTTATAAAGGGCGAGAGTTACTGAAAACTACTTATGTAGCTGCTCCACAGTGTCATCCCAGCCCGTCACCGTCTCAGCTTTGCGTGGGCCCTTCCCGATGTATCGAGCTGATGGTCGCACTAAACGTCCTGTGCGCTTTTGTTCAAGGATGTGCGCACTCCACCCAGCAGTGCGTGCGGCAGTAAACATCGATGTAAAGAGATGGCCTGGAACTTGGGCAAAGTCCAAAATAATTGCAGCCCAAAACTCTACGTTGGTTTCTAAAACACGTTCTGGGTGACGTTCGTGCAATTCTGCGAGCGCTGCTTTTTCAAGGGCAAGTGCAACTTCATAACGCGGCGCACCAAGTTCTTTTGCTGTGCGACGCAAAGTGCGTGCACGTGGATCTTCGGCGCGATAAACACGGTGGCCAAATCCCATCAATCGCTCTCCGCGATCCATGATGCCTTTCACATAAGCACGCGCATCGCCAGTTTTCTCAACTTCTTCAATCATGTGCAATACGCGAGATGGCGCACCGCCATGAAGTGGGCCCGACATCGCACCGATTGCACCAGAGAGTGCAGCAGCAACATCAGCTCCAGTTGATGCAATGACACGAGCGGTAAATGTAGATGCATTCATTCCGTGCTCTGCGGCAGAAACAAAATATGCATCAATAGCCCGAACGTGAAGTGGATCTGGTTCTCCGCGCCAACGGATCATCATCCGCTCAACAACAGTATGTGCTTTATCCACTTCAGATTGCGGAATCATTGGTTGCCAAGTTCCGCGCGCGGACTGAGCAACGTATGACAAAACCATTACAGATGCACGAGCTAAGTTACTGCGAGCTTCCTCATCAGAAATATCTAGCAGCGGGTGAAATCCCCAAGCTGGTGCCAACATTGCAATTGCAGATTGCACATCTACGCGAACATCTCCTGAGTGCACAGGAAGCGGAAATGGCTCAGCTGGTGGAAGACCTGGATTAAATTCATCATCTACGAGAAGTCCCCAAACATTTCCAAAGGAAACTCGTCCGACAAGATCTTCAATGTCTACTCCGCGATAGCGAAGCGCACTACCTTCTTTATCCGGCTCTGCAATTTCTGACTCAAAAGCAATGACACCTTCAAGGCCTGGTTTGAAATCATCAGTCACTGCCGGCTCCTTAAACTTCGTCAAACTCTCTGCGGCAATTCTGCCCCTATTTAGGGGTAGCGGCGACCAAAAGGCGGGCAGTCAGCGCTCATTTATGCGCAAGATGCCGTTAGGGCAAAAGTGACGTTAGATACAGGTATGGGAAATGAACTGGGCCGAGACGAGATTGCTGCGATGCGGCGCTCCTACGGTGAAGCCGGGATAGATGGGCTTGCAGAGGATCCTTTCGTTGCATTTTCGCAGTGGTTAGTAGAAGCACATGAAAATCCGCTCATAGTAGAAGCAAATGCAATGGTGCTGACCACCCTGGATCACGAAGGCAGGCTTTCAACACGGACCGTTTTGTTAAAAGATATTTCAAAAAACGGATTCACATTCTTCACTAATTACACATCGCGTAAAGGTGTCGCCTTGCATGGGCAACCTCAAGTTACCTTGCTATTTCCTTGGTATGCAATGGAACGACAAGTTTCCATCAATGGCGATGCTGAGAAGATTTCTCGTGAAGAGTCAGAAGAATATTTTGCGACACGACCATGGGGTAGTCAGATTGGTGCATGGGCAAGTCGCCAATCGGCACCTCTAGCATCGCGAGATGAACTGCAAGAGCGATGGGATGGCGCGGCAGCGAAATGGCCAGAAGGCACATCTGTTCCAACGCCACCACATTGGGGTGGATACCGGGTAATCCCTCGTGATATCGAATTTTGGCAAGGTCGTTATTCTCGATTACACGATCGATTGCGTTATGAGCGCAGGCTCACACAGGCACCCGAGGAAATGAAGTGGGAGATCACCCGCTACTACCCGTAGGCTTTGCCCGTGAGCTCAGAAATTAAGATCCCCGATAATCTCAAACCATCAGATGGACGTTTCGGTTGTGGTCCCTCAAAAATTCGTCCAGCTGCGCTGAGTGCACTTGCACAGAGTGGTGCGACAATTCTTGGAACATCGCACCGTCAGAAACCAGTAAAGAATGTTGTCAATCGCGTTCGCACTGGTCTTACATCATTATTTGAATTACCAGATGGATATGAAGTTGTACTAGGAAATGGCGGATCTACTGCATTTTGGGACATCGCAACTTTTGGATTAATCGAATCTCGATCACAACACCTTGTGTTTGGGGAGTTTTCCTCTAAATTCGCGACGGCTGCAAAAGAGGCGCCATTCCTTGGCGAACCCACCGTGATTAAGTCAGATCCTGGAACTCATCCATCGGCTAAAGCTGAAGAAGGCATCGATGTATACGCGCTCACCCACAACGAAACCAGCACGGGCGTTGCAATGCCAATCAAACGCCCTGCCAATATCGATGGTGCACTTGTTCTAGTTGACGCAACAAGCGCTGCTGGCGGCTTGGCAGTTGACGCCAATGAATTTGATACCTATTACTTTGCACCACAAAAATCTTTTGCATCTGATGGTGGGCTCTGGTTTGCCCTCATGAGTCCTGCGGCAATTGCACGTGTTGAAAAAATCAAAGCAAGCCAACGTTGGGTCCCTGCTTTTTTTGATCTCACCACTGCTATTGAAAATAGCCGCCTGGATCAGACATACAACACACCTGCCGTTGCAACACTCATTTTGCTTGCTGAACAAATTGAATGGATGAATCAGAACGGTGGAATGAAATTTTCAGCAGGTCGAAGTGCAGAATCAGCATCCAAACTTTATGGATGGGCAGAAAGAACTTCCTATACAACTGCTTTTGTCACTGACCCTGCAATGCGTTCTAACGTTGTCGGAACAATAAATTTTGATGAGTCAATCGATGCCACCAAGATCGCCGCGGCTCTTCGTTCCAATGGAATCGTTGATACCGAGCCATATCGCAAATTAGGCAAGAACCAATTGCGAATTGGGATGTTTCCTGCTGTTGAGCCAAGCGATATCGATGCACTGACTGCCTGCATCGAATTTGTCGTTGGCGCTCTCTAAGAATTTCTTTTCCCATGACCTTTCGGAGAGATGGTCTTTTTTGGACTGTAACTCTCCAGATCGGGATCGTTAATTTCTATATGGGTGGTTTCGGCCCAGCACAGCCTCTACTGCGCGCCGAACAAGGAACTTCACTCGCTATCGCAGGGCTCCACGGAACAGCCATGGGAGTTGCTGCAATTCTTGCGGGGTTTGCTGCTCCAAAATTTGTTCACACATTTGGAAGAGCACACACCGCATGGCTCGGCATCGGAGTTTTTTGCCTAGGAACAATTGCTTTTATTTTTCTGCCACCAGTTTTCTTGACTCTGCCTGCAACACTCATCGGTGGCTTTGGAATTTCTATGGTGATCAACTCTATGGTGACTCAACTTTCTGATCGCTTTCCGGGTCATGAAGCAAAAGCGGTATCGCAGTCATCTGCAATCGGATCTACCGGCTTTGTTCTTGGAACACTTGCTGTTGGTTTATTGGCCGGCACGCAGATCAGTTGGAGATTTGGGCTCTTGTTGGCAGTTCCAGTTTCGTTACTACTATTTCTTCTTACACGTCGCGTGATCGTTGATGAACACGTTCCTCATGAAGATGGTCCAGAAAGCGGAACATTGAGCCGCGCATTTTGGATTTCATGGTTTGGTTTTATCGCTTGTATCTCTGGTGAATTTGCAACTACATTCTGGGCTGCAGCTCTTGTGCGTGATCGGATTGGATCGACAGCTGCAATATCAACTATTTGTATTGTTGCCTTTGGATCTGGAATGGGGCTAGGTCGTTGGTTTGGTCCTAACTTATTTAAGAAATACGCCATCGATACTCAAATCAAGTTCTTGATGACTACCCAATTCCTAGGATTCAGTGTTCTTTGGTTTTCTCACACGCAACTAATCTCGCTCGTTGCCTTGCTCGTTACCGGATTAGGGCTGTCGATGCAATTTGCATTGTGCTCTTTGCGTTTGATCGCATTTAGCAACGACCGTCCCGATTTAGCAATTGGCAGAAGTTCACTTGCTGCTGGCATTGCAATTGCTTGCTCACCCTTCCTTTTAGGTCTACTAGGGGATCATTTTGGAATCTCACGAGCATATTTGATGGTACCGATCTTGATTTTGATCGCCCTTTCTATCATTATTGCCATTCCATCAGAGGAATCAAGAATTGAGAAGAAGTGAATTACAAAACTCGACGGCTTATTACTCTGATTACTCTATTTGGGGTTCTAGCCCTTGTTTTCATACGTGGGCGGTAAAATGAATTCGATTGAGTAGTTCTCTGGAACTGAGACTTTGTGTCGGTATCGAAAATATACAAAAGTACTTGCGAAAATGGTTATTAGCCCACCAAAAGCAATAGTTTGGCGAATTCCTACATGTTCGCCCATGGCTCCTACAAATGGAGAGCCAAAAGGTGCGCCTCCAAGAAATACCAAGAGGTAGACGCCCATTACACGCCCACGAATTGCGGCATCTGTATTGATTTGCATTAAGGAATTTGCCGTAATCATCGTTGTTAAAGCAGCGAATCCACAAAAAGGTAACCAAATTGCATATGTTGTATATGTGGGCATCAAGGAAAGAATTACTAACCCTGTTCCAAAGGCAAGACTGGCGTAAACAACAAACATAGTGCGGCGATAGCGTTCAATTCTTGCCGAGACTAACGCCCCGCTAAAAGCACCAATGGCAAGTGTCGTTCCTAGAAAGCCGAAAGATGCCGGGCCGCGATGAAATACCTGAGTTGCCATTAATGCATTGAAAATCTGGAAGTTCATTCCGAAAGTTGCCATAAAGAAAACGACGATCATTACGGCGTAAAGGTCAGGTCGTGCTACTACGTATCGAATTCCTTCTCTGATATTTCCAACGTTAGAACTTGACGGTTGGATAAAGAATTCTTCTGCTCGTAATTTCATTAAAGAGAAAATAACTATTGCGTAGGAGGCGGCGTTGAGCAAAAATGATGGTCCCGTTCCTACGAATGCAATAGAGGTACCTGCTAAGGCTGGACCGATTAAGCGCCCAGCATTAAAATTCGCCGAATTTAGGCTCACTGCATTAGGGACATCATTTCTGCCAACAACTTCGGCGGTAAATGCCTGTCGCACAGGAGCATCCAGTGCGTTGGCTATTCCCAAACCAAAAGCTAGACCGAATACATGCCAAAGTTTGATGTGATGGGAAGTTACAAGGATTCCCAGGATTGCCGCAGATGCTCCCCCGATTAAGTTAGTAACAATAAGCACTTTTTGCTTGTTGAATTTATCTGCCAGGGCCCCACCATGCAGACTTAAGAAAAGTGTAGGTAGAAATTGAAGTGCAGTAACGCTACCTAGGTATGTTCCACTATGGGTAAGTTCTAGAACGAGCCAATCTTGCGCAATGCGTTGCGCCCAACTGCCAATATTGGAGATAGAGTTTGCCGCGAAAAGAATTCTGAAATTGCGATGACGAAATGAGCGCCAATTTTCATTTTCATCGACTCTCACCTAACCACCTTAGCGCCACGCTGATGCTACTGATGTGTACTACTATCTCTACATGGGTCAGAACGTAAAAGTAATTGTTATCTGGATTGCTGTTGGCACAGTTGCTTGGCTCAGCGCTGGCGTGATCGCCTTGGCCATGGGTGCAGAAAGTAAAGTCATCTGGACATGTGTAATGGGCGCGGTACTAGGGGTTACCGGAATTCGTTACACAATCCGCAGAGCAAAGCGAAGCGGTATTTAAGCTTCGAGCTGACCTGCAATACCGCGCAACACCTTGCCAAGACGTTCGGTTTCAACTGGTGATGGGTGGCGTCCGTGACGCAAGCCGTTACCAACTTTATCCAAGATCTTGATGGTGTCTTCAATCATCGCAGCTAAGTCATCGCTGTTAACGTGGTTATTTGCTACCAATGATGGTGGTGCATCAATAATGCGAATAGAAAGAGCTTGTGGTCCACGCCGTCCATCGGCAACACCGAATTCCAACTTAGTACCAGGCTTTACTGTTGTTACGCCCTCAGGCAAAGACGTTGCAGCAAGATAAACATCTTCGCCCTCATCTGATGCGATGAATCCAAAACCTTTTTCCAGGCTAAACCATTTAACTTTTCCTGTAGGCATTTGGGGAACGCTCCTTCTAATTCTCGACTCAACTCGTGTAGGCCGCGGGGTGCGGGCAGGGGGCAAGTTTATCTCACCTTGCCAGTAACTGGAACAGTGATTAAGAGCTTAAAGCAGGCTTAAAACGTGGCCTCTGAGTGTGCGCCGCAGCCATGATCAACCGAAACCACGCGACCATCTTCGGGTGATATTGCATTGGCGCATGCGCCGAATGCGGATTTCAATGATCCAGAAATAGGAATAAAAAACCCGCACGAATGACAAGGTTTTGGTGCAGCTTTTGCAAGTGCGCTTTCTGGCCCGCGATCTCCGCTGTGCCAACGCTTGCTGGCTTGATCGCGTCCTTCGATGGACATTACTCGTGCGCGACCAAGCCCGAGTTCCCATACCTGCATTGCATCTAAATCTTCATCGTGAATTAGTGCCGCAAAACCAGGTACTAATCGTGCATCATCAAGTGAAGATGGGACGATATCTCCCACTCCGACATCTCCTGGTTGCAAACGATCTACATATGGAATCCATTTTGGTGCCAACAATGAATCTGGGCCAGGCAGAACTACAACGTCACAAATTGTTGGCAATGAATCTGCGTCGGTCTTTGCAACTGTGACTACCCATCGCCACCCTTTATAAGCAGGTAACAAGGCTTCAAAAAGATAACTGGCGATTCGACCTTCATCATCGAAATCAACTGAAACGAATTCACCGACGAGCTTTGCATCTCCCGCATCTTCAAGCACAGCAGATCGCGCAAGATCAAGAGCATCAAATGTAGGTGTCTCTTGAGTTTTCGGTGTCTTCTTAAATAAGGCCATGGGGTAAGGGTAAAGCACAAAAGGCCTCCCGAGTTAATCGGGAGGCCTTTTGAGGCTGAACTAGATTTAGATTTAGAAGTCCATATCCCCGCCGCCACCACCAGCAGGCATTGCTGGCTTCTTTTCTGGCTTATCGGCAATAACTGCTTCTGTTGTGATGAAGAGTGCAGCAATAGATGCGGCATTCTGTAATGCAGAGCGAGTGACTTTTGCTGGATCGATGATGCCAGCCTTAATCATGTCCACATATTCACCAGTTGCTGCATTGAGTCCGAAACCTGCTTCAAGGTGACGAACTTTCTCAACAACGACTCCGCCTTCAAGACCAGCATTAACTGCGATCTGCTTCAAAGGGGCTTCAACAGATAACTCAACAATCTTTGCGCCGGTTGCTTCATCGCCTTCAAGTTTTAACTTAGCGAAAGCAATCTTTGCGGCTTGCAAAAGAGCAACGCCGCCACCGGCGACAATGCCTTCTTCAACAGCTGCCTTAGCGTTACGCACTGCATCTTCGATGCGGTGCTTGCGCTCTTTGAGTTCAACTTCAGTTGCTGCGCCCGCTTTGATAACAGCAACGCCGCCAGCTAATTTAGCCAAGCGCTCTTGCAGCTTCTCGCGGTCATAGTCTGAATCACTCTTCTCGATCTCAGAGCGAATCTGTGTGACGCGTCCCTTGATCTGATCTGCATCGCCAGCGCCTTCAACAATGGTTGTTTCTTCTTTGCTGATAACTACTTTGCGAGCGCGGCCGAGAAGTTCCATGCCAGCTTGGTCCATTTTGAGACCAACTTCTTCAGAGATAACTGTGGCGCCGGTAAGGATTGCAATGTCTTGCAACATTGCCTTACGGCGATCACCGAAACCTGGAGCCTTAACCGCAGCAGAGCGGAAAGTTCCACGAATCTTGTTAACAACCAAAGTTGCAAGTGCTTCGCCTTCAATGTCTTCAGCGATAATTGCTAGTGGCTTACCAGATTGCATGACTTTTTCAAGAATTGGAAGCAAGTCTTTAATGTTTGTGATCTTTGAGTTAGCAATCAAAATGTATGGATCTTCTAGTACAACTTCCATACGGTCTTGGTCTGTAACAAAGTAAGGTGAGATGTAACCCTTATCAAAGCGCATACCTTCAGTGAGCTCGAGTTCGAGACCGAAAGTATTTGACTCCTCAACAGTGATTACTCCCTCTTTGCCAACTTTGTCCATTGCTTCTGCAATCATTTGACCGATTGTTGTATCTGCCGCAGAGATAGATGCAGTTGCTGCAATCTGCTCCTTGGAATCAACGCTCTTTGCCATTGCAACGAGTTCAGCGATAACTGCATCTACTGCTTTTTCAATTCCACGCTTGAGCGCCATTGGATTAGAACCAGCTGCAACGTTGCGTAGACCTTCGCGCACGAGTGCTTGAGCCAAAACGGTTGCGGTCGTTGTTCCATCTCCGGCAACGTCGTCGGTCTTCTTTGCTACTTCTTTAACCAGCTCTGCGCCGATTTTTTCCCACGGATCTTCAAGATCAATCTCTTTGGCAATCGAAACACCATCGTTGGTGATTGTGGGAGCTCCCCACTTCTTCTCCAAGACAACATTTCGTCCACGGGGTCCAAGTGTTACCTTGACCGCGTCAGCGAGAATATTCATGCCGCGCTCTAGGCCGCGACGGGCCTCTTCATTAAAGGCAATCTGCTTTGCCATAGTGTTTTGCTCCTCATAGTGTTCTGCATCGTTATGCGTTGTTTTACGGTTATGGGGTACTTATCACTCGCACCCCTAGAGTGCTAACGCTAAATCTAGAGCAGGGCTGGGATCTGGGCAAACTGAAAGGTTGAGCTTGCTTAGCGTGCTGAGCGTGCAGCCATACGAGCCACACGTAGGCGGCGCAAGCGCTTGACCAACATCGGAGAAGCCGCGAGGGCATCCTCCCGATCAATCAGATCATTGAGAAGTTGGTAATAGCGAGGCGGCGTCAGATCAAAGAGTTCCTTGATGGCGCTCTCTTTAGCTCCGGCGAATTGCCACCAACTGCGTTCAAATTCAAGAATGCGAACTTCTAGATCACTGAGTGGGCCCTTTGTTGGGGCAGACTCATTCATCGCGTTCTCATCCATATCGCAAGCCTAATCCACTGGCCCTAAAAACGGTGGGATTTAGAGCGTCGCCAATATTGCCTCGATATCGCTCACCTTTGTCCAAGGGTTCACGATGGCAAAACGCAAAATGGGCTGACCTTTATCTGAGGATGCAGGACAGAAACCAATTTGGTCATCTAATAATTTATCTGCCCATGCTTTGTAATCGCCCTTTTCCCAACCTGGGCGCGTAAATGAAACAACAGAGAGCTCAGGCTCCAACCATAATTCTAAACGTGGATGCTCCCGCACTTTCTGCGCTGCAATTTGCGCCATCTCTAAAGTTTTTTCCATCGCAACGGTATACGCATCTGTGCCGTTTGCAGCAAGTGAAAACCAAAATGGTAATCCTCGAGCCCGTCTCGTTAAGTTGATTGCATAATCGGATGGATTCCATGAATTGGTTTCATGAAGTGCATCAAGGTAGGAAGCGCTCTGAGTATGTACAGCTCGCGCTAGTTCAGGATCGCGATACAAAAGTGCACATGCATCAAATGGTGCGAAAAGCCATTTATGTGGGTCAACAATAAAAGAATCTGCATTTTCTATTCCGTTGAATTTTTCCCGGACAGATGGCGCACACAGCGCCGCTAACCCATAAGCGCCGTCAACATGGAACCATAAATTTCGTTCTTTTGCAGCAGCACCGACGCTCATTAAGTCATCGATAATCCCAAGGTTTGTTGTACCAGCCGTGGCAACAACAGCAAATACGCGAGCCGAGTTGTTTTTGTGAAACTCATCCACCGCTCGGCCCACTTCTACACCAGTAAGTTTTCTACTTTCAGAAGGATCAATTAACAAAACATCTACATCCATGACATTTGCCGCTGATGTAATTGATGAATGTGCTTCTTTGCTGCAAGCAATAGCCCACCGCGTTGTCTCTGGCCAAAGTTTGCGTCCTTGCGCTCTAGCAACGACGAGTGCAGAAAGATTTCCTACTGTTCCGCCTTGAGCAAATACTCCACCGGCAGATGCTGGTAATCCAGCTAAATCGGCAACCCATCGCAACGCTTGGTTTTCGGCAAAAACGGCACCTGCTCCTTCTTGCCACGAACCGCCATAAAGCGCACTTGCTGCCACGACTAAATCAAAAAGGTTTGCATGCTCACTCGGTGCAGAGGGAATGTATGCAAGGTTTCGCGGATGATCTGTTGAAATACAAGCGCGCGCAAGGACATCAGTAAAGACCGTGAGAGCTTCTTGCCCACCTAAACCTTGTGTTGTGATCGTCTCGCCAACTTGGGCATAAAGATCTTCGGCAGAACGTGGGCCATCTAATGGCGGATCGTCTTTTACTCGCTCCAGGCTGTAGGCAAGTACCGAGGACGCTAATTCTTCTAACTCTGATGTGAACTCATGCATAACCTCTAGTGTGCCACTTTAAGGCAGAATTACGCTATGCGCCTTTACTTTCTATTCAGGAGTTCTCATCCAGGTCCAACGCTGTTGGTGACTTGGATCGCATATCTCCTCTCACTTCGCCTGTGGTGGGAAGGGCCTTCCTATGTCATCGCATTCACGATTTTTACCGGACAACTCTGCATTGGATTAACCAATGACTTGATCGATCGTCAAAGAGACCTTGACCAAGGTCGTAAAAATAAGCCGCTCGCCTCGGGGAAAGTTTCTGTACGAGAAGTAAAGATTACGACATACATTTCGCTGACGCTATGTGTTGCATTCTCTCTTTTTGGGCCATTAGGTCTTCGCGGTGGCTTTGTTCATCTTCTTTTCGTTGGTTGTGGAATTGCATATAACTTTTATTTTAAGTCGATGTGGCTATCACTTCTTCCCTATGCAGTTGGCTTTGCTGCCCTTCCGAGTTCAATAATCTTAAGTAAATCCTCAACGGTACCTCTGTGGGTTATCGCAACTGGAGCACTTTCAGGAATTGCAGCACATTTCATAAATGTCCTAAAAGACATGGAGCAAGATCGCAAAGCTGGAATAAACGGTTTGCCACAAATATTTGGAAAACGGTTGAGTATTTTTACCGCAATTATTCTAGTTTTACTCGTTGTTGCGATACTTATAAATTTTGGTTCGACTAATTTTTAGCACTCTTTTTGAGAATATTCTTCATCATCGTTGGGAAAATAAATGAATGAAAAGGCAGGACTATGTACCAATAAAGTTGTCCGCCCAAACCACGAGGAGCAAAAGTAGCTTCTTGTGTTATGCGCGTTCTGCCGTCAACCTCATCTAACCGAAACTCCAGCCAGGCCTTTCCAGGCAAAATCATCTCCGCATAAAGGCGTAATACTCGCCCACTCTCAATCGCTTCTACTCGCCAGAAATCTAAACTTTCGCCGACTCGTAAATGATCAGGATCGCGCCGCCCTCTTCGTAACCCAACGCCTCCAAAAAAACGGTCGAGTAATCCGCGCAACCACCAGAGCCAATCCGCTCCGTACCAACCGTTTTCTCCACCAATAGATTCAATTTCTTTCCAAATCCGTTGTGCTGGAATGTCACTAAACATTTCACGGTGATCACGCAAAATGGTTTCACCGGCCCAATCAGGATCTCCTTGCGCCTTTTGCCATGGCGCAGTAGCAACTCCAGCATCAGACCAACGAGTCTCTACCGAATGTTCTGAGATGCGACTCAAAGCCAAGCGGATTGCACTTTCTACGTTGAGCAACCCTTCTGGTGGTGGAGGGATTAGTGCATCAATACTTCTTGCGGGATCTGCAACTACTTCGCTAATTAATGATCCAACCAGTGGCCGCGCTAAAGCCGTCGGTACGGGCGTAACAAGACCAATCCATAAACTTGAAAGCTTTGGAGTAAGAACCGGTACTTTAATAATCCATCGCTTAGGGAGTCCGGATATTTTTGCAAACTTCTGCATCATGTCCGCATAAGTGAGGACTTCTGGCCCACCGATATCAAAAATTGCTGAAACGGGTTTTGTGAGAGCCGCACTTTTTCGCAAATACCACAGCACATCTCTCACAGCAATTGGCTGCGTGCGATTGGTTACCCATTTTGGTGTTGTCATAATCGGCAATCGGTGAGTGAGATGGCGCAACATCTCAAAAGATGCCGAACCAGAACCTATGACAATGCCCGCACGCAATTCCATGACGGCAACGTCGGTTGAAGCTAGTTCACTTCCAGCTTGTGCACGTGAGGCTAAATGTTTACTTGTTTTTGAATCGTTGGCGATTCCTCCAAGATAGACAATCTGTGAAACTCCTTGTGCTTGGGCCGCGCGGGCAAAGTTGCGAGCCATCTGTGCTTCAATCTTGTCAAAATCTGGTCCTAGATTGATCGAGTGAAGCAAGTAATAAGCAGTGTGAATTCCGATTAAGGCGCTATTCAAATCATCGTAACTATTAGCATTTCCTTCGAAAATCTCGACTTCATGTGCCCAGGGTTGTCCTTGAATTTTCGTCTTATCGCGAAGGAAAACGCGAACATTGCGGTCATCTTCAACCAAAGCGCGCACTAGGCGCCCGCCAACATAGCCCGAGGCCCCGGTCACCAGGTATCTGCGATTAATCATCTGCGAATTCACACTGCAAACCTTAGACTTAACCCTCAGAGACCGCTCGCGGAAAGGTGAATCATGCAAAAGCCACGCGTAGTAATCCTTGGTGCGGGCTTCGGCGGCTTAACAGCAGCAAGAGCCCTCGCAGGAAAAGCCCACGTGACTTTAGTAGACCGACATAATTTTCAAACTTTTCTCCCTCTTCTCTACCAAGTATCAACGGCGGGGTTAGCAGCAGATCATGTGGCCTATCCAATTCGTGGTGCCCTTCGAAAAACAGATGTTGCTTTTCGCATGGGCAGCCCCATATCCATTGATCACAAAAATAAAGCAGTAAAACTCGATAGCAGCGAGACACTTGAGTTTGATCATCTTGTTGTAGCTTTAGGTTCGGCAACAGCTGATTTTGGAGTCAAAGGTGTTACCGACCATGCACTAGGAATGAAAAGCGTCTCTGAAGCGCTGAGTATTCGTGCAGAGGTGATGCGTCGCTTTGAAGATCTTTGCAGATTTGAAGATGAAACTATCTTCTCAATCGCGATCATTGGAGGTGGCCCGACAGGTGTTGAAATGGCCGGGGCAATGGCAGAGCTAGTGCGTGGTCCACTTACTTCAGACCAACCTCACGCAGCAGCACACATCAACGTGTACCTGATTGAAGCAGGCCCGCGCGTTCTGCCAAGTTTTTCCCCATCACTTTCACGCCGCACTCAAGATGATTTAGAAAAACTAGGTGTCAAAGTTCTGTGCAACACGGCAGTACAGGAAATCAAACCTCGCAAGATATTTTTAAAAAATGGAGAATTTGTTCCATCTGAAGTCACTATTTGGGCAGCAGGGGTTCGCGGAGAACCAACTGCAGGAATTTTAAATTTACCGATCACTTCCACGCGAATCGATGTCGAAGAATCTCTCCAAGTAAAGAACTATCCCCACATTTGGGCTATCGGTGATATCGCCGGTTCTAGAAGTGATGAAGGAAAGTTCTTGCCCATGGTCGCTCCAGTGGCCATGCAACAAGGTAGGTGGGTTGCCCGACAAATCCTTAACGTTGCATCTTCTCAACCCACCAAGAAATTCGTGTATAAAGATAAAGGATCAATGGCAACTATTGGCCGTCATAAAGCGGTCGTAGAGGTGGGAAAGATCAAACTTGCTGGAGCTATCGCATGGAGTGCTTGGTTAACTCTGCATTTGTTCTATCTTTTAGGTGGGCGTAATAAAGTGCTTACCGTGACTGACTGGATGTGGAATTACCTCACCTTTGATCGAGGCAATCGCCACATAATGGATTCAGAATAAGTGTCATCCCATATTAATTTGCGCGGCCACCAAGTGTGGAGCAGCGAATGGGCAAACAATGGTGAACCACTTGTTCTCTTGCACGGTGGCATGAGTGCAACAGAAAATTGGGATACATACCTGCTACCTGCTTGTGAAAGTACGCATCATGTTTTTGGTTATGACCGTACGGGACAAGGCCGCACAGGGGACCAGCTAGGCAGTTTTCATTTTGATTTCCAGACACGTGAAGCGATCGCTTATCTTGAAGATATTGTGAAAGGTCCGGCACATCTCGTTGGTTGGAGCGATGGCGGAATCATTGCGTTGATGGTGGCAATTGCCCGACCAGATTTAGTGAAATCTATTGTTGCTATTGGTGCAAACTTTCATTTCAATAATGGCGGGATTCCAATTCCAGATTGGCCGATCACTGAAGAAGACCGAATCGAGCATGCAACTCGATCTCCAGATGCACCAGAGGCGCTAGATGGAAAGGTGGCGCGCTTGCGCGCAATTTGGAAATCAGAACCCACAATGACGCTGGCAGATCTATCTAGGATTCAATGTCCGACCTTAGTTCTTGTGGGCGATGATGAACTTTTTAGCTTAGAACACACCACTGCTTTGTATGAATCAATTCCTCAAGGACAGTTAGCAGTAATTCCTGGTACTTCTCATTTTGTTATTAAAGAAAAGCCAGAGTTAACCCAGGTGGTTATCCGAGAATTCTTGGCAAATACAGCAGCTCCGATCACTCGAGCACCTGTTCGCAGAACCAATCCTTAAATCATTTAACGCTGGCAACTCGCTCATCATGTAATTGCTGGAAAATAGGGGCATCTAATTTTTCTAGCACACCAATTTTGCGAGATAGAAACCAATCAGCTAACTCTGGATTTCGTGCGAAAGCTGGGCCATGCATATAGGTTGCAAGCACTTGATCAGTGATAATGCCATCGGCACCAGCTTCTAAACCGTTGCCAACGCCATGAATGACCGCGCCAAGTGGTTGTGCTTCATCCAAGAAGCGTGTTTGCCCGGCATGATTTTCAAAGCCACTCAGAGTTGCGATATCAATCGTAGGTTTAAGCAAGATCTCACCCACTGATCGTTGGGCGCCAGCCAAGGTTTCAATTGGCAGAATTCCTAAACCGATCATCGTTCGATTTTGGGATGCCGGGAAACTTGCACCGAGTATTTGAAAGCCAGCACAAACGGCAAATATGTGACCTCCATTGTTAATAATTTTTCGGACTGCCCCATCGCGTTCTAGGATTTCTCGTGCAGCAATTTGCGCATCGTCTTCACCTCCACCAAGAAAATAGAGATCGGCAGAAACTGGAATTCGATCATTGGCGCCTACATTGATAACTTCATGAGCAATACCGCGTTGGCGCAAACGCCAACTTGCAATCTCAACATTTCCACGATCTCCGTAAGTGCCAAGGAGTTCTGGCAGTAGGTGAACCAAAGTTAAAGTCATCAGCGATCCGCCTTCTTGGCTAAGCGATGAAAAGCGGTGTACGAAGCGATTAAGTCAGCCTCCTGGGCACCCAAAATCTTCGCTGCATCTTTTTCATCTACCGCAATGCGATGAGCAATATTGTTAACGGTTAATCGTGCCGAAAGGTCTAATCTTCGCTCACCCGTTGCAACTACTGTGCGTCCAGCAAGGGGAGTGAAATCCACATCCCACAACCAAGAGGTATCTTTACCATCTTGGGCATTGGCATTTACAACAAGCGCGACAGCTTTGGGCCCTGAAGCACTCGTGGTGAGAGTCTCTCGCCAGCTAGCAGGATTTTTAGAAAGCATGAGACGGAAATTTGTTTGACCAATCTTCAATTTTCCAAATCTTCCATCCACGCTAGAAACTTTAGCTATCGCATCTGAGGCCGCACTGATATCGATCCCAAAAGTTTTTGCGACCACGATTGCGCGGGCAGCATTTCCAAGTGCCGCAGCACCAGGGATTGCACTCCTGACATTAATTTGCTGATTATTAGGACCAGAAAGTTCACTGCCGCGCAGAATCCATTCAGGGTTTGGTTTTCTAAAACCACATTCGCATGAGTATGTGCTCTTATCCGCACTCCAATTGAGAATAACCCCGCACTCTGGACAGGTTGATGCGTCGATATGCCCTATGGCACCGGCAGTAAACCAAATTACATTGACGCAATCACGCGCAGCCCACGTGACAAATGGATCATCGGCATCGGCGAACACCGCGCAGTAAGAAGGTAGTAAAGCTAGTGATTGCTTCCATTTAAGAGCCACCATACGAACTTCAGAAAGACGATCAAGTTGATCGCGGCCTAAATTTAATAAAACAATAAGTCTTGGCTTGGTTTCTTCAATTGCCCACGGCATAACCATTTCATCTACTTCAAGGGCAGCTACTGAGGCGCTGCGATTCTGACCTAGCGCCGCTGTGATGCCAGCAAAAAGATTAGCTCCGGTGAAGTTACTTGCAACAGCTGATTTTGTCGCAAGGGCGTGATAAATCAGAGACGTGGTTGTGCTTTTGCCATTTGTTCCAGAAATCAAAACAATTTTACGATTGCGTGAGAGTTCTGAAACTGCAGTTGGAACAAGTTTAAGAATTATTCGACCAGTGACCATGACTCCGCTGCCACGTTTTGTAATCCGGGAGAGCCATCCCATCGCTTTGCCAATAGCAATAGCTAGAGAAAGTTTCATTTATTTAACAATCTATGGGCTCAAGAACCCCTGTTGTCACGTTATAGATTGCGCCTCCAACGCTTACACCTTTTCTAAGGAGCGGGTAGGAGCGAATTCTGATGACATCGGTTGCGAGTGCTTTGCGTTGATCCAATACTGTGCGAAATTCAAGACTTCGGGTATCAACCCCAAATTGTTTGGAGATCGTGGCATGAATGTCTGCCTCTTCATTCTGAGCCATTCGGCAATCTGTATGGGGCATCACCAAGATGCGATTCACGCCTAAAAGATACGTTGCCAAGACAAGAGTGCGCAAAACATCTTCGGTAACACGGGCACCAGCGTTGCGTAAAATTTTCGCATCCCCTGATTGCATTCCAACCGCTGCTAGTGGGCTGATACGAGAGTCCATGCATGTAACGATGGCTAAACCTCGTGCTGCAGAACCGGTGAGAGAGCTTCCTTGAAAAGCAGAAGCAAACTCACCGTTCGCAGCCAACACATCTTCAAAAGATTCGCTCGGGAAATGCTCTGAGAAGTTCGCTTCACTCACTAGTTACAACCTCCCGAACGTTAATTACTTACTTCTTGTCTTTCTTTTCTTGTTTCTTAGCGCGCTTTTCCTTCAGAGAAAGCTTTGGTTCCTTCTTCTGGTTAGCGTTGCTTTTTTGTTCTTTGTTAGCCATAAGTGATCACTCCCTCCGCAATATCTAGAGTTCTTGCGAAACCAAAGTCTAACCGATGACGAGCGTACGGGCTCGCCTTATTTACGCAGCGACTGGCGTGCCTTCTCCACCTGCTGCCTAGAATGATCCTCACAATGCACCCATCGCTCTCCGCCCTTGTCTTAACGGTCGTTGTCGGCCTCATAGTTGGCACCATCAACGCAATGGCTGGCGGCGCATCCATCATCTCCTACCCCGTGTTGCTTGCCCTGGGTCTAGCGCCAATTAATGCAGCAATCACAAATGCTCTGGGAGTATCTAGCGCAAATTTCTTTGCACTTGGTGGTTCAAAAAAGCGTTTCAAAGATCTCTTTTATCTCTACCGGATGCAAATTATCGCATCGGTAATCTGCTCAATCATCGGTGCACTGTTACTACTTTCAATGCCACCTGGTGTTTTCGAAAAGATCGTTCCGTTTTTGTTGCTAGGCGCAACGCTTACTTTTCTCATACCCGTAGGAACTGTGCGAAAGTTGAAACGAAAGTCCTTTGAAACACTGTTGATCGGAGCAAGTGGTCTCTACTGCGGATATTTTGGGCCCGGCCAAGGTGTCATGGTTGTGGCTGCCTTAGCAAGGGATTCTGAAAGTAAAACAAAAGATCTCAATGGTGCAAAAAACATCATCGTCGGGATTACTAGTCTTGCATCCAATCTCATCTATATTTTTAGTGGAAAAGCTCAGTGGTGGTTTGTTGTTGCTCTTTTGATTGGTTCAAGTTTGGGTGGAATCCAAGGAGGACGTTGGGCAAAGTTGGCTTCACCCGAGTTTTATCGGCGAATAGTTTTCATCGTGGGTATGTGCGCATCACTATGGCTTTTTGTTAAGTACTTTTTCTAGTCTCTAAAAATATGGAGCCCCCCGTCAGGATTGAACTGACGACCTTCCGCTTACAAGGCGGGCGCTCTACCACTGAGCTAGGGAGGCATTTTCGTACTGCCGTATTATGCCAGCGAGTACCTAGGTGTGCTAATTCAGTGCAATTGAGGCCATGGAATTGGACGATTTTGCTTAGATACGCGCCCATCACCTGAAGATTTCCCACGCGCACGTCGCCAGATCCACGGCGCAAGAAAACTGATAAACCAACGCGCATTGTCATAGATTCTTTGGTTTAGAGCAGCTGGTTTAGCAGCAGGTAATGGTGTTCGCCATTGCGGCGCAAATGGAAGATTCAACTTTTGCAATACCCCTTGCGCAACTCGATCATGACCCATGGGGTTTAAATGCAATCGATCACTTGCCATAAATCTGCGATCGCTAAGGAATCCATCCTCGTTTGCATCAGCAATAAGTGCACCGACCTCTTTGCCCACAGCGCGTACATTTTCATTGAATGCGCCAAAACGGGAGTCCCACATTTGTGCGGACCTACCCTTGCTATCGGTGCGCTCAAGTACGGTGAAGAGCAAGAGTGTTGCACCGGATGCTGCCAATTTTCGCACTGCGTCTGCATAAAGAGGAAGCACGAGTTCGGCTTTGTAATTAGGACGCAAGACATCATTTGCCCCAGCATGAAATGAAATAAGTGTTTTCGGGCCAGTCACAAAAGTTATTGCGGTTGGCAATTGATCATTAATGACCTGCCGCACCAATTTTCCACGAACAGCCAAGTTTGCATAAGTGAAACCTTCTGCTTGCTCTGCCATAACATCGGCAACCCGGTCGGCCCAACCTCGATATTGCCCGCGCACCATTTCATCGGTCATACCTTCTGTGAAGGAATCACCGCATGCGATAAATCGATTGAATTTCATTTACTTACGGCGTTGCTCATCCACCCAAAACAGTGCAATCGAAGTTGCGACGCTGGCGTTGAGGGATTCAGTTGCTGCGTTCATAGGGATAGAAACAACAAGATCACATTTTTCGCTAACTAATCGAGATAAACCCTTGCCTTCACTACCTACGACAATCATCAAAGATTCTTGTGCAACTTTCATCGCAGTGAGTGCTATTTCAGATTCGCCATCTAAACCAACAACAAAGCAACCAAGTTTCTTAGCATCTTCAATTGTCCGGGCAAGGTTTGTTACTTGTGCGATCGGCAAGCGAGCTGCAGCACCAGCAGAGCTTTTCCACGCTGATGCTGTCATTCCTGCTGCGCGACGTTCGGTCATCACAACACCATGTGCTCCAAATGCAGCTGCACTTCGAACAACTGCACCGAGGTTGCGTGGATCTGTGACTCCATCAAGTGCCACGATTAACTTAGGAGCTGTTGCCCGTTGCATGATTTCTTCAAAACTTGAGTACTGAAATGGTTTAATCGCTAGGAGAATTCCTTGGCTGCTTCCAGATAAGCCTTCAACTTCAGCGCGATGGACTTCACGAATCGGAAGTCGAGCCGAGAGTGCTAGTTGCAAAGATTCGGTGATGCGATCATCAACATCAATACTTCTTGCAACGATGAGTTCGATCGCAGGAACGCCAGCGCGTAGTGCTTCAACAACTGCATTTCGGCCAGCAACTAATTCTCCGCCACCTTTTGGACGTTCGCTTTTTACACGAGGTGCACGAGGACGCGTATCTTTTGTTGCCGCTTTCTTGCGTTTTGCTGCTGCGTGATATGGACGATCTTCAGCTTTTGGAGTTGGACCTTTACCAGAGAGGCGCTTCTTATTTGTTCCGCCGCTGCCCCCTGTTGGGCCCTTCTTAGATGCGCGCACTGCACCTTTACGTGATGAATTTCCAGCCATCGCTACTACCGCTCTTCCGTATGTGAAACTGACCACCGTGGTCCTTGCGGCGTATCTTCGATAGTAATTCCAAGGGCGCTTAAGCCATCACGAATTGCATCAGATGCTGCAAAATCTTTTCGATCCCGCGCTGCTGCACGTTGTGCCAGCGCTAGTTGAATTGTCCCATCAAGTGCTGCTGTTAAATCACCACTTTGGGAAAGGCCAAAAGAAGGGTCAAATGGGTCACATCCGAGTACTTCAAGTGCCCCGCGAATCTCATTGGCGCTATTTTCAATGGTTTTCTTATCTTCAGCGGTGATAGCACTGTTTCCTAGACGCAAAGATTCTGCAATCAATGCAAGGCCTTGAGGTACAGCTAAGTCGTTATTCATAGCATCGGCAAAAGCTTTCGAATATTTTGGAGTTGGAATGTGGCCAATGATTTCGGTAGCACGATGCAGAAAGCTTTCGATTCGGCGGAATGAGGTAGCAGATTCTTCTAGAGCTGCTGGTGAGAACTCGAGCATCGAGCGATAGTGGGCACTTCCTAAATACCATCGTAGTTCAATGCCACGCACGTGCTTGAGAAGTTCTGTAACTTGCAATGAATTACCTAGTGACTTGCTCATCTTTTCTCCAGATGTTGTCACCCATGCATTGTGCATCCACGATCGAGCAAAGCCGTAACCGGCAGATTCTGATTGTGCAATCTCATTTTCGTGATGAGGGAAAATCAAATCAAGGCCACCGCCGTGGATATCAAATGACTCACCTAAATACGCATGAGCCATCGCAGAACATTCCAAGTGCCAACCAGGACGACCCGGACCCCACGGAGTTGGCCATGATGGCTCGCCCGCTTTAGCGCCTTTCCACAATGCGAAATCTCGTGGGTCTTTCTTAAATTTCTCTTCAGCGTCATCAGCTGGCAAAAGATCATCTAACTTCTGACGTGAAAGCGTTAAATAGGAAGTGAGTTTGCGAACTTCTAAATAGACATCACCGTTGCCCGGTGCGTATGCGGCCCCGCGTTGAATAAGCGTTGCCATCAAATCAATCATTTGAGTGATGTGCCCAGTAGCACGTGGCTCATATGTCGGTGGTAAAACATTGAGAGATTCGTACGCCTGGCTAAATGTCCGTTCATACTTCTGAGCCAGCGCCCACCATGGCATTTTTTCTGTAACGGACTTTTGCAAAATCTTGTCATCTATATCCGTGACATTGCGAATAAAAGTCACGTTATAGCCGCTTTTTGTTAACCAGCGGCGCAAGATATCGAAGTTCACACCACTACGAATATGACCAATGTGAGGAGGTGCTTGCACTGTTGCTCCACAAAGATAGATCGAGACTTCGCCTTTTTTAAGTGGCACAAACGAGTTAACGCTTCTTGAGCGAGTGTCGTATAGCTCAAGGGAACTCATTGTCAAAGTCTATCTTTCTCGCTCGTTAATCTTTAAGAAAGCTTGTAAATAAGGGCCGATGCGATTGCTGCAAGGCCTTTACCTTCGCCTGTGAAGCCCAACCCATCGGTTGTCGTGGCAGAAAGTGAGACATCAGCGCCGTCGAGTGCAGCACAAAGCGCTGCCTGCGCATCATTCCTGCGAGCGCCTAACTTGGGGCGGTTTCCGATGACCTGTACTGAAACATTTGAGATTGCATATCCGGCAGTGGTGATGAGTTTTAATGTCTGGGCTAATAATTGTGCGCCAGAGACAGATGCATATTCTGGGCGATCGGTTCCAAAATTACTTCCTAAATCTCCAAGGCCTGCAGCAGCAAAGAGTGCATCACATATGGCATGTGCTACGACATCACCATCTGAATGTGCTTCGACACCGATTTCATTTGGCCAATGCAAACCTGCTAGCCACATTTGGCGATTGCGATCTAAAGAAAAAGCGTGCGCATCAACACCGATACCGGTACGAAATGCGGGAGCACTGACGCCGTCAGAGATGGGCGGAGTCATAAATTACCTTTCGGTCGCAATTAAGAAGCAAGAACCTCATCAAGAATGACGCCGGCTTTTTCTTCATCGGTGCGCTCGGCAAGTGCGAGTTCAGAGATAAGGATCTGCTTTGCCTTGGCAAGCATGCGCTTTTCTCCTGCTGAAAGACCACGGTCAAGATCGCGACGGTAAAGATCACGGACAACTTCAGCCACTTTTATGACATCGCCAGATGCGAGCTTTTCAAGGTTAGCTTTGTAACGGCGTGACCAGTTGGTCGGTTCTTCTGTATATGGCTGACGTAGGACATTAAATACACGGTCTAGTCCAGCGCTATCAACAACATCGCGCACACCCACTAGATCCACATTCTCGGAAGGGACCCGAACGGTCAAATCTCCCTGTTTTACTTTCAATACGAGGTAGGTCTTTTCTTCGCCTTTGATCACTCGAGTCTCGATCGCTTCGATCAGAGCAGCTCCGTGATGGGGATAAACAACGGTTTCGCCTACCTTAAATGACATGTAATGCCCTTCGTTAGGGGCTAAGAATACCAGCCATTAGTGAGGCCAGTCACCTCCTCATATTTGGGCGCAAAATAAGGGTTTTGAGGCTATTTTCCGAACGCATGAGACAATTATGCAGATCTAACACCGTATGAATTCACATAATTATTAGGAACCATTAGGCACTATTAGGAGAGATTTAAATGCGCAAGATTGTCATTGCAACACTCACAACGACACTTGCTCTCTCTTTAAGTGCATGCGCATCTGGGGCCAACGCACCTACGGCAATGACAAAACAAGTAACAGATGGCGTTGAGGCTTCAATCGATGCTCAGGGAAGTCATGTCAAGGTGGCCGGATTACTTTTGGTTGCACAACATGATGGCAGCGCAGTACTTGTCGCAACGATGGTTAATGAGGGTGAAGTTCAAGATGATTTGCTTGCAATAGCCGCAGGAGGAGTGATGGGTACGCTTTCTGCGACTTCGCTGCCTATGTTGCAAAATAAAGCTTTGCGTTTTGCCGGTGATAGCGCCAACTCAACAGCTATTTTTCCGGCACTCAACATCGCTCCCGGTAATCGAGTCAAAGTGCAGCTCTTTTTCTCACATGCAGGAGAGATGACCGTAGATGCGATCGTTCGCGAACAAGCAGGCGTCTATGCGGGAGTAACTTCTTAAGACTCCATCTTGTACCCAAGACCGCGTACGGTCTGAATGTGTATTGGATTAGCAGGATCTTCTTCAATCTTTGCACGAAGACGTTTAATGTGAACATCCAAAGTCTTTGTATCGCCCACATAATCACTACCCCACACTCGATCTATCAACTGCATTCGAGTTAAGACGCGACCAGAATTGCGCATTAAGAATTCGAGAAGTTCAAACTCTTTGAGAGGCAAACTAATCGGTAATCCATTCACCGTAATAATGTGACGATCAATATCTAATCTCACAGGACCTGCGCTTAAAATACCAACTTCACTCTCAGAACCAGAATCAGAACCACGGCGAAGTACGGCACGGATGCGCGCAATTAATTCGCGGGAAGAATACGGCTTGGTTACATAGTCATCGGCCCCAAGTTCTAGACCTACGACTTTGTCTATCTCGGTATCTTTAGCCGTCAGCATGATGATGGGAACTTGCGATTTAGTACGAATTTGGCGACAAACCTCGGTACCCGATAACCCAGGCAACATCAGATCTAGTAGCACTAAGTCAGCACCATTTCGTTCAAATTCAGCAAGTCCATCAGGACCATTGGCAGCGATACCTACTTCAAATCCCTCTTTGCGCAAGAGAAATGAAATCGCTTCAGAAAAAGACTCTTCATCTTCAACTACAAGTATGCGCGTCATGCAATTTCCCCCGCATCTAATTTATCCTCACCTAAAGGTAACTTTATTGAGAAGGTACTTCCAACTCCAGCCGAGCTCCAGACTGTCACATCTCCACCATGGTTGCGAGCTACATGTTTAACAATGGAAAGTCCTAAGCCTGTACCTCCTGTTGCCCGAGAACGAGCAGGGTCGACTCTATAAAAACGTTCAAAAATACGATCTAGGTCTTGATCGGAAATCCCAATTCCTTGGTCAATTACAGAAATGTCCACTAACCCATCTGAAGTAGTCGTATTAATTGTTACTTTGGTTTTCTCGGGACTGTAATTAATCGCGTTCTCAATCAAATTATGTACGGCCATAACGATCTGTGTTCTATCACCTACAACGCTTGCGTGGACGAGCGGTCCCCGAAGAAATTCGATCTCCCGCATATCGCCATGTAGCTGACACTGACTGAGTGCGTCATCAACTGCTTCATCTACATCGATTGTGATGGCATCGAGCAAAGGATCAGCATCTTGCAACCGTGAGAGGTTGATGATTTCTTGAACAAGATCGCTCAGTCGTTTAGCTTCTTTCTGCATCCTTGCGGCAAATTTGCGAACTGAATCTGGATCATCACTCGCTCCCAAAACTGCTTCGCTAAGTAATGAAAGTGCTCCGATAGGTGTCTTAAGCTCGTGCGAGATGTTGGCAACAAAGTCTCGTCTTACAGCATCGATGCGTTCGGCTTCGCTTTCATCACTGAGCATCGCTAGGACTAAACCCTCTGCTCCCAGTTTTGTAACTTTCACCGAAAGCCTGCGCGTTCCTTCACCGATTGGTCCGCGAGGAACATCAATCAAACCAATTTGTGAAATCCCAGTTCTGCGTACAACTCGAATCAGTGCGAGTAATTCTTCCCCAGTTATTCTTTCATCACGAATTACACCTAGAGTGATGGCTGTTGGCGAGTAATACAGTGGCAATTCTCCAGGTGCGAGGATGACGCTCGCGATATCAATAACGTCGAGCAGCTCTCGCACTTCGGCAGAAATCTCATTTTCGCTTGATGGCACTGATCCATCATCAGATTTCCGCTTACTGAGCCAACTCATGATCCAATCGTAATGATCCAATGGATGAGGCAGTTCCAAAATGTCAGGCGGGCTATTGCCTTCACCTCTTATTCACTCAAAAGCAACTCCTCGTTCACGGCAAGGGTCGAATTCTTGCCCTTTGCCAAGTACCCTTTGCCTATGCGCGACGCCTTTCATGATGACCTAGATGCGATAAACCAGACGTTAGTGGACATGGCTAACCTGGTGGGCAGTGCCATGAATCGCGCCACAACCGCTCTGCTCACAGCCGACTTGGCTTTAGCTGAGGAAGTTATTGCTGAAGATGATCACATCGATGCAATACAACATGATTTAGATGCCAAAACTCTAAATCTCATGGCGCGTCAACAACCGGTAGCCAGCGACCTTCGAACGCTAGTCACTTCTCTAAGAATGAGTGCTGATTTTGAACGCATGGGCGATTTTTGCCATCACATTGCTCGTATTGCTCGTATGCGCTATCCAGCAACTGCAGTTCCACCAGAATTAGCCCTCACCATTCAAGAGATGGGTGACACCGCAGAAAGAATTATTGCAAAGGTGACTGGCCTTTTGACTTCGCGTGACCTAGAAGCCGCACTTGAAGTTGAAAGAGATGATGATGAAATGGATAGGTTGCATCGTAAACTCTTTGTTACTTTGCTTGATGATGCATGGCCACACGGAATTGAGTCCGCAATCGACATGACCTTACTTGGTCGCTATTACGAAAGATGCGCAGACCATGCCGTATCTGTGGCACGTCGTGTTTATTTCTTGGTCACTGGCGAGTACGCCACAAAAAAGGATTAGTTTTTTCCCTGGTTTGCAACGACACTAATTGCTGAAGCGGCAGCAACGGGATCTAAATACTCACCTTTTCCAATTGGTTCCATCTTCTCATTAAGTTTATACAGTAATGGGATTCCGGTGGGAATATTGAGTTCAGCGATATCTGCATCTGAGATCCCGTCTAGCTTCTTCACTAATGCTCTGAGGGAATTTCCGTGAGCTGTTACTAGGACGCATTTTCCAGTTTGAAGATCCGGAACTATTGATTCATGCCAATATGGAAGCATTCGTTCTACAACATCTTTCAAACATTCAGTAGCTGGCAGTGCTCGGCCCAAGTCTGCATAACGCGGATCCGTTGATTGGCTGAAGGGATCTGCTTGGTCGATGGGTGGAGGTGGAACATCAAATGAGCGGCGCCATAATTTAAATTGCTCCTCGCCATATTTTTCAAGCGTTTCCTTCTTATCCTTGCCTTGCAATGCACCGTAGTGACGTTCATTTAAGCGCCAAGAACGACGCACCGGAATCCAGTCACGCTCACACGATTCAAGGGCTCGTTGAGAAGTATGTATTGCACGACGCAATAAGGATGTGTGAAGCACATCAGGAAGCAGATTGTTTTCCTTGAGAAGCTCTCCTGCTCGGGTAGCTTCGGCCTCGCCTTTACTTGTAAGGCGAACATCTACCCAGCCAGTAAAAAGGTTCTTGGCATTCCATTCACTTTCGCCATGACGAAGGAGGATGAGGGTGTGTGTCATAGAGCAATCTTCTCAATAATCAGCATGTTAAATCAAATGCTCGAAAGGTTTTAGGTTCGCTAAGGATTCTCCGCGTGATACACGCCAAGCCCATTCGCGCCTGATCGCAGATGAAAAACCCAATTCGAGAAGAGGGTTAAATGATGAATCAGAGTATTGCAACACCGCACCAAGCAATCGATCAATCTCTCGTTCGGTCACAGCGCTCAGTGGCAACCTGCCCACAAGAAAGATGTCACCCAGATCATTGATGGCAAATGCCACGCCATACATCCCAGCATTCTTGCTCATGCACCACTCATGCACTCCTGCTTGATTTTCATCGGGTTTACGAATTACAAATGCGTTAATGCTCAGAGAGTGGTCACCAACAATAAGTGCGCAATGGGTCTCTAGTTTCTTCTCGCCAGGAAGTGTAATCAAGAATGTATTTTCGTCTTTGCGATCAGAATCTAAATCGTGCGAATCCAAAAACTCTTCGATAATAGCTTTTGGATCTATACCAGCCATTTATATGCCAGCAACTGCGTTGCTGTTGATTTTCTCCGACAAAACACGATCATAAACATCTAGCGTGCCTCGTGCAGTTGTATCCCAGCCAAAGTGAGATGCGTGCTCAAGAGCCCCCATTGCCAATAGAACTCGTCTTTGTGGTTCAAGTAAGAGCCGAGCAAGAACTGATGACCAAGCGCGAGGATCGTGTCCATCTACTAGTACGCCCGAGATTCCATCAGCGACTGCAGTGCGAAGGCCACCTACAGCGGTTGCAACGACAGGAGTTCCGCACGCTTGTGCCTCAAGTGCTACTAATCCAAATGATTCTGAGTAGCTGGGCACGCACACTAAATCTGCGGCTCGATACCAGTTGGGTAAATGTTCGCGATGAATTGGTGGTAGAAAGCGCACAACATCTGCGATACCAAGCCATTTCACCAGATCCTGCAATCGCTCAACTTCTTTAGTTGTTGCACCTGAAGCACCACCGATTATGTAAACAATAAGTTTGCTTCGAAGGTGTGGTGAGTGCGAAAGCATTTCAGATGTTGCACGAATTAATAATTCAGGTCCTTTATGTGGCTGTATTCGGCCAACGAAAGTTAAGACGTGAGCATCTGCTGGAATACTAAGTGCTGCTCGAGCACTTGCGCGGCCAGTACCTGGAGTAAAGGTGTAAAGGTCAACTCCTGGAGTAACCACCTGAACAATGTCGGGACAAGCCGAATACAGTGAAACCAGGCTGGCTGCTTCGGCATCAGTATTTGCGATGAGGGCCCGTGATGCTCTCACTACTTCCATTTCACCCCGGACACGAGAACCTGGTTCTGGCGCCTCGCCTTCTGCCAAAGCCAAGTTCTTCACTTTTGCCATGGTGTGCATCGTGTGCACCAACGGAATATTGAGCTGCTTGCTTGCAGGCAAACCAACTTCGCCAGAAATCCAATAGTGAGAATGAATCACGTCGTAGGTAGTTTTGCCTTGCAGCGCAGAAGTAAATTTCTCTGCAAGTTCTGGAATGTATTGTGGAAGCTCTTCTTTTGTGACCTCTGCGAGTGGCCCTGCATCTAAGTGACGAACCATGACTCCTGGTGCAAGTTCAATGCTTTCAGGAATATCAGCATGAGTGCGGCGAGTGAAGATATCTACAGTGACACCCATTGCCGCCATGCGTTTGGCACTTTCAGCAACATAAATATTCATTCCGCCTGCATCGCCAATACCTGCCTGATCCAGCGGGGAGGTGTGCACCATTAATGTGGCGATGTGGCCTTTCATATGCATATTCTACTGAAGGTAGGAATTTGCGCGAACCTAAGTTGAGGCAGATCAAGCCCAATTGAGCGCAGTAATGCCAAGCAACTCCCGTTAGTTTGAACGAGGTAGCGTCGACCAAAGGTGCGGTTGCATGACATAGCCTTCAGCAGCCATGTCATAAGCAAAGAAGAGTTCACCTTCTACAAGGCCATAAAGACGTGATCCTGCAGTTACAACTTTGGCACTTGGCGCTGAATAACCTTTATCCATCTCTAATTGAATTTTGGGACCATCAAAGCGACCGACCCAACCTTCACTTATTCCAGTGTTATGCGAGATTACAACTTCTAGAACATTGCCTGGCTTCACACGCCAAAAGCCAGTTTCTGATCCGCCGGGTCGAATAGTTTCACCATGTGCATCAATGATCCATGAACGCGAGTAGTACGTAAGAAATGAACGGCCGTCGTGGCCAAAAACTACTTCCTGATCAAATTCAAAAGGTTGGATACTTTCATATTCTCCGCGACCTTTACCGCGCCATGTGCCCACTAACCATGCCAGCGGATACAGGTCTTCGTGTAAACCTTCAGGAATTGTGAATGCCATTATCTGTCACCCTTTCGGCGAAATCCGCTAAATCCATATGCTATAAGTCCTAGACCAATTAAAACTGCAACCAGTGCGAGGATGATGGAAGTTATTAGTTCCATCTGATCTCCATGGGGTAAGCCTACCTGCAACCCTTAGAGTCTCTGGCAAAAACTACAAATCTTCCTGTACTGCCGGGATTCCATCGACCGAAAGTTGCGCCTCTAGCGGGGTATTTCTCTTCACAACAGCAAGTGCAATTGTGCCCAACTCATGATGTCGTGCAACGGTGCCAATATAGCCAACACGTACTCCATCATTTTCAACATCAGCGCCAGTAGCTGGGACAGTAACAACGCTTCCATCAAGGTGCAGCATCACCAACCGTCGTGGCGGGTTTCCTAAATTTGCAATCTTGGCAACAGTTTCTTGACCTCGATAACAACCCTTATTCATGTGCACAGCCTTGTTAAGTAAACCAAGTTCATTAGGGATTGATTTGAAATCGGTTTCAAATCCTAAACGTGGTCGACCAGAAGCCACGCGTTGCGCATCGAGTGCCCACGTACCCACTTGAATCGAGGTTGAAGAGAAATTTTTCTTCATCTCAACTAGTTCTGCGCGCGGCACAAGTGCGTAAGGACCACCTAATTGATCAGCAAGACCTGGTGCGCGCAAAATGGCATATTCCCCAGATGCATCGCGAATTTCGACATCCGTACGAAATTTCATTTTCTGCAAATGTTCAATGAGTGGTGCTGCGCGCGTTGGATCAACTACTAACCAAGAAGTTTGGCCATCATCAACCATGAAGAATTGATGTTCAATATGTCCTTGTGGGTCCAGAATGAGAACATCTATCCATCGACCTGGTGTGAGTTGTTCCAGATGCTGAGTTGTCAATGAGTGCAACCATGTAAGTCGATCAGGACCAGCTACTGCAACAATTTCGTGATGTGAAAGATCTGCCCAGGCTAAACCGGATTCGAGTGCGCGTTGTTCTTTAGTAGGTTCACCAAAATGCCACACTGCGCCTTTATCGGGACCTTCTTCAACTAATACTGCACTCATAGAGGTAAACCTAGTCCTCTGTTGCTATACATGCAGAACAAGTGCCGTAAATAGCAAAGTGAGTGACATCAGTTTTGAATCCATAGTCATCTGCTAGAGCGTTAACAAAGTTTGCAGCAGCCTCGATAGGCGCATCTCCAACAGAGCCGCAATCTCCGCAAACTAAATGCAGGTGAGTGAGTTCTTCAGCTGCGTGATAAGTGGCACCGCCGTGACCAAGATGAGTGTGTTGAACTAATCCAACATTCTCCAGGGTTTCTAAGTTGCGATAAACAGTTGAAAGATTGATACCGGGCTGCGTAAGGCGAACTTTCTCGGCAACCTCCTCGGGCGTTGCATGCTCAAGTGCACGAACTGCAGCAAGAACTAACTCTCGTTGCGGTGTGAGTCGTAAACCCTTATCACGGAGTTCGTGTTGCTCGGCCATGGCTCAATCTTACTTGAACCTCAGATGCAGTAGATAGCCCTCACGCCTCAGCAGAAATTAAATCCTTATCTTTAACGAAGTGCAGCCAGTGCTGTCGCAACCTGTTCACGCTTAGGAGCTCCAACTGCGCGTCCAACTTCAACGCCGCGAGAATCCAAGATCAGCGTTGTTGGAGTTGAACGGATATCAAGTGTGCGAACAAGATCAAGATTGGCTTCAGCATCGATTTCAATATGTTCGATGTCATCCATGTTTGCAACGATATTTTCTAGCAAGTGCCGAGTCGCTCTACATGGTGTGCAAAATGCAGATGAAAACTGCACCAGTGTTCCGCGTGTGCCCAGAGATTTTCCCAGTGTCGTTTGCGTCAAAGCATTGGATGAAGGCTTTACGGCCTTTACGCGGCCTCGAGAGCGTTGATACCAACGGCCATAGACGCTTGTTGCCGTCAAAACAATCAGGACTGGAGCGAAAGAATTCACACGGGTAGTGTGTCCTACTTATAGGGAGGAAGTCGAATATGGCCCGCGTCTTGCTGTTGACCAACACGCATGGTGCTAGTGCTGAAGTTTTACCGGCACTTGCCCTATTGCAACATCAGGTTCGAATTCTTCCAGCAGAAGCAAGTGTTCTGATTGATATTCCTGAAATGGATATTGCATTTATAGATGCTCGTCGCGAATTACCTGCAGCTAAGAACCTCACGCGTTTACTCACAACCACAGGAGTCGGTGCCCCAGTTATTGTTATTACAACTGATGGTGGACTATCTGCGATGACAGCAGATTGGGGCGTTCAAGATGTGATCCTTGATTCGGCCGGACCTGCAGAAGTTGAAGCGCGAATTCGTATGGCAATTGGTGAGCACACAGCCATTCGCAATGCTGCTGACCCAACATCTGGTGAAATTCGCAGTGGTGAAATCGTCATCGATGAAAAATCCTACACAGCCAAAATTAAGGGCCGTTCACTTGATCTCACATTTAAAGAATTTGAACTTTTAAAATATCTTGCGCAACATCCTGGACGTGTATTTACACGTGCCCAGTTGTTGCAAGAAATCTGGGGATATGACTATTTCGGTGGCACTCGCACTGTAGATGTTCATATTCGGCGTTTACGTGCCAAATTAGGACCTGAGTTTGAATCAATCATTGGCACGGTTCGAAACGTCGGATACCGTTTTAGCGTTTCACATTCCAGCAAAGAGAGTCTGAACGCAGATCGACCTTAACTATGCGACATATATTAAGAATTCACCGCATATTAAGCACTCCGATTTCAGAAAGTGATCACACCTTCGCGATCACAACTTTTGATCCTGCTATCCATAAACAGGCGTGGCTAGACCTCAACAACGCGATTTTTATCAATCATCCAGATCAAGGTAATTGGGCGATGCAAGATTTGGACAATCGCATAAGTCAGCCGTGGTTTGATCCACAAGGATTTTTCATTGCAATGCACGATGAGCAAATCATTGGGTTCTGTTGGACCAAAATTCATCATGATTTTGTCAACCAAGAGCCAGCGGGTGAACTGTATGTGGTTGGAGTGGATCCAGCATTTAGCGGTAAAGGTGTTGGGCGTGCGGTATCAATCGTGGCCATGAATTACTTACTCGCCCGTGGGATTAAAGATGCGATGTTGTATGTCGATGCCGATAACGAAAAAGGTTTAGCCCTATACGCCAGCCTTGGTTTCAACTAACTAAATCAGCGCACATCTTTCTAAAGGCAGCAGTATGTGCCTGGACATCAGCCATTGTTGTTTCCGGAGACATCAACGCCATGTTATGAAATGGCGTAATCAGAAAGCCATCATTGAGCATGCGAAGGTGGATGTATTGCTCTAACTGAAAATCACCGGCATCTGCTGCTTCCTTACCGGTCCTAGGGGCGGTAGCTTGAAAGAGATATTCACCGCGCGCGCCAAGGCGTGAGCAAAACCAAGGTAGTTTAAATTCAGCAATTGCATCATCAACGCCATCACACCATGCATTTCCAAGTTTGACCATCTTTTCAAATGCAGCAACTGTTAATACTTCACTTAGTGTTGCCCGCATTGCAGCCAGACTCATGGAGTTTCCAGCCAAAGTAGAACCTATTCCACCTGTATCAATAATTTCGCGAGAGGTTCGCTCCTTAATGCCCTCGGCAACTTCTTCTGTCATTCCGAATGTTCCAGTAGGAATTCCTCCCGC
>CAIJOY010000010.1 GCA_903822425.1 uncultured Actinomycetes bacterium | reverse complement strand
TCCACTACTTGCTGGCGCAGAACTCTTGGTAGGAGTTGGCGTAGGAGTTGATGGTGCAGCTTGAGTAGGAGCTGGTGTTGCTTGCGTAACTGAAGCAGAATTTGAATTTGATGTTGCAACAGTTGCATTATTTTTCTTAGAAACTTTTGAGCCAACAACTTTTTTCTTATTTGTCGTGGTGCTTGCAGAGGCAGATGGAGCGGGCGTTGATGCAGTTGCAGTTGCTACTTGAGCCGATGTTGCTTGAGCCGGCGCACTCTGGGTTGTAGCTTGCGTTGTCGGCATTCCACTTTGTTGTCCTGATAAGTTCATCATCCCGGATGAACTCAATTGTGGTGGAGTGATCGACAAAACTGCGCCGAGGCCACCAACTGTGCCCCCTGCAATTAATAGCGCCCGCTTCATACTGACTCCTGTCTTGCTATGCCCTCGCATTGACCTTGGACTTCTTGATCAATGAGTGCACTCTGTCGAGCCAACCTGTGAGATCCCTTAATCGAGACGGTGTATGTGGTGCGACTTTTCAACGTTGGTTTCATGGGATCACTCAGAGTGGAAAGCAAATGCTTCGTCATGGAAACGGTTCTTGGGCACGCCACAATCGCGGGCTGCTTGTCGAACGGTTTCAACCAATGGGCCAGGACCACAAATATAGATATCTGAATCAGCAAAACGAGGAACGAGTTTGCGTAAGGATTTAGAATCCATCGGATGCTGCGTGCGTGGACCTACGAGGTAGTGAACTCTTATTAAGCCTTCTGACTTTGCCATTAAGTAATCAAGTTCATCACGCAATACGAGGTCTTCAGCGCGTGAAACTCTATAAATAACATCCATCTGGACCCCGTCGCGGAACTCTTCCATGATGGCGCGAATTGGCGTAATTCCAACTCCACCGCCAACAAGAACAACGTGAGGGCGAGTAGCGCGACCTGCCGTAAATGCACCGTATGGGCCTTCGACAAAGACGCGAGTGCCGGGTTTTAGAAATGCTAAAGAGCGCGAATGATCACCTAAATCTTTCACAGTAATGCGCAACAAGTGTTCTGTTGGCGCCGCAGAGAGTGAGTATGGGTGCGACATCAAAAGATGATTGCGAGCAAAGAAGCGCCATCCAAAGAACTGTCCGCCCTCAGCTGCCAACTTATGCAACTTGCGACCACGCATGATGACTGAAATAACTCCAGGGCCTTCAACGACAACCTTTTCAACTTTCAAATTGTGTCGCATGGAACGAGCCAATGGAATTCCGATTCGCCAGATTGCAATACTTGCGGCCATCGAAACATAAAGAATTGTCCAGTAGAGCCGATTGAGCGGATGTTCGATAAACATGGGGCCGTTAAGGACTTGGTGCATGAAAGATAAACCAATGGCTAAGTATGTGTAGATGTGGATCAACCACCAGGTTTCATAACTCATTTTGGCGCGGGCTTTCTTATACGAAGAAATTCCAGCGGCCATCATAAAAATGAATCCAGCAAGAGCGGCCCACATCCACATGTAGTGGTGGAGCAAGCGCCAAAGTTCGACAACTAATGAAATGTGATCTTGCCCTGCATATCCAAAAGTAATAAAGAGCACATGAAAGCCCACAAGAAACAGCGAGTACGGCCCTAACTTACGATGCCATGTCACTAAGCGATCATGGCCAACACCGCGTTCTACCCAAGGAATTCGTGCAACAAGCAAGATTCCAAGGAGTGCAAAATATGTTCCAACCAATGCACAAAGTCGAGAAAAAGAATTTATGGATGCATAGACAGTTGCAATATCTGATTTGCGAAGAGTGGTGAGCTCAAGTGCAATTGTTAAACCAAGACCAAGCCCAGTAAGAAGGGCAGCCCAATCAACACCGGCAGCGCGTACGCCTTTGGATTTTCGGACTGACTTCACGGTTCGTGCGCTCTGGGCCATGGGTGCAGGAAACCCCATCTTCCTGAGAGTTAGGTGAGCCCTTACTGGGCGCGGGCGCAGGGTTGCTCAATTGAGCGGGCAAGAGGCAATAAGGTGAGCACATGCGCGTACTTGTCACCGGTGGAGCCGGATTCATCGGCTCACATCTGAGTGATCGCCTCATTGCCGATGGCCATAGCGTCACGGTCCTGGATAACCTGGAAACTGGACGCTTAGAAAACCTTGCAGCAGCCCAGACCACGGGCAAACTCACCTTTATTCAAGGATCGGTCTTAGATGCGCCCAAGGTAGATCAATTGGTGGCAGAGGCTGATTTTACCTATCACCTAGCTGCAGCAGTGGGTGTTTTTAATATTTTAGAAAAACCTCTAGCAAGTTTGATGACCAATATTCGCGGTACTGAAAACGTTCTCGATGCTGCCCACAAACATAAGAAGCCAGTTCTTATAGCAAGTAGCAGTGAGGTTTATGGAAAAAATACTTCTGACTCTTTGCAAGAAGATGATTCACGCATTTTAGGCTCACCGCTGATGTTGCGCTGGTCTTATAGCCAAGCAAAAGCAATCGATGAAACTTTGGCATATGCCTTTTACCAAGATCAAGGATTGCAAGTGCGCATCGTGCGCTTTTTCAACACTGTGGGCCCTCGCCAACTTGGTGCCTATGGCATGGTTGTTCCACGCTTCATCGAAGCAGCCCTTGCTAATAGAGATCTGGAAATCTATGGCGATGGAAATCAAACTCGTTGTTTTGGCCATATTGCAGACATCATTGATGCGCTGATCGCTGTTACCGGCACAGATAAAACAATCGGAACAGTAGTCAACATTGGCAACAGCGGTGAAATCTCGATCAACGATTTAGCAGCCAAGATCATTGCAGCAACAGGTTCCAAGAGCAAGACGGTTCATGTTTCATACGAAGATGCTTACAAAGTAGGTTTTGAAGATATGGATCGGCGCGTGCCTAATATCGATCGCATTAAAGAGCTAACAGGCTGGGCTCCAAAGCGCGACCTTGAAACCATTATCAAGGATGTTGCTGCTTATTTAACTACTCAGTAATTTTCTTTTTAAGCTTTATAAAATACTTTTTTAAAACAATTTTTACTCTTGCCGCTAAAGTCCACAACAAACTTAAGACAATTACCGGGCTGTATTTCCCAAAGAATTCTTTACGGGCAGCATGCTTCTCACTATGAACCTGAAATAGATTCTGATCAGCAACGCCACCAGGCTCGATACTGGCATAAACATCGGGCACCCGAAGTCCACCGGATGATTTGATTACTTTCAACACTAAATCAAAATCGCTCGCTAGCGCATAGCTGGTGTTGTAATTTCCTGCCTCTCGCACAGCTTGACTATTGAAAATCATTGCCTGATGACACCCGCTACGACGATTGAAAGAAAAATTTAGAGCAGTCATTGTCTTGAGTGCGTAGGAAAAAACTTGATCAGAGTTGCCACCATCGATACGAAATCCACCAGTGACTACGCCCACCTCCGAGGTCACAATTGTCTGGATTGCAGAGCCTAAAACGTGTGAGCCAGAGAATTCATCTCCAGCATTCATAAACCAGATAAATTCTCCAGCGCAATTCTTTATTCCATCATTCATCGCCGCATATAGACCTGGAGTGCTTTCCTCAATTACCTGCACCCGGGAATCTTGGGCAGCGATGTCTCGGGCGACTATAAAAGTTTCATCTTTTGACGGGGCGATGACTAGCAACATCTGCCAATCTTTATTGTCTTGTGATTCAAGGCTGGCATATGTTTTGCGGAGTCCTTGGGCATGGTCTTTCGCGATGGTAACAACCGAAACTAATGCCACGCAGCACCTTTTCTTCAGCCAAGAACGATGGTTTGAAGTTTAGCAGTACTAAGATTTCGTTTATGCAGCGCGTCATGATCGTCACTAACTCTTTAACCGGTGGTGGTGCAGAACGCTCCATGAACTTATTCGCCAATGAGCTCACATCGCGTGGCTGGCCAATCTCACTGGTGCCTATCAATTCTGGCGATGGTGATTTGATACAACCTCAATGTGAACTATTTCCCATTGAAAGAAAATGGCGAGGCAGCGGCGTTGATACCTTGAAATCATTATTCCGTTTCAACAAAGTTATATGGAAATGGAAACCAGATCTGCTGATTCTTAATTGCGACCTCCCAGAGATGTTTGGTGCTCTTGTTTTGACGCGTGCAAGATGCATTGTCGTTGAGCACTCAAGCATCCCGTGGATTAAGCGAATTTTTGTTGGGAAATTGATTCGCTACATATTGAAATTGCGAGGTGCAAGATTTGTTGCAGTTTCTTCACATTTTTCCATCTGGCCAGGTTCGAAAAAAGCAGATGCTATTTTGCAAAATACATTGGCACCTTCTCACCAAGCACCACTGGCGGTAGGGGTGTCCGATTCTGTGAAGAGGTTGATCTATGTTGGGCGCTTGAGTCCAGAAAAGAAACCTTCGTTGATTTTAAAAGTTTCACAAAGCACACACTTGCCTGTTGCGATCATAGGCGATGGCATTCTGCGAGGAGAGCTGGAGTCCCAAGCAAGATTGCTGGATTTAGAGATTAATTTCCTTGGCCATATTCGTGAACCTTGGACACAGATAATGAGTGGCGATCTCCTAGTAGTTCCATCCGAACTGGAAGGCGATGGTCTTGTCGTAATCGAAGCAATGAAAGCGAACTTGCCATTGCTTGTCTCAGATATTCCAGATTTTCGCAGGTTCAATTTTCCTGAAAAGCATTACTGTAAATCACCTC
>CAIJOY010000009.1 GCA_903822425.1 uncultured Actinomycetes bacterium | reverse complement strand
TTTTTGTGCAATGAGTGCTTCGATCTGAGTTGCTTGATCTTTAGCAACGCTGTTTGCGTTCTTTTCGATCAATTCCCAACCCTGCTTCTTCGCCCATGTTTGGACGCCTGCAAGAATGACTTGCTGTCCAGCATCAGCTAGTGATGGTGAACTCATTCCAATTGTTACTGTTGCGCCTTGTGCGCTAGTGCTGTTTAAGCCCAATGCAAGCAGTGAGGCCACGGCAAGCAGTGAAACTTTCTTAGTGGAACTCTTCATCTTTCCCCCTTGACTATAGAATCGTTTCCATAGGAAACTGGGATTATTCAATTCGCTTATGGCCTAAAGGTCAATAGCATCTAGCAAAATGTTCTAACTGCAGGCTTTTTACGCTCAATATGGGGGTAGCGTTAGTTCAAATCTGGGGGCTTGTCAAAAAAACATATTCTGATAGCGTAGGGAATCGTTACCGATACGCTTAAAAAGGGATTCCGATGAAAATAGCTAAGGTCGAGCCAATTCCGGTCGCCTACCCCGAACCCAATGATTACAACGCAACCAGGTATCTCTGCCTTGTAAAGATCACGACTGACGAGGGCGTGGTTGGCTGGGGTGAGTCCATTACCCAATTTCCCGAGGCAAATCCGGCTACAGCTGCAATTATCGCTGGAATGGCCGAACTCCTTATCGGTAGCGACCCCGTAAATACTGAAGCTCTCTGGCGCCAAATGAAAGATCGAGCTTGGTGGTACGGCTATGGCGGCGGAATCGCTTCCTATGCAATTTCAGCTATCGATATCGCCCTGTGGGATATAAAGGGAAAGATTTTAGGGAAGAGCGTTCTTGAACTCCTGGGTGGATCCGTTCACGAACGCCTTCCCGCAATTGCTGATTCCCATGCACATCACGAATCCATTCCCGCAATGGCCGATGAAGCTATCGAGTGGCTATCTACTGGAATGAAGGGCATGAAAGTTGGACTTGGAAAACGCGGAAATGCTCGATTGGGTTACGAACATGATCGCGATGTTGAGTACATGAAGGCCATGCGCGAAGCTGTAGGGGACGATAAAAAAATAATGCTGGATTGCGGTATCGCAATTAAATGGGACGTTGCTACAGCAGTTAAACGAGTACAAGCTTTCGATGAATACAACTTGGAGTGGATTGAAGAGCCTCTTGGTGCATGGGATCCCGAAGGTTATGCATCCCTTCGAGCCAAAACTCAAACTCTTATCGCCTACGGCGAGCGAGAGTGGAATGTTGCCGGTTACGAGCGAATCTTAGAGACAGGAACCTGCGATGTCTTCGGTGTTGATCCAGCTCGCGCAGAGGGAATTACTGGATTTAAAAAAGTTTGTGATCGAGTAGAGCATTACAAGAGACAAGGCAATGCTCACGCATGGTCATCGGCAATCGTGACAGCAGCAAGTTTGGCAGTCAGTTTCAGTTCACCTTCATGCAAGCTCTTTGGATTAAAGCCACTGCGCAATCCGATGCAACATGAACTTGTTGAAAATCCCATTGAGCATGTTGATGGCTGGCTTTATCCCCCAACTACACGCCCGGGATTAGGAATTGAAGTTCGAGAAGATGTAGTTGACCGGTACCGGCAATAATGCCTGAAGGTGACAGACAAAGTCGGATTGCATTAAAATTCCGCGTTACTTTCACGATTAACTATTAAGGGATTACTGACGTGGATAAACCAAGAGTAACCATTCATGATGTAGCTGAAGCTGCCGGAGTTGCAGTCTCATCGGTATCACGCGTTCTTAGTAACCATCCAAGTGCAAGTCCAAACATGAAATCGCGAGTCGAAGCAGCTGTTAAACAACTTGGATATCAACCTGATCTTGTGGCACAAAGTTTACGAACGGGCAATACCCGCACAATAGGTCTATTAATGAAAGATCTTTCCAATCCTTTCTACGGTGAAATGTTAACTTTCTTGGCGAATTCCATGATGAGCGCGGGTTACAACTTACTCATGATGACCAGCAGTGGGGACGCTGAGGGTGATTCAAAAATTATTGAGATGCTGAACCAAAGGCGAATGGATGGCTTTTTCTTAGCGACAGTAACTGATCAATCACCACTTCTTAGAAAGACAATTTCTTCTTGTAGAAATCCCGTCGTGCTCCTAGATCGTGATTTCACAAACTTGGATGTAGCCCGAGTCTTTGCAGATCATGCAACAGGAGTGAATTCAGCAACAAAAGATTTAATTGCCCTCGGCCATAAAAATATTGCCCTTATGGATGGAAGTGCGCAAATTAGACCCGCACGGGAGCGTTCTAACGGATTCTTGAGAGCGATCAACGAAGCCAAAATTAAGAACGGGGTAGGTTCGCCGATAAATGGGATTTTGTCACCATCATCTGCCAGAGCTAAAACGCGAGAGCTTATGAATTTACCAAAATCCAAGCGCCCGACTGCGATTATCACTGGAAGTACGTATGTAACGATCGGTGTGCTGGAGGCCTTATCCGACTTGGGTCTATCACCTGGAAATGATTTATCTCTTGTGGCTTGCGATGATCTACCTTGGTTGCGCGTACTCAGGCCTAGAATTTCAACAGTCTCTCGTGATTACCAGAATTTTGGTACTACAGCAGCGGATCTTATGCTCAGCCTTCTGGGTGGAGAGAAACCTAAAACCATTACACTTCCAACTCGCTATGAGGCGCGTGACACTTCACAACCTGTTTAAACATATCCCATCACGAGGGTGGACTTGTTCTCATGAGACATAGCATTCGTACATGAAAACTTTGCCCAAAGCCGATCTTGATGTGGTTGCAAAGTACTTTCAAGAAAACAACGTTGATCTTGAGAACGCTTCATTTCTTATTTCTGGAATGACAGGATTTGTTGGATCGTGGTTAGTGGATTCTCTGGTGCATATTAATAAACAGTTTGGTTTGAAGATCGCAATCACGGGAATTACTCGAAACGCCTCCAAAATTGATACCTGGACTAATTTACTCCCAGGGAATGTGAAAATCATTGAGTCGGATATACGCACGCTAAATAAAGTTGAAGGTAGTTTTACTCACTTTGTGCATACTGCGACTCCCACAACGTCAGCAACCCGTGCTGGCGACCTAGTCAATGTCTTTGAGTCGAGCGTATTAGGAGCCCGCAATCTCCTTGAGATTGCGAAAAAACAAACAGTGCCACCAATTTTTTTACACACGAGCTCTGGTGCCGTTTATAAAAAATCCCCGAGTCATTTGACGAATATTCCGCTCACGTGGCCAATGCAAGATCTTGCAGCCTCCGAAAGCGTTGACGTTGAGTATGCGCGCGCAAAGATTGAAACCGAAAAATTAATACTGGCTGCAACTAGTGAAGGTTCCGTGCAAGGCATTAACGCCAGGCTTTTTTCCTTTATGGGGCCAAGGGTGCCACTTCAAGAGCACTATTCGATTGGCAATTTCATGTACTCGGGAATGTATGAGGATGAAATTAAACTTTCTTTAAACCCCACCACCGTTAGATCCTACGAACATGCAACTGACATGGCTAGTGCGCTCATCTACATCTTGGGATTGCGCCAAACAGGCGTCTTTCACGTGGGGTCAGATAAAGGAAAAGAACTTATTGCTTGGGCAGAGCTTGTCGGTAAGGTCTTTTCAAAACCAGTAAAAAATCTGTACGCAGATAAGGCACAAAAGCCCGACATCATCCCCTACGTCCCCGAGCATGATGAGCGAATTCCAAGAGGTTTAGGTGAATTAATTTCAAAAGAAGAACAAATTGTTAACTGGAGAAATTGGTTAAGTACTCATCATTAATGCGGGTGAATCACTTGCCTCACTACTTGCGCGCCATGTAGTGCGTCCATCGCTTCATTTACTTGAGACATAGGGCTAACAGATGTCAGTAGTTTTTCCACGGGCAGTTTGCCCGCTCTCCAGAAATCTACAAATTCTGGAATATCTATCCGAGGATTTGCAGAACCAAGATATGAACCACGAATTGTTTTTACATCCGACACTAGTGAAAGCGCAGATATCGAAAGCATCTCTGAAGCAGGTGGTAAACCAACGGTGACTGTTGTTCCGCCCCGACTTGTTGCCTCGTATGCTGCTTTCAAAGTATCGGCGCGACCTGCGCATTCAATGGCAACAAGAACTCCGGCAGGAAGGTGATCTCGTAAGTTTTCACTTGGATCTAATGCAAAATCTGCACCTAGTTCAAGTGCGAGTTTTCTCTTTGATGCAACAGGGTCGATCGCAAAAATTGGAGATGCTTTAGAAATGACTGCGCCAATGAGCGCCGAAAGTCCAACACCGCCAAGTCCCCACACTCCAAGTGACTGACCTGGTTTTGCATGCGCGGAGTTTCGAACAGCACCAATTCCTGTAAGTAGTGCGCAACCGAATAGG
>CAIJOY010000008.1 GCA_903822425.1 uncultured Actinomycetes bacterium | reverse complement strand
GTATTTAACCCGATCTACTCCCGAAGGTGCTCGTGACTTTTTAGTTCCGGTCCGTTTGCAACCCGGCAGTTGGTATGCACTGCCACAATCTCCTCAACTTTTCAAGCAGTTGCTCATGGTCGCTGGAATGGAAAAGTATTATCAAATCGCTAGATGTTTCCGCGATGAAGATTTCCGAGCAGATCGTCAACCAGAGTTCACACAGCTAGATATAGAGATGTCTTTTATTGATCAGGAAGATATTCTGGCCGTAGCTGAAAAGATTGTTGCAAAGGTTTGGAAAGAAGCGGTGGACTACACGATCCCACTTCCTCTTAAGAGAATGACCTATGCCGATGCTATGTCGCGTTTTGGTTCTGATAAACCTGATTTACGTTTCGGATTAGAACTTGTTGAACAAACTCAATATTTTGCAACTACGACATTTCGCGTTTTTCAAGCACCGTATGTAGGTAGCGTTGTAATGCCTGGTGGTGCATCTTCTCCTCGGCGTGAACTTGATGCTTGGCAGGACTGGGCAAAAGCGCGCGGAGCAAAGGGTCTTGCCTACATTCTTGTTAATGAGGATGGAACACTTGGCGGACCAGTTGCTAAAAATATTTCAGAGCAGGAATGCGCGGGAATCGCTCAGGCTGCTGGGGCAAAAGCTGGAGATGCAATCTTTTTTGCGGCAGGCGAGCGAAGCGCATCTTTGAATTTACTTGGCGCAGTTAGATTGGAAATTGGCAAACGTTGCAACCTTATCCCTGAAGGTAAATGGGAGTTTCTGTGGGTAGTTGATGCACCTATGTTTGAGCCAACTGATAACGGCGGTTGGACCGCAGTTCACCATCCATTTACTGGACCAAAACCAGAGTTCGCAACAAGTTTTGCAACAGATCCTGCCAGCGCACTTGCTTATGCCTACGACATTGTTTTGAATGGCACTGAACTTGGTGGGGGTTCTATAAGAATTCACGATCGAAATATTCAAAAGGATGTCTTCCGTGTCATTGGCCTAAGCGATGAAGAAGCTGCAAGTAAGTTTGGATTCCTACTTGAAGCTTTCAACTACGGGCCTCCTCCACACGGTGGAATAGCACTTGGATTAGATCGCGTCTGCGCCTTGCTTACTGGTTCAGATTCAATTCGTGAGGTAATCGCATTTCCTAAGACTGCTAGTGGCGGTGATCCATTAACTGGCGCTCCAACTCCAATTACTCCAGCCCAACGAAAAGAGAGCGGCATTGATGGCGCCCCCAAGACTGGACCTCAGGTAGGCTAGTCCTATGGGTCCTGGAGGAATCGCAACGATAATCGCAAGCTGCGGCTTGCTCATTATCGCCGTAGCAATTAGTTATGTAGTCATTCGCGTTGGCCGTTTCATCGATGAGGCCAAAGTTTCGCTCAAGTCATTAACAGATGAGACAGCTCCGCTGATTGAGGAAGTTCATACGACTGTCTCGCTAGTTAATGGCCCGTTGAAGAGCCTTAATCGCATCACGAAAAATGCTGAAGATCTCTCCGACAAGGTCAACGATGCCACACATTCATTTTTGAGTAAGAACGGTTCAGCAGTAAAAGTTGCAGGAGCCCTCCTATCTGCCGCTTCTGCCAAGAAGGCTCGCGCCAAGAAGAAGGCTGAGTAATCTCACGCTGTGGAATCCGCCGAGATCCGTGCGCGCTGGCTGCGCTTCTTTGAATCAGATAACCGACAAGGGTTAACGCATACCGTTGTGCCTTCGGCATCCTTGATTGC
>CAIJOY010000007.1 GCA_903822425.1 uncultured Actinomycetes bacterium | reverse complement strand
GCTAGCCATGTAGCGATCGATAAATCATATTCAGCCGTTACCCGAAAGACTTCTAGTGCGAGCTGGCGGCGCTGTGCAAGAGTAAATCCCCCATCACGCACCGCAAGTTGCAGCTGGGGATATTGCGTTGGTGAGCACACAACTGCAACGGAGCCATGGTTTTTAGCCGCACCTCGCAGCATCGATGGCCCGCCGATATCAATCTGTTCGATACATTCGTTAAAAGGAGCACCAGATGCGATCGTCGCAGCAAATGGGTAAAGATTAATAACTACAAGGTCAAATGGCTGAATATCTAAATTCGCAATGGCTTGCATATGATCTGCGTTTTCTTGATCAGCCAATATCCCAGAGTGGATACGGGGATGTAGAGTCTTTACGCGCCCATCCATAATTTCAGGAAAACCGGTGTACTCACTTACTTCGGTGACACCGATGCCCGCAGCCTGCAGAGTTTTTGCTGTTGAGCCTGTTGAAAGAATTTCGATGCCAGCTTTTTGTAAAGTCTGCCCAAGCTCAACTAGGCCAGTTTTATCATAGACACTGACAAGCGCTCGGTGGATCACTTTTCGATCAGCCATTGCGCTCTCCCAACTTTGGTAAAATTTCTCTGATTGTTTCAACGATCAGTTCACGTTCCACAATCTTAATGCGCTCATGCAAGGATTTAACATCATCGGAATCTAATATTTCGACTTCTCTTTGGGCAATAATCTCTCCGGTATCAACACCAGCATCTACCCAGTGAATTGTTGCGCCAGCTACTGAAGCTCCAGAGTCGAGGGTTTCGCTGACAGCATGGGCACCTGGAAATAGTGGTAACAAAGCCGGATGGGCATTTATTACCCGAAACTTCGAGACAAACTCTGGTGAGAGTATTCGCATAAAACCAGCACTGACAACTAAATCAGGAGCCAAAGATGCAACGGTAGAAAAAATAAGTGCATCCCATTCTCGGCGATCATTGAGCATCGGCACAATTTTCGCCGTAATCTGTCCTGCACTCGCTCGTTCAAGTACCTTAGCTTTTGGTTGATCGCATACAACTGCCGCAACTTTTGCGTCAAGCTCTCCGCTTTGCACTGCATTCATGATGCTTTGCGCTAAGGAACCATCCCCAGAAGCCAGAATCACGATACTTTTTTTCATCGACGTAATTTCAACCTGACCGCGTCAATCCCAACGGGTACAAATGCTGCAAGTGCAATACCTAAACCCATTTCCACAGCAACCGCTAGCGTGACTTGCCATGTAGAAAGCCCTACCGAGCGCAGCGCATTTGTTAACAAAGCGCCACTTCCTAAAAATGAGAGCCCAGCAGTTGCCAGAACAATAGCTACATAACTCCGTTGGAGTACGCGAGCATCTTGTGAAATTGTCCAGTTGTATATGACTGCTCCGGCAGCAACAAAGATCAATAGTGAAAATAGCCAGAGTGGATGGCGTCCAGTAGGCAAGGCTCCCAAGAAAGGCAGTGCCGGAATTTCAGCAATGCTGCGATGCCATGGTGAAATTAAAGTGTGTGCGCCTACGGCAAATCCTGGCCCTGCTAAATACGCAAAAGTTCCAAGAATCGCATTTGGCACATAGAGAAGGTTAAGCAGAAGCAACAAAAACCCACCCAAAATTCCAGGTTGTAAAATCACTGTTAAGTTTTTGACGGTAGAGATTTGGCAAAAAAGTGCGATACCAAGGATCAGAGATGAAATTCCAAGGGTAGTGGCCAAAATTTTCTTAGTAATGATTAACACCTCACTGCCCCTCCGCCGGCTTTGTGGTCGCACTGTGGCAGTGACGAGCCAAACACTCGGCAGAATAATCAAGGGAATCCAATAAAGAATGGCACTAACCGATGAGGTATGAGAAATTAACGCGATGAGAATCGAGGCTATTGCATATAGAGCCGCAAATAAAGTCCGAGCAAGTGAGATAGCACGCGCTCCGATATCAATACGATCACTCACCCGAGCAAAACTATTTCTTATAGCAAAAAATGGAAGTAACAGAGCGCCTAACGGAAGGTAGGAAAGTAATCCACTTTCTCCCCCCGGTGGTAAAAGTACGTGAAAAGGAATGTGGTGGGCAGCCAACCAAATCCACAAAGCCGCACGAATTGGATCAGCTGTGTTTGCGTTGCTGCTTCCGGCACTTGCCCATGCAAGAAGAGCGATGAACGCTGTAGGCAGGAGTACAAGTGCGATGCTGCGAAAAACTTGTGTCAACGAGACCCAGAGGACGCGTTGGAACATCAAAGTTATCGATTCAAAAGCGCGCGCATCAAAGCGGCGGTCTCACTAGGTGTCTTACCCACTTGAACACCGGCAGCTTCAAGTGCATCTTTCTTTCCTTGTGCTGTTCCAGATGAACCAGAAACGATTGCGCCGGCATGCCCCATAGTTTTACCTTCAGGAGCAGTGAAACCAGCAACATAACCGACAACAGGTTTTGTTACGTATTCGCTGATAAAGGCTGCAGCACGTTCTTCTGCGTCACCACCAATTTCACCGATCATCACAATTGCTGTGGTATCAGGATCATCTTGGAATGCACGCAAACAATCGATATGTGTCGTGCCGATGATCGGATCTCCACCGATTCCAACGGCCGTGCTAAAGCCAATATCTCGAAGTTCATACATCATTTGGTAGGTCAAGGTTCCTGATTTTGAAACTAATCCAATAGGTCCAGGTCCTGTGATGTCTGCAGGAATGATTCCAACATTGCATTGACCGGGAGTAATTAAGCCAGGACAGTTGGGGCCAACAATGCGAGTAGTGCCCTTGCTTTGTGCGTATGCAAAAAATGCTGCTGTGTCATGCACGGGAATACCTTCAGTGATGACGACAACTAATGGAAGCGCTGCATCAATTGCATCAACAACTGCCGCTTTTGCAAACTTTGGCGGTACAAATACAACCGATACATCGGCCTTGGTTGCTGCAATCGCTTCGGCCACAGTGTTAAAAACGGGAAGTTTATGACCATCGATATCAATTACTTGGCCACCTTTACCTGGCGTCACGCCACCAACTATCACGGTTCCAGATGCCAGCATTCGTCGAGTGTGCTTTGTACCTTCAGAACCGGTCATGCCTTGAACTATGACTCGTGAGGATTTACTTATGAAGATTGACATTACTTGGCCGCCAATTCTGCAGCGCGAGCAGCAGCGCCATCCATTGTGTCTAATTGTTGAATGAGTGGATGGGCGGCACGATTGAGAATCGCGCGTCCTTCAATGACGTTGTTACCATCAAGTCTGACAACAATGGGTTTAGTCGCTTTTTCTCCCAGCATTTCAAGGGCTTGAACGATTCCGTTTGCAACTGCATCACAGGAGGTAATTCCACCAAAGACGTTAACGAAGACGCTTTTTACATCTTTATCTCCAAGGATAATTGATAGGCCATCGGCCATTACTTGGGCAGATGCTCCTCCGCCAATATCTAAGAAGTTAGCGGGCTTAACGCCACCAAATTTTTCACCGGCGTATGCCACGACATCAAGAGTGCTCATTACTAAACCTGCGCCATTTCCTATAATTCCAACTTCGCCATCAAGTTTTACATAGTTGAGATCTTTTGCTTTGGCTAAAGCCTCAAGAGGATTAGTGGCTGATTGATCCACTAACGCTTCATGATCAAGATGGCGAAAACCCGCATTGTCATCGAGAGTAACTTTTCCATCAAGGGCAATAATGCGTCCATCGGATGTTTTAACTAATGGGTTAATTTCTACTAACGTCGCATCTTCATCTACAAAAACTTTCCAAATTAAGACCAAAGTGTCAGCTACTTGCTCGGCAATATCTGCTGGAAATTGTGCTCCTTGAATAATTTTGAGAGCTTCAAGCTTGGAAATCCCATGATTGGAGTTAACCGGAACTTTTGCCAACTTTTCAGGAGTTTCACGAGCCACTTGCTCGATATCCATTCCACCTGCAACAGATGCCATAACGAGAAAGGTTCTATTTGATCGATCAAGCAAGATTGCTAAATAATATTCGGCTTCAATGGGTGCAGCTTGGGCGATCATGACTTTCCCAACAACGTGGCCCTTGATATCCATACCTAAAATTGCTGCGGCTTTTTCACGCGCATCTGCGGCATCAATTGCCAACTTCACACCACCGGCTTTACCGCGGCCGCCTACTTTCACTTGGGCTTTAACAACAACTTTGCCACCGATAGCTAGTGCTGCTGCGTGTGCTTCATCTGGTGTAGTTGCAACTGCGCCTGCTAGTACGGGAACTCCATGCTTTTCAAAAAGATCTCTTGCTTGATATTCAAAGAGATCCACGCAGGACTCCATTCATGACATAAGGCGGTTTTAAACCAGAACGGGTGTAATCCTAGAGCTTCTCCACGGGCGCATAACGCAGCAGCAATCGCTTCTCTCCGTAGGTGCCGAAATTGACGGTGGCTTCAGCGCGATCACCTTCACCAGAGAGTGCAACTACCGTTCCAAGCCCGAATGTGTCATGTGACACACGCTCACCGAGCGCCAAATCCATTGCAGCACTTTTCTTACCCGTGGCTCGAGGCAAAGGCGCAGGTGCTGAGAAATTTCGCCTCGTAGAAATTTTAAAACCACTCGCACTTTGATTGCGCCACTCGATTACATCTTCTGGAATCTCATCGAGAAAACGTGATGCCGGATTAAAACTTGGTGCACCCCAGGAAGAACGTGATTCGGCGCGAGTTAAATACAAGCGTTGTTCTGCACGCGTGAGGCCGACATATGCCAGACGTCGTTCTTCTTCAATATCTTTGGCCTCACCCAGTGTTCGAGAATGCGGAAATATTCCATCTTCTAATCCGGTGAGAAAGACTGTTGGGAATTCAAGGCCTTTAGCGGTATGCAAAGTCATCAACGTTACGACGCCACCATGATCTTGCCCATCTGGAATTTCATCAGCATCAGCCACCAGTGATACTTGTTCGAGAAAACCTTGCAAAGATATCTCTTCGTCTTCGCCCAGCGCATCAAAAGGACGTTCTTCATATTCAAGTGAAACGGCGACAAGTTCTTGTAAGTTCTCAACACGGACTTCGTCTTGAGGGTCAGTACTTCCAGAGAGCTCAGCCAATAATCCAGATTGCTCAAGTGCGGCTTCGATGATTACCGAAGGTCGCACCTTGGCTTCAACAAGAACTTCTAAGGCGGTAATCATCGTGACAAATTCGTGAATGGCTGAAGCAGCACGCGCTGGTACATCTGAAATCTCGTTACACCGCAGGAGTCCTTGCCAGAATGGAATAAAATTTGTATTGCAGAATTCATCAACATAATCCAACGCCCGATCACCGACACCGCGCTTGGGTACATTGATAATTCTCCGAAGTGAGACTTCATCACTGTGGTTTGCAATGACTCGTAAATACGCCAATAGGTCTTTAACTTCTTTGCGTTCATAGAATCGAACACCGCCCACGACTTTATAAGGCAATCCAGCCCTCATAAAGACTTCTTCAAAAACGCGCGATTGTGCGTTTGTGCGATAAAAAATTGCAGTATCCCCTGGTTGAGATGTTCCAGCATTTTGCAAAGTACGAATCTCATCTTTGATGAACTCTGCTTCATCGTGCTCTGATTCAGCGACATAGCCCACCAACGGAGCACCGGAGCCAGCATCTGACCAAAGGTTTTTCTCTTTGCGACTTTCATTTTGTGTGATTACAGCATTAGCAGCATTAAGGATGTTCTGCGTTGATCTGTAGTTTTGTTCAAGCAATACAGTCTTTGCTTTTGGATAATCCAACTCAAATTGCATGATGTTGCGAATCGTTGCTCCTCGAAATCCGTAAATGGATTGATCGGCATCTCCCACTACACACAATTCTGCAGCTGGTATTCCATCTTCATCTGTGCCAACAAGTTCGCGAATAAGTTGATACTGAGCATGATTTGTATCTTGATATTCATCCACAAGTACGTGACGGAACCTGGATCTAAAACGGGATTTTGTTTCAGGAAATCTCTGAAAAACTTCAACAGTTTTTAGGATGAGGTCATCAAAATCCATAGCATTGGCTTGTTGTAAACGTCGCTGATAGAGCGCATAGACCTCTGCGACAACCTGTTCGAATTGATTCTGAGTAGCCCCCTGATAATCAACTGGGCCAAGAAGTTCGTTTTTTGCATTGGAAATCATCGCTTGAAATTGCCGGGGTGGGTAGCGCTTGGAATCTAGATTGAGATCCTTAGAGACGATTGAAATCAGCCTCAAGCTATCAGCTTGATCGTAGATGCTAAAAGAATTGCTATAGCCCAATCGGGCAGCTTCTTGACGCAGCATGCGAACACACGCGGAGTGAAATGTTGAAACCCACATTGAACGTGCAACAGGGCCCACAAGTTCAGCCACACGTTCTTTCATCTCCCCCGCAGCCTTATTTGTAAAAGTGATTGCAAGAATTTCATAAGGTGCTGCTCCACGCCTTGCCATCAAATAAGCAATGCGACGTGTTAGAACTCGAGTTTTCCCTGAACCGGCACCTGCAACCACGAGAAGTGGGCCACCTGAATGGGTAACAGCCGCCTGCTGCTGCGGATTGAGCCCCTCAAGTAAGGAATCAGCGCTCGTCATAGCGCTCATTCTATTAGGCTTCGGCGACAAGCACAGCACAGATGAATCGCGGAGAAGTTAAGGGAAAAAATGGAACCGATTGCCGATAGCGAGATCAAACGAGTATTAGTTGTTAGTGCACATCCAGATGATTCCGATTTCGGTGCATCCGGGACAATTGCGGCGTGGATAAAAGCAGGCATTCATGTTTCTTATTGCATCTGCACCAATGGCGATCAAGGTGGGGAAGAATCTGGAATTCCACTTGAGCAAATGCCTGCAGTGCGCCAGCGTGAGCAACGCGCAGCGGGTGCGGCGATCGGCGTAACCGATATTACTTTTCTCAATTATCGTGACGGCTCACTAGAACCAACACTTGGATTACGCAAAGACATTGTGCGTGCAATTCGTATCGCACAGCCTGATCGCATGGTCTGTCAAAGTCCTGAACGCAATTGGGATCGCATTGGTGCTAGCCACCCTGATCACCTTGCTGCTGGAGAAAGTGCAATTCAAGCGGTGTATCCAGACGCCAGAAATCCATTTGCATTTACTGACTTACTCGAAGAAGGACATAAGCCTTGGCGAGTCAAGGAAGTGTGGGTTACTGCGCACTCAACTCCTGATCACTTCGTAGATATCACTGACACTTTTCCATTGAAGATGGCGGCGTTGCATCAACATGTTTCCCAAACAGCACACAATCCTGAACTCGAAAATATGGTTCGTTCATGGGGAGAACGCAATGCTGCCCTCGGCGGTTTCGCAGAAGGCAGAATTGCTGAAGCTTTTAAGATCGTCAATACAAACTAAATTACTTAACGCTCACACTTTCAATCGCGATCGTCATCTTTGGCTTGCCATCATTTGAGCCACCATCAACACCGGCTGCCGCGATCTTTTTCACAATATCCAAACCTGAAGTGATCGTGCCCCAAATCGTGTAAGCGGCTCTGAGTGATGTGTCGTCATACACCAAGAAGAATTGGGAACCGTTGGTATTGGGTCCAGAGTTAGCCATAGCCACCGTACCTGCTGGATAGTTGTTGTTAATTGCTGGTGGCAAATTCTCGTCAGGGAAGTGGAAAGTTGGCCCTCCACTGCCTGTAGCAGTTGGGTCTCCGCATTGCAAAACGTAGATCCCTAGAGTGGTTAATCGGTGACACAAAGTCGCATCATAAAAACCAGCTCTAGCTAAAGTTGTGATCGCAGTAACTGTCAAAGGCGCTTTATCTTGCAAAAGCGAAATTTCAATGTTTCCGCAGTTAGTAACCAATGTAAGTTTGGAGACCTTTTCAGCAAGAACTGTTGCAGGCGGAGTAACACTTTTTGGACTATGACCCACTGCAGTTGTTGAAGCACAGCCTTCGGCTGTTGTTGCTTTGCTCGAACAGGCAGACAGGCTGCCAACAAGTAGAACAAACACTGCACAGTAGATTCCACGTTTCATTTTTATTCCCATTCAATCGTTCCGGGTGGTTTGCTGGTTATATCTAGAACTACTCGATTCACATCGCGCACTTCATTGGTAATACGGGTCGAAATCTTCTCTAAGAGTTCATAGGGTAGTCGAGACCAGTCAGCAGTCATCGCATCTTCACTCGAGACCGGGCGTAAAACTATCGGATGCCCGTAAGTGCGCCCATCGCCCTGAACTCCAACGCTTCGAACATCGGCCAATAGAACGACGGGGCATTGCCAGATTTGGCGATCTTGCCCAGCAGCATGTAATTCCTGACGCACAATGCGATCGGCATGGCGCAAAATAGATAAACGATCTTCTGTAATTGCACCAATAACTCGGATCGCTAAACCTGGTCCAGGAAATGGTTGACGCATAACAATCTCTGCAGGCAAGCCCAATTCGAGTCCAACTTGACGCACTTCGTCTTTAAAAAGAGTGCGGAGGGGTTCAATGAGAGTGAACTGCAAATCATCTGGCAACCCACCCACGTTGTGATGGGATTTGATGTTGGCAGTGCCGCTGCCTCCTCCTGATTCAACTACATCAGGATACAGAGTTCCTTGCACTAAGAATTCAACATCTCCCCCCGATGCGATATCACGGGCTGCAACTTCAAATGCTCGAATGAACTCACGTCCAATAATCTTTCTTTTACTTTCTGGATCTGAAACCCCAGTGAGGGCTGACATGAACTGATCGCGAACATTGACAACCTTTAGCGCTACTCCAGTTGCAGCAACAAAATCTTTCTCAACTTGTTCGGCTTCACCATCGCGCAATAATCCATGATCCACAAAAACACATGTCAGCTGGGATCCAATTGCTTTTTGAACAATTGCTGCCGCCACAGCAGAATCCACTCCACCTGATAATCCGCAAATCACTCTCTTACTACCAACGAGGACTTTCACTTTTGATATTTCATTTTCAGCAATATTAGAAGCAGTCCAGGTTGCAGAGCACTTGGCAACTTCGACCAACCAATGCTGGAGAAGGGCCTGGCCATGTTCTGTATGCAAAACTTCTGGGTGAAATTGAACTCCAGCCAAAGTTGCATCTTCATTTTCAAATGCTGCGATAGCAGTGTCTGAAGTTGAGGCGCAGACACTAAATCCGGTAGGTGTCTGGGTAACTGCATCGCCATGGCTCATCCACACGTTTTGAGAAAGTGGGAGTGCATTAAAGATCTTTGATTTTTGCGCAGTCACTTGCGTGCGGCCAAACTCTGATTTACCTGTCTGGGTGACAACCCCGCCCAGCGCTGCGGCCATAACTTGAAATCCATAACAGATTCCAAAAACAGGGATTCCTAATGAGAATATTTCTGAATCAAATGTTGGAGCCCCTGGTGAATACACACTCGATGGTCCACCGGAGAGAATGATCGCCTCTGGGTTTAGCGCGCGCACATCTGCAGCGCTGACTGATGAAGAAACGATTTCGCTATAGACATGAGCTTCCCGAACACGACGAGCAATTAACTGGGCGTACTGCGCTCCGAAATCGACAACTAGTACGCCGTTTTTATTAGACACGATGGATAAGGACCTCAACGCGCTGGAACTCTTTAACATCTGAATAACCACATGTGGCCATTGCTCTGCGAAGTGATCCAAAGAGGTTCATAGAGCCATCTGCAGCGTGGGATGGTCCAAGCAAAATCTCTTCCAGCGTTCCTACTGTTCCAACTGCAACTCTTTCTCCGCGAGGCAATTCTGGGTGATGGGCTTCGCTGCCCCAGTGCCAACCAAGACCCGGTGCTTCAACAGCTTTTGCTAATGGCGAACCCATCATGACTGCATCTGCGCCACATGCGATTGCTTTTGCAATATCACCGCTACGCCCGACAGAACCATCAGCAATCACGTGAACATAGCGTCCACCTGATTCATCTAAATAATCACGACGAGCTGATGCCACTTCAGCAACGGCTGATGCCATTGGAACTTCAATTCCTAATACCTTACGTGTTGTGTGGGCTGAACCTCCACCAAATCCGACGAGGACTCCAGCTGCGCCAGCGCGCATTAAGTGAAGTGCCGCAGATGCTGTTGCACATCCTCCAACAATTACTGGTACATCGAGTTCGTAAATAAATTTCTTTAAGTTCAAGGCAGCATCATTATGTCCAACATGCTCAGCGCTGACTGTTGTGCCGCGAATTACGAAAATATCGACGCCAGCATCAACAACAGTTTTATGTAATTCGAATGTGCGTTGAGGAGAGAGCGAACCGGCAACGGTGACTCCAGCGTCACGAATTTGCTTGAGACGCTCTTTAATCAGTGTTGGCTGAATCGGCGCAGCATAAAGTTCTTGCATACGCTTTGTGGCATGTACATCAGGCATCGAGGCGATCTCGCCCAACTGGATGCGTGGATCTTCGTATCTAGTCCAAAGTCCTTCTAGATTTAAAACAGCCAAGCCGCCTAATTTGCCGATTGCAATTGCAGTCTCTGGCGATACGACAGAATCCATAGGCGCTGCCAGCATCGGAAGTCCAAATTTATAAGCATCAATTTGCCAATTGGTAGAGACATCTTCTGGGTCACGAGTACGTCTGCTTGGCACGATGGCAATGTCGTCAAAGGAATAAGCCTGCCGAGCGCGTTTTCCTGGGGCTATTTCAATGAAACTCATCATCGACCCTTTCCGCGATAGTTCGGCGCATCACTCACATCAAGAACATCGTGTGGATGACTCTCTTGTAAACCAGCTGCAGTAATTTGAATCAAGCGCCCTTCACGGCGTAAATAATCAATATCGGCTGCTCCTGCATAACCCATTCCAGAACGTAGGCCGCCAACTAACTGATGTACAACATGAGCCAATGATCCACGATAAGCAACTTTTCCTTCAATGCCTTCGGGAACTAATTTATCTTCCGATAAAACATCATCTTGCATATAACGATCTTTAGAATATGACTTCTGCTCGCCACGAGATTGCATTGCACCTAAGGAACCCATGCCGCGATAAGCCTTGTATTGACGACCATCGATAGTGACAAGTTCGCCAGGTGATTCATCACATCCGGCAAGTAAAGATCCAAGCATTACAGAATCTGCACCAGCGACAATTGCTTTAACGATATCTCCAGAGTATTGCAATCCACCATCTGCGATTAAAGGAATTCCAGCTTTGATGCATGCCTTGCTAGCTTCCATGATTGCGGTGATCTGTGGAACTCCAACTCCTGCAACGATACGAGTTGTGCAAATTGATCCTGGACCAACTCCAACCTTGACCGCATCTGCGCCAGCATTGATTAAAGCCTGGGCACCAGCACGTGTTGCAACATTGCCACCAATGATTTCGGTTGTGGGAGAAAATTTCTTAATTCGAGCAATTGCCTCCAGCACTGCGCGGTGATGGCCGTGTGCTGTGTCTACGACAACTACATCCACACCCACTGCGATCAGTGCTTGTGCGCGAGCAAACCCATCATCACCAACACCAACGGCTGCTCCTGCTAGGCCAACGTTTTTCACCAATTTAACGTGAGTAACTTGTTCATCGATAGGTAAGTTGCGATGGATGATCCCGATGCCGCCTTCTTTAGCCATAGCGATGGCCATCGCAGATTCAGTCACGGTATCCATGGCCGATGAGACCAGCGGAATTCGCAAAGTAATATTGCGGGAGAGTTTTGTGGTGGTATCTACTTCACTGGGCACTACTTCTGAGGCATCGGGCAGCAAAAGCACATCGTCATAAGTCAGGCCCATCATTGCGATCTTCTCGCTCACAAGTGCCCTCCTTCGACATCAATCCACATGTGGAAAGCGTGAAGTCTATCGGGGGAAATGGACTCCTACTGCCTGCGTAATTTCATGGCATGCAGCTTCAAGATCAGGCACAAATACTGCTCCCTCGCACTGAGAAGGGTCCCATCCGGGGCCTCCGACGATGATGCGTGGGGCTGGACGCACTTTGGGTAGATCTCGAATAAATCGTTGGTCAGCATTTTCTGACATGCACGCCCAGAGAAAGACAGCGGGCGGGCCAAGCCGTCTGACGCAGCCAGCAACTGCATCAAGGGGTGTGCGAGCGCCTAAGAATTGGACAGAGATTCCACGTTCACCCAGCGCTGCCTTGAGTGCATAGAGCACTAAGGAATGCTGCTCTTCTGCAATGGCTGCAAGTACTACTGGTCGCGAGTTCTTAGGTTTCTTTACTTCTGATACATGGAAAATGCGTTTCAAAATTTCTGAAACTAGATGTTCTTCTTCTACCCCTTTTTCGGTACGTTCCCAGTTTTCTCCGATTTTATTTAGCAGCGGGACTACTACTTCTTTCCAGGTATCGAGTGCTCCATGCTTTTTGATATGAGCACTCAAGGCAGCCTCAATATAGGAGCCATCCAAACTTTGAGCTGCGCGAAGTACTGCTCTCACTAATTCTTGGTGTGCGTTGGTCGCTGATTTCCTCCGGCGCGCAGGAGTACTCACCACAGTTTGGCCATCATGGGAAAGCGCTCTCTTTGCAGCATCTGCTGGGGTAGATCCGGAAACAACCAGATGCTTCATGAACATTAACGTGGCAAGATCGGTCTCTGAATAACGGCGATGGTGTCCTGCCTCATGAACGCTGGGGCCCACTCCATATCGGCGATCCCATGTGCGAAGCGTGGCCGGGGCTATTCCTAGCCTTCGGGCCACAGCAGCAACGCTGAGAAACTCATCCATGGGTTAATCCTTACGGCTTTGCTCCGATCTGACCACCTGAAAAGGGTCAGGATATGAGATTCAGGGCGAGGCAAGTTGAACAACCTATGAAGCGATTGTAGGGTGTGGCCATGGCTGAAATGTCTCGACTACCCAAGCCTCTGGCCGATCTTTGGCAGTGGCAGTATTCGGGCGCCTGCCAGCAACTTCCCACCGAAATGTTTTTTCATCCTGATGGCGAACGAGGACCTCGCAGGCGAAATCGCGAGAATGCCGCAAAAGCAATCTGTGCATCGTGCCCAGTCATTCAACAATGTCGCGAGCATGCTCTAGCAGTACAGGAACCTTACGGAATTTGGGGCGGCATGAGTGAAGATGAAAGATTATTAATTATCGATCAGAAAATTTCCGCGAGTATTTCACACGCATCATAAAATCTCGTAACGAAAACTTCTTACCAACTAAAACCTCTACCGTGGAATCAAACTCCACGCACGAACTCCTCCGATAATTCCTGCCTCATTAGGCACAATCACTACATCATCACCGAGGCGGTGGATGACAGTGTCTTTTATCCGGCGCGCATTGCCTCCGCCGAGATAGAGGCGGTCCCAAAGAAATACTGGGCGCAATTCATCGACCATGGCACGAATGCGGCGTGACCAGAAACTATCGCCCAACCTGCGTCGTTCGTTATCGCCGATCCACGTGTCATAGGTGGTCAAGCGGCGAACTGGTGCGTGAGAGAGTTCGATGTGGGGCGCTAGTACTCCTCCATCAAATACCGCGCATCCCAAGCCAGTTCCTAAAGTAATGACAATTTCAAAACCAGAACCTGCCACGACACCGGCCCCATGGACTTCAGCATCATTCAAAACTAACGTGGGAATCTTGAGTGCATCGGTTAATCCTTGGCGCATATCAAAACCGCCCCAAGCGGCCTTAAGCTCTGGATCCATCCGAGTGTGAGGTCCAGCCACGTTGATGTAATGCGGAGTAGCCACGACAACACCGTGGCGAATCATTCCCGGAACGCCCACAGTTGCTCGGTCGGCATGAGGCAAGGTCTTACTCAAATCGGCAATCGTCTCAACCAGGCGCTGAGGTGAGAGTGGGTAGGGGGTTGGGATACGCACCGCTGGTGTGCGCATCGTTCCGGCGCTATCTAGGACCGATGCCTTGATACCTAAGCCACCACAGTCCACTGAGAGCGTGAGTTGTTCCATGAGGACAAAGTTACCCTCTCGAGGGTTCAGACACCATTCGCAGGCTCACCAGATAAGAAAAACGGGCCCAACGCAACAATGCGCAGGACCCGTTTCTTGTAGATCAGATTAGTGGCTATGCCCGCCAGGGCCATGTGAGTGACCAGCAGCGCCAGATTCACCCTCTTGTGGTTCTGGCTTTTCATACACAACTGCTTCGGTTGTAATAAACATTGCAGCGATAGATGCAGCATTTGCAAGAGCAGAACGCGTCACCTTCACTGGATCTATTACGCCATCTTTGGTCAGATCACCGTAAACATCAGTTGCAGCATTGAAACCTTCGTGAGACTTCATTGCGCGCACCTTTGAAACTACGACATAACCTTCAAGTCCTGCATTTTCTGCAATCCAACGAAGTGGTTCATCACATGCTTTGCGCACTAAGCGAACTCCGACAGCTTTATCGCCTTCGAAACCAAGATCATCTTTGAGTGCATCAGCTGCATGCACAAGAGCTGCACCTCCGCCAACAACAATGCCTTCTTCAACCGCAGCGCGGGTAGCAGAGATAGCATCTTCAAGGCGGTGTTTCTTCTCTTTTAATTCAACTTCTGTATGAGCTCCTACTTTGATGACACATACGCCACCTGCAAGTTTGGCAACACGCTCTTGGAGCTTGGTGCGATCCCATTCAGATTCTGTATTTTCTAACTCGCGACGGATTTCAGAGACGCGTGCAGCAACAGCAGATTTTTCTCCACCGCCATCGACGATGGTTGTGTTGTCTTTGGTAACAACGACGCGACGTGCGCGGCCGAGAACTTCAAGACCAACTTGATCAAGCTTCATTCCCATATCTGGAGAAATGACTTGAGCACCAGTCAAAATTGCGATGTCTTCAAGCATGCCCTTGCGGCGATCTCCGAAACCTGGAGCCTTTACGGCAACAGATGTGAAAGTCCCACGCATTCTGTTTACTACCAAAGTAGAAAGCGCTTCGCCTTCAACATCTTCGGCAATGATCAAAAGCGGCTTGCTGGCTTGAGCAATCTTTTCCAATATAGGAAGGAGTTCGCTCAGTGCTGAAATCTTGGTATTAGATACCAAGACATATGCATCTTCAAGAATTGTTTCCATACGCTCTTGGTCTGTAACAAAGTATGGAGAGATATAACCCTTGTCGAATTGCATACCTTCAGTGAATTCAAGTTCAAGACCAGTGGTTGATGATTCCTCAACCGTGATAACTCCATCTTTACCGACCTTGTCCATTGCCTCAGCGATGAGATCGCCAATGGCTCGGTCTTGGGCAGAAATGGTTGCAACATCTGCGATCTGCGACTTGTCTTTGACAACAGTGGCATTTGCACGAAGGCGCTCGGTGATTGCAGTAACTGCTGCTTCTATACCAATTTTGATATCCATTGGCTGAGCTCCGGCAGCAAGGTTACGAAGGCCTTCCTTCACCATCGCTTGAGCCAAAACGGTTGCTGTGGTTGTGCCATCTCCAGCAACATCGTTGGTCTTGGTAGCCACTTCCTTCACTAACTGTGCGCCCATATTCTCAACAGGATCTGAAAGTTCGATCTCGCGAGCAATTGTTACGCCATCGTTTGTAATAGTTGGTGCACCGTACGAGTGTGAAATTACGACGTTGCGACCCTTAGGTCCCAAAGTTACTTTGACGGTGTCAGCAAGAATGTTGACGCCGCGTTCCATGGCACGACGTGCGTGCTCATCGAACTCAAGAATTTTTCCCATTTACTTCTTCTCAATCACAGCGAGAATGTCGCGTGCTGAAAGAACTAGGTATTCCTCGTTGTTGTATTTAACTTCAGTTCCGCCGTACTTGCTGTAGAGAACTACGTCGCCAACTTTGACATCCATAGGAACGCGAACGCCATCATCAAAGCGACCTGGGCCAACTGCAATGACGGTGCCTTCTTGTGGCTTCTCTTTCGCAGTATCTGGGATAACAAGACCTGATGCTGTTGTTGTTTCAGCTTCATTTGCTTTAACAACGATGCGATCTTCTAGTGGCTTAATGGCTACGGCCATGTGCGGACTCCTTCGTAAGTGATCGAACTCTTGGTTGTACCTTCTCCTCATGTGCCCAGATGAGCTAACTCGTGAAAGTAAAGAATTAGCAGACTAAGGCCTTGAGTGCTAATGCCAAGGGTAGAAGGCAGGCAGGCGCGGGTCAATTTGAAAAGGGGCGAGCTAGCTGACGAGCAGGCTTTCCACGCTCATAGAGGAGTCAGCATCGATGCCCACGGGGCTAGGCGATCGACCTGCAGAGACCATAAGTGAGCCCAGAGCGGCCACCATGGCCCCATTATCGGTACATAAACCCGGCTCTGGGATGCGTAGGCGAACCTGCGCCGCCTCGCAGCGAAGCTGCGCCACTGCCCGAAGACGGGAATTAGCTGCGACGCCTCCTGCGATTACGAGTGAATCGATCCCTGTCTTTTTGCAGGCGGCCAATGCCTTTTGCATCAAGACATCCACGATCGCTTCTTGAAAACAAGCGGCAACATCGCCTTGTGCATAATCGGGAGTGGCTTCTAGGTAGCGAGCAACTGCCGTTTTCACACCCGAGAAAGAAAAATCAAAAGGACGAGTTTGCCAATCACTAGATTGCGTTAACCCGCGCGGAAAATCAATGGCTTGAGCGTTTGCACCACGAGCAATTTTATCGATTGCAGGTCCACCTGGAAAACCTAATCCCATGATGCGAGCGATTTTGTCAAAAGCTTCACCGGCGGCATCATCCATTGTTTCACCCAACTTTATGACACGTGATGTGATGTCATCTACCTGCAATAAAGATGAATGCCCACCGCTCACCAATAGTGCAATTGTTGGTTCGATGGGGTCTGAATGCGAGAGTAAATCCACTGAAACATGTGCGGCTAGATGATTGATGCCATACAGAGGCTTGCCTAAACCTAAAGCCAACCCACTAGCGGAGGCAACACCCACTAAAAGTGCGCCGACTAATCCAGGGCCAGCGGTCACCGCAACAGCATCAATATCTCCTAAATTAACTCGTGCGTCTTTGAGAGCTTGCTCCAACGATGGAAGCATTGCTTCAAGATGAGCGCGGCTTGCAATTTCTGGCACAACACCTCCAAATCGAGCATGCTCTTGAACACTGGATGCAATCACATTTGCCAAGAGAGTACGTCCGCGCACAATTCCAATTGCAGTTTCATCACAGGAGGTTTCAATTCCTAAAACAAGTGGCTGGCTCATGACAGCTCCTTTTTCATCACAACTGCATGTACGCCAGTGCTGTAATAGTTATCGCGTCGAGAGATCGCTGCAAATCCAGTAGATACGTAAAGCGGATGGGCTTCAACATTGTCTTCACGCATTTCCAGAAAAATTGCAGGTGCTTTGCGCTCTTGTGCCCATGCAATAAGCGAATCTAAAAGTGAGCGTCCGATCCCCTGCTTGCGTGCTGCAGGTGTAACGGTCAATGTATGTATATCCGCATCTAATCCAACAGCAGGGCTGAAAACTCCTGCGTAACCAAGTACTTCTCCGCTTTGACTTACTGCCACAATATAGAAACGGTTGGTTGCAACCCCTGCAAGCTCTTCTTTAAACTGCCCAACTGACCAAGCATCGTGTGGATAACACGCACGCTCCATGCTCACCACTTCAGGAAGGTCAAGTGTTTTCATTTCGCGATAAGTGATCTTCATGGCTTGCGCTCACTAGTCGGCACTGCATCCGGGCGACGCAAGTACATCGCCTCAGTTACATGAGAACCCTGATCATGGCTTAAGCCAACTAGTGCTGCCATATCTGGATACACAATCTCATCGTTGGTCGTTAATTGATATTTCAATGCGCCTTCACCAAAAATTGGCAGGTTCAGCTCAACAACTTCTTTGGGAATACTTACGTAAGGCCCTTCAACGCGAATTGCATTCTCATAACGTGCCCAATAAAGCTCCTTGCGGCGGGCATCGGTTGCAACGATAAAACCACTGTGCACTTGCACTACAGCAGCAATAGCATCAAGGGAACACACTCCAATAACTGCGATGCCACGGGCTTGTGCAAATGTAAGGGCAAAAGCTATTCCCACTCGAAGCCCTGTAAAAGGACCTGGCCCCATTCCTACAACAACTTGGTCAACTCTGTTTTGAAATGCCAGTGCTTGCGCAACCATAGTAGGAAGAGCTGAGCCATGTGATGTTGCACCATCATGATGGCCATGCCACACAATGGCGCCTTCATCAATAATTGCAACACTTGTCCGAGAAGTGGAAGTATCAATTGCAAGAGAAATCGTCACAATGAAAATCCATTCCAACGCTCACCATGCGAAATTGAGGACACAAGCCGAACTTCTTGTGTGCGATCGATGGTAATTTCTAATCGCTCATCAGAAAGTCTTGCCGATTCTGCCCCGCCCCATTCGATGACAGTGACTGCATTTTCGCGTTGCGTATCTAAATCCAAATCATCTAGATAAAGGTTGGCCTTTTCTGTGCCTACCAATCGATAAGCATCTACGTGAATGAGTGGGAGGGCGGCTTTGTGCACGCGCGATATGACAAAAGTTGGCGATGTTATTCCGGTGATTCCCAGCGCTGATCCGATGCCTTGGGTGAGCAATGTTTTTCCAGCGCCAAGGGGGCCATTGATTAATACAAGGTCGCCAGCGCGCACAACTGCGCCAATTCTTTTTCCCAGAGCAGACATCTCCTCTGGCGTGGCAATCTCAATCATGATGGCTTAAGAGTAGTTGATAGGGATGAAAAGAAAGCGAGGGCCTCGGTCTCCCAAGGCCCTCGCTGTCTTATTAACTTATTTACTTACCGTAGTACTTCAACCAAGGGTATGAAGTTTGGTTGTCGATCTTTAATCCACCTGCCTTAGCAACTGAATACATCCAGGCACCACCAGTAGGAAGTTTTCCGGTCTGCGCAGCATTGAGAGCTGTATCGATCATCAACTTGTACTGAGGAAGGGTGAAGTTTGTGTGCCCAGTACCTGGAGTATTGGACTGCGCTACCGGAGTTCCGGTTGCATCAAACTTCGTCCACGTGTCTGGAGTTGTACTCCAAAGAACTCGTAGATTATTTGTTGGGGCCGTATAGGAAGTACTTGGCTTTGCTGCTGCACGCGCTGCTGCACGCGCTGCTGCAATTGCCGCGTTATTTGTGTCTGCGATCCTTTGTACGATTCCGGTTGGTTCAACTGGATCGTGCTCGCCTACCATCATCACCGTTGGAACATTGATCTTTCCAGTGATGTTGTATAGAGCAGCGTATTTCGCCATTGCTGCCGGTGTACCGACAGTACGTGGGGCGCCTGGATTGTAAACACTGAGACCTTGAAGCATTCCATTTATAGCAGTGGTTCCGCTGAGTGCTGCGTTGTAAACAGCGCGATCGTTCTCACTCAGCAAAGCTGCATAATTTGTCTTGGTGTTATCAAAGACTGCTCCACCATATTTTGCATCTGCATCACGAAGCATGAAAATTCCGTAAGCAAGTGCAGTGGCAGTATTTTCTAAGACGCCAAGTGCGGGGCTGATGGCTAATGGGAAGGTCAACTTCAAAGCACCGTCAGGGCCTGAAATACCATCGAAACTATTGCTCTGTGTTGACTGGCCTGTGAGCAAACCAATTAACAAGATCGCAGATCTTGATGGGATTCCAGCTGCTTCTAGCGCTTTTCCAGTTGCACTCGATGTAGCTGGCCATGCACCACTTGCCACACCAGCTTGCAGAGCTTGAAGAACGGTCAGAATCTTTCCGATATCTGCAATTGCTTCATAATCTCCTGGAACTCCAGCTTTGTAATTACCACCCTTGATTGTTGGATCAAAGAATGTTTTAAAGAGCCACAATGTGTCTCCCAACATCTTTAATTCTGCATTTGGGCCATCAACTGGGTTCATTACCGCTGCCGCGTCCACGAGTTCTGGATACTTCTCAGCAAATGCTTGAGTGATGCCGCCACCCATTGAGTAACCCCATGCAACAACTTTTGACGTGGTTGGGAATTTAGTCTTGAAAACCCCTACCAATTCAGCATTTGTTTTTAGGGCTTCATCAAGGTTCCAGGCTTGTGTGGAAAATCCTGAGCCCATAACTGCCACACCCTTATTGAGGATGTACGTCGCCAATTCGGTTTGGAAAGCCGATGGTGCAACGAATGGACGAGGATCAACTGGAACACCCGTTGGCCAGATTGGAATCACACCGGCTGGGACTGGGAAGTTAGTACCCAAACCGTGTGACCAAATAGTGACTGTTCCACCAAAGTTTGCAGGTACTTCCATGACATATGGCGCACCATCTGATGTAGTCCCTGAGCAAGTTTGCACTGGAGTTTTTCCATCACATGTTGGACCACTTGCAGCAGCATGTGCAGGTGCAATACCTACAAGTGCAGCAATAAGTGCTGATGCTGTAACTAGCGCAAAAGCGCGTGATTTAACTGAAGTGATTTTCATTATTGTGGTAATCCGTTCGTTGGCATTGCTGGTCGTTTGTATGTCGACTTCACAACTGCGCCGGTTGAGGAATCAGTTGTCCACGTCGTATAAGTAAACGTTGAATTAGGCACAAGTTCACCCGTCGCATTGAATGTTCCAAACCAATACCCGTTGTATCCAACGTTGCTTGAAGCTGAATAATTCAGTGGAACGAGGCCAGCACTTGCAAAAGTGGAGCCCTTCGAATCAATTGCAGCCATCAGCGAGTTGCGAGTTGGATTCTTTCCAGCTGCTTTCAATGCTTGGACTGTTAGGAATGCAGTATTCATTCCGATCAGTGCCCAGCTATTAAAGCTTGCCCCAACGTTGTAATCAGTATTGACTTTCTTGAACAACTTTACATACTCATCAGTTGGGTCAGCAGTTGATGGCAAGAATGACATCGACGTTGCACCGATAATGTATGGAAGAGTTGCTGGGTTGATGGAAGCAATATCTGCACCCACTGAACCAAGGATCCACTTCGGAGCAAAGCTAGCTTTTGCAGCTGCCATGACCGTATAGAGAGTGGCACTGGAAACACCGAAAATAACTACAACATCAACTTTGCCCTTGAACTTAGTAATCCATGAATCTGGCACACCTGGAAGTGCTTGAGATCCTGATGCGTAAGGCACTGTTACAGCAAATGTTGTATTTCCGTGAGTCTTATCAAAACCAACAAGTGCATCGGCTCCGAAATCATCATCTTGGTAGAGCAAGCCAATCTTCTTATCTGGGTAGGTGTCTTTAATGTACTGAGACATGATCTTGGCTTCCATAATGTAGGAAGGCAGGATCGAATAAGTGGTTGGGTAAGCCTTCTTAGTGAAACCGCTGTAGCCAGTGTTGATGAAAAGGCTTGGGATTCCGCGATTGCCTAAGTTGACTGAAGCAGCAACGGCTTTGTTGTTGGCGGTACCAAGTGGGGCCACCATCGCCATTACTTTGGCTTGAATTAACTCTTGTGTGTTCTTAATTGCCAAGTTAGGTAGATATTTATCATCTTTCACGATCAAATCAATTTTCCGACCGTTGACTCCACCGTTTGCATTGACGTAGGCAAAATACGCCTTCATCGCACCGGGAATCTGGTTGTAGCCATACTTAGCAGACTCAGTCATTGGCAATGTCATGCCCAACTTAATCGATGTCGATGTGACACCAACCTCGGAGTGCAGGCGAGGAGTTGCTTGTGCTGGCATCGATGACAGTGAGAGAGCCACTACCGCAATGCCGGCTGAAGCCAAGTGCAGCTTCCGGCGATTCTTGCTGATCATAGGTTTCCTTCTTTCGTTGGCCCCTTCAGGGGATTTACTGTGCCTTGCTTTTCGTCTGAGAAATTCGTTCTGGGGTAGAACGATGTGCACGGAACTTTTCTATCGGCCCTCGTGGAGCGAGGAAAACCGTCAAGAGAAGTAACACGCTGACAACTAAGTTCGGCAGGTACGTAGCCAGATTCCCCGAATCACCCCACCGGCTGGAGACCGATGTTGCGATCTCGGGAATCGCGACCAGCGTCACTGCGCCAATCATTACCCCTCCAAGGGTAGTTACGCCAGATAGAACCGCGCCAGTCAGCAAAGATAATGAAAGATATAGGGGGAAAACACTGGGTGAAACGTTATTCATGGTCATAGCCAAGAGGGCTCCAGCAAGGCCGGCAAGGCCAGCACTCAGAGTAAAAGCCAAGACTTTAGCCCGGCCCACGTGGATCCCAGCCAATTCTGCAGCCACCTCATTTTTGTGAACTGCCCGCCAAGCACGTCCGTAACGAGAGCGCAATATATTGTGCAACCACCACATAGCAATCAACGTTGCTAGTGCCGAAATCCAAAAAAACCACTTGTATTGGGTGAAATCGGCACCTAAAGATTTTGGTGGCCATCCAACATCAAAATTAATTCCTTGCTCGCCCCCGAGTATTCTGAATTGATTTGCAATAGATGGAAGTCCTACTGCCAGCGCCAATGTAGTACCAGCAAGATAAGGTCCAGATAATCGCGCCGCTGCGAAACCAAGGAATGCGCCAAATAAAGCAGTGACCAACACCGATGCGACAAAGCACATCCAGATTGGCTGATGAAGATAGATCTGCGTTAAAGCCGCGGTATAGCTTCCAATTGCAACGAGTGCGCCATGTCCTAAAGATATTTGCCCAGAATATCCCGTCAGCAAAATGATCGAAGCAATTGCTACTACGTAAAACATCACGGTCGCACCTTGAAAAGATCGCCATTCGTCAATGTGATTAGAGAGCAAGTACACCAATAGGGCGAGAAAGAGAAACGCGAAGATCCTAGTGATGTTATTTGCTTTCAATTTATGCACGTCGGCCTACCTTCTTACCAATAATTCCTTGCGGCCTTACATACAAGACAAGGAGTAAAATTAAGAAAGCTGAAATAAAGACAAGAGACCCGCTCACATACATCAGTACGAATGAGATGAAAATTCCTAGAGTAATGCCACCGAGTACGGCGCCAAGCAAACTTTCTAGTCCACCGATCACAGCGGCTACAAAACCAAAAACTAGCAAGAGGCTGAACTCTAAAGAATCGGGTGAAAGTGATCCTGATCCATTTGCAGTTTGCAACATACCCGCTGCAGATCCTGCTGCACCTGAGATTGCCCAACCGCAGGTTCGAATCAAATCCACTCGGACTCCTGCTAGACGCGAGATCTCTGGTGAATATGAAGATGCTCGAAGAGCTAATCCAATGCTTGTTTTTTGGAAAAGCCACGTGATGGAAGAGACCAAAACAATTACGACTATCAGGATAAGGACGCGCATGGGAGACATGGAAATTGAGTTTGCTCCCACAATGAAATCTTTATCCGAAACTGGTGGAGAGATGGTTCCATTCTGATCTCCATAAATAAAACTCAGGATGGCTTTTATAACTCCCAGCAAACCAAGGGTCGCAATAATTGGCAGGAAGATTTCCTGGCTCTCATCCCCCGAGCGTTTCAACAACGGTCTGAGGAAGAAGTATTCAATAAAAGCTGACATCCCCGCCCCGGCAAGGAGTGCAACTGGAAGTGCGATCCAAAATGATCCAGTTCGAGTTAAAACCTCAAAACCCACAAAAGATGAAGCCAGAGCTAAGCCGGCTTGAGCAAAATTAATGACTCGAGTACTTCTCCACACCAAGACAATTGCAATCGCCATCAGAGAATAAATTGAGCCCGAAGTGATCCCTATCAAAATGGTATTGAATAATTTCATCATTATTAATACCCCAAATACGCAGCGCGCACAGCTGGGTCTGCGATGAGAGTCTGGGCTGGGCCCGCAATGGCCACTTTCCCGAGATTTAAGACAATCCCGATGTCTGCGATTTTTAACGCTCCTATAGCATTTTGTTCGACTAACAAAACTGTCAGTCCCATCGAGGTTGTGAGATCTCGTATCGATTGAAAGATTTGCTCAATCACTAATGGTGCTAAACCTAGTGAAGGCTCATCAAGTAAAAGAAGCTCTGGTTTAGACATTAGCGAACGCCCGATCGCCAACATCTGCCTTTCGCCTCCAGATAAAGTATCTGCTCGTTGCCCTAAGCGCTCACCCAATCTAGGAAAATTAGAAAGTATTGCTTCCTTGCTTTGAGCAGATTCTTTCTTATTTCGGCGCCAGAGAGCACCCAAATCGAGATTTTCAGCAACAGATAATTCTGGGATAACAGACTTTCCTTCTGAAACATGGGACAAACCTTTGCGAACTAGTTTTTCTGGTTTCGCTTGCAAAAGATTTGTACTCTTCCAATGCGCGTTACCGGCTGTTGCTTTATTCAGGCCCGATAAAGTCCTGAGCAAAGTTGTTTTACCCGCACCATTTGATCCAACCACAGCAGCAAGTTGTCCTGTCGATACCGAGAAGGAAACACCATTAATTGCACGGATTGCGCCGTGATCAACGCACAAATCTGTAATGACCAAACTCATGCGGCACCTGTCCCGAGGTAGGCAGCAATCACAGCTGGATCTCGGCGCACTACATCTGCTGCTCCGCTAGCGATAACTTCACCAAAATTAAGGACATACAAACGATCACACACGGACATGATCACATCCATATGATGTTCGACGATCAGCACTGACATTTGCGATGTTAAATTACGAATCAGTGAATTCATCCATTCAATATCTTGGGGTCCAAGCCCACCCGCCGGTTCATCCAGCATCAGAATTGTTGGTTCTGCCACGAGTGCTCGAGCGATCGCAACTCGCTTAGTATCAGGATAAGAAAGAGTATCTGCGCGGCGATGAGCTAATCCTGCAGCGTATACCCGTTCAAGAACACTCATAGAACGATCTTTTAATTCTTTTTCATCGCGCGTATTGGTGCCAAATCCAGCGGAAATTATTCCCGTACGAGAGAACTTTTGCGCACCGATCATGACATTTTCCAAAACAGTTAGGTCAGGGAAAAGTCCTACACCTTGTAATGTGCGCGCAATTCCTAGTTTTGATAAGTCACTTGTTCGTGGCCAATTCTGATTTTTCCCACGTAATTCGAGTGTGCCTTTATCCGGTTTGATAATTCCACAGATTGCATTAAAAGCAGTCGTCTTGCCGGCACCATTTGGGCCAATCAGCCCGACAACTTCATGTGGTTGAATTTCCAGATAAACATCTTTTAGGGCTTGCAATCCTCCAAATGAAATTGAAAGCCCGTTGACCGAAAGGAGTGCCGCATTATTTTTCATGACTGGTGTAAATCCTAGGGACTCGTTGAGCAATTCGCGTGACTATTTCATAATTAATGCTCGAACTTGCCGCACCCCAATCATCGGCGGTGTATTCGCCTTGCTCGCCAGGGCCAAAAACTAAGACCCAATCCCCAGATTGTGCAGCGGAATTTGGGCCCAAGTCGACTACAAATTGATCCATAGAAATTCGCCCAATAATTGGTGCACGTTTGCCGTCAACAAATACTCCTGCCTTTCGAGCGATGCGCGGAATTCCATCTGCATATCCCATTGCGACAACACCAAGTTTTGTATCGCAAGATGTCATCTCTGTTGCTCCATACCCAACCGGGGTATTGGCCAAAACTGATTTGACCAGATGCAATTTTGCTCGCACACTCATTGCAGGTTTTAGGCTCAGTTTTTCTGATGATCCTAAAGTTTGCGGATCAGGTGAAAGCCCATACATTGCGATACCAGTTCGAACTAAATCAAAGTGTGCCGAGGCATCAATGAGAGTTGCTGCAGAATTCGAAAGGTGGTGAATCTGGGGCTCTATTCCAATCCGGTTGAGGTCATCAGATGCTTCAACAAAGCTCTTTAGCTGGGCAGCATTTTGTTTCTCTCCAGGTTCATCAGCCCGAGCAAAGTGCGAAAAAATGCCAATTACTTCAACATCATCATGGTCTACCTCAAGTATGTTGAGGAAAGAATCCCATTCATCAAGAAAGCCTCCGCGAGTCATTCCAGTATCGACTTCAATATGAATTCTGGCTTTCTTGCCCAGAGTGCGAGCAGCGGCACTAATTTGCTTGTAAGAGAGTATGGAAGCGACTCCTAAATCAATGTTCTGGGAGATGGCGCTTGTGAAATCTGAACCTGGTGGGACTAACCAAGCAATGATGGGTGCATCAATTCCAGCGCTACGAATAGCAGATGCTTCATCGAGCAAAGCAACGCCTAACCATTGCGCACCCGCATCAAGAACACATCGAGCCACCGGGATAAGCCCGTGTCCATAAGCATCAGCCTTGAGGACAGCCAAAATAGGCACTCCAGAAATTTTCTTTAATTGCGCCACATTGTGTGCGATAGCGCCAAGGTCAACGTGTACTTCTGCGCGGTTTTGCATCAATCTCGCTCAACAATCACCATGGCAGATGCAATTCCAGCATCATGGGAAAGCGAAAGATGAACAAGGGCTCCATCTACTAAATCAGCGATCTGTCCGCGAAAGAGAAATACCGGTTTCCCCGATTCAAGATTCACGACTTCAGCTTCAAGCCAGGCAAGTCCTTTGCCGGCATTGAGTGCTTTGGCCAGCGCTTCCTTTGCTGCAAAGCGCGCAGCTTGAGATGAAATCGGCAATAACTTTTCATTTTCGGTGAAAAGGCGATCGGCAAGAGTCGGTGTACGTTCCAAGGATTGCGCGAAGCGTTCGATGTCTACAACGTCGATTCCGATGCCCTCAATCATGGGCTTATCCTAAGTCTTAAGTCGGCTATTCCACAGTGACAGATTTAGCCAAATTACGCGGTTGATCTACATCATTTCCCCGCGCAACTGCCATTTCATAGGCAAAAACTTGAAGAGGAACCGTTGCCAAGACTGGTTGTAAGAGTGATGGAGCATCTGGGATGCGAATTATGTGAGTAGCGCCAGTAACTACGGCACTTTCTTGAGCGATCACAATGACAAGTGCGCCACGGGCTTTAACTTCTTGAATATTGCTCAACATTTTCTCATCAAGCCCATGTTCATGACTTGCTGGCAAGATCGCTATAACAGGAGTTCCTTCTTCGATGAGAGCAATAGGCCCATGTTTGAGTTCGCCTCCAGCAAAACCTTCGGCATGCATGTATGCCAATTCTTTAAGTTTGAGTGCACCTTCAAGAGCTACTGGAAATCCAACATTCCTTCCAAGAAAGAGGACAGAAGTAGATTGCGCAAAACCGCGAGTTAATTCACGAAGTGGTTCGACAGTTTCAAGAATCTGCTCAATTTTGCTTGGCAATTCCAGAAGTTCATTAAATATTTCTTTCACTTGTACGCCAGTGAGAACAACACGCTCTTGTGCCAAGTGCAGCCCAATGAGGTAAACAGCAATCACTTGGGTTAAGAAAGCTTTTGTGGAGGCAACTGCAATTTCTGGTCCAGCGTGGGTATATAGAACAGCATCGGATTCTCGCGGAATAGTTGAGCTATTAGTATTACACACTGCCAAAATTCTGGCACCTGCCGATTTAGCATGACGTAGCGCCATGAGAGTGTCCATCGTTTCACCACTTTGGGAAATCGCAATTACTAAAGTTTGAGAATCAATCAGCGGATCGCGATAACGGAATTCGCTTGCCAACTCAACTTCAACGGTAATTTTTGCCCATTTCTCAATTGCATACTTTGCTAGCATCCCAGCGTGATAGGCGGTACCGCATGCGAGTACGACTATCTTCTTAAGATTTTGGATCTCTTGCTTACTCAAATGAAGTTCATCTAAAACAATGTGGTTGTTCTCATCCAGCCGTCCAACTAGCGTGTCTGCCACCGCCTTAGGTTGCTCAAAGATCTCCTTCAACATGAAGTGGCTGAAACCGCCTTTTTGAGCAGCACTGGCATCCCATGTGATCTCATATTCTTTTGGCACAACCGCATTACCTTCTAAATCTGTTATAGAGATTGCCGAAGGGGTCATAGTGACAACATGGTCTTGCCCTAACTCAACGGCTCGCTTGGTGTAATCAATAAATGCAGCGACATCTGAGGCCATAAAGTTTTCGCCATCGCCTAAGCCCACAACTAGTGGGGAATTACGACGAACGCCGACAATGATTGTTGGCGCATCCGAATGAATGGCGAGCAAAGTGAATGAGCCTCTTAAATACTTAGCTGCTTCGCGCATGGCAGCGGAGAGGTCTCCTTTGTGAGATTTGCGTAAATCACTAAGGAGGTGAGCAACAGATTCAGTGTCTGTTTCTGATTCAAATTTATGCCCGCGCGATTCAAGTTCAGTGCGAAGCTGTGTGTAGTTTTCAATTATTCCATTATGTATAACAGCCAACTTGCCTTCATTATCCACATGCGGATGGGCATTGCGATCAGTGGGGCCACCATGAGTTGCCCAGCGAGTATGGCCAATGCCGCTTTGGGCAGTGGGAATCTTTACACCGAGTTCAGCTTCGAGGTTTGCTAATTTGCCAGCACGTTTTTCGATAAAAAGTTTATTTGGTGTTCCTAGTGCAATACCTGCTGAGTCATATCCGCGATACTCAAGTCGACGCAAACCTTCGATGAGTGGAGTTATTGCTGATTGTTTACCTGTGTATCCGACAATTCCGCACATGGTCTATCCAAGTTCTTTTTGAATAATTGCCGCTAATTTCTCTGCAATCTTAGTTGCAATTTCAGAACTTGCCGCTTCCACCATCACTCGAACCAGCGGTTCTGTGCCAGATGCGCGTAGCAAGATTCTTCCGGAATCTCCCAGTTCTGCTTCAGCTTCGGAGGCCGCTTGCGCTATCACCGTTGACTCAGCAAGTTTATCTTTAGCAACGTTTTTTACATTAATAAGAATTTGAGGAAAGCGCTTCATGACGCTGGTGAGCTCTGCCGCATTTTTGCCGCTTATTTTCATTTCTTGAAGAAAAGCTAGGGCTGTCAAGATCCCATCTCCCGTACTTGCGTGATCGCGCAAAATGACATGTCCGGATTGCTCTCCACCGATTACAAAATCTGAATCAATCATTGCTTCTAGTACGTATCGGTCCCCGACCGCAGTGGTGATGACATCGATCTTTGCCTCGTGCATTGCTTTCATAAATCCTAAATTGCTCATAACGGTCCCAACGACGCTATTGCTGCGAAGGAGACCGCGAGATTTCAGACCAACTGCGAGGACTGCAAGTATCTGATCACCGTCGATGTCATTGCCATCTGCATCTACAGCTAAACAGCGATCAGCATCCCCATCATGTGCAATGCCAATATCAGCGCCAGTTTCTAAAACTTTGGCACGCAAAGATTCCAGATGAGTAGAGCCACAATTTTCATTAATATTCCAGCCATCTGGATGATCTGATAGAGAAATTACTTTTGCTCCCGCTCGTCGCAGTGCTTCAGGTGCCACTTTGGATGAGGCGCCATTGGCGCAATCCACTACAACGGTGAGCCCATCAAGTTTTGTAGTGACCGATGCAAGCAAATGTGCGAGGTATCGTTCCCTTGCATTTGCATCATCGATAGCTCGGCCAACATTGAGTCCAGTTGGTCGTTCCCATGGTTCACCAATTCGCGCTTCTATGCGCGCTTCAATGACGTCGGCTAATTTCCCGCCACCGCGTGAGAACAATTTGATTCCGTTATCGGGCATGGGGTTGTGAGATGCGCTAATCATGACGCCGAGATCTGCTTTGCTTTCGGCAACTAAAAAGGCAATTGCTGGGGTTGGCAAAATTCCAACACGGTACACATTGATTCCGGCACTGGTTAAACCTGCAACTATCGCTGCTTCTAAGAATTCTCCAGATGCACGTGAATCTTGGCCAACGATTGCAGTCGGGCGATGATCTTTATTGCTAGATGATTCAACAAGGACGTGAGCGGCGGCAACAGCAACATCCAATGCAAGTTCTGCAGTGAGATCGCTATTTGCTACTCCACGAATACCATCGGTGCCAAAGAGCGCCATGATCGCGGTTAAATATCGCGGATGTGAATTAACGCTTGCTGTATTGCGAGCGCTTACGGGCTTTCTTCAGACCGTACTTCTTGCGCTCAATGACGCGAGCATCACGAGTAAGGAATCCAGCCTTCTTCAACGCTGGACGATGTGCTTCTTCATCAATTTGATTGAGTGCGCGAGCAACACCTAAGCGAAGTGCACCGGCTTGACCAGAAACTCCGCCACCATCGATGCGTGCAAAAACGTCATAACCATTTTCAGCACCTACCGTGCGAAATGGCTCAGAAACTAGTTGTTGGTGAACTTTGTTTGGGAAATAATCTGGAAGAGTTTTGCCGTTAACAACCCAACGACCTGTACCAGGCACTAAACGAACACGAGCAACTGCCTCTTTACGACGACCAGTTCCGCCACCAGGAGCCTTAATTGCTGGACGATTCGTTGCTGCAGCTGGAGTTGAAGATGAGTAAGAAGTTGGAACTTCAGTCTCATCGAGATCGCCGACTAGGGTGTTTTCAGACATCATTTATTCTTATCCTCTACTTAACGATCTGGGAAACTTGCTCGAACACATATGGAACTGGTGCTTGTGCTGCATGTGGATGTTCTGGACCTGCATAAACTTTGAGCTTGGTGGCAATTGCGCGTCCAAGTGTGTTCTTTGGCAACATGCCCTTAATCACTTTTTCAACAGCGCGTGTTGGGTGCTTGACCATTAAATCCCCGTACACGGTGGAAGTTAAACCGCCTGGGAAACCTGAGTGTTGGTGTGCGTACTTCTGAGTCGACTTGGATCCAGAGAGTGCAACCTTTTCAGCATTGATGATGACAACGAAGTCACCCATGTCCATGTGTGGAGCAAATGTTGCTTTGTGCTTGCCGCGTAACAAAACAGCAGCATGAGTTGCAAGGCGACCCAATACAACGTCTTGCGCGTCGATGACATGCCACTTTCGCACTACATCTCCAGGCTTCGGACTATATGTACGCACGCTCTTACCCTCGCTTCTACTTAATTACTATTGCCTTGCATCGCACCAACTGGCGCAGGAGCGTAAGGGTACCTTCGCAGCGGGCCATGGGTCAAAACGTCCTGGATTAGTGCTCGAAAACGGGCTCGGGACTCTCATATACCTGCCCGTTGGCCCCAAAAATCAGATATCTGCTAAATCCTCGGGTAAACCATCGATCATGGGTCACTGCCACGACTGTTCCCTCGTATTGCCCCAAAGCATTTTCCAGACTTTCGGCGCTAGCTAAATCTAAATTATCTGTGGGTTCATCCAGCAAGAGAAGGGTCGATCCAGATAACTCCAGCAAAAGCACTTGGAAACGCGCTTGTTGGCCGCCAGAGAGTGATGAGAACTTTTGCTCAGCTTGTCCATGAATTTCGTATTTGCGCAGCACGCTCTTTGCTGGACCCAACTGAAGTGAATAATTTTCCCACAATAATTCCAGCAAAGTCTTGGCTTGAAACTCTGGATGAGAATGCGTCTGTGCAAAGTAGCCCGGGGAAACGCGTGCGCCAAGTTTATATTCGCCCGTGTACTTCACGCTTTGATCACCTGAAATCATGCGCAGAAAATGAGACTTACCCGTGCCATTTTTCCCCAGAACTGCAACCCGATCGCCAAAGAATATTTCAAAATCAAATGGTTCAGTCAGCCCTGTGAGCGCAAGATTTTTGAAAGTAAGGGCCCGTAAACCGGTGCGACCTCCATGTAAAGCCACGCGAACATCTTGTTCAATCGGCGGCGCCTCAGGTGCGCCCACTTCTTCAAACTTTCTCAAACGAGTTTGCATCGCACGATACTTTGAAGCCATATCAGGGCTGCTTGCGGCTTGCCATTGCAAAGTGCGTACAAGTTCTTTCAAGCGATCGCGCTCTTGCTCCCAACGCAAAAGCAATTCCGCAAATCGAGCATTGCGCGCCTTGCGAGCATCGTGCCACGTAGAGAACTTGCCCCCATGGACCCAAGCGGTATTGCCGCCAACACCTTGCTCTAATGTAATAATGCGATTTGCAGTGCGGTCTAAGAGCTCACGGTCGTGGCTAACAAACAAAACAGTCTTCTTGGTTTCAGTAATAACTTCTTCCAGCCAACGCTTTGATGGAACATCTAAATAGTTATCGGGCTCATCTAGAAGTAATACTTCCTCAGGTCCTTGCAAAAGTGCTCGCAAAACTAATTTCTTTTGCTCTCCCCCAGAAAGAGTATTAACGGCCCGATGTGAAACAGAATCAAAAGATTTTCCTAGCGCCTCGGTGCAACAAACATCCCAAATTACTTCAAACTCATACCCTCCAGCATCGCCCCAATCGGCAAGTGCTTGGGCATATGACATTTGATCGCGCTCTTCATTGCGGTTGTTCATCAATTCTTCGCTCGTCTTAACTGCTTGTGCCGCATCACGGATCTTTTTAGGCGCAACTGAAATGAGAAGATCGCGCACAGTAGATTCATCCCTGACTGAACCAATGAACTGGCGCATAACACCCAAGCCACCAGAAATGGAGACGGTGCCAGATTCGGGTTGGATATCACCACAAATCATTCGGATGAGAGTTGTTTTACCAGAACCGTTTGCCCCAATGAGAGCAACTTTGGCGCCATCTCCTACGCGGAAATTCACATCATTGAGCAGTACTCGACCATCAGATAGCGAGTATTCAATTGCACTGACATCGATGTGTCCCATCAGCTTTCATCATCCCTACGCCGCACGGTCGCGTTGGCTCGCAATAACAATTGATTATCGGCTGGATAGTCCACGTATTCAAGAGTTAATCCTTGAGCTGGATATACCAAGCTATCTGAGATACGAACCTCATTATCGAGAACCTGTTTGACCCATCCTGGCTCAAACTTTCCTTCACCTACACACGCAACTGCCCCGACTAGATTTCTTACCATCGAATAACAAAAAGCATCAGCCACAATATCTGCAATGAGTAAGCCTTTCTCGTCACGAACCCACGAAAACTTCTGAAGATCGCGGATCGTAGTTTGGCCTTCTCGAAATTTACAAAAAGCTACAAAGTTGTTTTCGCCCAACAACAAAGCGCTGGCCTGGTTCATTAAATCCATATTAAGCGGGCGATACCAGGTGGCAATATCAAAACGATTCAGAGGCAAAACTACGCGATTGGCATCTTGAATTTTGTAAGAATATTGACGTCTCAGAGCTGAAAACCTGGCATGAAAACCAGGTGGAGCAACGCTTACTTTCAATATGCGCAAGTCTGCATCCAAGATGCGATTGAGTCGATAAGCAAGGTCGCCCAGATCCAAATTCTCGGGAATATCTACATGAATTACTTGACCTGTTGCATGAACTCCGGCATCTGTTCGCCCAGCCACGATCGTCTCTACCTTTATCCGAGCAATGGTGCTGATGGCCTCTTCAACGACTTCTTGCACCGTGCGCAATTGTGGCTGTTTAGCCCAGCCAGAAAAATTACTTCCGTCATAAGCAATATCCAGGCGTAAACGCAGAAACCCACTCTCGGCAAAGAGAGTGGGTTCTGTCATCGTAATTATTGCGAGTTGTTACGCAGTAGCTTTCTTTGCTGCTGCCTTCTTAGCTGGAGCTTTCTTGGCCACGGCCTTCTTGGCTGGAGCTTTCTTTACTGCAGCTTTTTTTGTAACTTTCTCTGCTTCATCAACGGTCGCCTTCTTTGCAGTGACGCCATCGTTGAGAACTTCAATGACCGCCATAGGAGCGTTATCGCCCTTACGTGGATTGATCTTTGTAATGCGGGTGTATCCACCATTGCGTTCAGCAAAACGTGGACCTATTTCTGTAAAGAGTGTGTGAACAACGCTCTTATTGGAAATACGAGTCATCACTTCGCGACGTGCCTGAAGATCACCCTTCTTTGCAAAAGTGATCAACTTTTCAGCAAGTGGACGCAGACGTTTGGCTTTGGCTTCAGTCGTTGTGATCTTGCCGTGTTGGAAGAGTTGTTCAGCAAGAGTTCCTAGGAGTAAGCGCTCGTGTGATGGGCCACTGCCCAGACGAGGACCTTTACTTGGTTTTGGCATTATGTATTCTCCTAGGCCTGCTCTGTCTCAACGAATTCATCGTCAAGATTAATATCGTAATTCTGGTGCTGTGTTGGATCAAATCCGACTGGGCTGTCCTTAAGGGCCATACCCATTGAGATCAACTTAGCTTTGACCTCATCGATTGATTTAGAACCAAAGTTACGGATGTCCAGAAGGTCAGCTTCGCTGCGTCCAACTAGTTCTCCAACTGTGTGAATGCCTTCGCGCTTCAAGCAGTTATACGAACGGACAGTTAGATCAAGATCTTCGATCGGAAGAGCAAGATCTGCAGCAAGTGCTGCATCCATGACAGAAGGTCCCATTTCGATACCTTCTGCATCAACATTGAGTTCGCGTGCAAGACCAAAGAGCTCAACAAGTGTCTTACCGGCAGATGCAACTGCATCGCGTGGCTTCATTGATGGCTTTGTCTCAACATCAACAACAAGGCGATCAAAGTCAGTGCGTTGTTCAACGCGAGTGGCTTCAACCTTGTAGGTGACCTTCAAGACAGGTGAGTAAATTGAGTCAACAGGAATGCGGCCGATCTCAGCACCGGTTACCTTGTTCTGAACTGCAGTCACATATCCACGGCCACGTTCAACGGTGAGCTCAATCTCAAGATTGGCCTTTCCGTTGAGAGTTGCAAGGTGAAGGGCTGGGTTATGAACTTCAACGCCAGTTGGGACTGCAATGTCAGCGCCAGTAACTGCGCCAGCACCGCTCTTACGGATGTAGATAACGCTTGGTTCATCGTTATCTGAAGACAGAACTAAGTTCTTAATATTAAGAACGATATCTGTCAGATCTTCTTTCACGCCTTCAAGCGTGGTGAATTCGTGCAGTGCCCCTGCCACGCGAATGCTTGTAACTGCTGCTCCTGGAATTGAGGAGAGCAAGGTACGGCGCATGCTGTTGCCGAGGGTGTATCCAAAACCTGGCTCCAACGGTTCGATTATGAACCGTGAACGGTTTTCACTGACTACTTCTTCAACGAGGGTTGGACGTTGTGCAATTAGCACTGCTGATCCTCCATAGGTCACGGAAATCCACTATTTGATTTCCTACTTTGATTCCTCTTATTAAGTTATTAAGTTCTTTAAAACAAATCCAAGTACTGCAGGTAATTACTTGGAGTAAAGCTCAACGATTAGCTGTTCTTGGACTTGGGTATCAATTACCGCACGCGCTGGTACCCCGTGGATGATGATGCGCATTTGTGCACCAACAACTTCCATCCATGCTGGCACTGACTTCTCGCCAAGTTCGGCGCTGGCCACGATGAATGGTGTGAGATCTAGCGATTTAGGCAAGACATCAATGATGTCCATAGCTGATACACGGAAAGAAGGAATGTTTACCTTCTTGCCATTAACTAAGAAGTGACCGTGACGCACCAGTTGGCGTGCCATGTCGCGACTCTTTGCGAAACCTGCGCGGAAAACGACGTTATCCAAGCGAGTTTCCAAAATGACGAGCAAGTTTTCGCCGGTCTTGCCTTGGCGACGGTTTGCTTCTTCGTAGTATCCACGGAATTGCTTTTCCAATACACCGTAAATGCGAGCGCACTTTTGTTTTTCGCGCATCTGCAATAGGTACTCAGATTCCTTGGAACGGCCACGGCCGTGTTGTCCTGGTGGATATGGACGAGATTCGATCGGACATTTTGGTCCATCGCACTTAGAGCCCTTAAGAAAGAGCTTTACTTTTTCGCGACGGCAGCGCTTGCAATCTGCTCCGGTATAACGAGCCATTTATTCTCTTCCTTCCTTAAACTCGACGTGGTTTCGGTGGACGACATCCGTTGTGGGGAGCTGGTGTGACATCAGAGATGGCACCAACTTCCAAACCGGCTGCTTGTAGCGAACGAATTGCAGTCTCGCGTCCAGATCCTGGACCTTTGACGAAAACATCAACTTTTTTCAAGCCGTGCTCTTGCGCACGACGTGCTGCAGATTCAGCAGCAAGTTGGGCAGCAAATGGAGTTGATTTACGCGAACCTTTAAAGCCAACTTGGCCTGAAGATGACCACGAAATAACGGCGCCCGTAGGATCGGTGATAGAAATAATGGTGTTGTTGAAGGTGCTCTTGATGTGAGCCTGTCCAACAGCAACATTCTTCTTCTCCTTCTTGCGGAGTTTAACTTTTCCTTTGCCAGCAGCCTTTGTAGTTGCTGCGGTCTTTGCTTTAGGAGCGGCCATTACTTAGTCACCTTCTTCTTACCAGCAATTGCTTTACGAGGACCCTTACGCGTACGCGCGTTGGTGTGTGTGCGTTGACCGCGAACAGGAAGTCCCTTACGGTGACGAATTCCTTGGTAACTTTGAATTTCGACTTTGCGTCGAATATCGGCGGCGACTTCACGTCGCAAATCGCCTTCGATCTTGAAGTTAGCTTCAATGAACTCGCGAAGTTTTGCGAGTTCTGGCTCTTGAAGGTCTTTGACGCGCGTGTCTGGACTAATGCCAGTTGCCGCTAATGTTTTTTGAGAACGGGTAAGACCCATTCCGAAGATATAGGTAAGTGCGACCTCTACACGCTTTTCGCGCGGTAGATCGACACCAACAAGACGTGCCATGTTTTCAACCATTCATTAATCCGACAGGTCCTTCGCAACGCTTCCCATCTAATGATGGGCCTTAGCCTGTCGGACCAAGGGTCTGCACCTTTAGTTTTTCAACTAAAGAAACAGTCGCGCCACGCGCTTACCGTTCACTTGGATTTCTTTTCAGAAATTCAAGGTATTACTAGGTTCTACTTATCCCTGACGTTGCTTGTGTCGGAGGTTGTCGCAGATCACCATGACGCGACCTCTGCGACGAATAACTTTGCACTTATCGCAAATCTTCTTCACGCTTGGCTTGACCTTCATGAGCTGCCCTCCTTCATGCACTACATCAAAATTATTTACTGCAACAAGTTTTACTTGTAACGATAAACAATCCGACCTCGGGTGAGATCATATGGACTCAGTTCTACAATCACGCGATCGGCTGGAAGGATACGGATGTAGTTCTTCCGCATCTTCCCGCTAATGTGCGCGAGAATTCTGTGTCCGTTTGTTAACTCCACGCGAAACATCGCATTAGGTAGAGCTTCGGCAACAGTGCCTTCGATTTCGATAGCACCATCTTTCTTGGCCAAGCGATACCTACTTTTCTATGACGAATGGATAGCCCCTTGCGAGGCGAAAGGTGATTCTAAAGCCAAGCGTGGGTATAAGGGAAATCGCCTCAATCAGCTGAGACTTACACCACTGTCGTTCGGATACCTAGGCTCAATTGGCCAAGTTCTGGCCGGCCAATGAGTTCGCCGGGACGAGAAGTAATGCTGGCAAGGGCGCTATCAAAATCCACCCCTAAGGCCAACATCCTTGCCAAGGAATCCTTCAGGGATCCCACTCCCCCCGAGAGGGTTCCATCTGCTCTGGTGGCCCGGCCATCTTTGACGTTTATTTCAAATGTTCCAAAAGGGAAACTTCCATCTCCAAGGCCTGCAGCAACGATTGCATCATTAGTGACGATAAAGCGCTGCGGTGCTTTATCGATCGTGTATTTCACAAGATCATCATCAAGATGTTGGCCATCAATGATCATCATGATGTAAATCTCTTCTCGCTCAAGGGCTGCAGCTGCAACGCCAGCTTGGCGATCTTTGTTCATGGCATTCCAGATATGTGTCACGCACCGAGCGCCAGCATCAAAACCAGCATGTGCTTGTGCTGCAGTTGCATTGGAATGTCCCAATGAAACAATCACTCCCATCTGCGTAAGAAATTCAATAGCTTCCAAAGCGCCAGGAAGTTCTGGTGCAAGCGTGACCATCGTGACTGTGCCAGCTGCCAAATAAGCACCGATCAGCTCTCGCGTTGGAAGCCGTAGGAAATTCAGAGGATGTGTCCCTGGTTTTTCTGGTGAAAGAAACGGTCCCTCTAGATGAATGCCAATAATTTCTGCTTCATCCTCGCGCGGTGATCTACGCACCTGCTCAATTAATTTCATCACTTCAACGCTTCGATCCAATGGGCCAGTGATCAATGTAGGCAGGTAGGCCTGCACTCCTTGAGACCAAAGAGAGCGGCCCACAGAGCGCAGTTCATCTGTCGAAGTGATCGACAAAATATCGATTCCGCCGTGCCCATTGACTTGTAGATCGATAAATGCCGGAACTGTTTTGCTCACAGCGCTACCTTATCGGAAGCCTTAGCTTTCGAAATCCTCGCGGGTTGACCAAATAAGCAAGATCCACAGTGAGCAAGAAAGAGTCGTAATCAGCGCCGGGAAATAGACAAGTTTATCGATAAAGATCCCCACGGGTGGTTTGCCCGGTAAGAGATCACGAAGAGAAATCAAAGAAAAAGTTAGTGCCGCACTCCAAATAAGAGCTGAAAGCGTAGGTGGTCGAATTCCATGAACAACCATATAAGCCATGATGCTCACAGAAGCAAGGGCAGTTAGCATTAATAGCAAAATGATAATTACAAGTAACTTTGTTGAATTTGAACGATGCGCTGTAAAGACAGAAGAAGAAAATCCATGTTTCATTTCATCTGCAGCATCGTGAACGGAAGTCGCATCAGACATGGAAACAATTCTGTTGGGATCACTCCAGAATCCATGGGTCATATGGATATCAAAAGTATCGCTTCCCTTTGTGTAATCCAAAGGCAAAACTGCCATATCTTGAACTTTGCCTTTATTATCAACATAAGTACCAGTGACGGGAACTTCAAATGCGTATTCATCCATTGGATACCACGAAACATTGGAATGGCTTGAATCTCCTGGTTGCTCATCAATTTGAACATCAAATCCGCCTACTGGATCTCCCTTCGCAAATTGATACAAGTTGTTGCCTGTAGGACTTGATCCAATAATGGAATCCACATGGAAAGTAATATCTTTTCTTGGAAGCCAACCGCTCTTGTATTTATACCCAAGATTTTCTGAATTTGGCCATGGCAAAATACGCGCTAGTGCCGTCCCTTTGAGCGGATCAACTTCGGTGATTTGGATTAAGACATCCATACGTTCATCACCGACAGCAGTTTGAAGCGCTGTATCGATCGAATCTGCTGCGCCTGTATTTGTTTGTGAAATCAAGACAACTACTGCTAGGTAAGCAAGAAAGATCGCAGCAAAGCTCACAATGAATTTGCGCCGGCTAATAAAAGCTCGAATCATCTCAACTCCTTACTTCTTCTTGTACCCAGAAGGACAGGTCGGCTTTATCGCCGTAATCGACTTGCTTACTTTACCTTTAACGCAGGTAATTGTGGTTCTCTTGGCGATTACGGGCGTTGCCTTACTTTGAGTCAATTGAATCTTGATCGTGGGGGTTGAGAAAGTAAAACCATAAGCAGCAAGATGGAGCCAACCATCCTTTTCACTCAACACCGAGGTGGAGGCACGGGTTTCTCCATCGGAGGAAGTCACAGAAACCACCGCTTGAATAGGAGCGTTTGTAAATTTGTATAAACAACGAGCTGCATCAGAACTTAGCAGTAAATCATAGGAACCTTGGAAAACGGTGCCATCTGCTGCGTAATGAACTCCTGCCAGTTTGTAATTTAAAGAAGTTCCATCAAAAGTTGGAGGTTTGCCTTCATAGGCGGTGGCATTAGTGGTCACTAATCCTTGCAATTTTCTTGAAACTTTGTTGCACCCTACTAACTCTTGAGTTGATCCAATCAAGCTAGAAACCGACCACGTCGGTACCGACAGGAGTGCCTTGTTACCAATCCATTTATCAAATATTTTTAACATATCAAAGGCATTTGGATTACTGCTTGCAACGTTAACACCCCAAATCCCATGCTCGCATTCAGGGCAAATATTGTCTTTCCAGAGGCCAAGAACTAACGGGGTTGCTTCATTGACTGGAGCAGCAGCGGCTACCATTGGTAAATTAACTGGCAGAGCATCTACGGTCACACGATTCACACCAATTTTCTCTCCCATTGAAGGAGAGATCTCTTCGACATTAATGTTGGGTGTTTTTAGTCGCCCGATGAGCCAGCCCGTCATCGAAGCGGGAAGATGCACTCTTAAACTAATTCTCGAATCTTCTGGAAATTCAGAAGTTACTCCACACTCACCCGTATCAGTCCAGATGCAATCCAAGGGAGCGTTCGTTGATGATCCCTGTCCCTGGTGAGTAGTGTCATTGATACTCCAATGGAGAGCTTTAAAGTCACCTAAATATTTCTTATACGGCACGACGGTAGCTGCAAAGTTCTGGAGTGGAAATGAACTACTAGAAAAACTTCCGCCAGCATCACCGCTAACGGTGACCATGTAACCAGTGGAATCGTCAGAACCTTTTTCTACCCACAAACTACTTCCAGAACCTTCTCCTAGTCCACGCACAGGGTCAGCAGTAATCCCAGATTTTTCCAAAGTTTTGAGGAATCGAAGTTCTCGTTTCTGTCCATCAGCCGATGCAATGCTCAACCCCTCGATGCAATCACTCAGATCCGTTGCACTCTTGCAGGCTGGGAGAACACGAATAATCCACCAACCATATTTCTCTGCAAGTGGCACACAATAGGAATCATTTAAGCTAGAACACAGTGGCTGGGGTCCAGGAGTTGCTACGCGAATAAAGCTCCAGTCAGTACTGCCCGAGTTAAAAGTATCAACAATTTCGAAGGCATAATGTGTGATTGGTTGAGCGCTGACATCAGTTTTCCCATTCCACACAGGGGGCCACAAATACTTATTTGATGGGACTTCGGTGGCCGATGCCGAAGAAAAACCAGTGAGAAGAATCGGAAATAGCGCCAACAAAAGCAGTGCCTTGCGCAACTTCATTTAATGGCCTTCCTGATGAAAGAAAAGATCGCCTCGCCATTGATTTCTCAAGTGGCGAGGCGATCCCTGTTTTCTACCCCGTTATGTGTGGAGCTGAGTTACTTCTTCTTATATCCAGCAGGGCACTTTGGACTAACCGCAGTGACCTTCTTTGTTGTCTTGCCCATAACGCATGTGACCGTTGAAGCCTTGGCCACTGGCTTAGATGCCTTATAGCCAGGCTTCAAACCGATGCGAAGTTTTGGACGAGAGAACTGGAATCCGGAAACATCGATAATGATCTTCCCGTTCTTAACAGAAATCTTGCTGATCGCTGCAGTGCTTCCACCGGCTTCTGTTGAAACAGAAACGGAGAGCGCTGTAGCTGCATCATTAGGATTTGTCATTCCCCAGAGAATTGCAGCATCTCCTGTTGGGATGATTGCTTTGTAGAAGCCACGGTTAACTGTGACTCCATCTGGAGCAAAGTGTGGTGCTGATGTTTGCCAGCTAAAGCTCTTTGTCGCGTTATCCCATGTTGGCGTGCTCAAAGAGCAGACACCATTGGATCCAATGTACATGTCACCTGAGGTGCCATCGACACCAAATCCGGACATATCATCGTTGGAAGGAAGGACAATTGCTTGGAATTGGCGAACATTCGCCTTAGAAATTCCAGCTTCACCTGTGCAGTCTGCAGCTTTTGCAGCCAATGGAACTGTGACTGCAGTACCAGTCATAGTAATGGAGGTGTATTCACCTTCATTTTGTCCATTGATGACAACATCTGCGCCGATTGCAACTGTTACACCAGGTGTCATTTGACCTGTGCGAACCTTTACAGAGATGACGACATCTGGATCAAGGCTGGTTGCATATGCCTTATTTCCTACTTGACCGGCAAGATTTACTTTCTTGTCAGCGCCAGTAAGTGTTGGCAATACGTCAATCATCAAGATGTTTGTGAACTCGTTTGCAGATTTCGCTTCAACGTAGAGTCCGTCATATCCCAGTGATCCAAGGTTAAGACCTTGCCAGTTAGGGCTTGTCCAACGTCCAGGAAGTACACGGCCTGCCTCAGCTGGTTGCCCCACTGTTGTTGCAGGATCTGGTGAAAGTGGTGGCGTTAAAGCACCTGTTGGATCCGTGTAATTCTCTGCATAGGCATCATTGACCCACGCTTTGAAACCGGAGTTAGTTCCAGAGGTCGCAACTGCGCCAACCCAGAACCAAAAACCATCGTATCGGTTGGCTGCTGTAGGCAATTTGTCACCTGTTGCGCCAAATGAATCCCATGTCAAAATAACGCAGGAGACTGCTCCAACATCGGTGGACTTGTTTATAACAGCGCCGGTATTAACGCCCGTCACTGTGTAGCTTGCTGGCGCTGGTCCGGTAGGAGCATCCCACCAAACTTTCACGCCAACTGCATCAATGGTGAGTTTTACATGGCTTGGAGTCTCAGGAATACCTACGCCAGTTGTGCCAGCTAATTCAGCAGCAGAGCACGGTGTATTGGTAAATGGACCAGCACCTGTTGCTGCAACTGTTGGAACTGTTGCAACTGTTCCGGCAACTGCCCAACCGTTGACGAGTGCATTCTGGGTAACCCATAGAGGGATAACTATTGACTCGGTTGAAGAGAATGTCTTTGTAGCCGCATCGTAAGTTGCCCCGAATGTAGGACGTTGCTGAAGGGCAGAGAGTTCTGCCAGATCAATAAAGGTTGCGGCTTTGAAGTTCTTATTCTCTGAGGCAGCTGCAGCAGGTGTTGGGTAGTAATAAATGTATTGGACTGTGTTATCAAGCAAGAATACGTTTGCACCCTTGAAGCAATCACTAAATGGCTTTTGTGTGCCCTTTTGTGCTACCGGATCCCAGCAATCTACAGGTTGGGCATAAGTATCTTCTGGCTTATTGATATCAAACTTCTTAGTGACAGGATCATAGATCGCGCCTTGTTCTGGAAAATTAGCAGTTCCAAGGAGAGCCGACTGATCTTGAACAACTAACTTTCCTGATGTCAATGGATCGCGCTGGTATTGCGACATCCACCAGTCATTTTGCACAACTTTGCCGCCAACCATTCTGGCCACAGGTGCGAAAAAGTCAGATGGAGTCTTTTGCTGTGGGACATCTGCACCACTTGGTACGTAGAGCAAAGGAATCTTCTTGCCAGATGAATCTGTAACAGTTACAGACTCAACGCAATAAATTCCGGGTGCAACAGCACAGGCCTGCATCGCAGTTTTAGGAACTCGGATCACAACAGCGTTTGCGGGGGCTAGCCCAACAAAGAGGCCTGCGAGAACTGCTAAAGCAGTTGCTCTCGCGATTGCGGTTTTTTTCACTTTTACTCCCTCAAACAAGGTTATGATTGCCAGCCCAGTGCTAGCGATTAATAGGTACACCGTATTTTATAGAGGGATTTATGCATAGTGCTGACACTCATCTCAGCGTGCAATTACCGCTGATTTCAGTTGAGAGAGGTCAAAAACCAGTTCCACTGCCAGGAGGCACCGGCCGAGGGCTTCAGGGAGCTCTGAAATTCAGGGAAGTTATAGACCAACACTGCACTGCCACCCGGTGTCACAGTTGTGGGACGCGAGGCGCTCACAACTGGTGAGTGATTAACAAAGATCATCAGTGCAGGGTTGACCGAAACAATGTCACCTGTGTTGTTGATAACGCTGAGAGTCCATGTAATGGGACATTGTGCACCATTGCATTGTTCCCATGAAACTTTCAATCCTTGCGCCGTTAATCCTCCCAGTGTGTCACCAAGTCCGCCAGCTTTGCTGATAGCCCCGGTATCGCCAACACTTTGCTCCCATGTAATGGGATAGTCAGAAGTTAAGCCCTCGATTTGTGACTGCAATGTCATCGAACTGAGAGCATCAGTTGAACTTTGAGATACTTGCCCACTTTTGTTACCGATTAGGGCTGATGTTCCATGAATTGCAGCAACTAAACCAACAACGGCGAATGCTGCAACAAAGACTGCGCCCACTAACTTCACCGCACGTTTAATACGGCGGCGGCGAACTCGATACAAAGCTAGTTCAGCTAGGTCACGATTTTCTAACACACCCAGTGCCATCCACTGAAGTTCGCGTTTGATTAATGGCTCGACATCACTCATTGGATTCAACCACTTCCGCTAATTCAATCTCATCATTCTGGCTGACCTTGCTTGGGGCTAAAGACTTCTTGATGGATTTTTCAAATTCTGGTACTAAATCTATATGCGCTGCAACGGCGGCTTTGCCTCGGGCTAAGTGGGAAGCCACGGTTCCAATGGGAAGTTCTAAAACTTGTGCAACTTCACGCAAGACCATGCCGTGTTCATAGACCAACACTAAGACTGCACGCTGAGCAGCACTCAGAGATTTGAGAGCAGATTGAACAAGCAGGCGCTGGGCTACATCATCGGATTGATCGGCAATGGAGCGAATATTTTCAGCCAACTCCCAAGAGGTTTCATTTTCTTGTTGGCGCCGCCACCATTTACGCCGCATGTCGGCGTGTTTGCTCACCATTACGCGCATTAAATAAGCCTCAGGATTTTCATGATCTTTTAATTTATCCCAACGCTGGAAAACATCTGCTAGCGCCTCTTGTAGGACATCTTCTGCATTTTGAGCATCAAAACAGATCACACGGGCCGCGCGTAAGAATGCGCTCTGGCGCTCTCGCACCCAGAGGGAGAATTCAACTTCACTCTTGCGGCTCAATAGGATTCCGATCCCAGTTGGATGTGAGTAATCCTATAACGCGGTTAGATCGTTTTGGTAACTTTTGCAAGGCCAATCGGGGCATCCGGATTTTTTCCCGCAGCAATTGCCAAAAATAATGCCAATAATTGCAACAGTGCACTGTCAGCGATGACTGCGTCTATCTCAGAAAGTCCCACGGCGCCACCTAGATATTGCTCATCGGAATCACGAGAAAACCCTGCACCGATCCAATAAATATGTGAGGTAATGAGGCGAATACGCTCAACGGTTGAAGCCATGGAACTTTCAGAACTTCCAATTGGTGCCAAAAAGAGCACACGCGATTGTTCGTGTAGAGAAGAAATGGGTCCATGCAAATAATCCGCAGATGAGAATGATGCAACGGGAATCTTCACTGTCTCTTGAATTTTAAGAGCAGCCTCGTGTGCATTTGCGTAAGAATATCCGCGTCCCATCGTGGTTAGACCACCGCTGTAGTCAAAGGATTGTGCGATCTTTTCGATCTGAGCAGATTGGGCTAAGTTGGATTTAGTTTGGGTAATGATGGAATCAATATCGACGCGCTCACCACTCCATGTTGCAACAAAAATTCGTGATACCAATAGCTCAGCAGAATAACTCTTGGTTGCGGCAACTGCCTTTTCAGGGCCCGCATGTAAATACAAATGACAGTGGGCAGATTTGGCCATAGGGCTTTCAGGATCATTTGTCATGGCCAGAACTGTTGCGCCACCTTCACGAGCTGCAGTGCAATATCCAACTAAATCTGGCGATTGGCCACTTTGGCTCAGCGCAATAACAAGAACATTTTTGTATCGCAATTTAGTCCCGTAAATGGAGACTACAGATGGTGAAGCCAGCCCACACGGAATCCCAATCTTGGTTTCGACCAAATATTTCAAATACAGCGCTGCATTGTCTGAAGTTCCGCGGCCAACCAAAATCACCGAATCAATTGTTGATAATGGCAAAGTAGCAATTTGTGCTTTCATGCTTTCGGCAGATGTTTTTATTCGCTCAAAAACTGTTGGAACTTCCTCAATTTCGGCACGCATAATCACGCCAAGGGATGTCGTCATGAACTGATCTTACTCAGGGAAATGGCAGGCAACTGAGCTCTTACCGATCTGCAACAACGGTGGCACAGTTGAACAAATCTCTTGAGCTTTCCAACACCGTGTGCGGAAACGGCAGCCAGAGGGTGGGTTGATCGGATTAGGAACATCTCCACTTAAACGAATTCTTTCACGCGCTCCCACTGCATCAGGATCTGCGACAGGTACAGCTGAAAGCAACGCTTTTGTATATGGATGGCGCGGAGTTGCATACAAAGTATCGCGATCAGCAATCTCAACAAGATTTCCTAGATACATCACTGCAACTCGCTGGGCAAAATGGCGAACAACAGCTAAATCATGAGCAATAAAAAGGAATGAAAGGCCAAAATCTTTCTGAAGATCCTGCAGCAAATTAATAACTTGGGCTTGGATCGAAACATCGAGGGCGCTAACTGGCTCATCTGCAACAATCAGTTTTGGCCGAAGTGCGAGTGCTCGTGCAATACCAATTCGTTGGCGCTGTCCACCAGAAAACTCATGTGGGTAGCGGTTGTAATGCTCTGGGTTGAGCCCAACAATTTCAAGAAGTTCTTGCACGGTCTTCTTGACTCCCCCAGGCGGGTTGATCTTGTTGATCTGCAACGGCGTGGCAACGATTGTTCCCACAGTGTGCCGGGGATTCAAAGAAGCATAAGGATCTTGAAAAATCATCTGCAACTCTGAGCGAATTGGACGCAAGCGCGCTTGTGAAAGATGCGAAATATCCTGGCCATTAAAAGTGACCGAGCCACTTGTAGGTTCCAGCAAGCGAGTAATTAATCGTCCAGTTGTGGATTTTCCGCATCCGGATTCCCCGACTAAACCAAGTGCTTCACCGGCTTCAACTTCAAAGGAGACGCCATCAACTGCTTGAACAACATCGCGCTTTGCAAACAGACCCTCTTTGCCGCCAGGGAAATGTTTAGTGAGATTTTCAACTTTCAATAAGGCGGTCATAGGTTAATGGCAATCTCTTTGGCGAAGATCTCAGTGCGCGCTGATCGATCTAGGTGACAGCGCACTTGGTGGGTGGCGCCAGCTTCTACTGATAGCAAGAGTGGAACTTCTTGGTTACAGGCCGCGCCAACTCTTGATACATAGCTGCAGCGCGGGTGGAAAGCACAACCACCTGGCACCGAAATCAAACTTGGTGGAGTCCCTGGAATTGCCAGAAGCGGTGCATCTGCAGCCCCAGTTAAACGAGGTATGGATGAAAGCAGGCCCCATGCGTATGGGTGTTGTGGACGCTGCAAGATTTCACGCACTGATCCAAATTCAATCGCTTTCCCAGCATACATAATCAAAACATCATCGGCAGTCTCGGCAACAACTCCCAAATCGTGAGTAATCAAAATGATTGCTGAACCAAATTCTTTTTGCAAATCACGAAGTAGATCAAGAATTTGTGCTTGCACGGTCACATCTAGCGCTGTGGTTGGCTCATCAGCAATTAAAAGTGAGGGGTTGCACGAGAGTGCCATGGCAATCATTGCACGTTGGCGCATGCCTCCCGAGAATTGGTGAGCGAAATCCCCTGCTCGTTTTGCTGGATCTGGAATTCCAACACGATCCAACATTTCGATCGCACGTGACATCGCCACTTTTTTAGAAACTTTATTATGAACTCGGTATGCCTCAGCGATCTGACTACCAACGGTGAAATATGGGTGCAAGGCAGCAAGGGCGTCTTGAAAAATCATTGCCATCGATTTTCCGCGAAGTTTTCTTACTTCTGCCTCAGATGATGCATTGATATCTTTACCATCAACCCAGATTTCACCTGATACTTGTGCTCGTGTTCCTTTTTGTAATCCCAAGATCGACAAACTGGTAACAGATTTACCTGAACCAGATTCGCCCACAATGCCTAGAGTTTTTCCTCGTTCAACTGAGAATGAAAGACCATCTACTGCCTTAACAACACCATCTTCGGTGGGAAAGTGAACTTTAAGATCTTTAACCTCTAAAAATGCGGTCATGAGAGGCGCACCTTTGGGTCTAGGAACATGTAAACAAAATCAACTATGAGGTTTGCGACCACAATAAAGACCGCAGCTAATAGCACTGTTCCGATAATGACAGGAAGGTCAACGGTGGAAACTGCATCCGTTGCTAAACGCCCAAGACCGGGAATATTGAAAACATATTCTGTGATTACTGCTCCACCTAAAAGTGAGCCAAGATCTAGCCCAAACACGGTGACAATCGGTGTAATCGCACCACGAAGAACGTGTTTGAAATTTATTCGGCGGGAGGAAAGACCTTTGGCTCGAGCTGTTCGAATATAATCCTCACTCATAACTTCCAACATGCCAGCACGGGTGAGTCGAGCGTAAATTGCAGATAATAGGAAAGCCAATGTGAGCCAAGGCAGCGCCATTTCCATGGCCCATTCTTTGGGGTCATCAAAAGGTGAGACATAACCTGGGGAATGTAGCCATTGCAATTTATCTACCAAAATGAATTGCAAAATCAAACCAACAAAGTAAATTTGTAAAGACGCTCCTGCCAGTGCGACGCCTTGAGATGCTTTATCTATCCATGTGCCCCGTTTGAGAGCAGAAATAATTCCACTAGCTAGACCAATCAGTAACCACAAAATTGAGGCACCAAAAGCTATCGATAATGTGGCTGGAGCGCGATCTTTCAAGAGATCAGTAACAAGCTCATTTGTTCTAAAGGAATAACCTAAGCATGGAGCCGCACACTGAATTTCTGCTTCAGTTCCTTTGAGGTATGTACGGCCCTTGAAAATACCTTTTATAAAACGTGCATATTGCACTTGCACTGGTTGATCGATTTCAAGTGAGTGGCGAATTTGGGCCATCAACTCTGGGGTGCAGGACTTTCCGCAAGCCAATCGGGCGGGATCTGCCGGCAATACGAAGAAAAGTCCAAAAACTACCGCGCTCACAATTCCGAGCACAAGAACGCCACCAACTATGCGGCGTACCAGATAGCGGAACATGAAACTCCTCTTCAATAAATTGGGAAATTACAGAAGTATTTGGCGGCGGGTTTCCCCGCCGCCAAATACAGCCTGACTATTTACTTCTTGATATAGGCAGAGATTGGGCTGATGGTTCCCCAACCGCCGTCTGCATGTATTCCGCCGAGCTTTGATCCCCAAATTACGTTGGTGTTTTCAAAGTACATTGGAATAACTGCTGCTAGATCTTGAATGGCTTTCTGATCAATATCGCCAAGTGCCTTATCAGAGGCAGGTCCGTCGGTGATCAAATCAGCCTTCTCAAAGAGCACCTGCAGAGCAGGGTCATTGAGACGGGAGTAATTACTGTGAGCATCTGTCGGAGTAATTGTGCGTCCGTCAAGAAGCGCAAAAATAATTCCGGAAGAGGCGGCCCAGTCGTAACCCCAAGAGGTTTGCATCAAATCTGCCTGCACGACGCCCTTGTCAGTCTTGCCAATTTCTGTATAGAAAGTAGCGCTAGACAAAGCCTTCATCGTGACCGTAAATCCAACAGCTTGAAGTGCTTGTTGAATCGCAGCAGCACGTTGTGGTTCAGTGCCCTTTGTACGGTATGAGAAGTTGATGTTCATCTTTGGATTTACAGCCTTAGCTAAGAACGCCTTTGCAGCAGCAACCTGTGCTTCAGGATTCTTATGCACATCACGACCGCAAACATCGAAGTTACGGTACCCATCGGAGATTGATGATGGAATCAGCGAGTTGCTGTATGTACCAGCGCTTGACCCACCAGCAGCAAGAATTACGGTCTTGAGGTCAACTGCACACTGAATTGCTTTGCGCTCGTTGAGATCTGTGATCGTAGTCATGTTGATGTTGAGGTGGCGTGAGTATGGAGAAGCAAAGGACAAATAGCGATCCTTGTACTTTGTTGGCGCTGCCAAAATCTTTGGAAGGTTGGTAACAACGTTTGTATCCAATGAGATTGAGGTACGTGCTGCACCGGCGTCAGATAGAAGAAGGGACTCGAGAGCGTTCTGCTCATATCCAAATTTCGCAACAATCTTATCTGGGTAGTTCCAGCGGACAGGATCTGTCGCTGCATTCCAGTATTGGTTGCGAACTAATGTGATCTGCTTGCCGCGGTCATACGATTGAATCTTGTATGGACCTGTAGCCAAAGGATGATCATCGTATTTAAGTTTAGTGTCTTTTGCCTTAGGAACTGGCGAGAAAGAACCAAATGTAGTTACGTATGGGAAGTAAGGAATTGGCTGTGACAACTTGTAAGTAATCGCATCCCCACTTGGTGAACAAATGATTGAAGTTAAGTCACCTGTTGGCTGTGTGTAAGGACCAGTGAAGTTAGTTGGGTTTAATAACCACTGCTCAGCATAAGTAGTTCCGCCATCGAGAATTTCGTCGTTGAAAGAACGCATTGTGCCGTACTTCAGGTCAGCGCAAGTTACCTTGGAACCATCTTCATACTTCAAGTTAGTGCGAAGTTTGAATGTCCAAGTTTTTCCGCCATCTGGGGTTGTACCAAGGTCAGCAGCAACATCTGGCTGCAGTGTGGTCTTTCCATCAACTGTGCGGTATTGAGTAAGAGTACGAACAAAGAAACGATAGAAATCGAGCGCGCTACCAACGTAGTTACGAGCTGGATCTAGATGTTCAAAGTCATACTGATTGAGGATGGTAAGAATTCCACCCTTTGTTGCCCCTGGAATTGCAGGTGCAGGACCATTAACGGCTGACGCCGCTTGTGTACTTGGTGCCATGACGAAAGCTGTAACACCCAGAGCGAGTGTTCCAACTAGCGCAATAGCTTTTTTGCTTAGGCTCATTAGAGACCTTTCTTTGCAGGGATTGCTCCACGGGATTGGGGGTAAAACTCCTGATAACCATCTCTGATCATCGGGAACTCTTTGGGTCGAGTGCATCGCGCACGCTATCTCCGAATAAATTAAAGGCAAGTACGAGAAAAAATAGTGCAAAGCCAGGGATCGCCGTATACATCGGATCAACGCTATAAAAAGGAACAGAAGCCAAAAGCATCGCTCCCCAGTCTGAGGTGGGTTCAATTACGCCGGCGCCAAGAAATGTCAGGGCAGCTTCGGTAGTGATAAATGTAGGGATATTAAGCGCAACTGTTACCAAAATCGGCGCCCAAAGGTTGGGCAGGATTTGCTTGAAAACTAGGTGGGCACGAGAAGCACCAAGGGCTCTGGCTGCATCGACAAATTCACGTTCCCGCATCGAAATGACTTGACCGCGCACAATACGAGCAATGTATGGCCAGCCAAAAGTTGCAATCACAAAAATCATCACGGGGATACGTGTTGGATTGCCGATAGGCAATCCCGCATCTTGTAAAACGCTCTCGAGCACTGGTGTGATGGCTAGAGCAAAAAGAATTGAAGGAAATGCAAGGACGATCTCCATGAGGCGTGAAAAGAATTGATCGATTTTGCCACCAAAAAAGCCAGAAAGTAATCCGATGAGTACTCCGATTATTGTGGCGACAATGGTAGCTATAAGTGCAATTGATAAAGAAGTGCGCGCACCAAAAACAAATCTCAAAAACACATCGCGACCTGTGCGCGGTTCTACACCAAGCCAATGCGCAGTGGACATACCGCCAAATGGTCCAATGGGCATTGCGCCCATATTTTCATCAAGAGTTTCAGGACTAAATTGATCTGGACTCAAGTGCATGATTCTTTGGAAAATAGGAGAAATTGCTCCCAGCAATACAAAGAAGAGAACGACTACGCCGGAGACCCAAGCTGTGCGATCGCTCTTGATGCGACTCCAAGCCAATTGAGCAGGTGAGCGACCTTCTACACTTGTGGCAGGGGCAGCAACAGAGATATCAATACTCATGTTTCTCCCGTTCCTGGTGCAGTGGAATTTTGAATTCTAGTCTTACCTTGCGCTCGTAACCACCCCTAATTTATGCCAAAAGGGGTGAAATCCCCACACCTAGCGCTGCTAATCGGGCTTTCCCGCCATCGATTGCAGTTAAAACAAAGGCCTTACCATCGGGCAAAAGGCAATAAGAGTTCTCAAAATGGGCGCCTCTAGATGCATCCGTAGAGACAACGGTCCAATCATCGCCAAGAACTTTTGTCTTATGTGTGCCGCGGGTGATCATGGGTTCAATGGCCAGTGCCATTCCCGCGATGAGTTCAGGACCATATCCACGTTTACCAAAATTGAGAACATGCGGTTCTTGATGCATCTCTGTACCAATTCCATGTCCACCGTACTCTTGCAAAATTCCGTACTTGCCTTGAGATTTAATGTAATCCTCAATGGCGTGACTGATATCGGTCAGCTTGGCTCCCGTGAAACCAGCTGCAATGCCGCGCCACATTGATTCATCGCACACATCCATCATCTTTTGATCTGCTGGGTCAACTGAGCCAACACCGATCGAAATCGCAGCATCACCGTGCCAACCATCAATGATTGCTCCGCAATCAATGGAGACGACATCACCATCTTCAATTGTTCTATCTCCTGGAATGCCATGAACAATCTCATCATTGATTGAAATGCAGATAGTTGCAGGAAAACCGCGGTATCCCTTGAAGTTCGAAGTTCCTCCGCCGCGTTTAATATTTGCAGCAGCTATTGCATCAAGGGCATCTGTGCGCATGCCAACTTTGATGGAATTTCGTAATAACTCCAAAGTTTCACCCACCAATAATCCAGCACGGCGCATTACTTTGAGTTGATCAAGGCTCTTGATTTGAATTGTCATGGCGCTTACTGGTGTGCGCGATTGAGGGCTTTAATTGCCCGCTCGGTGATATCAGCAACGGATCCTGTTGCACTTATCGTGATCAACAATCCTTCAATTCGATAGAAATCCACAATTGGTGCGGTCTGCTCCTGATACACCTCAAGGCGACGTGAAATGACTTCTTCCTTGTCATCTTCGCGTTGGTAGAGCTCGCCTTGGCATGAATCACAGATACCGTCTTTTGCGGGGCGCTCGAATTCAATGTGCGCACCTTTCCCACAATCACGACACACTCTGCGTCCAGAAAGTCTCAAAACAATTTCTGCGCTCTCAACTGCTAATTCTAGAACTGCATCTAGCGGAGTATTTTTCTCGGACAAAATAGCCCGCAAGACTTGTGCTTGGGCGACGTTGCGAGGAAATCCATCGAGGAGGAATCCATTTCCTAGATCATCGTGTGTGAGACGATCGCGCACCATCTCATTGGTCACAGAATCTGGAACTAATTCACCGCGGTCCATGAAACCTTTAGCTTCAACACCTAAAGGGGTTCCTTGCTTGAGGTTTGCACGAAAAATATCTCCCGTAGAAATATGAGGAATTGAATAGTGCGAAGCCAGGAATTGTGCTTGCGTTCCTTTACCGGCACCTGGTGGTCCAACCAGGACTAAGCGCATTAGCGCAAGAACCCCTCATATGAACGTTGTTGTAGTTGGCTCTCGATTTGCTTTGCAGTATCAAGACCGACGCCGACGACGATCAAAATCGCGGTTCCGCCAAATGGGAAGTTCTGAGTTGCACCAAAAAGAATCAGCGCAAGAATTGGAATGATCGCAACAAATGCCAAGTACAACGATCCTGGCGCAGTAATGCGTGAAAGAACGTACTGCAAATATTCAGAGGTTGGACGGCCGGCGCGGATACCAGGCACAAATCCGCCGTACTTCTTCATATTATCTGCAACCTCATCTGGGTTGAATGTAATCGCAACATAGAAGTAGGTAAAGAAAATAATCATTGCAGCATAGGAAATAATGTAAATCGGGTGATCACCCTTAACGAAGTTACGGTTAATCCAAATTGCCCAACCTGCTTGGCTATTAGTGAAGTTCACAACCAAAGAAGGAATGTAGAGCAAAGATGAGGCAAAAATTACAGGGATAACACCAGCTTGGTTCACCTTGATAGGAATATAAGTACTTGTTCCGCCGTAGCTAGAACGACCTACTTGACGCTTGGCATACTGAACAGGAATACGTCGTTGAGCCTGCTCAACGAATACAACTGCGGCAACAACCAAGATTCCAACTGCTAGAACGAAGCAGAAAGCAAAGAGACCCTTTTGAAGTTTGATGCTCCACAAGTTGCCAGGAAAACCTGCTGCGATAGAAGTAAAGATCAAGATCGACATACCGTTACCAACACCGCGGTCAGTAATGAGTTCACCGAGCCACATAATGACCGATGTACCAGCTGTCATAACAAATATCATTGTGACGATGCGCTGCCATGAAGTGTCAGGAATGATTGCTAAAGAACATCCTGAGATCAAGCGACCAGGAGTACGAGCAACCGCAATCAAACCAGTGGATTGCAAGATTGCTAATCCGATAGTGAGGTAGCGGGTGTACTGGGTCAACTTGGCAGTTCCGGATTGTCCTTCTGCTTTGAGAGTTTCAAAGCGAGGGATAACAACGGTAAGGAGTTGAATAATGATTGAGCTGGTGATGTAGGGCATAATGCCCAGGGCAAAAACAGATAGGTGCAATAGTGCGCCGCCGCTGAACAAGTTAATTAAGCCGAATAGGCCACCAGATTGAACTGTCTTCAGACACTCTGCAACGTTGCCGTAGGAAACGCCAGGAGTTGGAACAACTGAACCAAAGCGAAATAGGGCCATGATAGAAAGAGTGAAGAAGATCTTCTTGCGAAGGTCTGGAGTCTTAAACGCCTTACCAAATGCTGCTAGCACTGATCTTCTCCCTCTTTCATTTCACGACTCATTCAAAAGTTCAAAGACTACAAAGTCTTTGTTGATCCACCTGCAGCAGCAATCTTTTCAATTGCTGAGCCTGAGAACTTATGCGCTGCAACGCTGACTTTAACCGTGATCTCACCGTTTCCTAGGATCTTCACCGGAAGGTCGCTACGTGCTGCGCCCTTCTTGACCAAATCCTCAACGCTGACATCGCCACCCTTTGGATAAAGAGCGTTAATTGTTGCCACGTTTACAGCCTGATATTCAACGCGTGCAGGGTTTTTAAAGCCGCGTAACTTAGGCAAACGCATCACCAAAGGCAGCTGACCGCCTTCAAATCCTGCGCGAACCTGATTACGGGCGCGAGTTCCCTTGCCACCGCGACCGGCAGTCTTACCCTTTGATGCTTCACCGCGACCCTTACGAGTTTTGGCTTTCTTAGCACCAGGGGCTGGACGAAGATGATGAACTTTGAGTGTCATCGTTATTCAACCTCCTCTACCTTGATCAAGTGGCGAACTGCATGAACCATGCCACGAATTTCTGGACGATCTTCTTGGACAACTACATCGTTGATGCGCTTAAGACCAAGTGAACGCAAAGTGTGACGAAGTTCAGGCTTGCTGCCGACCTTCGAACGAATTTGAGTAACTTTTAAACGAGGCATTAGGCACCAACTGTCATTTGAGAAGCGCGGATAAGTGCAGCAGGTGCAACATCCTCGAGCGGACGTCCGCGACGAGCTGCAATTGCTTCTGGGCTTTCAAGTTGCTTCAACGCAGCAACAGTGGCGTGAACCATGTTGATCGCATTGTTAGAACCTAAAGACTTGGTAAGTACATCAGAAATTCCGGCGCACTCAAGTACTGCACGGACTGGTCCACCAGCAATCACACCAGTACCTGGGCTAGCTGGACGCAAGAGAACTACGCCGGCTGCTGCTTCACCTTGTGAAGCGTGAGGAATGGTGCCTTGGATGCGAGGAACTTTGAAGAATGATTTCTTCGCTTCTTCAACAGCCTTGGCAATTGCTTGTGGAACTTCCTTAGATTTTCCATAACCAATACCCACTTGGCCATTGCCGTCGCCGACAACAACAAGAGCTGTAAATGAGAAACGACGTCCACCCTTAACAACTTTGGATACGCGGTTGATGAAAACCACGCGCTCAATGAATGGGCTCTTCTCTTGTCCACGATCATCGCGGCGTTCACGACGTTCGCGACGGTCATTACCCTTTGGGGCATCTGCGCCTTCGCGATTTTGAGTTGGATTAACAGCCATTAGAACTCCAATCCGTTCTCTCGTGCACTCTCAGCAAGAGCTGCAATACGACCGTGGTACTTGTTACCAGCGCGATCAAAGACAACGGATGTAACTCCGGCAGCTTTGGCACGTTGTGCAATAAGGACACCTACTTGACGAGACTTTGCACTCTTGTCTCCTGTTGCAACACGAAGGTCAGCTTCCATAGTGGATGCAGAAACCAAAGTTTTGCCTTGTGAGTCATCAATTACTTGAACGAAGAGATGACGAGAAGAGCGAGAGACAACTAGACGTGGTCGAGTAGCTGTACCTGAAACCTTCTTGCGGACGCGGAAATGACGACGGGCACGGGCATTTGTTGCCGAACCTTTACGGACCTTTACACCGATAGCCATTACTTCTTACCCGTCTTTCCTTGCTTACGGCGAACAACTTCGCCTGACAAACGCAAGCCCTTACCCTTGTATGGATCGGCCTTACGTAACTTCTTGATCTTGGCAGCAACTTCACCTACGAGTTGCTTATCAATTCCTGAAATTGAGAACTTAGTTGGAGACTCAACTTTGAAAGAGATTCCTTCAGGGGCCAGGAATGGAACTGGGTGGCTGTAACCAAGTGCAAACTCAAGATCTTTGCCCTTTTCGGCTACGCGATAACCAACACCAACAATTTCGATTGTCTTGCTATAGCCAGTGGTTACACCTTCAACCATGTTGGCAACAAGTGTGCGTGACAAACCGTGCAGTGCGCGACTCAGACGCTCATCGTTAGGACGAGCAACTGTGACAAGACCATCGGCTTGTGAGACACGAATTGGCTCAGCGATGTCGCGTGAAAGTGAACCTTTAGGTCCCTTTACGGCAACATGTTGGCCAGTGATAGAAACTTCTACTCCCGCTGGAAGTGTGATTGGGCTGCGACCGATACGTGACATATCAATTACCAAACATAGGCGAGAACTTCTCCGCCTACGCCCTGTTTGTTGGCTTGCTTATCAGTAAGCAATCCAGATGAAGTTGAGATGATGGCAACGCCCAAACCGCCAAGAACTTTTGGCAGCGCCGTGGACTTTGCGTAAACGCGAAGTCCTGGCTTACTAACGCGACGAAGTCCGGCGATGGAACGTTCACGGTTCGCGCCAAACTTAAGATCAATTACCAGCGTTTTACCAACGCCGTTTGTATTGGCATCAACGCGGTAACCGCCGATGAAGCCCTCCTGTTGAAGTATTACTGCGATGCGCGTCTTTACCGACGAGGACGGCATGGAAACCGTCTCGTGATAGGCAGAGTTCGCGTTACGCAGACGAGTCAACATGTCTGCGATCGGATCTGTCATTGTCATGCGTGGCCTATGGCCTTTCTCGAACTGGTTTCCAAGCACATTGCCTGGACCTTTTTCGTAGTTGTTGGGTGAATTACCAGGATGCTTTCGTGATGCCAGGAAGTTCGCCAGCATGCGCCATCTCGCGGAAGCAGATGCGGCAAATTCCGAATTTTTGGTAGACAGCATGCGGACGACCGCAACGCTGACAGCGTGTGTAACCGCGCACCTTGAACTTTGGCTTACGGGCAGCTTTTACTTTAAGCGATGTTTTTGCCATTTAGTTCTCCCTGAATGGAAAGCCGAGTGCTTTAAGAAGCGCGCGACCTTCGTCATCGTTCTTGGCGGTGGTGACAAAAGTGATGTCCATACCGCGCGGACGATCAATCTTGTCTTGTTCGATCTCAGGGAACACAACTTGTTCAGTGAGACCAAAGGTGTAGTTGCCCTTGCCATCAAATTGCTTAGGTGACAAGCCGCGGAAGTCGCGAATACGTGGCAAGGAGATGGAAAGAAGTCGATCTGCGAATTCCCACATACGATCCCCACGCAAAGTTACGTGTGCACCAATTGGCATGTTCTCGCGCAACTTAAATTGTGCGATGGACTTGCGTGACTTGGTGACCTGTGGCTTTTGCCCAGTGATTGTTGCTAGATCGCGGATTGCACCTTCGATTAACTTGGAATCACGAGCTGCTTCACCAACACCCATGTTGACCACGATCTTGGTCAGGGTTGGAATCTGCATCACGTTCTTGTACCCAAATTCAGCTTTGAGTGCAGGTGCGATTTCGCTGCGGTAACGTCCTTTCAGACGTACTAATTGAGCAGTTGACATTAGATGTCCTTTCCGGTGCGACGCGAGATGCGAACGTTCTTGCCGTTTTCATCTTTGCGAGCGCCAAGACGAGTTGCCTTGCCATCCTCATCAACGAGCATGACATTGGAAATTGCGATTGATGCTTCAACGGTCAAGATGCCGCCAACTTTGACACCACGATCGCCAGTTGTTTCTTGTGTGTGGCGCTTTACGCGGTTAACACCTTCAACAAGTATGCGACGTGCATCAAGGTCGAGCACTTTGCCAGTGACACCTTTATCTTTTCCAGCGATTACCAAAACGGTGTCGCCCTTTTTAATCTTGGCCATTATTAGAGCACCTCCGGGGCTAGCGAGATGATCTTCATGAAGCGCTTGTCGCGAAGTTCACGAGCAACCGGTCCGAAGATACGTGTGCCGCGTGGTTCGCCATCTGTCTTCAAGATGACTGCAGCATTCTCATCAAATTTAATGTAGGAACCATCTGGACGACGACGTTCCTTAACTGTGCGAACGATGACAGCCTTAACGACTTCACCTTTCTTTACTTGTCCGCCAGGAATTGCATCCTTAACAGAACAAACAATGACGTCTCCAATGCCGGCATAGCGACGCTTGGAGCCACCGAGAACACGGATACATAGAAGCTCTTTAGCTCCTGTGTTATCAGCTACGCGAAGGCGCGACTCTTGTTGAATCATCTTCTATCCACCAACCCTCTACTTAGCTTTCTCGAGGATCTCGACTACACGCCAACGCTTGGTTGCCGATAGTGGTCGAGTCTCCATGATCATTACGCGATCGCCGACGCCTGCAGCATTGAGCTCGTCGTGGGCTTTCAATTTGCGTGAGCGAGAGAGAACTTTGCTGTACATCCCGTGCTTCACACGGTCCATAACTGCAACAGTTACTGTCTTGTCCATCTTGTCGCTAACAACGATGCCTTCACGTGTTTTGCGGAAACCACGTTCTTCATTCGTTGTGGAAGGAATGTTCGGGCTCATGCAGCACCTCCGATTCCTAATTCGCGTTCGCGGATAACGGTATAAATACGAGCGATCTCTTTACGAACTGCTCCGAGACGGCCATGGCTTTCGAGCTGACCGGTTGCAGCCTGGAATCGCAGGTTGAAGAGTTCTTCCTTTGATTCGCGAAGCTTTCCGGTAAGTTCTTCGGCAGATAGTGCGCGAAGTTCCTCGTTATTAGTAGTAGCCATTACGCCTCCTCACGTTTCACAACTCGGCATTTCATCGGCAACTTGTGAATAGCAAGGCGCATTGCTTCATTAGCAATTGCTTCTGTAACACCCGAAATTTCGAACATTACGCGGCCTGGCTTTACGTTGGCGATCCACCACTCAGGTGAGCCTTTACCCGAACCCATGCGAGTTTCGGCTGGCTTCTTAGTAAGTGGGCGGTCTGGATAAATATTGATCCAAACTTTTCCACCACGCTTGATGTAACGCGTCATTGCAATACGCGCTGCTTCAATCTGGCGGTTAGTGACGTATGCAGGCTCGAGAGCTTGGATACCAAAGTCTCCGAAGGAAACTGCTGTTCCACCCTTAGATGCACCACTACGAGATGGGTGATGCTGCTTACGGTGCTTAACGCGACGTGGAATTAACATTTACGCCTCGCTCCCTTCGGCTGGTGTCTCTGTCACAGGTGCTTCAACAACTGCTTCTACAACTGCAGTTGCTGCGGCACGTGCATCAACAGATGACTTAGTAACTTCTCCGCGCGGTGCACGTGGTGTGCGACGAGCTTGATCTTTCTTAGGAGCGCGAGCGGCTGCAAGTGCTGCGGCTTCGCGTTCTGCACGAGAATGAATTACTTCACCCTTGTAGATCCAGACTTTTACGCCGAGACGACCAAAAGTTGTGTGGGCTTCATAGAACCCGTAGTCGATATCTGCGCGCAGAGTGTGCAAAGGAACGCGTCCTTCGCGATAGAACTCAGAGCGAGACATTTCGGCTCCACCAAGACGACCACCACACTGAACACGAATGCCCTTTGCGCCAGACTTCAAAGCGGTTTGCATTGCTTTACGCATTGCACGACGGAATGACACACGTGCAGCAAGCTGCTCAGCGATTCCTTGTGCAACAAGTTGAGCATCAATTTCTGGGTTTTTAACTTCCAGGATGTTGAGCTGAACTTGCTTGCCAGTGAGCTTTTCCAATTCAATGCGAAGCTTGTCAGCTTCCATTCCGCGGCGACCGATAACGATGCCAGGACGAGCAGTATGAAGGTCGATACGAACGCGATCGCGTGTGCGCTCGATTTCGATCTTAGAGACGCCAGCGCGCTCCATGCCCTTAACCATCATGCGACGGATAAGTACATCTTCTTTTACATAGTCCTTGTACAACTTGTCGGCATACCAACGTGATTTAAATTCAGTAGTGATGCCAAGGCGGAAGCCGTAGGGGTTTACTTTTTGACCCATTACTTGGTCGCTCCCTTCTTGGTATCTGAAACAACAACAGTGATGTGACTGCTTCGCTTCAGGATTCGGAAACCGCGACCTTGAGCACGTGGGCGAAAACGCTTCATGGTGACACCTTCATCAACAAGAGCTTCAACTACCCATAGTTCAGATTCATCGCGAATTGCAGGGTTTTTCTGCTTGGCGTTAGCAACAGCAGATGCGAGCAAGTTGTAAACATCTTGTCCGGCAGCTTGTGGTGCGAACTTCAAGGTTGCAAGTGCTTGATCAACGCGAACTCCACGGATCAAATCAACTACGCGACGTGCTTTTTGAGGCGTATGGCGAATATCGCGCAAGATCGCGCGGGCCACAGTTGCATCTGAAACCACGTCTTTAGTTTCTTTAGTAGCAGGCTTTGTATTAGGCACGAGTGGCTCTCCGATCGTCCTTGACGTGACCTTTGAAGGTACGAGTTGGTGAGAATTCACCAAGCTTGTGACCGATCATGGAGTCAGTAATGAAAACTGGGATGTGCTTGCGACCATCGTGCACCGCAATGGTGTGACCGATCATCGAAGGTGTGATCATCGAACGACGCGACCAAGTTTTAATAACATTCTTGGTGTTATTTGCATTCTGCGCATCTACCTTCTTGGTGAGATGGCCGTCCACAAATGGACCCTTTTTTAAACTACGTGGCATGAGGGCTCCCTACCGCTTCTTATTCGATTTACGACGACGGACAATGAGTGAATCACTCGCTTTTTTCTTACGAGTACGGCCTTCAGGTTTACCCCAAGGTGTAACTGGGTGACGTCCACCAGAAGTCTTACCTTCACCACCACCGTGTGGGTGATCTACCGGGTTCATAACAACACCACGAACAGATGGGCGAATACCCAACCAACGCATACGTCCAGCTTTACCGTAGTTAATGTTGGATTGTTCGGCGTTGCCGACTTCACCAACAGTTGCACGGCAACGAACATCTACGTTGCGAATTTCACCAGATGGCATACGAAGTTGCGCATAAGCACCCTCTTTTGCCACAAGCTGCACACTTGCTCCGGCTGAACGAGCAATCTTTGCTCCTCCACCTGGGCGAAGTTCAATTGCGTGAATAACGGTACCTACTGGAATGTTACGCAGTGGCAAGTTATTGCCAGGCTTGATATCTGCCTTGGGACCATTTTCTACAGTTGCACCTTGTTCTAACTTATTAGGAGCAATGATGTAACGCTTTTCGCCATCTGCGTAGTGCAAAAGTGCGATACGAGCTGTGCGGTTTGGGTCGTACTCAATGTGAGCGACCTTTGCTGGCACACCATCTTTATCGTTACGTGTGAAGTCAATGAGGCGATAAGCACGCTTATGACCGCCGCCTTGATGGCGAACAGTGATGCGTCCTGATGCGTTACGTCCACCTTTGGAGTGGATCGGACGGATGAGCGACTTCTCAGGAGTTGTGCGTGTGAGTTCCGCAAAATCTGGAACGCTCGCGCCACGTTGACCCGGGGTCGTTGGCTTTAACTTACGAAGTGCCATGGTTCTCTAATCCTTTTCCTGTAGTCCCGGTTCCCGTTAGGAAACTGGGCCTCCAAAGATGTCGATACGGTCGCCAGCTGCCACTTGAACGATTGCTCGCTTAGTGTCTTTGCGTTTTCCATCTCCAAAGCGAGTGCGCTTGTTCTTGCCTTGGCGGTTCATGGTGTTAACGCTTACAACTTTTACGCCGAACACTGCTTCGACCGCGATCTTGATCTGGGTCTTATTAGCGTCAGGAGCCACCAAGAAGGTGTACTTATTCTCATCGAGCAACCCGTAGGACTTTTCAGAAACTACTGGAGCTAGCAAAATATCGCGATGTGTCATGCTGAGACCTCAACTTCGCTTTCACGTGCAACGGATGTTGCGCTCTTGCCCTTTGAAGGACCAGCCAAGAAATCTTTAATTGCAGACTCAGAGAAAACCATGTCATCACTCTTGAGGATGTCATAAGCATTCAATTGATCTGGAACTAATAGGTGTAGGTCATCTGCGTTACGCAATGAACGCCATGCGGCATCCTCGGTACGAGAAACAACTACAAGCAAATTCTTGCGATCGCTGAATTGGCGAACTGCTGCCAGCGCTGCCTTAGTTGAAGGAGCTGCTGAAACAGAATCCAAAACGTGAATACGATCGTTACGTTGACGGTCAGAGAGAACTCCGCACAGTGCTGCAGCGATCATCTTCTTGGGTGTGCGTTGTCCATATTGACGTGGGCGAACTGCGTGAGCAGTACCGCCACCTTTCTGGTTTGGGGAACGGCTTGAACCCTGACGGGCGCGACCGGTTCCTTTCTGCTTGAAAGGCTTCTTTCCGCCACCACTTACTTCACCGCGGTTCTTTGACTTCTGAGTACCTTGGCGAGCAGCAGCAAGTTGTGCTGTCACAACTTGATGGATTAAAGGAATATTTGTTTGAGCGTCGAAGATTTCAGATGGCAGATCAACACTGCCAACTTTCTTTCCTTCGGCGTTCTTGATATCAACAGTAAGCGCCATGGTTATGCACCAACCTTCTCTGCGTGCTTAATAACTTCAAAGATTGCTTTCTTTGCAGCTGAGCGAATAAAGACAAGTTGGCCATCTGGACCTGGAATTGAACCCTTGATGAGGAGCAAGTTCTTTTCAGCATCTACAGAATGAACGAGCAAGTTCTGTGTTGTGACGCGCTCGTTACCCATGCGACCAGCCATACGCATACCGCTAAATACGCGACCTGGTGTTGAACATGCACCAATGGAACCTGGCATGCGGTGCTTGCGGTCAACACCGTGAGATGCGCCGATACCACCGAAACCGTGGCGCTTCATAACGCCAGCTGTTCCTTTACCTGTGCTTGTACCTGTTGCATCAACAAGTTCTCCGGCTGCAAAAACATCTGCGCCAAGTTCTTGTCCGACTGTGTAGGTAGAGGCACTGTGTGTGCGAAGTTCTACCACGCTACGACGTGGAGTTACGCCAGCTTTTGCATAGTGGCCAGCAAGTGGCTTAGAAATCTTCTTGGGATCAATCGCACCGAAGGCGATCTGGACAGCTGCATAGCCATCAACTTCAAGTGTGCGGATCTGCGTGACAACGCAAGGTCCTGCTTCAACAACAGTGACAGGAATCATCTTGTTGTTGGCATCAAATACTTGAGTCATGCCAAGCTTCTTGCCCAAGATTCCTTTGATAGATGAACCTTGTGATTGTGTGGTCTTTGAACCGGTGCTAGTCATGTGTCCGATCCCCCTACAACTTAATTTCAATGTCGACGCCTGCTGGAAGATCCAGGCGCATCAAAGAGTCAACTGTTTTAGGAGTTGGGTCGATGATGTCGATGAGGCGCTTATGTGTGCGCATTTCAAAATGTTCGCGGCTGTCCTTGTACTTGTGAGGAGAGCGAATCACGCAGTACGTGTTCTTCTCTGTAGGTAGCGGAACGGGCCCAGCGACAGTTGCACCAGTGCGCTCAACTGTTTCGACGATTTTCTTCGCCGAAGAGTCAATCACCTCATGGTCATATGCCTTGAGCCGAATGCGGATCTTCTGTCCCGCCATGTGCATCTCCTCATCTTCTTTATGTACCTATTACTAGGCCGAGCTAAAAGTTTTGTTAGTCCCGGCGGTTTTTACGCCGCCGGGCCCAACCCTTCACAGTGCTTGTGTTATTTACTTCTTGATCTTTACAACACGACCAGCGCCAACGGTGCGGCCACCTTCGCGAATAGCGAAGCGGAGACCATCTTCCATAGCGATTGGTTGAATCAGCGCAACGGCCAATTCAATGTTGTCGCCAGGCATAACCATTTCGGTGCCAGCAGGCAAAGTAACTACGCCAGTTACATCCGTTGTGCGGAAGTAGAACTGTGGGCGGTAGTTATTGAAGAATGGAGTGTGACGTCCGCCTTCATCCTTTGAAAGGATGTAAACAGATGCATCGAACTCTGTGTGAGGTGTAATGGAGCCTGGCTTGCAGACAACCTGTCCACGCTCAACGTCTTCACGCTTAAGTCCACGAAGAAGAAGTCCGACGTTTTCGCCAGCTTGACCTTCATCGAGCAACTTACGGAACATTTCAACACCAGTGACGATTGTCTTCTGGTTTTCTGGGCGGATTCCAACGATTTCAACTTCTTCGTTGATCTTTACAACTCCGCGCTCGATACGACCGGTGATAACAGTTCCACGACCAGTGATCGTGAAAACGTCTTCAACAGGCATCAAGAAAGGCTTGTCGATTTCACGGGCTGGCTGTGGAATAAATGAATCCACTGCGTCCATGAGTTCGATGATCTTCTCTGCCCACTTGGCATCTCCTTCGAGAGCCTTAAGAGCTGAGATACGGACGATAGGTGTGTCATCGCCAGGGAACTCGTACTTGCTGAGAAGTTCACGAACTTCCATTTCTACAAGTTCAAGAATTTCTTCATCATCAACCATGTCGGACTTGTTGAGTGCAACAACGATTGAAGGAACGCCTACTTGACGAGCAAGGAGAACGTGCTCCTTGGTCTGTGGCATTGGTCCATCAGTTGCTGCAACTACAAGAATCGCGCCGTCCATTTGTGCTGCACCAGTGATCATGTTCTTGATGTAGTCAGCGTGACCTGGGCAGTCAACGTGTGCGTAGTGACGCTTTACAGTCTGGTATTCAATGTGCGCGATGGAGATTGTTATGCCACGCGCTTTTTCTTCTGGAGCCTTATCGATTTGATCGAAAGGTGTGAATGGGTTTACATCTGGAAACTTATCGTGCAACACCTTGGAGATCGCGGCGGTAAGAGTGGTCTTACCGTGGTCGATGTGCCCGATGGTGCCGATGTTTACGTGCGGTTTTGTCCGCTCGAACTTCGCCTTTGCCACTTTTGGTCCT
>CAIJOY010000006.1 GCA_903822425.1 uncultured Actinomycetes bacterium | reverse complement strand
TTGTCGACCTTTGCTCGGTTCGGACCTAGGCCCATCGTGCGCAAACTTGGTATCAACGTCCGAATGAAGCAGCGCACGAAGTAAGAGGAAGGCATTTCTCACTCCGTAGAACTACTTCTCAGCAAATTCCTAGGTTTTGAGCGAGTTATTACCGAGGCAATTTCAACTGCGTCGCTACGATGGTCCAATAATCTATGGAGGTCATCATGTTTCGCAAAGTTCTGATCGCTTCGGTCGTCGGAGTCATGCTCACCGGCACCTTGGTTGCAACATCGGCAAATGCCGCATCTGTCTCTAACGGTGTGCCGTGCCCAAGTGCGAATAAGACCACAAAGATTGCTGGCGGAACATACAAGTGTGCCAAAAACCCAACAGTCAAGAATGCAAAGTTGACCTGGGTTTCGATGGACTGCCTCAATGCTGATACTGCATATGTAAAGACTAATAAGTCATACCTACTCCTTGCCGGTCAAATGCCAGCAACTCTTGCGGCCCTTGATGAAAAAATTGCAGCAGAGGTTGATAATGCTGCTTTGAAAGCGATTGATGCCGCCGCTCTTGACGTGAAAGTTGCCACCTGGAATCAAAAGTTGACTGAATTTACCGCCGCGCGCGATGCGATGGTTGCCGATTCCGCAAATGCAACTAAGAATCGTAAATCTATTACAACTTATAACACCGCAATTACATCACTCAAGACAGCAATCCGATCTGCTACATCATCGGCTGCCAATTACAGGAAAGTTGGCAAGACCGTCGATAACATGAAGACGACTCGTGCAAATGCCGTTCTTAATCTTGCTCAAGCAAAAGATGGCGTTGCTCAGGCCCTGTCTATGCGCGCACTCGTATGTCAAAAGGGTCTCTAGCCTCTTAGCCACTCTGGCTACCCCTATTTCTTGATCGGGGTAACTTGTCTTGACTCTTAAGCGTGGGAAGTAAAAGTTTCCTTCGCGTCCTTGCGCCAATATTTTTGTGCGCACACATAATCCTTCGATCGATCCATCTGACACCTAACATATTCCTAGATCTATTTCTTTATAACCTCATTGCAGTATGCGTGGTTCTTGTCGTCCTCGCCTCTGAATTTCTCAAGGATGTGATTGGTAGATACGCCCTGGCCACTGGAATTATCTTCTGGATTGTTGGCTCAGTGCTTTCCACCGCAGCAGAATTTTTCTCGTTACCCCTATTGAGCTCAAATATCGCCAAGATTTTTTATCTCCTCTTCTATCCGTGCATGATCGTTGCAATTCCTCGCATCCTTGGAAACGGTAAGAAATTTGGCCTACTAGAAGCTTTAGACGCAATGATCTTAGGATTCGGATTCGGCTCCTTAGGGAGCGCGCTTCTTTTGAGACCGGTCTTTCCAAAATTCTCCGGGGAGATAGTGGCGACCTTCTTTGCAATTTGCTTTCCCGTTGGCGATGTAGTCCTCTTGGCACTGGTACTGACCTTGGCATCCATCACTGCAATGTCGCTACGTAGCGGGCTCCTATCGGCAGGAATTTTCTGCTTTTCTTTATCTGATTTCTACTTTCTCTGGCTCAACGTTAATCATCGCTACACGTTTGGAGCCTTGAGCGACGATGTTTGGCTACTTGCATTGATACTCATTTCAATCGCCATCACTC
>CAIJOY010000005.1 GCA_903822425.1 uncultured Actinomycetes bacterium | reverse complement strand
CACAGGAACTACCAAGATCTATGGCAAGACAACAGTTTTACAAAACGTATCTATGAATGTTTATAGGGGAGAGATTCATGGACTTGTTGGTCGCAACGGCGCCGGTAAATCCACACTAGTTGGTGGCATAACTGGGCTTGTAACGCTAGACCACGGTCAAGTAGTTCTTGATGGAGTAAAGCTTGAACCGGGTAATCCTGAGTTCGCACTCAATGCAGGCATCGCACTTGTTCCTCAACAAATGAGTTCATTCCCAACTCTTTCGGTAGGGGAAAATCTTCTCGTCGGGCGACTTCCTATGGGTAAGCGCGGTTTGGTCAACTGGACGCAATTGTGGGAAATGGCCGAAGCATCTTTGAAACTAGTTGGTCTTGATGTTAATCCAAGAGTGCCCATGGCAAGTCTGGGTGTTGCATCACGTCAGATGGTCGCAATCGCACAAGCTCTCTCACGATCTGCCAAGCTCATCATTCTTGATGAGCCCACTGCAGCCTTAGCAAAACCTGAAATTAGCAGACTCTTTAAACTTATGAAGAATTTATCGGAATCTGGCGTTGCAATTATTTATATTTCACACCACCTTCAAGAGGTTTTTTCGATTACAGACCGGGTTACCGTATTACGCGATGGTTTATCACGCGGCACCTTTCAAACGTCAGAGATTTCATCTGATGATTTGATTCGTGAAATGGGTGCTAGCTCTGCATTAACCAAGAGAGCTCGAAAATCTCAAACTCATCATTCAAGTATGGATTTTCATAAAGATAATGTTTTACTTGAAGTAAAAGATTTAAGTAAGGAAAATGCTTTTAGCAAAATCTCACTCACTATTCATTCTGGCGAGATAGTTGGGCTAACGGGGCTCGAAGGATGTGGAAAGCACGAGCTAGTTCAAACTCTTTTTGGATTACAAAATTCATCAGGTGGCACTGCCAATTTTGGAGGTTCAAGCAAAGTTGCGCAGCGCCCACGAGAAGCAATTTCACGTGGCATGGGTTATCTCTCGCAAGATCGTCGCGGTGAAAGCGTATTTGAGCAATTTAATGTTGCAGATAATCTCACGATGACTGTGCTTGATAGATTGCAAAATAAATGGGGGTTTCAATTTCCCAGTAAAGCTGAAAAGGTAGCTAAAAATGCTATTAGCACTTACAGCATTATCTGCACAGGACCAGAGCAAAACGTTGGCACGTTAAGTGGTGGCAATCAACAAAAAGTTGCCCTCGGGAAAATGCTTGAGTCGGGACCATCTTTGCTTTTGCTAGAAGAACCAACTCAAGGAGTTGATATCGCGGCAAAAGCAAGCATTACAACCATTGTTGCAGAGGCTTGCGAACGAGGTGCTGGAGTTCTTTTAGTCTCTGATGAAATAGAAACTCTTTTACAAGTTACAGACCGAGTGATCGTCCTTTACAAGGGCAGCCAAATTGCTGAATTTAACACCGAAGATTTAGACGGTGAAACACTTATCCGAGCCATCGAAGGGATCGACGAATGAAAAGAACAATATGGATTAACCGATTGGTTGATCACCTGATCTGGATTGTGTTAGCGCTGACAATAGTTGTCGTTGCGCTAACAATTGATGGCTTCTTTCAGTTCATCAATCTTTCTAACGTCCTGCTCCATGGCACCGTCCTTGGTCTTTTGTCTATTGGCGCTGCAATGGCACTTATCGGCGGAGAGATGGATCTCTCGCTCGGTGTGAATATGGGTTTTGTCGGCTACCTCGTCGCCTGGATGTCATTGGGTAAGGGAGATGTCGGCAGTGGCTGGAATCTCAATCCAATCCTTGCAGCACTTATTGGTATTGCAGTTGGAGTTGGAATTGGCTGGGTCAACGGGTCGCTAGTCACTCGACTTAAAATGAATAGTTTTCTTGTAACCCTTGGAACACTTATTGTTTTGGGCGGACTTACCTATGTGGTTAATCAAGCCAGAACTTTGAACGGAATTAATCCAGCTCTCTTGGTTTTGGGAGGAGAGAAATCATTTGGAGTTCCTAACTCAGTAATACTCGCAGCATTTGCGTTTGCAATTGCAGTGGTCATCTCTCGCTTTACAAGTGGCGGACGTCGTCTTTATGCAGTGGGCAGCAATGCTGTTGCAGCTCGTGCTGCAGGTATTGATCCAGGTGCAGTTAAGCGCCGTATGTTTATGGTTGCTGGTGGAATTGCAGGTGTTGCTGGTCTATTAATTATTGGAGAACTTGGCTCTGCGCCAGCAAACGTCGGGCAAGGTGTAATTTTTGAAGTATTTGCTGCAACTGTTATTGGTGGAGTAAGTCTCACCGGAGGTCGCGGTTCCTACTTCGATGTTTTGGGTGGAGTACTTTTACTATCGATGATTGCAAATGCTCTCAACCTCACCGCAATTGATCCATTCTGGGTTGAGCCAATTCGAGGATTTATCATTTTGTTCGCCGTTTTCTTGGACTCTCAACGCGAATCGTTGCGCATGTGGCTCCTTAAGCATGCAACATCGACTGATCAAAGCGGGAGCGAAGCGGCTTAATGACAAATGCTAAGAGTGCAGTGACGATGAAGGCGTTATTTATCACCGCTCCACAAAAGTGGGAGATTGTGGAAGTTCCTGTTCCTGAAATCACTCAAGATGAAGTGCTTATTCGCGTTGGTTACGTTGGACTTTGCGGTACTGACTTAGAGCTCTTGAATGGCAAGCATCCATACTTTTCTACCAGTAACGCTTCATTTCCGATGCAAATTGGACACGAGATGAGCGGAACGATTGCTCAATCTACGAATGCCGCTTTGCCAGTTGGCACAGAAGTGATTATGGATCCCATAGTTGGTTGTGGAAATTGTGCGGGATGTAAAAATCGCGCAACATGGTGCCAAGAGCGCATTGAGATTGGCGTTCGACGCGGAGGACCTGGAGCACTTGCAGAGTTTGTAAAAGTTCCCGTTGGTAATGCACATCAAATTCCCAAAGGCTTGGCGCTTCGCGATGCGACTCTTGCAGAACCCGCAGTTACTTCGATTGCGGGAGTTTCTCGCATCAAGGCTGCAGGAGGCCGAGCACTTGTTATCGGAGACGGAACTATTGGGATAATTGCTGCGCAAGTACTTGCGCATCGCCGATGGGAAGTACTCATAGCAGTTCTTGGAAATCAAGGCGCAGAGAGAGTAAAAGCGCTGGGCTTTAAACCAGTTCTGCCAAACGAGATGCCATCACATTCTGTCAATGTTGTTGTTGAAGCAGCAGGCACAAATCGATCTATTAAATCCTCATTCCAAGCAGTGTGTGCTGGCGGCGAAGTTGTGCTTCTTGGAGTTCCTGATACTCCTATGGAAAGTTTCGATGTGGCAGATGTTGTCTTGCGAGATCTCTCAATCTATGGAGTCCTCAATGGACCTGGTAGATATAAGGAAGCTCTAACTCTCATTGCTGAAGGAGTTATTAAGTCTCCCAAGATTATCGATCAAGTTTTTCCTTTTGCACAGTTCGGTGATGCGATTGCGCTATTGGCAAATCCCGATAGGAAACTTCCTAAAGTTCTTGTCAGCAT
>CAIJOY010000004.1 GCA_903822425.1 uncultured Actinomycetes bacterium | reverse complement strand
GTTGCCTTTTATGACCCCTTTACCTAAAAAACGGGGAATTACCCAGGCTGAAGAGGATAAATCCCTCATCCTCCGCCATTGTTACAAGTTAAATCTCAACGCCAATGTATTTGGTCTCAAGGAATTCATGAATGCCGTCGAATCCGCCCTCACGACCCAGTCCGCTTTGCTTCATGCCACCAAAGGGTGCAGCCGGATCTGAAATAACACCACGGTTGATTGCCACCATGCCAGATTCAATTCCTTCAGCGGCTTGAAGTGCGCGCTTGAGATCACCCGAATAAACATAACTAATAAGCCCGTAATCGGTGTTGTTGGCAAGTGCAATACCTTCGGCATCGGTATCGAATATGACAACTGGGGCAACGGGTCCAAAGACTTCTTGTTGCAAGATGGCGTTATCACTTTCACACGTTAAGACCGTTGGAGGATAGAAAGCGCCTGCACCCGCTGGAATTTTTCCGCCGGTGGTTACTTTGGCACCTTGCGCGATGGCGGCATCAACTAACGCTGCGATCTTGTCACGCTCTTTGATGGAAACACTTGAACCTAAGTTAACGCCCGCTTTTAATCCAGGCCCCATAACAAGTGCCGCCATAGCTTGAGTGAATTCGGCAGTAAATGCTGTGGCAATCGAACGTTGCACATAGACACGGTTAGCGGCAGTGCAAGCAGATCCACCATTTCGCATCTTTGCAATCATTAAACCTTGAACTGCTGCAGTGATATCTGCATCATCAAATACAACAAATGGTGCGTTGCCGCCAAGTTCCATCGAACAACGAATTACACGGTCAGATGCCTCACGAAGAAGCACGCGTCCAACTTCAGTGGACCCAGTGAAAGATAAATTCTTGACGCGTGGATCATGGAGAATCTTGCTAATAGTTGCTCCAACAGGCACAGGCAAAATTACATTGACCACACCTTTTGGTGTTCCGGCACGATGCAAGATGTCAGCAATTGCTAATGCTGTTAAAGGGGTTTCACTTGCAGGTTTAAGGATGACGGTGCAACCAGCAGCAAGTGCTGGACCAATTTTGCGCGTTGCCATAGCCGCTGGAAAATTCCAGGGTGTGATGAGCATCGAAACGCCAATAGGTTGGTGGGTGACAAGAATTCGCTTATCTCCGCTGGGAGATTTACGGAAATCTCCAGGAACGCGAACTGCTTCTTCTGCAAACCAACGAAAAAATTCGGCAGCGTAAAGGATTTCGCCCTTTGCATCGCTGAGAACTTTTCCGTTTTCACGCGAAACTAAGGTAGCTAATTCATCTGCTTCGGCAACCATGATTTCAAAAGCTTTACGCAAAATCTCAGAACGAACGCGAGGTGAGGTTTTTGCCCAAGTCGGAAATGCTGCATCGGCTGCACTTATTGCCGCTTCGCATTGTGCGTCCCCGGCTGTAGCAACCTCAGCAATAACTGAACCATCACTAGGGTCGTACACGGCCATAGTTCCGGTGCCGTCAACCCACTCACCATTTATATATAGCTTTGAGCGCATAAGGTGAGCATACGCTCTAAGATGGGATGAGTGAAAAGCGTTTGTACTTCGCAGCAGGGGAGAATTCGTGCCTAAGTCATGGACAGATGGTGCTCCCGCCCCTGAGGTGTTGAAAGAACATGCACACCTGAAGGATCCTTTTTTCTACAAAGTAAAGCGACGCCTACTGGGCAGTCCTTTGAACCGCCATTCACTAGGCCATCAACGACTAGAGAAAAAGTATGCACTAGGAATTCTTTCAAGTGACTGCATCTCTTCATCAGCGTACGGCAGCGAACAGATTCTTATCGCCCTTTTGCCTGCATTTGGATTAGCGTCTTTTGCTTTGATGATGCCGATGACAACTGTCATCATCGCGATCTTGATAATTGTTACTTTGAATTATCGCAACGTTATTGCTGTTTACACCAAAACTGGTGGTGCCTACATTGTGGCTCGGGATAATTTTGGCTCAACAACTTCTGTTGTAGCCGCAGTTGCACTTATGTTGGATTACATCGTTACAGTTGCAATCCAATCGGCTGCTGGTGTTGCTGCAATTATTTCTACCATTCCCTCTTTACATCCCGGCAAGGTCTACATGACACTTGCAGTTATTTTGTTAATTACCTACGGCAATCTTCGTGGAGTAAAAGAAGCTGGCAAATCATTTGCAATGCCGACTTACCTTTTCGTTGGAGCAATGGGAATTGTTTTCATTACCGGTATCTATAGAGTTCTGAGCGGCAATCTTCCAGTGCTTGATACAAATCAACCTGGCGCTGTAGCTGTTGGGCAAGCCCAAGGACTTCTCACCTTCAGTGCGATATTTATCTTGCTTCGTGCATTTGCAAACGGTGGCTCTTCCCTAACGGGTCTTGAAGCAATCTCCGACGGTGTCGCACTTTTCAAAGTTCCAGAAGATCAAAATGCGCGTAAAACTCTTGTCATCATGAGCTCGATTCTGGGAACTCTCGTAATTGGTGTCTCCTGGTTCGCTCAGAGAATTCATGCCATGCCTTATGAATCAGGCACGCCAACGGTTATCTCTCAAATCGCCAAAGTTGCTTTAGGGGATGGGACTGGCGGAAAAATCTTCTTCGTCTTTGTACAAGCAGCAACGATGTTGATTCTTTTCGCTGGAGCAAACACCACCTATAGCGCGTTCCCTATCCTTTGTAACTTTGTCGCAAACGATGGCTACCTTCCGCATCAACTCAGCAAGCGTGGTCACCGTTTGGCATTTTCAAATGGAATCATTTTCTTAGCAAGTGCTGCAATGTTGCTAGTCATCTTTACTGGCGCATCCGTTGACCACCTTGTTGCTTTCTATGCCCTTGGTGTCTTTACTGGATTTACACTCGCTGGCTTTGGTATGGCGAAACATGCTTATGTTCATCGTTTGGGTGCCTGGAAAGTAAAATTCTTTATTAATGCTCTATCTGGCAGTGTCTCTGTAATTGTCGTGCTGGTTTTTGCTGTTGTAAAATTTAGCGAAGGTGCCTGGATTATTATTGTGATCGCGCCGATTGCAGTAGTTTCATTGCTCCGTCTCAACCGGCAGTATCGAAACGAGCAGACAGCGCTTAACTTGCCAACATTTGAATCACGAGCGACTTCTATCACTCGTCATGATGTAACAATTCTCATCGATAGCGTGGATGTAGCAACTGTTGGAGCAGTTAGATATGCCAGAAGTTTGAATCCACATTCACTCAGTGCCGTTCATTTTGTGATTGATGATCAGCGCGCCGAAGAGATTCGCAAGGTTTGGATCTCAACTCCCGCATTGGATGATGTGATGCTTGAGCTCATTGATTGTCCAGATCGGCGATTGCCAAATGCAGCAGTGGACTATGCGATTCGAGCCACAACAGCTACTGACACAGAAGTTACTCTTTTGCTCCCACGTCGTTCATACACACCGGTACTTGGAAAACTTTTGCATGATCAAACTGCTGAAGAAATTGCTCGCCCTATTTCACAACTTCCACGTGTAGTGGCAACTATTGTGCCTTTTGATGTTGACCGAATTATTTCCGGAAAAACAATGACTCTTCACGCTAAACCTGTCGAAGTAATTGCTCCCAGAGTAAAAACTAATTCTCTCAACCCAGCGCCAGTCCCAAATGTTGAACCGATTAGCCATTACGCAGAGAATTTGACTCCGATTGGCAAAATTACATGGCGCACACGAGCGCACGTCCAAGGTCGGGTTACCTCGATCAGAACAGCTCCAAGTGGGTCTGCGCCAACTGTTGAAGTGGAAGTGTGGGATGAAACCGGTGGCGTGACACTGCAATTCTTGGGTCGGCGCGAGATAGCAGGCCTTGATGTGGGTTCGCAGTTACGCGCAGAAGGAATGGTTGGCGAAGCAGATGGTTCGCTAACAATCTTGAATCCATCCTATGAAATTTTGATTTAATTTAAGAGCGGTGGCGGTGGGATTTGAACCCACGGTTGAGTTTCCCCAACACGCGCTTTCGAGGCGCGCTCCTTCGGCCGCTCGGACACGCCACCAGAAGTGAGGATAGCGTAAGTAAATTAACTAGCGTCGGGTCTCAAAGAAATCTTGAAGCACGCGAGCGCACTCATCAGCCATCACGCCAGAGGTAACCTGCATTTTATGTATCGCCCGTGGATCCCGCAGTATGTCCCACACTGAACCAACTGCTCCGGCTTTCTTATCCCATGCACCAAATACAAGGTGGGGGATTCGAGCTTGCGCAATTGCACCAGCACACATTGCACAAGGTTCTAAAGTTACAACAAGGGTGCAATCTTCTAATCTCCATGTACCGAGTTTTTCTGCAGCTGCACGAATTGCAACTATTTCGGCGTGCGTTGTTGGATCTCCACTTTCCTCACGTTGATTTACACCTTGTGAGATTTTCTCTCCGTTGCTGTTAAGGATAATCGCACCAACGGGAACATCGCCACTTGTTTTTGTCGTTGAAATGGCAAGGTCAATCGCAATCTGCATCGCTTCAGAGATATTCAATGGCCAACCTTAGAGATCAAGTAACTTCCGAAACTCTTCACCAAAACCCAAACGAGTTGCGATTGCATCAAGTTGCTCATCCGGAAAGAGTTCTGCATCATCGCACAGCGCTGAAATTTCCATGTGGTTCATTCCAAGGTCTGCCAATATGTCCAGACTTCCTGTTGGCATCGGTTCATCATCTTCATCAGGAAAAGGCAGGTCGGCTAATTCAATAAATTCTGCGGCAACTTCATAATCAAACGCGCAAGTAACATCACTTAAAAACATGCGAATGTGAGATCCAAGCACTCTTACCAACATAAAAAATTCTTCATCAATCGCTAGGAGTGCTATTGCACCTCCATTAGTTTGCTGGCTCTTTAAGCTATCAATAATGTGTGCAAGATCATGCGCGCTAGGTAACTCGGCAAGTGTCCAACGACCATCCTCGTGCCAGGCGGCTACAGCGATATCAACTTCGTTCGTCATCGCAACCCTCCCAATCCCCGCCTCTAGGTTGCATCCTGACACTTATTTATTAGGAAAGAAAGCCCTGTAAGGTAGGCAACATGAAAGTCCACGTCGCCAATCACCCTCTGATTTCGCACAAATTGACTGTACTGCGTGATGAAAAAACTGACTCCCCAACTTTTCGTCGCCTTGTCGAAGAACTTGTGACGCTCCTTGCTTATGAAGCAACGCGCGATGTACGTACAAGGACTGTAACCATCCAGACTCCTGTAACTAAAACACAAGGATTAAAGATGGCCGATCCGCGTCCAGTTGTCGTACCGATTTTGCGCGCCGGGTTAGGAATGCTTGAAGGAATGGTGCGCTTGGTTCCAACTGCTGAAGTTGGTTTCCTAGGAATGGTGCGCGATGAAAAAACTTTGAAGGCTAGCACTTACGCCAATCGACTTCCCGATGATCTCTCTGGTCGTCAATGTTTTGTGCTCGATCCAATGTTGGCTACCGGTGGAACACTTGTATCAGCAATCAATTACTTAATTGATAAGGGAGCCGATGACATCACAGCAATTTGCATTCTTGCCGCTCCTGAAGGAATTGCTTATATGGAAAAAGCTTTTGAGAATTCTTCCGTACCAATCACTGTTGTTACTGGTGCGCTAGATGAAAAACTCAACGAACATGGCTATATCGTTCCTGGTCTTGGTGATGCAGGCGACCGACTGTACGGAGTTGTATAAATGGCATCAACAAGTCCGGGCTATGGAATCACTATCCGTGTTGAGGGACCGCCTTCAGCACAGCCAGTTGCGCTTGTCACTGCAGCTATTACAGGCGCCGGAGCAACGATTACCGCTCTTGATGTTGTTGAATCCTTAATCGAAAGAGTTGTCGTGGATGTCACGTGTGACACTATCGACTCGGCACATGCTGAAGCCATCACTGAGGCAATTGCAAAATATCCGGAATTAACTGTCCGAAAAGTAAGTGATCGCACTTTCTTGCTTCACTTAGGCGGAAAACTTGAAGTTCAATCCAAGGTTCCTCTTAAAACTCGTGATGATCTTTCGCGCGCATACACTCCAGGCGTTGCTCGAATCTGCCAAGCGATTGTCGATGATCCTGCTGATGCAAGACGCTTAACAATTAAGCGCAATACCGTTGCAGTAGTTACTGATGGTTCTGCAGTTTTGGGGCTTGGCAATATTGGTCCAGCGGCCGCACTGCCTGTAATGGAAGGCAAAGCAGCGCTGTTTAAGCGCTTTGCTGATGTGGATGCTTGGCCAGTGTGCCTAGATACTCAAGATGTTGATGAAATTGTCCGTACTGTCCAATTGATTGCACCTGTCTACGGGGGAATCAATTTGGAAGATATTTCGGCTCCTCGTTGCTTTGAAGTAGAGCGCCGCCTGCGCGAACTACTAGATATCCCAGTTTTTCATGATGATCAACACGGAACAGCAATTGTTGTTCTGGCAGCGCTTCGCAATTCTCTTAAATTAGTGAAGAAAAACCTCGCTGATTGCAAAATCATCATGAGTGGTGCAGGTGCAGCTGGTACTGCAATTGCCCGTTTACTCATGCAAAGCGGTGCCAAGAACATCATGGCCTTTGACACTAAGGGCGTCATTCATCAAGGCACCGTTACCCAAGATCCTATGCGCCAGTGGTTTATTGAGAATTGTAATCCTGATAATTTTCTAGGCGATCTTCATGAAGGCATGAAGGGTGCGGATGTCTTTATTGGAGTTAGTGCAGCAAATATTCTGGAAGAGGCTGATGTTGCATCGATGGGTAAAGATGCAATTGTCTTTGCCCTTGCCAATCCGGATCCTGAAATTGATCCTTACATCGCGCGCAAATATGCAACTGTTGTTGCTACAGGACGAAGTGATCAACCCAACCAAATTAATAACGTCTTGGCATTTCCTGGAATCTTTCGCGGTCTCTTGGATGCCAATGCGCACAAAATTACAGATGAGCTATTGATCGCAGCGGCTGAAGCAATTGCGGACTGCGTCTCACCAGAACAACTCAACGCATCATTTATTGTGCCAAGTGTCTTTGATCCTAATGTTGTTAAGGCGGTCACTGCTGCTGTGAAAAAGTGCGTGTGATAGAACTTGCGGCATCTTTCGATGCCCAACTTTCACCTCTTGCGCCTTTCTTGATTTACTTGGTTGTAGGAGTAGTAATATTTCTTGAAACAGGGATTGTGTTTGGTTTCTTCCTTCCCGGAGACTCCATTCTCTTCAGCGCCGGACTTGTGGCCGCATCACGGACAAATTTAAATATCGCCATTTTGTGTTTCGTTATTTTTATAGCCGCTTTTTTTGGTGATCAAATCGGCTTCGTCTTAGGTCGCACAATTGGGCGTCCATACCTAGAGAAAAGTAGCTCTCCGCGCATCGCTTCAATGGTTGCGCGTTCTGAACGATTTTACGAACATAGCGGTTGGTGGGCTGTTGTAGCAGCTCGATTCTTTCCTTGGATTCGCAGTTTTATTCCGCCCGTTGCTGGGATTGCAAAAATGAATTACTACAAATTTCTCTCAGCTAACACTTTGGGAGCGCTCTTATGGGGGGTAGGAATAACTCTCGCTGGCTTCTATGCCGCACGTTTTCCTTGGGTTAAAAGTTCTTCGTATGCACTTGCAGCCTTCTTTATTGGGGGCTCTTTAATTTCTGCTACGTGGAACTATTTTCGCACTAAACGTAAGTGATTTGTTCCGCCAACAACAACGCCCAAATACGTCATTACGATTCCTGTAACTAAATACCAACTTATGTGCACACCTTGGGTCGGCATGAAAATATCAATAAGCAGCGATCCAACTAATTGACCACCGACAGTGAAGAGAGTGAAGGTAAGAACTCCAAGGTGCTGAACGATGGTGGCTGAAAAAGCTATATACAAAACTCCAATAGATCCACCCGTATAGATCCACCAAGGTCCATTCGGTAATGCCGAAAAGTGTGTGCGGTGGGTGAAGATACCGATCGCACAGACCAATAACAGGAATGATGTTCCTGTTATAAAATTTATAAGAGACGTTGTAAAGCTTTGCCTCGTGAGTTCGTTGATGCGTCCGTTGAAAGCGCGTTGAAAACCAACAATCATTCCAGCGATTCCGGCAAGAATTAATCCGTACACCGACAGATTTTTAGCATCAATGCGATCAATAACCGAAACTAACACAGCCAAAATTGTTAGGAGTGCAGCAAATACGCGTCGACTTGTGATCTGTTTCTTTCCGCCTCCGGTTAACCCCATGCGATCTACACCTAAAGATGCCGCTGTTTGTCCTGCGATAGAGGCTACCGAGAAGATTGCGACGCCTAAGACTGGAACCATTTGAGTTTGAACGATGACAAAAGTTGCACCGAGGGCTCCTGCAAGCAGTCTCCATGAGGGCATAGCACCATTGCGTATTGCACCACGTAAATTTATGGCTCCTGCTTTGATGCCAGGAATAAAAAGTGAAATGACTATCAAGACAATCAAGCCAGATCCAAATGAAACTAATGCAGCCTCTAATCCATTATTGAGACGATGCGAAAGTTCACCATTTACACGCGATTGCACTGCGATAAGTGCTCCGGCTAAAGCAGCAAGGAGGTCTAATCGCATTAGGTGAGCCTACTGATTCTCAAGTGCTACGGTCGCGCTAAGCCATTCTGCCTCTAAGGAAAGTTGCAGGGCTTTGACGCTTTCTATCTCTTGCGTGAGTTCTAATAATCTTTCATGAGCGTTGGTTGCCTGTTCTTGCTCTGCTTCAAGAACGGCTAGCTTCTCGCCAGCTTTCTCAATCTGACGATCCAACCGTGCAATGTCTTTCTTGAGCTGTCTTTCTTGAGCAGCATTGGACACCTTCTTCACAACATTTTCTGCCAGATTGTTTCTTTCAATCATTTCTTGACGTTGCTCTAGATATTGATCAACGCCTCGTGGTAAATCGCGTAGTTGCCGATCTCCCAAGAGACCAACAAAGCGATCACATACACGTTCAAGAAAATAGCGGTCATGCGAGATTACCAAGATTGTTCCGCCAAAACTATCGAGAAGATCTTCCAGCTCGGTCAGAGTTTCAATATCAAAATCATTGGTTGGTTCATCTAACAATAAAACGTTAGGGCTATCCATTAGTAACCGTGTCAACTGCAATCTACGTTTCTCTCCACCAGATAAATCGCCGACTGGCGTCCATTGTGATTCGCGATCAAAACCTAATCGTTCGCACAGTTGTGAGGCTGAAAGAGTTTTACCGTTACCTAATTCCACGTGATGTGCGACCTCTTCAACCGCTTCAAGAACTCTCCATGTTGGGTCTAATTCATCCAAGTGCTGGGTAAGGAAGGCTGGTTTAACAGTGATGCCAGTTATTAATTTTCCAGCAGAAGGTTTTATTTCTCCATCGAGCATTCGCATTAATGTGGTTTTTCCGGCACCATTAATTCCAACAATTCCAATTCGATCTCCCGGGCCAACATTCCAATAAACATCATCGAGAATTTCTTTTTCGCCTGCGCGCACTTGTGCATGTTGCACTTCATAAACAGTTTTACCTAAACGGTTGAGAGCAAAACGTAATAGTTCGGTTGTGTCACGTGGAGGCGGTTCCGTGGATATCAATTCATTTGCGGCATCGACGCGAAATTTGGGCTTTACCGTCTGTGCAGGTGCCCCTCGTCGCAGCCATGCTAATTCCTTGCGTATAAGTTGATTACGTCGGCCTTCCATTGCAGATGCTTGACGTCCACGCTCAGCTTTTGCAAGCACATATGCTGAGTAACCCCCGTCATACTCTTCTACTTTGCCTTTAACGACTTCCCAAGTTCTATCAGTGACTGCATCGAGAAACCAGCGATCGTGAGTAATTACAGCAACACCCAAATTTTTTCGAGCATTAAGGTGACGTGATAACCATGCGACGCCTTCGACATCTAAGTGGTTTGTGGGTTCATCTAGCAAAATTAAATCTAAATCATCTACAAGTAGTTTGGCTAAACCAACTCTGCGTCGTTCGCCTCCAGAAAGTGCTGCAAATTTTCTATCAAGAAGATCATCTGAGTGCCCGCCAAATAAACCGTCAAAAATTTCACGAATACCAGACTCTCTCGCCCATTCGTGTTTTGGTTTATCGCCCAGCACTACATCCCGTACTGTTGCAGCGGCATCAGCCACATCCACTTGTGAAAGCATCCCGACTCGGATTGAACCAGCACGTGTTACTCGACCTTTATCTGGCTCTTCAATTCCAGCAATAACTTTCAGGAGGGTACTTTTCCCTGAGCCATTTCTTCCAACAATTCCGATTCGATCGCCGTCTGAGATTCCCAGCGAAACCTCATCAAGTAATTGTTTGATATCAAAGGCTTTATGTACGCCTTCGAGGTTTACTAAGTTGCGAGCCATGATGCGAGAACTTACCAATAGGCCAATAGGATTGCCTAATGTCACACTGGATTGAAACGACCGCTTCGTGGTTGGTCGATAACAACCTTCAGATCCCGTTATTTGCACTGTTGATATTCTTCGCCTTTGCTGAAGCTGCGGCATTTATTGGTTTTGTCCTCCCAGGTGAAACTTCACTGCTAATCGGTGGAGTTCTCGCCCACGAGAAAGTTTGGCCTGTTTGGCTTTTTCTCATGTGCGCAATCATCGGAGCAATTGCGGGAGATTCTGTTGGATATGAAATCGGAAAGCATTTTGGACCACGCATCGAGGTCTCCCGATTGGGACGTTTAGTTGGTGCAAAGCGTTGGGCGCTAGCGCAACATATTTTCGATAAATATCACGGCGGGGCGATTTTCTTTGGTAGAGCGCAAGCACTTTTGCGTGCACTTGTTCCAGCCCTTGCAGGGATGAATGCGGTTCCTTACAGAACTTTCCTTAAGTGGAATGCAGCAGGGGGAATAGTTTTTTCAAGCATTGTGGTTTTGTTAGGCTATGAGTTTGCAAGTCAATTGTCTAAATTGGAATCCGCTCTTCGCTATTGGGCGATCGCCTTCTTAACTATCGTTGTTAGTTTAATTCTTGTTTTAAAGCGCAAACTGGAAAACAAGTTGGAATCAGAATAGAAACTGGAGTATCGTCCCGACATGCCTAAAATCACTCGCCGACAATTAATCACATTTGCAACTGCCATGGTTCCTGCTTTTTTAGTGCGCCAAGGAAGCTCTGCGCAAGCAGCCGGTATTGGAGTGAAAGTTGCTAAATCCGCAGACATTAAAGTTGGACAAACAAAGATTTATACCGGGACTTCATCTTCTGGTGCAACAGTCGAAGTAGTTCTCACTCGGACCAAGAAGGGACTCTTCGCACTAGATGGCACATGTACTCACCAGGGGTGTGGAGTTGGTGCGCAAGGGACCAAGTTAGTGTGTCCTTGCCATGGTTCTGTTTTTGCACCTGATACCGGTGCGTGCATTATGGGCCCCAATGGAGCACCGAAAAATTCCTTGAAGCCTTTGTCTAAATACAAGGCCACCGAGAAAGGTGGTTTTATCTACGTTGCGTAGATAAAAATCAATCATGGCTAAGCCCACAATCATCCTTGCGACAAGCAATGGCATTGGTATGGGTCACCTTGCGAGGGCATGCGCTATTACTGAGTCATTAAAAGAATTTGCTGATCCAATTATTGTTTCCATGGCAGGTGGAATTGCTGAGATTCCGGCTTTCATGAATGTCCGATGTGAATACATTCCCGGCCGTGATCGTGGATGGATGAAACGCGATGCGTGGGATGTGTATTTGCGAGACCGTTTAGTGGCCCTTATTGATGAAACAGGCGCAAAGGTTCTCTCCTTTGATGGAGTAGTGCCATATCCAGGCGTAATCGCAGCGAAGATGGCACGGCCAGAAATTAAATTAGTTTGGGTTCGACGAGGCTTGTGGCAGAAAAAACCGCAAAGATTTGTTTTAGGTGTGCAATCAAAGATGATGGACCTCATTATTGAACCTGGTGATTTTGCACGAGCATACGATCACGGACCTACATCTATTCGTAAGGATGCAGTGCCCAGTGCACCTATCTCCATGTTTCAAAACGCAACAGCAATGTCTCGTGATGAAGCGCGAAAAGTTCTCGGGCTTGATCTCAATCGCCCTGCCGTATTGGTTCAATTGGGCACTGGCGATGGAGATGTCAACGAAAAGATGACGGCGGCATTGTCTGGATTATTAGGCTGGAAAGATCTTCAGGTGGTTCTCACAAAAAAACCTGTCGATGCTAAGGGAAATGATTTGGCTCCAGCTGGTTTAGATATAAAAGTTGTTCGATATTTTCCATTGGCTCGACTTCTCAAAGCCTTTGATGCGAGCATTTGCGCGGCCGGCTATAACGGAATTCATGAACTTTTAGCAGCTGCGATCCCAACGGCTTTTGTGCCAAATATCCGAGGAACCGATGACCAAGAGATGCGCGCACGATGGTGTGCTGACTTTGGATATTCGCTCATGGCAGATCAGGCTAACTTAGAAGATATTGAAGTCACCGTAAAGAAACTTCAATCAGCTGAACTTCGATCAGCGCTAGCAAAAAAATGCGCAGATTTGCCATTAGTTGATGGTGGGGCTGAAGTGGCAAAGATCTTTATTAACTTAGCCAATACAACAGTTGCGAAGCGGCCTACGCGCTCGTTACATTATTTACGACTTGTTATTCAAATTCACATAAACCGAGGCGCGAAGCACATGGCTTATCTTGGTTACCACCAAATTACACGCGTGTATCAAATTTTTAAACCGATGGTCCCACGCTTAAACAAAACGCCTGTGGTTTTCGCAGATTCAATTGAGTCTAAGAAATTGCATGAGCTCATTAGAGGCAAAGCGCGCTTCGAGCATCTCATTCAGTTCGCATCACCCGAATATCGAAAGACTCGTGAGGCTATCTCTACTAAGGCCTATGGAATTCCCGTCATAAACACGCCTGTAAAGATTTTCCAGAGAGAAGTTCTTGAATCCATACTGAGTGATTATCAAATTCAATCTGTGAATGATTTTGGTGTGGGGCTGCCTGAATTACTGCCTATGCCAGGTGTCCAAAAGTATTGTGGAATCGTTGAAAATGACGAGCATCGTAAATATCAAAACAAGGTGCACGATAAGAATGAAACTATTTCATTTCTGCGCCCAACTAAATGGCAAGGTGAGCAGGCAGATATATCTCTCTCGTTTAATGCTTTATCTGAATTTACCGACATTGATTCCTACAACACCCATGTTGATCGCCTCTTTAATTCTGCACGACAATTTGTTTTGATCTACTCAACTGAAACCAAAGACTTACCGCCCAGCTCATCAGAGGGAGAAATTCTGATTCAGAAGAAAATGCCAGATTATGCACGTGAAGAACTTTTCAAAGAATTTCGCTTGGTTTCCAAAGTTGAAAATCCCTTAGATCACAAAGAAGCAGCTTTCTTCTTGTATAAAAGGATCACAGCAAGGACATGAGTAGTCATTACATAGCCTCCCTTACGAGCCATCCACCTCGTTTTCATGCTCTTCCTATTGCCCTAGATTCACTAGCAAAACAGATTCTTCAACCACAAGAAGTGCTTCTCAATATCGCCCACTCCGATGCGCAAGCCCTTCCAATTGAAGTTACATCCAGAATTGCGCGCGGAGAAGTGCGTCTTAACCTCTGTGATGATTTAGGGCCAGCTAAGAAGTTAATTCCTGCCATCTCTGAATTTCCAACGACTCCAATCATTGTTGTTGATGATGACCTTGTTCTGGAGCCCGATCTGACTTTAAAAATTATGGTCCAACATGCGCTTTATCCGAATTCAATTATCGCTTCTCGTTCACACCGAATCACTGTTGATTCGGATGGAAATATTAATCCTTACGATCAATGGTCAAAGCAATGGGCTATTGATAATGGACCGTCTGCTGACATTTTTGCCACAGCAGGGGCAGGAACACTTTTCCCACCTCATGCAATGCACACTGATTCCTTAGATGAAAATCTTTATAAAGAACTCTGCTTCTACACTGATGACATCTGGTGGTATTTTCACGCACGCAGAGTGGGCACAAATGTTCGTCGAGTATTAGGTAACAGGGGATTAGAGTTTATTGAAGAAACTCAAGATGAAGGACTTTGGCGTACTGGTAATAAAACACGCAATGATGAAAACTTTGAAAAGATGCAAAATCGCTATGGAAATCCTTTGTCTTTCTAATAAATATATTAAAAATTCGAATTTCACAGCAGTAATTACGCGTAATATTTCGTCCACTTGCGCCGTTTTTTTTGGCTGGTAGAGTATGCCTATACGAAGCTCGGTAAGGAGCCTAGTTCGCATGATCTAGCCGATCTAGATCAGCAGTGAACTTATATAAATGCATACCAATGTAAATCATGCAAAAACTTTTCGCTCAACGACTACACAATCCAAACCATTGTCTGAAACAAAAATTAGCGCTCTCCTGGATCAAGAATGGGCGCGCTTCAAGGAAGGCACAACTGCCTCCGGTGCTGAAAGTAAATTAGCCAGTCAGGTATTGCCTCTTGGGGTTCCTTCTAGTTTCCAACACTGGGACCCATATCCGATCTCGATAGTTTCAGCTCAAGGCGCCTGGATGACCGATGTGGATGGCCGTCGCCTTCTGGATCTCAGTATGGGTTTTGGTGCCATGCTCGTCGGCCACCTCAATCCCGATGTTGTTCGCGAGATCAAAGCAACCTTGGAGGTTGGAACTCTCTTTGTGACCCCTTCACCTATCTCGCGCGACGCCGCTCAGCGCATTTGTAAGCGCTTTGCCATAGACCAAGTTCGCTTCACCAACTCTGGGACTGAAGCGACTATGTATGCCGTACGTCTTGCTCGTGCGGTTTCTGGCAAGAGCGATGTTGTGAAAATTGAAGGCGGATACCACGGCAGTTATGACCCTCTTATGACTTCTGCCAAACCTTCTCTGGATCTAGCAGGTCCAGCCGAGCAACCAACTCCTGTTTATCAAGCCGGAGCGGTTTCAGGTGAAGTCTTTGTTGTTGCATACAACAATCTTGAAGCACTTGAGAAGATATTTAAGGCCAGCGCCAACACGATTGCTTGTTTTATTCTGGAACCAGTCCTTGAGAATCTTGGAATTGTTTTGCCAGATGCTGGATACCTTGAAGGTGTTCGTGCTTTGTGTGATGAATACAAAGTCGTCCTAATTTTTGATGAAGTTAAAACTGGTCTTACCGCCGGCCCGCAAGGTGCAGCACAACGACTCGGTGTTCGTCCAGATCTCATTTGTTTAGCAAAATCTATCGGAGGCGGAGTTCCACTTGCAGCCTTTGGTGGCAAACAAGAATTTATGGATGCTGTGAGCGATGGTCGCCTTGCGCACTTTGGTACTTTTAATGGAAATCCATTGGCAATGGCTGGCGTACGTGCCGTTGATGACATTTGCTCGGAAGAAGCCTTGGCTAAAGCGGAGTCTTTCAACCTACAAGCCCTTGAACGAATCACTAAAATCATTGAAGAATATGAATTGCCAGCTCACACCGTAGGATTTGGCGTGAAAGGTTGCATTACTTGGTCTGCAACACCTGTCCGCAACTACCGTGACTACAAGGCAACAAATTTTAAGATTGCTGAGCTTTCATGGCTTTGGTCAATTAATCGCGGAATTATTACCCCTCCAGGTCTTGATGAGCAATGGTTAATTAGTCTGGCGCACGGGCAAGAGGAAATCGACATACTTGTTGAAGACTTCCGTTTGCTCGCACAAGCTCTCAGGAGTTAATTAGTTCTATCTTCTCAGCAAGAAACTATTTTGTAATTGATTGAGTGCTGCGTTGCTTGATGACTATGTTCTGATTTCTTATTGAGGAAGGCTTGCGACCAAGATCTTTTCAGATTCATCTGGGCAAAACTCGACTGATTGAGTATGGTGGCGCCATGAAACGCGCCTTGTTGAGCTTAATCGGGATTCTTGCCTCAACAGTCCTATTTGTATCGCCAGCACATGCAGTTCAAACTGGTTGTCCAGATACTTGGACAATTTCAGCAACTTCCAATCCGAACGATCCTTACAGCGACTTCGCACAAACAATCTTTGCCCTTGGCGCTAATGCCACAGTCAGTGTGGAAAAACGTGAATATTCATTTGACGGCTTGGTTTGGAACTCGTACTTCAACAGTGCCGCTGCCTTTCCTATACGGTTACTTCTCCTCACAGCAACGAATAAATTTAGTGTGAAAGTTGATGTTCAAGGTTGCTCGATATCTCATACATTTGAGTTTACTTTTCCATCCCCAAAATTTGAAATAGTTCACATTTCACCCGCTAATTATTTAAAGCTAGAACCTAAACGTGCAGTTTTTGTAGATGCCAAGACCGAACAAGCGTGGATAAATAGTTTTCACCCGATAAAAAATAAAATTCTCGAAAGTGCTAAGTTGGCCCTTCAGCGTGCAGGTACCAAAGTCGAGACTTATATTCCGCAACCTCCTTTTGAATCCGATTCTCCCCCTGTTCCGGAAGTTTTTTCAGAGACTAACGATTGTTTTGGCTCATCTGGAAACATCGATAATATGTATCTTTCAACGTGGTTAGTTGGAAAAGTTTGTAAAGTGGCTCTGGGATTTACTGGGAATTCTGTCTACTACATTTTGGATGAGTTCACTGTTGATTTAACAGTTAATAAGGCAGTTACCCCTACAGCAACTAAGAAACCGGCAGTTGGGGTGATGGTTAAGAAAACTACTATTTCGTGCCTTAAAGGGAAAGTTGAAAAGAAGGTCACAGCAATGAGTCCTAAGTGTCCAACTGGATATAAGAAGAAATAGGGAGTTTCGAGCAGTTCCTAAAAGGGATCACCACGATTCTTCTTATTCAAATTCTAAGATACTTCTTACTCGATATTTATTTGGAAAAAGTTGGTTTTAAGATTCCCAAACCTAAAGTTTTTTCTATTGCTGCCATGGCTGAAATCAACTTATACTCTTGGTTTGCTCGCGCCACTATTCCCATTCCAACGGGTAATCCACGGACGACTCCTATTGGAAGGGAACCTATTGGCCAACCAGAAATAGCTGGAGCCATTGTGATCCAACTTGCGCTTCGGTAAAGGTCGCCTCCACCTAGATTACTTTCCCATGCTGGTGCATATGTTGCACCTAAAAGAACATCAACGTTGGATAAAGCTGGCGCAAGCACCTTGTTTACAGCCCAATTCAAATTTTGCTTGCGGGCATTTTTGTATTTTTCATTTCTGCCGCCAGATGCCACCGCTATGTCAAACAGGCCTTGATCGAAGAAATTTAATTCTAGTTTTGCATTCTGCTTATTAAATTCAATAACCTCTTGAAGAGATTTTACCCCCACTCCTGCTCTGTCCTGCAAATACTGACCTAGGTCTTCAACAAATTCATGAAGTAGAACCGTCAGTTCATCTTCTGAATCCTGCTCCGTTGGGTCTGGTAAAGAGATTTCACTTATCGAAAAGTTTGCTTTGCGGAGTTGATCTATTGTCTGTTCAAATAAAGTATTGGTTGCATCATCAGTAGTTATCCATTGCTTCACAACGCCAAATCGCAACTTATCGTTTTCTTGGGTTGCTTGTAGATATCCGTCAGTGTTAGTAATAACTTCAAGAAGTAATGCAGCTTGGGCCACTGTTTGAGTTAAGGGGCCCGGTGAGTCCTGACTCGCACTAATAGGAACTATCCCGTCTCGAGGAATTAGCCCAACAGTTGGCTTGATCCCCACGCATCCATTTAGAGATGCAGGAGAAATAATCGAACCGTCTGTTTCTGTACCAATTGCCATACTCACCAGCCCAGCGGCAACAGCTGCACCAGAACCGGAAGATGACCCACCTGTACTGTGTTTGTGAATCCAAGGATTTGCTGTTAAACCACCGAGCGCAGACCATCCGCTCGTAGAATTCGTCGAACGGATATTGGCCCATTCTGACAAATTAGTACTTCCAATGATGACCGCTCCCGCACGCTTTAATCTCTTAGCAACAGTTGAATCTTTTTCCACCGTTCTACTGTTCAAAGAAAGAGATCCAGCCGAGGCGGGCAATCCGATACATTCAATATTGTCTTTTATTAAAATTGGAAGGCCAGCAAGCTTGCCTTCGAGGTTGAAACACTTTATGTCACTAGATAAGGCAAGAACAGAGTTGAGGTTGTAACCGGAACCGTCAATTTTTTCAATCTTTTCGAGTGAGCGCTCAACAGCGTCCATGTTCAATTTGAGACTCCTAGGTTGTCCATACTGCTGGACTATATTCGAGATGATCGCAATTATCCGAAGTTCGCCATTTTCTTTTATTAATTTTTTAGAGGATTCTGAGCGCAATGTCTTTGTTGCGATAAGAAGAATTGAGATGAAGTTACTGACCACTTTACCTATGAATACAAGTGCGCCCGAAGGGATTCGAACCCCTAACCTTCTGATCCGTAGTCAGATGCTCTATCCGTTGAGCTACGGGCGCTTGTAAAGCGAGTGAAGCCTACCTGTTTTTTACAAGCCTCCCAAACGCAATAAATCGTGGCGTTCCACGGCTTTTAACCGTGGTTTGCCTAGTGGTTCTCCTAAAGCAACTTCGGCTGCATTGATTTTTTCCCAGTGTTTTTGAGTAACAATCGTGTGGCCAGTCAAAAGGTCTGTTACATCACCGTTGTTCTTTGGCACCTCAGCTAGATTGGAAATCAACAACTTAATTACTTCACTCGCATCGCTCTTGTTTGTGCCGATGACGCCAGAAGGTCCGCGTTTTGCCCAGCCCACCGCGTATATGTTCGTCCCTTCAACATAACCCTCTACGTTAGTAACTTTACCTTTCGAGTAAGGCACCCCACTAATAGATTGCGCTTCATACCCGATTGCAGAGATAACCAAACCGCATTTGATGGTTTTTGTCTCGCCAGTGGCAATAACCTTGTCGCCATCAATTTTATTGATGCTAAATACAATTTCTTCGACACGGTCAGTACCATGAATTTCAAGTGGTGCAAGTAGAAATTCGAATTCGAGAGTACGTTCATGGCTAGTCTTATCCAACTGGGCAACTAAAGACATTGCATCAAGGTTGCTCTTAACGTCCTTCTCTGGTTCTTCGCCAACACGTGCACGTGCTGCGTCAATATCATTTATTTTAATTGTTACGTTTGTGTGTTCTAGTTTAGAAAGCTCACGCAATTCTGGTGAAGTAAATGCAGCGTGTTCAGCGCCACGGCGGGCGCAGAGGATCACTTTGCGAATCTTGCTTTTTCGTAAAGTTTCTAAAGCATGGTCTGCAGTGTCGGTTTCATCTAATTCCTCTGGTTCAAGTGCCAGCATACGAGCCACGTCCATTGCAACATTTCCG
>CAIJOY010000003.1 GCA_903822425.1 uncultured Actinomycetes bacterium | reverse complement strand
GTTTCTGTGTTGCCAACTCCCGGAATAGCTTTCTCAACAAAGCCCACACCTGCTGGCGTGCTCGCATAACAGGAAATATCCTGCGCCATCCATGAAATTGGCAAAATCGAACCAGGAGTGGTTGTTGTGAAAAGTGTTGTCAGGGAAGTAAAAACCAATGCAACAACAATTGAGCTAGCCAACCACGCCTTTACGCTTCGAGGTATTTCCATAAATAGGAGCACCAGCAGAAGAATTAAGATCGTTGGCGTTCCGTTAAGGCGGAAAGTTATAAGAAGTGCGCCAGGCAAGAGTAGTTCTATCAAGTTGCGTTTTGTAACAATTGAATCTTTGAGCGATCGAATCAAGAAAGTAATAATCAATAAGAAACCTGAAGTCATGGGAATGTCATGCCACATTGTTATACCCATGGCCCCAACCAATGGAGTAATCCCCAAAAGTGTTGAAACAATTGCCGCAGTCCGTTGACTAAGTATTGAGTAAGCAAAGACAGTGAGGCTGACTGTTAACAAAAGCACATCCAGTAGTGTGACAATGCTTGGCTCGTGCCCTTGGATTGTGAATATTCGAACAAAAATCGCCCAAGGAGCACTATAGGAATCATTCAACTGGCCGGTCTGTGCCATTTTAATTGCGCCAAAAGAATCAGCAGAATAAAAACCTGGATAGAAAGTAATCCACCACAATAATGCGATAAAGCTATTACGAATGAGAGTTACTTTTAGGTTGTCAGCGAAAAAGCGAGTTATCACTTGCGCCGTACTTTCAGTATTCGGTAGAAGATCATTGTGGAGATGATGGAAATTGCATCAATGACTGTGATGCCTTTGCCATCCTCACGTGAGCGTGGTGCATATTGCACCTGAACTTCAAAGGGGCGAATTCTTGCTTTCCACAAGTGAATTGGAATCTCAATTTCAATCGCATATTTTTTAAATCTAAAGGGTAAGGATTTCAACATTGCCGTGGGAACCAACTTGTATCCACACATGATGTCTGTAATTACCTCATTAAAAAGCAATCCGTAGAGATTTGAAATTACGTGATTGCCTTTTGCGTAGCGGTATGTAAAAGATGATTGGGCAAGAAAACTACGATATCCAAAAACTGTATCGGATTGCCCGGAGAGAACTACGCCCCAGAGTTTGAGTATGTCCGTAGTTGCTAGCTCAAGATCAGCATCCAAGATCAAAGAATAATTTGCTGTGACTTCTTTAACTCCTACTTGTATTGCGCTGGCTTTCCCACCGTTTTCTTTAGAAAGAACTTTTGCATTGAGATGACTTTTAGATAAGGCTTCTTCCAGCACTTTCACTGAATTATCAAGACTTCCGTCATTCACAAAGATAACTTCGGTAAAAGTGCCTTGTGGCAGATCGTTGAGTTCGGAAACAAGTCGCGGGATCGAACGCTCTTCGTTATAGATTGGGACAATCACCGCCAGTGTTTTCACGGCGTAATCCTAAGTGGTAAAAAGGGTGATAGATCTGCTCGTGCTCCAGAGGCGCGAATTTCTCCACTTAATAGCGCAGCAGCCCAAGATTTTTCTCCGCTTACCAGCGCAAGCCATGTTTGAGCCTGCATTTCAATGACATTAGGTGGGGTACCACGGCTGTGACTAGGGCCATCTCCACACTGAATTGCAGCATAGGGCGGAATCCGCACTTCAATGGCACGACCTGGAGATATTGCGGCTAATTGAGCAAGAGTTCTTTTCACTTCACTCAAAATTGCTTGATCGAGCATTATCCAAAAAGTTTCGGGAAAGTACTCATGAATGCATCACCCAGCGCCGTTAAAGAAATTACAGCATTGTTTATAGTCAAACTCTCTCCACCAGTTACTCCAATTTTCGTTAGTACTATCTGGTATTTCTGAGACATTTCTTGCAGCGCGACCGAGTTCTTGGGGTCAATGGCTACGACAACTCTTCCTGGCGTCTCGCTGAACAACGCTGTTGCTAAGTCTTGAGTGAGCTGAATTTGTGCACCAATACCGTTACGCAAAACCATCTCACTGAGTGTGGCAGCAAGACCTCCTTGACTTAAATCGTGTGCTGCCACAAAAAGTTTTTGGCATTCAAGGAGTAACTCAATCAAACGCATCTCGCGTTGCAAATCGGCTTGGGGACTTTGCCCACCACGTTGTTCATGCATATATGCCCATTGACTGCCAGCAAAATCTGCAAATGTTTCACCTAGCAAATAAAGATCTATACCAGCGCGATCAAATGACATGGGTGTACGTGAGCGAACATCTTGGATGACTCCAAGAACACCGATTACAGGGGTCGGCAAGATTGCAACATCGCCAGTTTGATTATAGAAAGAAACATTGCCGCCGGTAACGGGTAAGCCCATTTCTAGACATCCATCCGCTAAACCGCGCACAGTCTCCGCAAATTGCCACATCACTCCAGGATCTTCCGGAGATCCAAAATTTAGACAGTTTGTGACTGCTAAAGGTTTTGCCCCAGCTGTTGCAATATTTCGTGCAGCCTCTGCCAATGCCAATTTTGCACCTTCGTAAGGATTTAAATATGACCATGGAGCATTTGCATCTGTAGAAATGGCAACGCCAAGATGGGTTTTCTCATCGATGCGCACCATTCCAGAATCCTCTGGTTGGGATTGAATCGTGTTGCCTTGTACATATTTATCAAATTGCGAAGTGACCCAAGATTTATCAGCCATGTTGGGGCTGGACATCAATTTCACAATAGCAGCAGCGATTTCACTCTCATCGGGCATTGGTAGATCAAGCACTTGCGCATTAGCCCTTGCAATATATGCCGGTTCAGAAAACGGACGATTATAAACCGGACCTTCATGAGCAACAGTGCGTGGTGGTACATCGACAATCACCTCACCGTGCCAAGTAATAATGAGGCGATCTCCATCGGTAACTTCACCGATCACGGTGACTGTTACATCCCATTTCTTGCAAATCTCAAGAAACCTTGCAATCTTGCCAGGTTCAACAATCGCGCACATTCGCTCTTGTGACTCACTCATCAAAATTTCCTCAGGGGACAAACTTGGATCACGAAGTGGCACCGTATCGAGTGCGACTTGCATGCCGCCAGATCCACCAGATGCCAACTCGCTTGTTGCACATGAAAGCCCAGCACCACCTAAATCTTGAATACCAACGACGAGGTCCTCAGCAAAAATTTCTAGTGAACATTCGATAAGAACTTTTTCTGTAAATGGATCACCTACTTGAACACTTGGGCGCTTTGCAGGTCCAGTCGAACCAAAAGTTTCACTTGCCAAAACGGAGACTCCACCGATTCCATCACCACCAGTCTTGGCGCCAAAGAGAACAACCAAGTTGCCAGGACCTGATGCTTTTGCCAATTTTATTTGATCATGTCGCATCACCCCAACACACAGGGCATTTACTAATGGGTTGCCCGCATATGTTTCATCGAAAAGGATTTCTCCTCCGATGTTAGGCAGACCTAAACAGTTTCCGTAGCCGCCGATACCTGCAACAATTCCTGGAAGTACGCGACGTGTATCAGGTGCATCGGCTCTGCCAAAGCGAAGTGGATCCATGACTGCGATAGGACGTGCGCCCATTGTTAAAATATCCCGCACAATTCCACCGATACCAGTTGCTGCTCCTTGATAAGGCTCAATAAATGACGGGTGGTTATGGGATTCGATTTTGAATGTCACTGCATACCCTTGACCGACATCAACGACACCAGCATTTTCACCAATACCGACAAGGAGAGCATCACTATGTGGCGCTTTCTCTCCAAATTGCTTGAGATGAACTTTGGAAGATTTATAGGAGCAATGTTCAGACCACATCACTGAATACATCGCTAGTTCACTCGATGAAGGACGTCGACCTAAAATCTCTCGAATGCGCTGATATTCATCATTTTTTAAGCCAAGTGCAGCAAAAGGTTGCTCCTGATTGGGAGTTTTTTCTGCAATCGCAACAGTATCTAACGCCATCTATCTACCAACCATTGACGTGAGAAGTGAGGTGAAAAATGGCAAGCCATCAGCGCTGGGGCCCGTGAGTGAATCAATTGCATGTTCGGGGTGCGGCATGAGCCCCACGATGTTTCCACGAGCGTTAGAAATTCCGGCAATGAGATTTCTGGACCCGTTGGGATTTACGCCAAGATATCGGGCGACAACGCGACCCTCGCCTTCGAGTTGTGTCAAGGTTGCATCATCACATTGAAAAGAACCTTCGCCGTTTTTAAGTGGGATTAGGATCTGCGCGTTTTCTGCAAAACCGTTTGTCCATGCTGTGGAATTATTTTCAATCGAAATTTTCTGTGGTTTGCAAAGAAAATGCAAACCTTCGTTACGAGTCAGTGCTCCTGGTAGCAAATGGGATTCGCAGAGGATTTGAAAACCGTTGCATATTCCAAGAAGTGGCATACCGGAATTAGCTCTTTCGATCACAGAGCCCATTACAGGTGCAAAGCGTGAAATAGCACCACATCTCAAATAGTCACCATAGGAAAATCCACCTGGAAGAATTACTGCGTCAACTTGCTTTAGATCAGAATCTGCGTGCCAAAGCGAAATTGCTTGCGCCCCTGCGGCAACTACGGCTCGTGCAGCATCGTGATCATCAAGTGAGCCAGGAAAAGTGACAACCCCAACTTTCATTTAATTCTCAACTCTTACGGTAAAGGTTTCGATCACTGGATTAGCAAGAAGCGTTTCTGCAGCTTTTGATACTTCGGCCAATTGCGCTGGGGTAACTTCACCATCAATTTCAATTTCAAATCGCTTTCCTTGACGTACAGATTTTGCAAAAGTAAATCCAAGTCGTGGTAGCGCAGCACCTACCGCTTGACCTTGCGGATCAAGGATTTCCGGCTTCAACATCACATCGACCACGATTGTTGCCATTAGTACGCTCCTTCGATAAATGGACTACCCGTTAATTTCAAAAAAGCTTCTTTATATCGAGCCGATGTTGCTTCAACGATTTCCAAGGGTAATTCTGGAGGCGAGGAATGGCGATCCCAACCACTGGAAATTAAGTAATCACGAAGATATTGCTTATCAAATGAGGGTTGCACCTGACCTGGCTTCCATTCTGGAGCACTCCAGAAACGAGAGGAATCTGGGGTCAACGCCTCATCCCCCAGGGTGATCGCTCCATTTTCATCGATACCAAATTCAAATTTTGTATCGGCCAAGATGATGCCACGCTCCTTGGAAAACTTTGCGGCCTCGTTATAAAGGGCCAAGGTAAGGGAGCGAAGTTCGGCGCTTTCGGAGATGACACGTGATGCTTCATCAAAAGTGATGTTGATGTCATGATCACCGACTTCTGCTTTTGTTGCTGGTGTGAAAATAGCCATAGGAAGTTGTGAGCCATCATGCAAGCCAATCGGTAAATCGATTCCACAGACTGATTGACGCTGCTGGTATTCACTCCAACCGCTGCCAGTTAAATATCCACGAGCCACACATTCGATGGGAAACATTGTTAGGGGTTTTGTAATTACCGCTCGGCCAATAACTTCTTTAGGTACTTCGGTAGAGATAATGTGGTTAGGGACAATATGGGAAAGTTTGCTAAACCAAAATAATGACAGTTGAGTTAAAACTGCGCCTTTACTTGGAATAGCAGTCGGTAAAACAAAATCAAACGCTGAAACACGATCTGATGCGACGATGAGAAGTTGACCTTCTGTGTTGGTGTAAAGATCTCGAACTTTTCCGGTACGCAGATGAGTCCACCCAGGTATTGAAGGCGCTGGCGGTGGACCAGCTGGGCCAAAGCCACTCACCTGATAGAGCCGGGTTTGTACTGCGCAGAGGCAGGGTGCGCGGATGTAATCGCTTCAATGCGATAAACAACTCGCGCAATTTGTTGGCGAGCATCGCCGGTAAATTCAATTGGGTCACTGATGAGCGCATTCAGAGCGCTTCGGTCTAATGGGATTCTTGAATCATTCGCTAAATCATCTAGCAATGAATTAACGCCACCTTGGCGCATGTGCAGAGCCGCTTTGACGGCATGTTCTTTAATAATTTCATGCGCAACTTCACGGCCAACACCTGCCTTAACAGATGCCATAAGGAATTTTGTTGTTGCCAAGAATGGTAAGTAGCGCTCTAACTCAGCAGCAATAACTGCGGGGAAAGCGCCGAATTCACCCAACACCGTCAACATAGTTTCAAGGAGACCATCAATTGCATAGAAAGCATCTGGCAATGCAACGCGTCGCACAACGCTGCAAGAAACATCGCCTTCATTCCATTGATCCCCGGCCAGTTCGCTGACCATCGATGCGTATCCGCGAAGCACCACTGCTAAACCGTTAATCCGTTCACACGAGCGAGTATTCATCTTATGTGGCATAGCAGATGAGCCAACTTGGCCCTCTTTAAATCCTTCAGTAACCAGTTCGGCACCAGCCATTAAGCGGATAGATGTGGCTAAAGATGATGGCCCAGCAGCAATTTGCACCAGTGTTGTTACGACATCATAATCAAATGAGCGAGGATAAATTTGACCAGTTGAATCTAGAACGTGAGTGAAACCTAATTCGCTGGCAACTGTCGCCTCTAATTTTTCATGCGCAGAAGATGTACCTAAAAGATCTATCGAATCTTGCGAAGTTCCAACTGGACCTTTAATGCCGCGCATCGGATACCGGTCTAAAAGTGAATCAAGTCGTTCGTATGCAAAGAGAAGCTCCTCAGCGCTACTTGCAAAACGTTTTCCTAAAGTCGTTACTTGCGCTGGAACATTATGAGATCTACCCGCAATTGGTTGCGCGGCATATTGAACTGCGCGTTCACCAAGGCGGGCAAGAACACTTATCGTCTTTGCGTGAACAATTTTTAATCCATCGCGAATCTGCATCGCTTCGATGTTTTCGGTGAGATCTCTACTCGTCATGCCAGCATGGATCACTTCATGTCCAGCGAGAGCGTTAAACTCGTCAATGCGTGCTTTCACATCATGGCGGGTGAGTTTTTCGCGAGCGTCAATTGATGCTAGATCAACTTCATTTAAAACTTTTTCGTAGTCTGCAATTGCTTTGGTACTGATTGAGTGGCCAAGGGATGATTGTGCTCGAGCAACAGCGAGCCAGAGTTTTCTTTCGGCGATAATTTTGGCCTCTGGTGCAAAGATGTCACGCATTGCCGCGGATGCATATCTTTCTGCCAGAACGCTCACTGGTGAATTCTCTCGCATTTAATTGCCCTTCTCTGCCACCGACGCATTGAGCGCGATATCTGTGCGATAAAAGGTGCCTTCGCATTGAATTTGGCTGATCGCACGATATGCGCGGTCCCGAGCGTGTGTTAAATCATCGCCCAAGCCGGTGGCGCTCAAGATGCGTCCACCCCCAGCACGAAAAATATGCGTACCTTCAATAGATGGTAATTCAATAATTGCCGGAACTTTCATTGGCGAGGCGGGGTAACCATCTGCAGCTAAAACCACAGTTACCGCAGATTGATCACTCCATTGAAGTGTTTCACCTTCAAGATTTCGAGTCGCTGCCTTGTATAACAAAGAGGCAAGGGGTGTCTTCAATCTCGGAATAAGAACTTGTGTTTCTGGATCACCAAAACGAACATTAAATTCAATGACGCGTATTCCGTGATCTGTGAGTGATAAGCCAGCGTAAAGAAGTCCCACAAATGGAGTACCACGTGCAGACATCTCGGCGATCATGGGTGCTAATACTTCACGATGCGTCTGTTCGATAATCTCACTTGGCGCCCAGGGCAAGGGAGAGTACGCACCCATTCCACCAGTGTTGGGGCCAAGATCACCATCGAGTGCCCTTTTAAAATCTTGCGCTGGTTGCATGGCAACAATATTTTTTCCATCAGATATTCCAAAAAGTGATATCTCTGGACCATCAAGAAATTCTTCAATGACCACTTTCTTGCAAGAGAGTGCGTGTGCTAGCGCCTCATCTCGATTTGATGTCACAACTACGCCTTTACCGCCGGCTAATCCATCATCTTTGACAACATATGGTGCACCGAAATCATCAAGTGCATGTTCTATTTCAATTCGTGTGCTGCACGTAGTACTTCTTGCTGTTGCTACACCAGCATCATGCATCACTTCTTTAGCAAAATTCTTTGATCCTTCTAATTGCGCTGCTGCCTTTGAGGGTCCGAAAGTTGCAATACCGACTGCTCTCAGCAAGTCGGCAACGCCATTAACCAATGGCAACTCGGGTCCAACTACAACAAGATCAATATCTAGCTCGGTAGCTAAAGCAACAATTGCTTCGTTGTCGGTGATATCGAGGGGGTGAATTGTTGCAAACTCATTAATCCCTAAATTTCCGGGTGCGCAATGCAACTCGGTAACTTCTGGATCTGCCTTGAGTCCTAGTGCGAGTGCGTGTTCTCTACCGCCGCCGCCCACTAGGAGGATTTTCATCGTTAGATGAAATCCTTCACAACGATCGTTTGTGTGCGACCTGGCCCTACGCCGATAGCACTCATGGGCGCCCCTGAAATATCTTCTAAAAATTTAATGTAGGACTGAGCATTCTTAGGAAGGTCAGTCAAAGTCTTAGCGCTAGAAATATCTTCTTTCCAGCCTGGTAAATATTCATAAATTGGTATCGCGTGATGAAAATCAGATTGCGATGCAGGAAGTTCTTCCACGCGTTTGCCATCTATCTCGTAAGCAACACAGACAGGAATCTTTTCCCAACCTGTTAAGACATCCAGTTTAGTCAGGAAGAAATCAGTCAAACCATTCACTCTTACTGCATAGCGAGCGATCGGTGCGTCATACCAACCGCAACGACGAGCACGACCTGTTGTCACACCAATTTCCCCGCCGATACTGCGAAGTTTTTCCCCATCTTCATCGAGAAGTTCTGTGGGGAATGGTCCAGAACCAACGCGAGTTGTGTATGCCTTCACGATTCCTATTACACGGGTGATTTTGGTTGGGCCGATTCCAGAACCCGTGCATGCGCCCCCAGCTGTTGGGTTGCTAGAGGTTACAAAGGGATATGTACCGTGATCGACATCAAGAAGTGTTCCTTGGGAGCCCTCTAACAGAACTGTTTTGCCGGCTTCCAGGGCTCTGTTGAGTAATAAACCAGTATCGGTCACAAATGGGCGCAAGATCTCGGCATACGCTAAATACTCATCCAGTACTTCATCGACTTCAATATTCTTGCGGTTAAAGACTTTGATAAGCACTTGATTCTTATCTCGAAGAGCTCCTTCGATTTTCTGACGCAAAATCGATGGATCAAAAAGATCTTGTACACGAATTCCTATGCGATTGATTTTGTCTGCATACGCCGGGCCAATTCCTCGACCAGTTGTGCCAATTTTGGAGTTGCCAAGAAAACGTTCTGTAACTTTATCGATCGTGCGGTGATAAGGAGTTATCAAATGAGCATTAGAGCTGATAACTAATTTTGAACAATCGATTCCGCGTTCAGTGAGGCCCTTAATTTCTTGCAGGAGGACACCGGGATCAATAACTACGCCATTTCCAATAACTGGAACAACGTTGGGACTTAAAATGCCAGAGGGTAATAAGTGCAGAGCGTATTTTTGATCGCCGATAACAACAGTGTGGCCCGCGTTATTGCCACCTTGATAACGCACAACATAATCAACGCGATCACCCAAAATATCGGTGGCTTTACCCTTGCCCTCATCGCCCCACTGAGCACCCAGCAGCACTATCGCAGGCATGAATTAAGCCTTTCTTTCAAGCATTAGTCGGAAATTAAGCGAGCAGTGACGTACCGGTAGAACGAAGATCTTCGCATGCATGGACAACACGGGCCGCCATGCCTGCTTCGGCCAGTTTGCCCCAAGCACGAGGATCGTACGCTTTCTTGTTTCCAACTTCGCCATCAATCTTCAACACGCCGTCGTAATTTTTTAAGACATGATCAACAACTGGACGTGTGTAGGCGTACTGAGTATCTGTATCGATATTCATCTTAATAACGCCGTAATCCAACGCTTCGCGAATCTCGCTCAAAAGCGATCCGGAGCCACCATGGAAAACAAGATCCATTGGTTTGCTACCTTCTGGAAGTCCCATCGTTTTTGCAACAGCATCTTGCAAAGTACGCAAAATCTTGGGTTGCAAGACAACATTGCCAGGCTTATAAACACCATGCACGTTGCCAAAAGTTGCTGCAACCAGGTAACGCGCTTTTGGATCAGATCCTAAAGTCGCAAGAGTCATGAGCGCATCCTCTGGATGTGAATACAACTTTGCATCGTGCTTGGCTTCGATGCCATCTTCTTCTCCACCAACAACTCCAATTTCGATTTCAAGAATTGTGTGAGCTGCTACAGACATCTTGAGCATCTCTGCAGAGACGCGCATATTCTCTGTCATATCAACTGCTGATCCGTCCCACATGTGTGAATTAAAAAGTGGCGCTTTGCCATCTTTAATTCTTTGTGCGCCAAACTCAAGAAGTGGACGCATAAAGCCATCAAGTTTTTCTGCTGGGCAATGATCTGTGTGTAAGGCGATGTTGACGTTGTAATTCTTTGCCACCACATGGGCAAATTCAGCAAGTGCAACTGCACCGTCAACCATGTTCTTGACTGTAGAACCAGATGCAAACTCTGCGCCACCCCAAGAAAATTGAATAATCCCATCCGAGTTAGCTTCAGCAAAACCACGAAGAGCTGCCACAAGTGTTGAAGAGGATGAGACGTTGATTGCTGGATATGCAAAAGCGCCTTTTTTGGCGCGATCCAACATTTGTGAATAAATCTCAGGACTGGCGATTGGCATTTTGGCTCCCACTGATTGCGCGAATGTAAATCTCTTATCGTGCGCGCCGTTGGGCAGATTGGAGGCTTACGGCCAATTCCACCACATAAGCACCCTGAAGAACAAAGTCGCCATACGGAAATGGGCTCCGGATGGCGACTTTATCGATGTTTGTGGACGCTAGTCCTAGAAGATCAGCGTTCCAAACATCTTGGTGAGCAGCAAGAAGAGCTTGCCGACCAGGGAGGGGGTCGAGAAGATCTTCAACAGCGCTGCAATAAATGCGGTCAGAGTCATGGCTTCCTTTCTTTCTAGAGTCATACCTAGGTATCAGGTGGGAATTGTGACTGTTGATGTCAGAATAAAAGTGGTACCTACTACCCCCTGTGAAGAATCTCCTGCCGTGCATTACTTCCGAAAAGCAAGCGCGCAGAGTAGCCTCCTCAAATCATGAGTGAAGAGACCCTTGAAAATCTGTTGACTGAAACTCGTACCTTTCCACCTAGCCTTGAATTTGCCGCTGAGTCCAATGCTCAGCCATTTATTTACGCAGAGGCCAATAAGGATCGCTTAGCTTTTTGGGAACGCCAAGCACGCGAACTTCAATGGGATGCACCGTGGAGCCAAGTCTTAGAGTGGCAACCGCCATTTGCAAAGTGGTTTATCGGCGGCAAAATTAATGCATCGGTTAACGCGCTAGATCGTCATGTGAATGAAGGACGCGGGGATCGAGTTGCTTTTCACTTTGAAGGAGAACCTGGAGATACCCGCACTATTACTTATGCGCAACTCTTGATCGATGTTAAGAAAACTGCCAATGCCTTAACTGAACTAGGGATTAAATCCGGCGATCGTGTTGCAATTTATATGCCAATGATCCCTGAAGCTGCGGTTGCAATGTTGGCATGTGCTCGAATTGGCGCACCACACTCTGTTGTCTTTGGAGGATTTTCTGCAGAAGCACTTCTCTCCCGGATCCAAGATGCAGATGCGACTTTGGTAATCACAGCAGATGGTGGATTCCGCAAGGGAAGCGCATTTGCACTTAAGCCTGCCGTTGACGAAGCCCTTCTTGGCGCCACACATGTGAAAAAAGTTTTAGTTGTAAAGCGCACAGGGCAAGAAACGGCATGGGATAACGACCGTGATGTCTGGTGGCATGAAATTGTTGAGCGTCAATCACCAGAACATATTGCGCAAAGTTTTGACAGTGAGCACCCACTATTTATTCTTTATACCTCGGGAACAACAGCCAAACCTAAGGGAATTTTCCACACAACAGGTGGCTACCTCACCCAAGTGGCCTTTACGCACAAAATGGTTTTCGATATCAAAGCTGAAAGTGATGTTTTTTGGTGTACTGCCGATGTGGGTTGGATTACTGGCCACAGTTATGTTGTTTACGGTCCGCTCATTAACGGTGCTACACAGGTGATGTATGAAGGCACTCCTGATACACCGCATAAAGGACGTATCTTCGAACTCGTTGCCAAATATGGTGTGACCATTTTGTATACGGCACCAACACTAATTCGCACATGGATGAAATGGGGAGATGAATTTCCACAGGCGCATGATCTTTCATCTCTTCGCTTGCTTGGATCTGTTGGTGAACCCATTAACCCAGAGGCCTGGATGTGGTACCACCGAATTATTGGCGCGGAACGTTGCCCGATTGTTGATACGTGGTGGCAAACTGAAACTGGCGCAATCATGATTTCGCCACTGCCTGGCATTACTGCCAGCAAGCCTGGTTCAGCAATGCGCCCCCTGCCGGGCATTAGTGCAAAAGTAGTTGATGACAATGCCAAACCAGTTGAACATGGTCACGGCGGCTACTTGATTCTGACTGAGCCATGGCCAGCAATGTTGCGTGGAATTTGGGGAGAGCCCGAGCGGTATGCGGAAAGTTACTGGTCGAAGTTTGAAAATCTCTACTTCGCAGGCGATGGTGCCAAACTTGATGATGACGGTGCCATTTGGTTACTCGGTCGAGTTGATGATGTGATGAACGTTTCTGGCCACAGAATTTCAACCACAGAAGTTGAATCAGCTCTTGTGTCTCATGAAGTGGTAGCTGAGGCCGCAGTTGTTGGTGCATCTGATGCGATGACAGGACAGGGCATTGTGGCCTTCGTAATTTTGCGCAGCGGAATAGCTCACGCCGAAGGTAATGAGCTTATTCAGCAACTTCGTAACCATGTTGCCAAAGAAATTGGCGCCATTGCAAAGCCGCGTCAGATTCTCATCGTTGCTGAACTTCCAAAGACGCGGAGTGGAAAAATCATGCGCCGTTTATTGCGAGATGTAGCAGAAAATCGCGCAGTAGGGGATTCAACAACCCTCGCAGATCCCAACATCATGAAGCTGATTTCAGAGGGTTTGCAAAACGCTACTTCGGAAGATTAACTGAAAAGTTTTTCTCGATCTCGCTGCGTAATTGGGTAACAATGTGCGGCATCGCCTTATTCACCTTGGGATAAATCGTGCTCTCAGAGACTGCACTGCGTGCCGCACTCCATGGCGACCATAGAACGAGCGAGATAAGAAGGTAGGCAAGAACTCCCACTCGAAGACACTCAAGTACTACGCCAGCTAATGAATCGATGAAACGCAGAGGTGTCCACAGAATTCGTGCATGAAAGACTTTTGCAAGGGAGCCGAGAATTCTTTGTCCGATTTCAGCACCTACAAGTATGGCTAAAAGAGTTAGCCCAAATTTGAATGCGGCATTGTGCATCAACGTTTCAGAATGCAGTGCTAAAGCCAGACCGGCTATGCCTCCGCCGATGTATCCCACAGTGGCAAAGACGGTTTGTAGAAAACCGCGCCGATAACCCGTCACTATTGCGAAGACTCCAGCAAGAATCAAAAGTACGTCAACGATCATCTTTTTAGCTTACCGATATCTTGAGATGAGTCATCGTTAAACCTTCAAGTTGTTGCACACTTTTAATTGTGCCGATCTTCTTGTAAACCACTGTTCCTGTTGCGTCGATAAACCACGTAACAGGAACGCCCATGCCAAAGAATCCTCGAGAGCGACCATCTGGATCCATCACATTAGGCCACGTGATTCCGCTTGTCTTTACAAAATCAGCACCTGCGTGTGTATTGGATTCTTCAACATCAATTCCTAGAAGCTTTACTTTGGATGCGGCTCGAGTGTAGAAATCAATCAGGATAGGGAGTTCGTCCTTGCAACTTTCACACCACGACCCCCAGACATTTACAATGAGTGGGCCTTTAAGCGCTGCAAAATTCAGTGTTGATTTTCCATCCATGCAAGGAAAATCTATCCCCGTCTTTACATCCGTCACAGTAATTGAATCACAACTTGTGACGTTGACAATTGCGGGAGCAACTTTTACTGGCGTCGATGAACAACTTGTTAAAAGCGCCAGCGCTAGTAGAAGTGAAATTTTCTTCATCGAAAATCCTTATCGGTTTTGACAAGTGCTTTAGCTAATTCAGGATTCATTTCACCGATCCCCACCGAGGGACACATTTTTGCTAGAGAACACGCACCGCATGCAGGTTTGCGGGAATGGCATACACGCCTTCCGTGCCAAATCATGCGCTGCGACAAATTGGTCCATTCTTTCTGAGGTATGAGTTCAGCGACTTCTAATTCTACTTTGACTGGATCCTTTTCTTGCGTCCATCCGAATCTTCGACTCAAACGGCCAAAGTGTGTATCCACTGTAATTCCAGGTGTATCAAATGCATGGCCCAAAACCACATTTGCAGTTTTCCTACCAACACCTGGCAAGGTAACTAGTTGCTCTATAGTTCGAGGAACTTCTCCGTTGAAATCACTTTCAATCTTCATTGCGAGTCCATGGATGTTCCTGGCTTTGGCTCGAAAAAAACCGGTTGAGTGAACCAAAGTTTCAATATCTCGAATATCAGCTTTCGCAAAAGCCCTTACATTCTTATATTTCTTAAAGAGTGCTGGTGTCACTTGATTGACCCTTTTATCTGTGCACTGAGCTGATAGGACAGTAGCTACCAAAAGTTGGAGAGGGTTTGTAAAATCCAATTCACATCGAACATTTGGATAGGTCTTGCTCAAAATCCGATACATGGCTCGAGCCCGCGCTTGGGTAGTGGTTTGGGCTAGCACTCGGCAGAGATTACCCCCCTTTAGGCAGGGTGAAAGTTAGTGTCATTTACTAGTAAAGTGCCGCTCGTGACCCAAGACGAGCAAACCGTACGACGAGCCCCACTCTTTACCGCACTTGATGATGCCGCTGCAGTATCCCTGCGCTCATCCATGGAGAGCGTGAAATTAAATAAGGGATCAGTACTTTTTTCTGAGGGCGATGAGGGCGATCATTTATATGTCATCGTCGAAGGCAAGCTAAAACTAGGAACATCCAGCGGTGATGGACGCGAAAACTTATTATCTGTCCTTGGACCCGGTGAAATGTTCGGTGAACTTTCACTTTTTGATCCAGGCCCACGTACTTCTACTGCAACTGCAGTAACCGATGTTCGATTACTCAGCCTTGGACATGATCAAGTAATTCCTTGGATTACCAAACACCCAGAAGTTGCTCTGGAACTCTTAGCGCGTCTGGCTCAACGTTTGCGTCGTACTAATGAAGTTGTTGGAGATTTAGTCTTTTCGGATGTCCCAGGGCGCGTTGCAAAAGCTCTTATCGATCTAGGTGAGCGTTTCGGACAACAAACCGCTGAAGGACTCTATGTCAATCATGATCTCACTCAAGAAGAATTAGCTCAACTAGTCGGAGCATCGCGTGAAACGGTTAACAAAGCACTTGCTGACTTTGCAGGGCGTAACTGGATCCGCCTTGATGGTCGCGCAGTACTTGTATTGGATCTTGAGCGCTTGAGCAAGCGCGGGCGTTAATTACCCGCGTAGTTCAACAGTAAGTTCAACTTCAACTGGAGTATCCAGAGGAAGTTCTGCGACTCCAATAGCAGAGCGTGCATGTTTACCGTTCTCGCCCCAGATATGAACGAATAACTCGCTAGCGCCATTCACAACGCCAGGGTGATTAATAAACCCAGG
>CAIJOY010000002.1 GCA_903822425.1 uncultured Actinomycetes bacterium | reverse complement strand
TCGGCAACATCGCGCAGACCTTGTGCACCCAAATTCATCACCCATGAGTAAGCACGGACGATGTTGGGCAGGACTCCATAAAACGGTGCAACTTTGCCAATTGAGAGTGGACGATTGTGATCTAATGAATAAGTATCGCCGACTCGTTTGATCACAGGAGAAGGTAAGAATGGTTCAAGTTTTGCAGTGACGCAACTTGCCCCTGCACCCGGGCCACCACATGCATGAGGTGTGCTAAATGTTTTATGGAGATTGAAGTGACACAGATCAAAGCCTGCATCTTTTGCACGAGTAATTCCCAGAATTCCATTTGCATTAGCTTGGTCATAACAAGCAAGTGCGCCAACTTCGTGAAATAGGTTCACAATTTCATGAATGTGAGGATTAAAAATCCCGGTATCTTCTGGATTAGTGATTAAAAGCGCTGCTGTGCGCTCAGAAATGACTTCACGGAATGAGTCAACACTGGGGTAGCCGTTCTCATCCGGATGTAAAGTGATGATCTTGTAACCAGCAGCTTTAGCCGTTGCAGCATTTGATGGATGAGAAAAAATAGTGGTGACAATTTCATCACGAGTATCGCCCTCGCCAAGGCTGTCAAAATAAGCCCGTATTACTGCCACATTGGACCAGATTGCAGCAGATCCAGAACTGGTCTGTAATGAAACCGCATCGAGTCCTGATACTTCTGCCAAAATTCTCTCAGTTTTCCAGATAATTTCTAATGCGCCTTGTGCCGTTGCAGGATCTTGTAATGGATGTATGTCTACTAATTCGGGGCGGCGAATAATGGCATCATTGATTTTCGGTGAATATTTCATGGTGCATGTGCCTTGGCCAATATCGATGTTGAGATCAGCGCCGAGGTTTTCTTGACTCAAACGTAAGAAATGTTTGAGAACTTTCATTTGGGCAATCTCTGGCAACTGAGGTGCACTCGTGCGAGCAAGGGATGCAGGCAGAAGTTTTGAAACTGCGCCAACTTCAGCAAGCACGCCTGGCTCAATTGCAGAGACTAAGACTCCTCGCTCACCCGGAACACTCAAGTTAAAAACTATTTCTTCATCCCATCGTGCTTGATGGAATCGACGTATCGCTGGTTTTTTAGAAATAGGGAGAGCCATTAGCTGCGACCTCCCATAATTTTTGCAAGGCACGCAACCAGATGATCAATTTCGACTTGCGAGTTCATCTCTGTCACACAGACCAAGATTTGGTGATTATTCAAAACTACGCCAGGTTCAATTCCCTCTTTGCGAGCTTTAGCAACTACATCACTTGCAGAAATACTCTTGATCTCTAGAACGAATTCGCGAAAGTTTGCAGCGCTGGGTTTGATGGATAGCCCAGGTACTTTGGAAAGGCGAGAGGCTGCATACTGTGTGCGAGCAAGAATTGTTTCGCCAACTTCGCGCATACCGGCTGGTCCCATCAAACTTAAATAGACCGCTGCTGCAATTCCCCACAAGGCGGCAGCAGTGCCGACCCATTCTTTTCCTGCTTCACGTTTTGCTAAAGATGTGCGACCGTATGCAACTTCGCCAAATCCATATTCACCCGCAACAGAAGTTGTTTCAAGACCATAAAGACGAGATGGCATCTCCATAATGAATCGGGTGTCATCATGAACTGCGATAAATCCGCCGTGAGCGCCACCAAACCATTGATGCAAGCCCAAAGATTGGATATCCCCACAGACAATATCGGCGCCTTGATCAGCCGGGGATTGAATAACACCCAGTGCAATCGGGTCTGTACCCACGATAAGAATTGCGCCAACTCCATGTGCCAACTGTGAAAGTTTCTCAATCGCGATTTCTAACGAACCCAAATAGCTTGGAGATTCAATCCAGATTGCTGCCGTCTGTGAATCCATGAGCTTACTAATAGCTGCCACATCTGCGACACCATCAACTGTGGGGACAAAAATAAAGTCGATAGTGCGCAGATTAAAGTTTTTTACTTTTGAAAATTTATCGGGGTTCACATCGCTAGCAACGATTACTTTTCGGCGACCTGTAATGCGTTCACTCATCGCAATCGCGGTAGATGTTGCAGCAAGGCCGTCATAAGTTGGGACGTTAACTACATCCATATTAAGCAGTTCTGCCATCAAAGATTCGTATTCAAACAGTGCTTGATAGCGACCGTGGTCTTCGTAAGAGCGCCCGGTGTATGCGGTTAGAAACTCGGCACGATTAATCACTTCATCAACAACTGCTGGCACGTAGTGGTTATAGGTTCCGGCGCCTAAGAAACTCATGGTTTTAGTTGTAGGAATGTTTTTGCCTAATAGTGAAGTGACATGTTTGACCAGATCTTGTTCTGCCAAGAATGGTTCGGGTAGATCTAATAAACCTGACACTCTTAATTCAGTAGGAATGTCCGAGTAAAACTCTTCAATCGATGCAGCCCCAATAAATTTCAACATCGCAGCGCGGACATCTGTATCCAAGTTAGGAATGTATGGATGCGCTGTGCTCACGTGAAGATCCTATTGAAGAGCCTTCGGAAAATACAACCTTGAGAAGAAGTAAATTCGAGGGTGAGAAGAGAAGTTACGTGCTTACTTCTTGAGACTATAACCCGACGGACACTTTGGGCTCTTGCCAGTGACAGTTTTAGCGAGCTTTCCTTTGAGGCAAATAATGCTCTTTGTTGATGTTGCTTTCGTCCCCGTGTTAGCGCCATTAGCAGAATTGCTATTGCTTGTTGCAGATGGAGTTTTAGTTGGTGTCGTTGTGGATTTTGAAGCATCCGTGGATTTTTGGGATAACTTCACTCTGATTGTTGGGCTGGAGAATGTAAAACCTGCCACTGAAAGTCGCACGAATCCTCCAGATGTACTCACAAGAGTTGTCATTACCTTTGCCGCACCATCGCTACTGATAACCGAAACGGTTGCGCTAATAGGTGCATCGGTGAATCCATAAATGCACTTAGCTAAAGTTTCACTCACTTGTAAGTTGTATGTACCCTGAAAGACGCTGCCGTTAGATAAGTAGTGCGGGGCCGCTACTTTGTAATCCAATGATTGTGAAGCTTCCTCAAAAGTTGGTGGGCCTGCGATGTATTGAGTCGCATTTGTACTCACGACGCCGCTGAGTTGACCACCGTTCTTGCGATAACACGTTGTCCACTTATCGTTAGTGCCACCTTGTGTTCCGCCACCTTGTGGTGGAGGAGAACCTTGTGTTCCGCCACCTTGTGGTGGAGGAGAACCTTGTGTTCCGCCACCTTGTGGTGGAGGAGAACCTTGTGTTCCGCCACCTTGTGGTGGAGGA
>CAIJOY010000001.1 GCA_903822425.1 uncultured Actinomycetes bacterium | reverse complement strand
TGAAGGAAAATCTGCTGGGGAATATATGCCCGGTATGACATCAATGATTCGCCGCGAACCAGTTGGTGTAATTGGACAGGTAACACCATGGAACTATCCAATGATGATGGCTGTGTGGAAGTGGGCTCCAGCAATTGCTGCGGGTAATACTGTTGTGTTAAAGCCAAGTGATACAACTCCAGCATCAACTGTCTGGATGGCAAATGTTATGTCAGAGTTTTTACCAGCAGGTGTTTTCAATGTTGTCTGCGGTGAACGTGAAACTGGCCGCATGCTTGTTGAACACAAACGTCCTGACATGGTTTCAATCACTGGTTCAGTTGGGGCAGGAATTCAAGTTGCACAATCTGCTGCTACACAACTCAAGCGAGTTCACCTTGAACTAGGTGGCAAGGCTCCTGTGGTTGTTTTTGCTGATGCAAATCTTGCAGCTGCAGCTGAGGGAATTGCTATTGCTGGTTATTTCAATGCCGGCCAGGATTGCACTGCTGCAACACGAGTCATCGTTGAAGCAAGTGTTTATGATGACTTTGTCGCTCTTTTGACCGAGCAGGCTAAGGGGATTGCTATCGGTTCCCCATCTGAAGATGTTTTCTTAGGGCCAGTTAATAATGCAAACCAGCTAGCCAGAGTCAGCGCCTTCTTTGATCGCCTTCCTTCCCACGCCAGAGTTACTACCGGTGGAAGAGCTCTAGATAAGCCAGGTTTCTTCTTCCCAGCAACTGTTGTTGCCGATTTGAAGCAGGATGACGAGATGATTCAAAGCGAGATTTTTGGTCCAGTCATTACCGTTCAGAAATTTAGTGATGAGGCCGATGCGATTTCAAAGTCCAACGGGGTTGAGTATGGCTTGGCCTCAAGCGTTTGGACTAAGGACCATGGCCGTGCGATGAGAATGGCAAAGGCCTTTGACTTTGGATGCGTCTGGATCAACACCCATATCCCAGTTGTTGCTGAGATGCCGCACGGTGGTTTCAAGCGCTCGGGATACGGCAAGGATCTCTCTGCCTATGGATTTGAGGATTACACACGAATCAAGCACGTCATGACCAACCTTGGGGCGTAGTATTTCGCCCAAGAACCCGAATCACGAAGGAGCACATCAATGTCACAAGAGCATTCACTATCACCTGAAGCGCGTTCAATTCTTGGAACGCAGATTTCACGCCGTGCTGTTTTAGCAGGAGCAGGTGGATTAGGTGCAGCAGGACTACTTGCGGCATGTGGCGGCGGTTCTTCATCTGCCGGCGGTGATGCAAAGACTGTTCGTTGGGGTAACTGGCCGTTGTATTTAGATTATGACGATAAAACAAAGAAATACCCAACTCTTGAAAAGTTTATGACACAAACTGGTCTTACAGCGAAGTATTTTGAAGATTACAACGACAACGATGAATTCTTTGGAAAAGTTCAAGCGCAGCTAAAGCTTGGAGAAGATATTGGTTATGACGTTGTCACACCAACTGACTGGATGGCTGCACGTTGGCTGCGCCTTGGCTACACACAGAAATTTGATGTAGCAAATGTTCCAAATAAGGTAAATATTCTTGATTCATTAGCCTCTCCTTCATATGACCCAAATCGTGAGTCATCACTTACATGGCAGGGCATCATGGCCGGCTTTGGTTGGAATACAGAGAAGAATCCCAAAGGTATTCACACTCTCGATCAATTATTTGCCCCGCAGAACAAGGGAAAGATCGTAGTTCTAACTGAAATGCGCGACACAATCGG